>JAZRUV010000018.1:0-20996 GCA_045652705.1 Clostridia bacterium
GGTCAATTGAAAAAGTAAATTCTATTTAGAAAAAGTAACTTCTAGAGAACGATTAAAAGCTATATAAAAGCGATTAATTGAACTCTAGGAGTTGTTTTTTGCATAAAAATGGTGTAAAATTAAAGTGTAGATAGAATAAAATTTGCATAACAAAGGCACCAATAAAGTTAAAATTTTTTGAAGTGAAAGATTAACGTATATTGATGAGATAAGGTTATTAAATTGTCATGCAGATGGTTCTAGATAGTTGAATTTATTTTAATTTGATAAGGTAAGGTTGTAACGTAACCTTATCTTTTTGTATCCTTTGTATGTTTAATTTCTTAAGAATATCTTCACCATAGAAGAAAGAAAAAGCTTCATATGGAGTTTTGCCACCGAGAGATTTACGAGGAGTAGAGTTAATATGCGAAAACATTAAATCTACATCTTCTTGAGTTAAATTGTGCCAGTTAATACCGTTAGGTAAAATTTCTCTAACAAAATTGTGATTGTTCTCTACATGAGGTTTTTGCGAAGGTGTTTGAGCATCACAATAAAATATGTTAGTTCTAAGTTCTGCTGTTTCATGGTTTACTTCAAAAAGCAATGGTTTAGAAAACTCTGTACCTCTGTCTGTAAGTAATAGTGAGAATAACTTGTAATAATCTTTACCTAATAAATCTTGAAAGTAATCTAAAGAACTAGCCATAGATTCAGCGTTTTTTAATGAATGTAGTCTACCAACCATAAGAGAAGTGTTTTCAAACAAGAAAGTTTGAATATATGGTCCAGATGCGGAATTAAGAACAGTATCCATTTCTGTAGTAGGAATGGTAGGATTAATCTTAATAAATTCAAGATAATCTTCGTACTTTCTACCAGAATAATCTGCTGGTTCGTTTCTTTTCTTGAGTTTTTTACTTTTAACTTTACGTCTAACTTTTCTTTTAAGAGACAAATTTGTAATACCCCAATCTTTGAAAAGCCCCATTTCAATATATGTATACAAGGTTTTAGCAGAAACAGAAAGTTCCTTATGGTTTTCTAAAATTGTATAGATGGATTGACCTTGATTAATTAATGGAGCAATAGTTTTAGCCATAGAAAAGAGCTCGGTAGTGGTTAAGTTAACCCCTTCACGAGCATCTTTTAAAGTGTATAAATAATTTTGATGAGCGTTTTTAGCGTAGTAAAAGTATTTGTTAAGTTTACACTTGGAAGATGTAGGGCAATTATTACAAGCGCCAACGAAACGATCACGTCTAAAACAGGTTGGCTCTTCATAATCTTTACATCTTGCAGAACAAGACTTACACTCATTCAAATGAATACATTTGATAACATCATCATTAAAAGTATTTCTAATCTTAAGTTTCCTATTTTTCTTAATTTCTTTAGCAATGGTAGAAGGGGATTTGCCAACAAGTTCAGCAATTTGAAATTTGCGAAGACCTTTGCAAATACCTTCTTCAATTAAAATTCTGTCATCTAGAGAAAGATGTTTTTGATAATTACTCATAAGATACCTCTTTTCCTCTAGAACCATCTACATTTTAATTATACCAAACGGAAGTAACTCTTACAATAACTAAGTGTAATTACAACTTCTACTGTTCTAGAGGAGCAAATAGAATTTACTATTTCAGTTGACTCCTTTTTTATATGTTATAAAATTAGTGGGTATATGGTTGTAATTTGACATAATAAGTGGTATAATTATTATGCAATCTTAAAAAACTAATAATTAAAATTAATATTAGGAGGACGTGTTTATTATGAAAATTGCAGTAGCAGGAACTGGTTATGTTGGCCTTGTTGCAGGCGTATGCTTTGCGGAGAAAGGTCACAATGTAATGTGTGTAGATGTGGACGAAGCAAAGGTTCAGATGATGCGGTCTGGGCATTCGCCAATCTACGAAGAGGGCTTAGAAGAGCTCATGGTCAAAAACTATCGTGAGGGTCGGTTGGACTATACCACAGATTACAAGACAGCATACAAAAATGCTGATGCAATCTTTATCGGTGTAGGTACACCCGAACTTCCCGATGGTTCTGCCAATCTCAACTATGTTGCAACTGTTTCCAGACAGATTGCAGAAAGCGTAGAAAGGGACTGCCTGGTAGTGGTCAAGTCTACTGTTCCCATCGGAACTAACGATAAGGTGGAACAGTTTATCAAGGACTGCTTGGTAAAAGACGTCAAGGTAGAAGTCGCAAGCAATCCTGAATTTTTGGCCCAAGGTACAGCGGTAAGAGACACCTTGCAGGCAAAAAGAATCGTAATTGGAACTGAAAGCAAGGAAGCAGAAGCTAAGCTTAAGGAAATCTATGAGCCTTTTGGTATTCCTATTGTCTCTGTAAACAGAAGAAGTGCCGAAATGATTAAGTATGCTTCGAATGACTTCCTAGCTCTTAAGATTTCGTATATGAACGATATCGCCAATCTTTGTGAGCTGGTTGGAGCAAACATCCAAGACGTTGCACTTGGAATGTCTTATGACCCGAGAATTGGTTCTAATTTCCTTAACGCAGGTATCGGTTACGGTGGTAGCTGCTTCCCGAAGGATACCAAGGCACTGAAATACTTGGCTAAAAAACACGGATATACTTTGAGAACTGTTGAAGCTGCTGTTGATGTCAATACAATGCAGAAGACTGTGTTGTTTAGAAAGGCAGCAGACAGGCTGATTACCTTCAATGGGCTTAAGGTTGCTGTACTCGGCCTTACATTCAAGCCTGGAACTGATGACTTAAGAGAAGCACCGTCTCTTGATAATGTAGAACTTCTTCTTAATCAGGGGGCAAATATCTATGCTTACGACCCTGTTGGTGTGGAAAACTTCAAGAAGAAGTATCCTGAGGGTATCACTTATGTGGCTACTCCTGAAGAGGCATTACAAGATGCGAATGTGTGCTTTATCTTTACTGAATGGGGAGAGATTAAGGCTGTTACACCTGAAATGTACAAGGCTCTTATGAGAACTCCTTTGGTTTACGATGGCAGAAACATTTACGCATTGAATGCGATGGCAGATGCTGGAGTAGAATATTACTCTATTGGCAGATGAGGTTAAAAATTGCAGACGATTAATTTCGTCTGCAATTTTTCTAATATATCGTGTAAAAAAGCGTGTAAGATATGGCGAAATAACTAATGGAAGGAGGCAGATTAATGAAAACAAATTTACCAGCTTTTATGCGTATAAATGGTTGAAAGTATAAAACCACCACAACAATTTTGTTGTGGTGGTTCGCTTAGCTAAAAGCCAATATATTCGCCGTTGATTTGCTTGGACTGAACATCACGGGTGATACTTGCGTAACAACCCATGCAGGTAACGGTTACCTTCTTCAGAATCTGGCTGAAGGATTCGGTTTCATATTCCACCCGGTATAGAGCGCTGCCGGCAGTTCTTGCGGCTTCGTGACAGCTACAGGGGGTGAAGCCGAAAACGGACTTGAAATCATAGGGACTTACGTTGTGACTAGTAGGTTTAGACATAATAAATCTCCTTTACAAATATAGTTATATTTGTTCAAAATATATGAACAAATATATTATACGGAAAGTTTACATAAAAATAAATAGTTATTAACAAAAAATGTGTAAATATCGTTGAAAAACATGTAGAATTATGTTACAATGTATATTGTACGAAATCGTTATAAAAATATAAGGAGAAATTATGGAAGAAATTAACATAAAAGATTTATTTGAATTCTTTTTATCAAAAATTAAAATAGTAATATTAGTAACGCTAGTTGTAGTACTTGTTGGAGCAGTGTATTCTTTGTTTTTCCAAGATCCAGTATATGAATCAACAACAAGACTAGTTTTAACTGGAACAACACAAGCTACAGGGACTAATAATAATCAAACAGTAGACGGTACAACAATTACTCAAAATGACTTGAATTTAAACGCAAAGCTTGTTGCTACATATAGAGAAATAATAAAATCTAAAACTGTATTAAAAGATGTTATAAATACATTGGATTTAGATTATACAGTGTCTCAGTTACAAGGTAACATTTCAGTTTCAACTGTATCTGATACAGAAATGATATCTATAACAGTACAATCAGAAAAAGCGGAAGAAGCAGCTCAAATTGCAAATGAACTAGCGAGTAGGTTTAGTGAAAGAATAAGGGAAATCTATAATATAGAAAACATCTCTATTATAGATAAAGCAGAAGTACAATCTAATCCAGTAAATGTTAATATAGTAAAACAAATAATTATATATGCATTAATTGGACTAGTTCTAAGCTTAGCAATTGTATTTGCAATGTTCTATTTTGATACAACATTAAAAGATGCATCACAAATAGAAAAGATAGGACTTACAGTGCTTACATCAATACCGGAAAAAATGGAAGAAGGAGGCAAAAGAAAATGAGCGAAATAATATCTCACAAAAATCCTAAATCCATAATTGCAGAAAGTGTTAAGATACTTCGTACTAATTTACAATTTTCTAATGTAGATGGTACTTTAAAAACAGTTATGGTTACATCTTCAGTACCTGGAGAAGGAAAAAGCTTTACATCATCAAACTTAGCTGTTGCATTTGCACAACTTGGTCAGAAAGTACTTGTAGTAGACTGCGATATGAGACGTGGTATACAACACAAACAATTTACAATAACTAATACAAATGGTTTATCTGATCTTTTAATAGATAGTACAGCAGACTATGTTAAGTACATAAAACCAACAGGTATAGAAAACTTAAGCATTGTAACTGCAGGAACAGTACCTCCAAACCCTAGTGAACTTTTAAGTTCTAAGAGTTTTGAAACGTTTGTTGGTACAATGAGAGAAGTATTTGATATGATTATATTTGATCTTCCCCCAGTAACAGTAGTTCCAGATGCAGCAATAGTTGCAACCAAGGTAGATAAAACTGTAATAGTTACAAGAGTAAAAGTTACACCAATGGAAGAATTAGAAAAAACTAAAAAGATGTTAGAAAATGTAGGAGCAAATATAGCAGGAGTTGTAGTAAACGGTGTAAAAACAACAGGTAAGAAATACTATGGCAAATACTACAACTAGTAGGTGGTATTAATGATAGATATACATACACATATAATATATGACGTAGATGATGGTAGCGACACTATAGAAGAGAGTGTCGCTATATTAAAGTATGCACAAAATAATGGTGTAACAGATATAATTTTAACACCTCATTATATAGAACCTGCAGAATATGACAAGCAAAAGGTTTTACAGAACTTTGAATTGCTAAAACATGAAGTTGAAAAATACAATTTACAAATAAAATTACATTTAGGAAATGAAATAGCAATATATGGGAATATTTCTCAAATATTGCAAGATACAGACATATTTACACTAGCAAATTCTAAATATGTTTTGATAGAATTTCCAATGAATACAGATGTATCATATGTTTTAGACACAATATATGAGATAAGAATAAAAGGACTTATTCCAATTATTGCACATCCAGAAAGATGCGAATGTTTTAGAATTCATTATGATAGGATAAAACAAGCAGTAGAAGAAGGTGCTTTGATTCAATGTAATACAGGAAGTTTAATGGGAACATACGGTAATACTGCAAAAAAAATAGTGAAAAAACTATTAAAAGAAAGACTAGTACATTTTTTTGCTACAGATACACATAGTACAAAAAACAATAGATATGAAAACCTACACAAAGTGGAAGCAGAAGTAGAGAAGATGATAGGTAAATATGAAAAAAACAAACTATTTGTATATAATGCTAGAAATATACTAATAAATGAAAATATAGAAGGTTAGAGGATATGAAAACAAAAGTAAAAATAACAATATTTTTAATATTAATAGGTATTAGTGCGGTGCTTTGCACTAATACTTTTGCTGCTTCAAAAAATGATATTATAGGATATGTAAATTCACAATCGGTGTGTGGTGATACAGCGTTATTTAATACATATAAAACAACGTTTACTAGGTTATTAAAGCAAAAGAAACTAACAGGAGATGAGCTTAATACAATCTATTCCTATTTGCAAAATTCGGTAGGAGTATTAAATAGTAAAGGCGTTTGTAAAATTGCAGATTTAGGAAAGCTAACATCCAATGAAAAAAACTCTGTATATAATAATCTTACAACCGCAGCAGGTATAATAACTAGTGCACCAATGTTGCAATTTGGAGAACAAGATGGTGAAGAAGTAGATAATAATACTACTACTACGGATAACAATGTAAATAACAACAGCGATACAAATATAAACAATAATAATATAGGCAGCACTAATACATCGGGCAGTAGTGAAGGAACCAAGGTTACAATAAACACACAAGACAACACAATGGATATTTATGAAAATGGTGTGCTTGTAGATAAGGTTAGTATGTCAACTCAAAAAATGACATATACAGGAGTTAATGTGATACATGTTTTAATTGTAGTAGTATCAATTCTTCTATTTGTATTTGCTTTAGCTATTTACATATTACTATCTAAAAAACATACTGCAAAAACTAGGTTTATAAAAAACATGTTGATGTCTCTTATGATATGTTCAGGAATTGTAGGACTTAGCGTTAGCATATTTGGTAATAAAATGGAATCTTTGAAATCTATGATAGATTTAATATCTATTAGCAGTAGTGAACAAGAAATAAAAGTAGAATTAAATGAAGATAAAAGTATAAAGAAATATCCATCATATGGTTCTAATTATGCAACACTTAAGATAGAAGAATTAGGCATTCAAAACAATGTATATTTTGGGGATATAACATCAATTTTATCTGTAGGAATTGGTCATTCTACATGGAGTGATATGCCAACAGAAGGTGGTACAGTAGTATATAGTGGGCATAATAGAGAGGATATGTTAAACAATTTAAAAGACATTGCTATTGGCGATGAAATAATAATAGATACAAGTTATGCAACATGTGTTTATAAAGTTAGTAAAACAGATATATTAAAAGACACCCAGACAGATAAGCTAACTAAAATAAAAGATAAAGAAACTTTAATATTATATACATGTTATCCTTTTGATACTTATGTATATACAAATAAAAGGTTTGTTGTATATAGTGTATTAAAAGAGATTAAATGGAAGTAGGTGAGGATTATGAAGCTAAAAGATATTATAGGTGTTATATTTATGATAGTCCTTACCATAAGTGGCATTGTACTTTCATTTGGAATTGCTATAAGTAATGTGCTAAGTTCAGATGGAATACTTGCGTGTATGATAAAATCCGATTATTTAAATAAAAGCGAACAAGAAGCAAAAACGGTACTTAGTCACTATATGTCTGATGAAAAGGCACAAGAAATATTGGCAAATGTAAGTGTAAAAGCTGGAGTAAGACAAATAACAGAGTCTTTTGATAACAATACGGTAGACCAAGTATCGAATGATGTTAAGACTGAAATGAAGGAAGAAATTATTAATTCTTTAGACAAAAATATTGCAAGTGATACAAAAAATGCTTTTGCAACTGTTGTAAGTGATGCATATATAAAAAGTATAGTTCCGGTGACAGAATTAAGTACATTAAGTAGTATATATAAAACATATGGTTCAAAGTTGGTTTTAGCTTTAGTTATAGTAGCAGTTGTAACTGTTGGGATATATATTTATTTAGCAACTGGAAAGAAAACGTATAAATGGGCTATTATAGCGTTATATAATGTAATAATATTAAATATAATATTAGTGCTTGTTTTAGGAATACTAAATGGTATAGTTATAGGAAATGAAAGGACTACAGCTGTAATAATAACTATGTTAAATCAAATAAAGATAAATGTAGTTGTAGCAACGATAATAACTTTTGTTATAGCAGTTGTTTCAAATTATATTGCATATTTTAGAAAGAGAAAATATTCAAAATAATTTAAGATAAAGGTAATTTTAAATTTACCTTTATTTTTTTCTAAAAAATATAGCAATGAAAAAATGGTTGTGGTAATATATTAATATATGAGTTTTGGAGGGAAATATGAAAACTGTAGTAATAACAGGAAGTGCTAGAGGTTTAGGCTTTGAAATGGCTAAAGTATTTAGAAGAAACAATGTAAACGTAATGCTAAGTGATTTAGACGAACAAAAATTAAAAGCTGCAAAAAGCAGATTAGAAAAAGTTGAAGGTAACGCGGGTGTTGCATATGCAGTATGTGATGTAACTAAAGTAGAAGACATACAAAATTTAATAAAAGAAGCGAAAGAAAATTTTCTTAAAATAGATATATGGATAAATAATGCTGGTGTAAATCAACCAGAAAAGCCTATATGGGAACTTTCTGAAGATGAGATAGATACAGTTTTGAATGTAGATTTAAAAGGGGCTATTTTAGGTTCTAAGTATGCACTTTTAGATATGGCTGAAGAACATAAAGGTGCAATATATAACATTGAAGGATATGGAAGTAATGATGCAAAAATGTTAGGCCTATCTATATATGGAACAAGTAAAAGAGCAATAACATATTTTACACAGGCACTAGCAAAAGAATCTCAAGAAAAAGATACAGGAGTTATAATAGGAAGACTTAGTCCTGGAATTATGATTACAGATTTTATAACAAATGCTTTAGGTAACAAAGAAAAAATAAACTTATCTGAAAAGACAAAAAAGGTATATAATATACTTGGAGATTATCCAGATGTAGTAGCTAATTTCTTGGTGACAGAGATGTTAAATAATGATACCAATGATGTAAAAATAGAATGGCTTACAAGTAAAAAAGCGGCATGGCGTTTTATGACAGCTGCATTTAATAAAAGAGATTTCTTTAGTGAGCCAAAGATGTTAGATAAATAAAAACACTAATAAAGATAAGTAAAGATGCTATAGACGTTTAATCTATGGCATTTTTGTATGAAATAAATATATTTTTAACAAATTTCGTTGACAAACAAACGTTCATAATGTATAATCTACTTATGTTTTGGGGAAAGTTTAACGGGAATTATTCTACACGTGATTAAAATTAAAGAAAGAGGTGTATTATAATGACAGAGAAACTAAACTTATTAGATGAAAATGTGAATCCAATATTTGAGGAGATTAAAGGCTTAATAAATTCCAGCAGAGCTAAAGTGTATAGTATGGTTAACACTGAAATGCTAAACTTGTATTGGAATATTGGCAAAATTATATTGGAGATACAACACGGAAACGAAAGAGCAGAATATGGAAAAACTGTTTTGCAAAAATTATCTGAAAAATTAACAAATGAATTTGGAAAAGGATTTTCGGTAGACAATTTAGAAAAAATGAGAAAATTTTATAACATTTTTAGAAATTCCGCAACACTGTCGCGGAAATTTGAGTTGGTCTCATTATTTGGCAATAATAAGAATAGACGAAGAAAATAAAAGACAATTTTATATTAATGAGTGTATTAACTCCAAATGGAGTGTAAGAGAATTGCAAAGACAAATAAACTCATTATTATATGAAAGATTAGTTCTATCTAAAAACAAAGATGAAATATTACAGCTTTCTAAAGAAGCTCAGGTTTTAATATCAGGTAAAGATTTAGTAAAAGATCCATTCATACTTGAGTTTTTAGATATAAAAGAAAATACCAATTATTTAGAGTCGGATTTAGAAAAGAATATACTAAATCATTTAAGAGAATTTTTATTAGAATTAGGTAAAGGTTTTATGTTTGTAGGAAGTCAAGTAAGAATTACTTTAAATGAAAATCATTTTTATCCAGATTTAATATTCTATAACAGATTACTTAAATGTTTTGTAATAATTGATTTAAAGATAGGCGAAGTCACTCATCAAGATATTGGTCAAATGCAAATGTATGTGAATTATTATGATAGAATAGTAAAGACTAAAGATGAGAATAAAACAGTAGGAATATTATTAAGTACTAAGAAAAATGAAACATTAGTAAAGTATACATTGCCCGAGGATAATAAAAGTATATTTGCATCAGAATACAAATTGCATTTACCAACTGAAGGAGAATTAATAGATGCTGTTGAAGAGGAAAAGAAGAATTTAGAGTTGATGAAAAGTAACTAAAATGAGGTGATGATTAATGGATATATCTCAATTAAGAGAAGCCATAAAGTCTAAAGTCAAAAAAGATTATAGATTAAAAATTAATTTTAGTAGACCACAGTTTTTTATTGAAATAGGCAACTTGATAATAAATGCAAAACCAATTTGTAATGAAACGGGAGTAAAATATGAATTTGTACTAGATACACAGTTTTTGAGTCAAAGAGAAATTACATTTGATGAGCTAATTATGGTAAAGGAGATAATAGAAGTTTTAGAAGCAAATAAAGAATTGGCTATTTCAAAGTTGAGTAAGTGGACGATAGAAGAATACAAAGAACATATTAGGTTAAAAGAAGAACAAAGAGAACAAATGTTGAAAGCATTAAAGGAAGCTTTTTTGAAAAATGAATATTAAAAATAATTTGTTTAAGGAGAGAAAAATGTTTAAACTACATTCAGATTATAAACCAACAGGTGACCAACCGGAAGCGATAAGGCAGTTGGTAGAAGGAATAAAAAATGGAGATAGCGCACAAACACTACTTGGAGTAACAGGTAGTGGTAAAACGTTTACTATAGCAAATGTTATTAAAGAGGTTAATAAACCAACTATAATAATGGCACATAATAAGACACTTGCAGGTCAGTTATATTCAGAATTTAAAGAAATGTTTCCAGAAAATGCAGTTGAGTATTTTATTAGCTACTATGACTATTTCCAACCAGAAGCATATATAGCTGCTACAGATACATACATAGAAAAGGATAGTAGTATAAATGATGAGATAGATAGACTTCGTCACTCAGCTACAGCAGCGGTATTTGAAAGAAAAGATGTAATAATAGTTGCATCTGTTTCTGCAATATACTCTTTAGGTTCACCGGAGGAATATAAAGACCATACATTATCTGTAAGACCGGGAATGAAAAAATCGCGTGAAGAGATTATGCAAAAGTTAGTAGAAATGCAATATACAAGAAGTGACATGGAATTTTTACGTGGTAATTTCAGAGTAAAGGGAGATATAATTGACGTATATGAAGTTGGAAATAATGAACATGCATTAAGAATAGAGTTCTTTGGGGATGAGATAGAAAAACTTACCTTTATTGAGCCAATAAGTGGAAAAACTATAGCAAGAATAGACCACGAGCTTATATATCCAAAATCTCACTATGTTACATCTAAAGAAAAGGTAAATGCAGCAATATATAAAATTAAGAAAGAGCTAGATGAAAGACTTGCTGAATTAAGAGCTCAGGACAAAGTGGTTGAGGCTTATCGTTTGGAACAACGTGTTAATTTCGATATTGAAATGTTACAAGAAACAGGATTTTGCCAAGGAATAGAAAACTATTCCGTGTATATGTCAGATAGAGAACGTGGAAGCACTCCATATTGTCTTTTTGATTTCCTAGGAAATGACTTCTTAACAGTAGTGGATGAGTCACACGTAACAATTCCACAAATAGGTGGTATGTATAATGGAGATAGAGCGAGAAAACAGTCGCTTGTTGAACACGGCTTTAGACTACCATCAGCAATGGATAATAGACCACTTAGCTTTAAAGAATGGGAAGATAGAACTCCTCAAATAATATTTGTAAGTGCAACGCCGGGTAAATATGAAGTAGAAAGGTCTACTCGTGTTGTAGAACAAATTATACGTCCTACAGGTCTTATTGACCCACAAATTACAGTAAAGGAAACAACTGGCCAAATTGAAGATTTAATAGAAAATATAAATGAAAGGGTAGCAAGAAAAGAAAGAGTTTTAGTTACTACTTTGACTAAAAAGATGGCTGAAGAACTTACAAGTTATCTTGAAGGTAAGGACATTAAAGTAAGATATATGCACTCAGACATAAAGGCATTAGATAGGTTAGAAATAATACGTGAGCTAAGGCTTGGTAAGTTTGATGTACTTGTCGGAATTAATCTTTTAAGAGAAGGACTAGATATACCAGAAGTTTCTCTTGTAGCAATACTAGATGCAGATAAAGAGGGCTTTTTAAGAAGCGAACGCTCGTTGATACAAACGATAGGAAGAGCAGCAAGAAATGCATCTGGCCGAGTTATAATGTATGCAGATGAACTTACAGATTCAATGAGGAGTGCAATAAAAGAAACAAATAGAAGAAGAAAAATACAACAGGCATACAATGAAAAACATGGTATAGTGCCAAAGAGTATTGTAAAAGATGTTAGAGATAGCATTAAAGCTGTGTTTACTGATGAACAGGCACCAAGAGTTGAATTGGATAAAGATGAAACACTAGAACAAACTATAGATAGGCTCACAGAGGAAATGTTTGCTTATGCTAAGGCTTATGAATTTGAAAAAGCAGCAGTTATTCGTGATTTAATACACGAACTTAAAAATATGAATGAATAACACAAAATTTCCCACAAAATTCACTTGAATTAAGTGGGAAATTATAATATAATGTCTGTGTGGGTTGAAAGGGAGATTTATATGAAGAAAGAAAAGAAAAATGTAGAAGAAAGAATTGAAGCAAATGATGCAACAACAGAAATTGTTAAACAAAAAAGAAAAGTAAATATACCAAATATATTAACAGTTGTTAGAATAGCCCTAGTGCCAGTATTTGTTATTTTAATGGCCTTAAATGGTGTGTGGGAATATATGAAATATATAGCCCTTGGGGTATTTGTAATAGCATCAGCAACAGATTGGTTAGATGGAATAATTGCAAGAAAGAAAAATATAGTTACTAGATTTGGTAAACTTATGGACCCCCTTGCAGATAAAATACTTGTAGCAGCAGGTTTTATAATGTTGACTGGAATGGATATAATACCTGCTTGGGTAACAGTTATAGTGGTCGCAAGAGACTTCTTACTTAACACATTACGTATGTTTGGAACAGAAGCAGGAGAAACAATCGCAGCTGGTGTATCTGGAAAAATTAAAACAGCATTCCAAATGCTAACAATTGTACTTGGAATGATAGACAACCAAGGTATGTTTGCATTTGTTGTAACGGGTAAAGTAATGCAATTTGGCACACTATTATTAAATGTAGGATTTAGTTTATCTCTTGCATTTGCTGTTATATTTACATTGTGGTCTTGCGTAGAATATTTTATAAAGTACAGAAAATATATAGACATAACAGAGTAGTTGATTTAAGGGGATATATATGAACAATCAATTAAATATTTTTGGAGACATTGAAAAAAACGACGAATTAGAAAATGCAAAAAAAGAAATAGCTGACTTAAGGGCACAAATAGAGTATCATTCAAATTTGTATTATAATGAGGATGCTCCGGAAATTTCGGATTATGATTTTGATATGTTAATGAAAAGATTAAAAGCATTGGAAGCAGAGTTTTCAATGCTTATAACTAATTCTTCGCCAACACAAAGAGTAGGTGGGGTAGCAAAATCTGACTTAGACAAAGTAGAACATTTAGTTCCTATGCAAAGCTTAAATGATGTTTTCTCATATGAAGAAGTTGCAGATTTTGTAAATAAAATTACAGAAGAATATGGTGAAAATACAGAATTTGTAGTAGAAACAAAAATAGATGGTTTGTCAGTATCATTAGAATATGAAAATGGCGTTTTAGTAAAAGGTTCAACCAGAGGAAATGGTCTTATTGGAGAAGAAATAACAAAGAATCTTTTAACTTTAGATGAAATAAATGAAAAGTTAAACACAAACGATACAATAGAAGTTAGGGGCGAAGTATATTTATCTCGTGAAAGATTTGAAAAGCTAAATGAAGAATTAGAAGCAGGTGGAAAACCTCTTATGGCTAATTCTAGAAATGCGGCAGCTGGAACACTTAGACAATTAAATGAGAATATAGTAAAACAAAGAGGCCTTAGCATATTTGTATTTAATGTTCAAAAGTCTGAAAGAAAATTTACCAAACATAGTGAAACAATAGAATATATGAGGCAAATTGGAATAACCACGATAGCCTATTCTAAAATTGCAGTTGGAATAGGACAAGTATTAGAGTATATTAAAGAGATAGGCAAATTAAGAGACTCGCTTCCTTATGATATAGATGGAGCAGTTGTAAAAATAAATGATTTATCTTTAAGAGAGACTTTAGGAACAACAACAAAAGTTCCTAAATGGGCAGTAGCGTACAAATATCCGCCAGAAGAAAAGGAAACTGTAGTACAAGATATAACAGTGCAAGTTGGAAGAACTGGTCAAGTTACACCGCTTGCAATTGTAAATCCTGTAAGAGTAGCGGGGTCTGTTATTTCTAAATGTACATTACACAATTTTGATTATATAAAAGAAAAAGATATTCGTGTTGGAGATACAGTAAAAATTAGAAAAGCAGGAGACGTAATACCAGAAATCGCAAATGTAGTAATGTCTAAAAGGAAACAAGAAGCAATAAAGTATCAAGCACCAACGGTTTGTCCAGTATGTGGGGAGGCATTAGAAAAAGAAGACGGGCAAGTTGCATTAAGATGTACAAATAGTGAATGTGAAGCTCTAAAATATAGAGCAATAACACATTTTGCTTCGCGTGATGCCATGAATATAGAGGGCATGGGAGAAGCAGTAGTTGAACAATTAATAGACAAAAGATTTCTAAATGATATTGCAGATATATATGATTTAAAATATGACGATGTAATTACTTTAGAAAATTTTGGAGAACGTTCAACTAAAAACTTGTTAAACGCAATAAAGAAGAGTAAAAATAACACACTAGATTTATTATTGTTTGGTTTAGGAATAAGACATATTGGTAAAAAAGCTGCCAAAACATTAGCAAAAAATATAGACAACATTCGTGATTTGGAACATATGATGGTAGAAGAATTAACTGCTATGGATGATGTTGGAGAGAAAATGGCAGAAAGTATAGTAGAATTTTTCACAAAGACTAAAACAATAGAAATAATAGACAGATTAGAAAAAGCAGGAGTAAATACAGCAGGTATAAAAGAGAAATTGTTATCTGAAATATTATCTGGTATGGTGGTAGCAATTACAGGTTCATTTGATGAAATATCTAGAAATGATTTATCTAAATTAGTTGAGTTAAATGGCGGAAAAACATCTAGTTCGGTTTCTAAAAAGACAACTTTTGTTATAGCTGGAGAAAATGCAGGTTCTAAATTAGATAAAGCTAATACACTTGGAATACCAGTATTAACATATAGTGAATTTAAAGAAAAATATAATGTGTAAAAGCAAATCAAACGTAGAATAAAAGTTGATAGGAAAACTATTAACTTTTATTTTTGTAGTATCTAGACTTTTAGACAAATCTGTGATATTATAGTGTCACGATGGGGTATCGCCAAGCGGTAAGGCATCGGACTCTGACTCCGACATAAGCCCCGCAAAAGAATTAAAAACCATAGAAACATAGAGTATCAACACTTACGAGGTGTTGGTACTTTCTTTTTATATCTCAAAAGGCATCGGATTTGGTTAGTAAAAAATACCGAATCCGATGCCCCTTTTATTGTGTATTTTTTACAAAAAAATATATGAAAGAGAGGTGTAAAAAATGCTACAAATGAAAAGGAAATTATCTAATCTTAAAGAGGGTAAAGAGGAATTTATTGCAGATTGCAAAATTAGAAATCTTGCAAATGGAACAATAAGTCTTTATGAAGAACATTTTAATTATTTTATAAAGTATATGAATGAAAACTACCCACAAATGCAAATAGCAAACCAACTAACAAAAGATATAATAAATGAATTCATAATAGATATGAAAGAAAATGGACTAAAAATAACTACAATAAATATAAGATTAAGGTCAATAAGGTGTTTTATATATTACTTTATAAGAAATGGTTATATAGAAAACGAAATTAAAATTGAAGAACTTAAAGAGGAAAAAGGAATTCCGCAACTTTACACAAGAGAAGAAATAAAAGTATTGTTAAGAAAGCCAAATTTAAAAATTTGTAGTTTTGCAGAATATAGGACTTGGGCTATAATTAACTTTTTTGTGGCAACAGGTGTAAGGCGAAGAAGTTTAATAAATATAAAAATTGGGGATTTAGATTTTGACAATGAAATTATTTATGTGAGAGTTACTAAAAATAGAAAAACAATAATAATTCCAATGGGGAAAGCGCTAAAAAAAGTATTGCTAGAATATTTAAAATATAGGAATGGGGAGTCGGACGATTATTTATTTTGTAATTTAGAGGGAATGCAATTAACAGAGAATGCATTGAATAACATTGTAAAGAAATATAACACAAAAAGAGGAATAAAGAAAACAGGGGTGCATTTATTTAGACATTATTTTGCAAAAGAATATATACAAAATGGTGGCAATGCTTTAAAGTTACAAAAACTATTAGGACATAGCACATTAGAACAAACACAAAATTATGTGGATTTATTTGGAGAAGATTTGCAATCTGATTTTGACAAGTACAATCCATTAGACCAATTATGTATGAATAACGAACGAATTAAAATGAGAACATAGTAAATTATAAAGAGGGGCAAATTAAAAAGAATGGAGATATAAAATGATAATTGATAAAAAATAAGCGAACTATTAACAACACTTGAAAGAAACAAAGGTAAATCTATTGAATTTGAAACAGTGGGCGCGGTTAGCATAAAATTAATATTAAATAATACACAATATAAATTTATAGAAAATACACAATATGTAGAATTATACGATGCTAAAACAAATATTAGAGTTAGCATTGACATATACACTGCAATTGAATTATATAAAGAGGAATTACAATATAAGATAATGTTAGATAATAGTCAAAGTATTTTAATTAAAGTATTATAATATTAAGATAACAGATAATATTTTGAATGATTATATCATTATTGCATTTGTAAAAAGTTTATGATAAACTGTAAGAGAAAATAAAAGGAGAAGAGTATGGATAAAGAATATGTAATTAAATCGTTAAATGAAATTTTACAAATAGATAGTCCAACGGGCTTTACAACAAATGTAATAAATAAACTACAAGAAATGATAGAACAATTGGGTTATAGTTTTGAAAAATTACAATGTGGAATGGGCGTAGTAACACTAAAAGGCAAAAGCGCAAAAAAAACAATAGGCATTGCAACTCACATAGACACATTAGGGTTAATGGTAAAAAATATTACTGAAAAAGGACACTTAAAAATAACTAAATTAGGAAGTATGGTTTTTCCTAGTATTGATTCAGAAAACTGTAAAATATATACTAGAAATGGGAAAGTATATACAGGCACAATATTTTCAACAACACCATCATTTCATACATATAAAGAGGTAAATACTGCTGAAAGAAACGAAGAAACACTTGAAGTTATATTAGATGAAATGATAAATAATAAGCAAGATGTACTAAAATTAGGAATTAATGTGGGAGATATTATAGCAATAGAACCTAAAACAGTTATAACAGAAAATGGATTTATTAAATCAAGATATCTAGATGATAAAGCATCAGTAGCAGTTGTGCTAGGAGTGTTAAAATATTTTAAAGACAAGAAGATAAAACCACAATATAATTTAAAGTTTATTTTTTCAGCATATGAAGAAGTAGGACATGGAGCATCATATTTACCAGAAGATATAAGCGAATTAATATCTGTTGATATGGGGTGTGTTGGTAAAGAATTAAATGGAACTGAATATAGTGTATCAATATGCGCGAAAGATACAAGTGGACCATACGATTACGAGTTAACAACACAATTTATTAATTTAGCAAACGAAAATAATATTAATTATGCAATAGATATATACAAATATTATAGTTCAGATGTGTCAGTAGCGGTAAAATCAGGACATAATATAAAAGGTGCTCTTATAGGACCAGGAGTATTTGCTAGTCATGGCTATGAAAGAACACATTATTTGTCGTTGGATAATACAATGAAGCTATTAACGATGTATTTAACAAAATAGATTAAATATAATAAAATGAATATAAAATGCTATTACATTAATGTTTATATTACATTAATTGTAATAGCATTTATTGTTACAATATTCACATAATCAAAAAAATATATTGTGTATTTGCTATTCTGTTGGGAATGGTTTGGCTAGTTTGCTTATGCCTGTTATGTAGTTCATATCTACATTATAAAGTTTAGCAAGTTTAATAAGAATTTCCAAAGATATTCTTGTCTTGCCTGTTTCATAATCTGAATATGTTTTTTGACAAACTGATAAATAGTCTGCAATGTCTTGTTGTGATAAACCTTTTATAACTCTTAAATATCTTATAATTTCATTCATAATTAAATAATCCTTTATACAAAATAGATAGGCATTTTGTTTGCCTACCTATATTCAAACATATTGTGTATGATAAAAATGTCGAATTTTGTTGTTATGCGCCAAGAATTGTCCCTATTTTATTACTTCTACTTGCTTTTGAAGTTTTAGTTCTTGCTTTTTGTTTTTCCTTTTTGTTTACGATTTTTTTAGAACAATCTTTTACAAGTTTGTCTAAATAGGCTTCAGGTGTAAGTGTATTTTTGCCACCTGTTAATTCGGCCGCATCGTTAATACTTCTAATATATGCAAAGAATTCAGGCGGACAAAGTGTTTCATTTGTTTCAGTATCTAATGTAATTTTCATAATTATCAATTCCTTTCTACAAATTACGACATAATATTACCATATTTTGGTTAATTGAAAAAATGTTTAGTAGTATAAACTCTAAATTAGTAGAAATAACTCTAATTCAAATTTGATATTTTCGCGCGCCTACTCTTGCAATGAATTCGCGTTAGTAGTAGAAATACTAAATTAGAGTTATTACTACTAAATGCAATATTGGTATTTGTCAAATGTTTGAGATTTAGTTGGCAGTGAATTATAATTTTATTAGAAAAGATGAAAAAAGTTTAAACAATACATATAAAAACTACATTTAGTATGAGAGTGAATTGAATAAAATTA
Organism: Clostridia bacterium; assembly: GCA_045652705.1. Taxonomy (GTDB): domain Bacteria; phylum Bacillota; class Clostridia; order TANB77; family CAG-465; genus UMGS1649. The sequence continues at coordinate 18,919 of JAZRUV010000018.1, forward strand.
TTAAATGTAATTTACTCTCCTTTTTCTTTAAAGTTAAAGGTTAGATTTTTTAAATCGAGGAGGACAAATGGAATTTGACATTATTAGAAAAAAGTTAAAAGAAATTAAAGAGGAACAGGGCATTACATATAATTATTTTGCGACACAAATAGGAATGACAAAAGGGTCTTTTTATAATTTCATAAGTGGTAGCAGAGGACTATCAGAAGAAAAGCAGAGGCTTTTAGAAAGCCAAATCAGGAGGTTTAATAATGATGTACTATTATAGTTATATGGAGCCTAAAAGGACTTTAGATAATGCTATTAGCGCGCTAAAAAGCGAACAAAAGAGATTAGTAAAAGAAATTGAAGATATAAACAAAGGAGAAGATTTTATAAAAGTATATTACGAGAGGAACAAACTAGTAAGGTCATATTTTTCGTATAGCGAAATAATTAGAGAATTAGAAAGACTTAAAGAATATAAAATAGAAAGATATAAGAAATAACATAAGAAAAATGTCAGGGGGTTAGTTATGGGGAATTTTATACAAAAAAATAATTTTTTTCCTCTCGTGGGAATGGCGCGAACTTACTGAAAAAATTGTAAACATTGCTTGCACCTACTACACTATATAAAAAATAAAGTAAAATATTATTATAGTAAATTATTATTAAAGTAAATATATAATAATATAAGGTGGTGGGGGGATGTTTTAGACAAAAGAAAAATAAGCAAATTATAAATTCAAGCATAAACTTATGCAGAAAGAGGAGAGATAAACAATGAACGATTATTTTAATAAATCACTCTTGTTAATAAACAAAAAGCCAAGTGGAACTCAAATGGTAATTAATGGCTATTACTTTTATATGATACCAGATTTGGTTATGAAATATGCAAATAGAGCATTAACAGATAGAGAAAGAAGACTGTATTATGCAATATGTGGACAAGCAGAGAAAGATAAAAATGGCAAGCCTTATTATTGGGCTATTAGTCATTATTGCGACATAGCAAATATACAATCAAATCATTACTCAGAAGTTTTATCAGGGCTTGTGAAAAAGGGCTTTATAGTACACGATAAATTCAAATCAATTGAGGTATTATACCCAATTGGAGAAAATGAGTATATAAATGAAGAGGGAGAAATTATAAGTAAACAATTAGAGGGCGCGCTTCCTAATTTGGGAACGAGCAAGTCAATTACTAAATTGGGAAAAGTTGATTCCGATTTTGGTAATCGCGCCCACCAAATCGGGAATGAGTATTCCCAAGGCAGTGCTAATAATAGAGAAATAGATATTGATAAAGAACTAGACAAAGAAGGACTACCTTTGCGCGAAAAAAAGTGCAGGAAAGAGGTAAAGGAAATTGTTGAAGAGTTGGCAGAGGAGTATAACATCGCGCTCTTGCTAATTAGTCAAATAAAAGAGTTAAGGAAAGACGGCTTTACATATGAATTCATATTAACTGCAATTGAAAGAAAAGACTTTTCATATTTCAAGAATGGCTTAAACTTATTATTTCATAAACAATATCAAGAAGAAGTATTGCTAATGATAGAAGAAAGAAGAATAGCAGAAGAAAAAAGTATAGCAGAAATGCAAGCAATGATATAAAGAAAAATCTTGTTTCATAAAGTATAGATTTTGACATATAGAAAAAACAAAGAAATTGTATTTCAAAATGTCTATAAAAATATTTTGCAATATATTTCAAAAACATCTTGACATTTTGCAACACATCATATATAATAATGGTGTCATAAGGAAAGGGGTTATAAATTATGAAACAAGAGTTTTTCTATGCGAGAGTAAGCACAAAAGACCAAAACGAGGCAAGACAAATTGAAAAGGCAAAAGAACTAAATATAAAAGAAACAAACATATATGTAGATAAAGCAAGTGGCAAAGACTTTAATAGAAAAGAGTATTTGCAATTGAAAAGAACTTTAAGAGAAAATGATGTGTTATATATTTCCTCAATTGATAGATTAGGAAGAAACTACGAGGAGATAAGAAAAGAATGGCAAGAATTAACTCACGAAATAGGAATAGACATTGTTGTTATTGATATGCCTTTATTAGATACC
>JAZRUV010000019.1:0-31319 GCA_045652705.1 Clostridia bacterium
TCAAAGCTGTAAGAGAAGCTACAGGTCTTGGACTTAAAGAAGCTAAAGATTTAGTTGATGGAGCACCAGCAACAATCAAAGAAAACGTAGCTAAAGAAGAAGCTGAAAAAATGAAAGCAGCTTTAACAGAAGCTGGAGCAACAGTTGAACTTGCTTAATCTAAATTAAAAATACAAAAAACTAAACACTTCGGAAATTCATCCGAAGTGTTTAGCCCTTTTTAGGGGCGCTTGTTTTTTCTGCCGCGTGCGTAACGCATCTCAGTTCTTAGATTGTGCATTGCTACAGTGTGATCGACCCGTTTATTAATGTATATATTGTTGCGGTGACGTACAATCAGACCGATACTATTGTATACATTCCAAACGGCAATAGCACATCCTGCAATTCCCATCAAACAAACCAAGTTGTAGATAAGGGCAAAGCCAATCACATATTTGCTATCAACAATATCGTATCTGAAGATGAACAAATTCATTGAAGAATCCCGATTTGTCTGCATAAACGAAATGTTGTTACGATGGAAATCGGAGAGTGTGGCAGTGCTAGTATAGGTTGTTGCGCTTGCAAAGTAAGCAACGTTGACAAGATGAATGAAGATGCATGCTACAATGATAGCGCCTACCCAAAACAGCAGTCTCTTTTTCAGAAAATTTTCCTTTTTGTTGTTTGTCATGGTAATGACCTCCAAATTTATTATTTAAGATAATATAATTATACCATATTTTTACTAAAAAATCAAATTTTATGTTAACGTCTAGCGTTTGACAAATCACCACAATAGTTATATAATACACTTCGAAAGTAGAGGTATAATATGAACGAACAAATAATTAACAGTATAGCGGCAAATTTGAATGTAAAAACAAATCAAGTAAAAAGTGTTTTAGATTTATTAGAACAAGGAAATACAATTCCTTTTATAGCTAGATATAGAAAAGAAGCAACAGGTGCGCTTGATGAAGAACAAATTAGAAGTATTAATGAGGTATATGAGTATCAAGTAAATTTATTAAAGAGAAAACAAGATGTTATTAGACTTATAGATGAAAAAGGAATGCTTACAGAAGAATTGAGACAAGAAATAATGGCTGCTTCTAAACTTGTTGAAGTTGAAGATTTATATAGACCATTTAAAGAAAAGAAAAAGACAAAAGCAACTGAAGCTATAAAGCTAGGATTACAACCACTAGCAGATAAGATAATGGAATTTCCAGTAACTGGTTCATTAGAAACTTTAGCAAAAGATTTCATTACAGATAAAGTAGAAACGGCTCAAGCCGCAATAACAGGAGCTAAATATATAATTGCTGAAAATATAAGTGACAATAGTAGATTTAGAGGATGGATTAGAAAATATACATATAACTTTGGAACATTAGTATCTAAGAAAAAGAAAAATGCTGAGGATGAAAACCACGTTTACGATATGTACTATGAATATTCGGAAGCAGTAAAACACGTAAAACCGCATAGAGTACTCGCATTAAATAGGGGAGAAAAAGAAGGTGTGTTAAGTGTAGCAATTTCAGTAGACGATACGGATATATTGGCACATATTGAAAAGTTTAGTATAAAAAACAAAAACTCATTTGTAGTGGACACAGTTAAAGAGGCTATTGTAGATTCATATGATAGACTTATAGCTCCAAGTATTGAAAGAGAAATACGTTCAGAGCTTACAGAAAAAAGCAGTGAGGTTGCAATAAATGTATTCGCTAAAAACTTAGAGAAATTACTACTTCAACCACCTATGAAGGACAAAACAGTATTAGGTCTTGACCCGGCATTTAGAACTGGTTGTAAACTTGCAGTAATAGATAGAACAGGTAAATATTTAGATATTTCAGTTATTTATCCACACGAACCTAAAAATGAAACTTTAAAAGCAAAATTACATGTGTTAAACTTAATAGATAAATTTAATATAGATATAATAGCTATAGGAAATGGTACAGCATCAAGAGAATCTGAAACATTTATTGCAGATGTAATAAAGGATGCAAAGAAAAAAGTAGAGTACATTATAGTAAATGAGGCGGGAGCAAGTGTATATTCTGCATCGAAACTTGCAATAAGTGAATTCCCAGATTTACATGTTGAAGAAAGAAGTGCAATATCTATAGCAAGAAGATTACAGGACCCACTAGCTGAACTAGTTAAAATAGATTCTAAATCTATTGGAGTAGGGCAGTACCAACATGATGTACCGGAAAAGAGATTAGATGAGTCACTAGATTTTGTTGTATCTAAAGCAGTTAATATGGTTGGAGTAAATGTAAATACAGCAAGTGGAGAACTTTTAAAATACGTTTCTGGTATGAATAAAAAAGCAATAGATAAATTAATTTCGTATAGAGATGAAAATGGTAAGATAGTATCTAGAGAAAAACTTAAAAAATCTAAAGTTTTAAGTGATAAAGTTTATGAACAAGCCATAGGTTTTATGCGTATTGAAGGTGGAGAAAATCCATTAGATAGAACAGGAATACATCCAGAAAGTTATAATGTGGCACAGGAATTATTAAAAGCATTAGAGATGGATGCAAGCGATATGGGCTCTCATAAGCTAATAGAAGCATTAGACAAAATAGACGTCAAAGAATTCGAACAAAGATTAAAAACGGATATATATACGCTTGAGGACGTTATAAAGGCATTAAAAGCACCTGCAAGAGACCCTCGTGATGATTTTGAGAAACCGCTTCTAAAAAGTGATATATTAAAACTTGAAGATTTAAAAGTAGGTATGAAACTTCAAGGAACTGTTAGAAACGTAGTAGACTTTGGTGTGTTTATAGACATAGGCTTAAAGAATGATGGTATGGCCCATATTTCAAAACTTACAAATAAATATATTAAGCATCCACTAGAAGTTGTTAGTGTTGGAGATATTGTTGACTGTTATGTTATAGAAATAAAATTAGACAAAAAGAAAGTGGCATTATCTTTATTAGAACCACAAGAGATTAAATAATATATGCAAAAAAGAGAGCAATGCTCTCTTTTTTTGTTGGATTATCCAGCAGTACCAAAATTCCCTTTAAGTTCAAAAAGATTAGGGAATTTATCACGCAAGTCTTCAAGTGTAGAAAACGTGGCTATAGTCACAAAATGTGAACCGCAATTTTCTGCAAGATTAAAAGACAATGCAACCTCAAAAATCCCATCGGGGTTTTTAAAAATTGTGGTTTGCGTGACGTTGAGATTTTCTTGCGTTTGTGAATATTCAACGTGCAGCCCCGGAACCCACCATCCTTTAAGGGTTTGTGGAAGTCCCTGAGACATTGCTTCTTGGAGGGTTATGTTGGTGTTATTACAAATCATTGTTTTTAACCTCTTTTCCTATATTATAGTAAAGACACCTTCATCAATAAGAAGATTCATTTTTGCAAGGAACATTTCCTGAATTTCCAAATCTATTTCGTGCTCGATTTGAAAGAAGTTGTAAAAAGCGTCAAATACATATTTACACATATCTCCATATGCTAAAAAATTAAAACCAATTTCACCAGCATGTTCTTTGCAGTCTTCGTCATAGACTCCTAACCAAAACGAATTATACGTACCAAATTCATGGTCTTTAGCGCTCTTTGCTGTATTACCACTTATACACCAAGCATGAACAACATTATTACGCCAAAAGTAAGTTTCGTTTACTTTATCGCGGTTAACTTGTAATTTGGTTATGGAACTAGGAGTTAAGTTGTATTTATTTTGGACAGTTGGTTGCCTCATATGTTCCTCCATTTTTGTGTTTGTAGTATAAAATTATCCTCAGTTATCCAACGCCAACGCCTTTTTGAAATTCAATCGTTCCAGCAGGAACATAAACCCATATCTTATCTGAATTAATAATGTTGTAAACGTGAACTTTAACATGTGGTTCTTTGCTATCTGTGTAGTGGATTTCTACATTGCCTTTAAAAGTATAGACATTTCCATTGCAACAGAGTGTTATCATCTCATAATTGTATGCAGGGGCTCTAGATAAAACTTGGGTAAGTGTGCCGTAGATGCCATCGCTGAGTTCTACAAGAGAATATTCTCGTACCTCATATTCTGTGTTGTTCTTATGTATCCACGAAAACAAGATAACAGAAAATGCAATAATTGCAATAATAACAGTGATGGCAATTATATTCGCCTTGTTGATTTTATTTGCTTTAGATTCACCCGTTCTATTCTCATATTTACATACGCCAGGTTTATCCGGAACGGGACAATAGTTAGAAAATATAGGACATTTTGCGTTTGAACAACCTTGTTTTTTTTCATAACAACATACAGAAATTTTCATATTAGTTTACCACCTTTTCAATTTGTTATTATCTGTTTTCCGGAATAAAGAAGACTTTTTTGAAAGTTACTCTATCGTTTCGAACGTAAAAGCTAATATTATCTCCAGGTCTAAGATTTAACAACTCTCTTGCTAACTTAGGTACAAAGAAACGATTATGTTCATCAAGAATAACTTCGCCTAAGCAATTTCGCCTTGAGTTATTGGTTGAAGGATTGTCCAAGAAAAGTTCTTTTCCACAAAGAAACAATCTCACGTCGCCTGAAAAATCTGTATGGGAAATTTTAATCAGACTCTGGGGAACAATTAACCGATTTTGTTTATCCATTTTTGCCATAACTAAAAACTCCTTCTCTAATAAGATTTGCATATATGGAAATATATTTGTTTGTTTGAAACATAAACAGACAGTTGTTCGACGGATGAAATGCGTAAAGTATTACACATGTTGTCCGTCAAACAAAATGAATAGTTTTCATCAAAACTTATACGTCCTAATGAGTAACTCATATTTTGACGATTGCTTAAGTAATAACTTTCGTTTGCTTGATCAAAACATAAATATACAGGCTTTTCAAAGTTTATACCGCAGATTTGTAAAATTTCTTTGGGAATTGTAAAGCGTTCGCTTATTTTTTGATTATTACGCCATGTGCCACTGGAAGTAATGTATATATTACCAAAATTTACGTACATTTTGTAGCTAGAACTTTTTAATGTTGCATATATGGTGTTTTGAGTAAGTGTAAAAGTATATTCTTTGTCTACAAAAATTTGTCCAAAACAGTAGTTCCTACGCTTTTTATTGCTTAAGGATAGTAAATCGTCAGAAATCCAACATAGATAGACGGGTTTTGTAAAGTCTATCTTGCTTGCATTAACAAGTTCTATGGGAATAGTAATTTTGTACTCTTGCATAGTTATCTCCTTTAAATTGTTATAGTAATTAATGATTACAGTATATAAGAAAAGCAATTGTCTTTCTTCTTATGTATATAAGCTATATAATTATATCACAGAGTAGACATAAAAACAAGAGGCGCAGGCCTCTTGTATAGTTTGTATAAATATTATTGTTCATTTGTTAGTTTTTCCATTTGAAGTAGATAGTTCCATTTTTTATCTACTTCATCTTGAATCTCTTGTATCATCCACTCGTTACCTGGTTCAAATAAATGTTTGAATCTTCTTTGTGGTTTTAAGAATTCTTCGACAGGTAACTTTTTAGCTGGTTTATATGTAATTTTATATACACCATTAACAACTTCATAAAGTGGCCAAAAACAACTATCTACGGCATATTTTTCAAGTTGTATTAAATCTGAGGGTTCATAACCCCAACCTCTAGGACAAGGAGCAAGCGTATTAATAAACGCAGGTCCTTCAGTATAAATAGCTTTTTCAGCCTTCTCATATATATCTTTGAAATTTCCTATCATAGCAGTTTGAGCAACGTATGGTATGTTGTGTTTAACCATTATTTCAGTTAAATCTTTTCTTGGTTGAGATTTTCCTTTTAAAACTTTACCAACAGGTGAAGTAGTAGCATCTGAAAATTTTGGTGTTGCTGATGAACGCTGAGTACCGGTGTTCATATATGCTTCGTTATCGTAACAAACATATACCATATCGTGGCCACGTTCCATAGCACCAGACAAACTTTGAAGTCCTATATCATAAGTGCCGCCATCACCGCCGAAAGCAATAAATTTAGTGTTTTTCTTTACTTTTCCTTTTTTGATTAATGCTTTATATGCCGCTTCAGCACCTGAACAAGTAGCAGCTGCATTTTCAAACGCAGAATGTATAAAGGATGAATCCTTCCAAGATGTATATGGATATATGCAACTAGATACTTCTAAACAACCAGTAGCGGAAGCTATTACGACTTCATCTTCAGGCTTTACAGCACGAAGTATTGTACGTATTGCAGGTGGTGCACCGCAACCAGCACACATTCTATGACCACTTGTAAATCTAATTTTGTTGGTTACAACTTCTTTTAAATTATATGCCATGGTTACACCTCCTAATCCCTTACACCAAGGTAATAAGTTTTGTTTTCGTTATTACCGGTGTTTGCTATATCTATTAAATCACTAAATACTTTCTCAATATCTTTTGTTGTAACGTCCCTACCGCCAAGTCCGTAAATATAGTTTGAAGTAGGTAGTAGGACATTTTCTTTTGCAAGTCCTGCTACGATTTCACTGTACATAGGACCAGACATGCCATTTACACTATCTGCTTTATCCATAATAGCTAATGCTTTTAAGTGTTTTAGTGATTTTGCTAGTTCAGTGTAAGGTAATGGTCTAAATACTCTAGGTTTTAAAAGACCTACTTTTATGCCTTCGTCTCTTAATTTATCTACAACAACTTTTGTAGTACCAGCTGTAGAGTTTAGAACAACAATTCCTATTTCAGCATCATCTAATTTATATGATTCAAATAAATCATATTTTCTACCAGAAATTTGTTCAAACTCTTTTGTTATTTTTTGTATAACAGCTTTGGCATCTATCATAGCATCTGCTAATTGCTTTCTGTGTTCAAAGAAATAGTTTTGCAAATCTAGTGGCCCCATAGAAACATATTCATTAGGATTTAATAAATAGTGTTTTGGTTTGTATTCACCAACAAATTCTTTTACCACTTTGTCGTCAAGTAATTCTATTGCTTCAACTGAGTGTGATGTTATAAAACCATCATAGCACACCATAACAGGTAGCATACATTGTTCCGCAATTTTTACAGCCATTATAATATTATCATAGGCTTCTTGGTTTGTTTCGCAGTATAATTGTATAAAACCACAGTCTCGTGCACCCATTGAATCTGAATGGTCATTATGGATGTTTATTGGTGCAGATACAGCTCTGTTTACACAAGTTAAAACTATAGGGAGTCTCATACCACTTGCTATATATAACATTTCATACATTAAAGATAAACCTTGTGAAGATGTTGCAGACATTACTCTGGCCCCAGCAGCTGATGCACCTATTGCAGCAGACATGGCAGAATGCTCACTTTCAACAGCAACAAATTCTGTATCTACAGTACCATTTGCCACAAAGCTTGAAAAGTATTGTGGTATTTCTGTTGAAGGTGTTATCGGGTAAACTGGAACAACATCAGGATTGATTTGTTTCATAGCAAAAGCAACAGCTTCATTTCCACTTAAACGTTCTCTTTTACTCATTGTCACATCCTCCTTCATCTACCATTTCTATTGCACCAAAAGGGCATACCTTAGCACAGATGCCACATCCTTTACATTTTGAAAGGTCAAAGCCAGTCATCTTTTTACCGTCCACCTGTAAAGTTGCATTGTCTGGGCAAGGTAATATACACATCATGCAATGTTTACATTTTTCTTCTATATGTATAGGTCTTTTGTTTCTCCACTCACCAGTAGTGAATTTTTCAGAGTTACCATGTTCAAGTATCATGCCAGCCATAGGTAAATCACGAGCTTTCATTTTATCGTTTATCATATATTATACCTCCTCCACATCATCATAAGCGCGAAGTACAGCTTTCATATTAGGCTCAATTACGTCCGGCTTTTTCTCAAATTTATGTTTGAATGAATCTAGCATATGAGCTTCTAAATCTTGTTTTGTCATAAGACCAGTTATTTTTATAACTGCTGCAAGCAAAGCTGTATTAGGGAAATTTTTACCTATAGTTTCAACTGCTATTTTTGATGCATCTATTGTGTATATTTTTCCTTTATATTCTTTTAACATTTCTTTTACCTTACTACACTCAAGGCTAGTGTTTACAAGGATAGCACCAGTATCTTTCAAACCATTTGTAATATCTACAGAACCAATTAATGTATCGTCAACAACTACAACATAATCTGGTTCATATATGTTAGAATGAATGCGTATAGGTTCATCGTCTATTCTGTTGTATGCAGTAATAGGGGCACCCATTCTTTCAGGCCCGTACTCCGGAAAACCTTGAATATATTTTCCTGTATTAAAAGCAACATCGGCAAGTAATAATGATGCGGTTTTAGCACCTTGGCCGCCTCTGCCGTGCCATCTAATTTCTATCATAAAACCCTCCTAATTAATAACATAAGTATATATTAATTTAGCACAAATAGCAAGAAAAAATATATATTTGTATATATTAATAGTTATTATATAAAATAGAAAATATTATATAAAAATGAAACCTAATATCAAAGAAAATCATTTTTTCGACAAAAAATATCCAGTTGACATTAAGTAATAATAAGATATATTTTCTTTATGAAATCTAAAATTTATTTAATTGTTACCTGCATGTTTGTTCTAATTATTATATTCAAGGGATATTTATTTAAGTCAAAATATGTATCAGACGATTATACCAAAGAATACACAGCTTTTATTCAAAGTTTAAAATCCAAAAGTGATACTAAAGTTTCATATAATGCAAAGTTATTAGGAACACAAGATAACTTTATTTTAAATATTTATGATAATTCTTATGATAATATCCAAGCAGATTTAGCAAAGTATAGTGAATACAAATATGGAGATGTAGTAAAAATAAAAGGCAAAATATCTGTACCACAAAAACTTAACAATCCAGGTGAATTTAATTACAAACTTTATCTTTATTCAAATAATATTTATGGATTAATTAATTCTTATGATATACCAATGAGAACAGAATATGAATTAAATTTGTTAGAGAAAACATTTAAAAGGGTGCGTGAATTTAAAGAATATGTGCAAAGTATTATACAAATCAGTATGAATGAAACAAATGCAAATGTTGCCATTTCTATGATATATGGAGATACCACAAATTTAGCTGAAGAAGTAAAAGAGGACTTTGAAACTATTGGAGTAAGCCATCTTATGAGTGTATCTGGAACCCACATAGCATCATTTATGATGGTAATTAATGCATTACTTATGGTTAGGAAAAAGGAAGCTAATACCCAAAATAAAAGCAATAAAAATAGCAGAAAAGATAGAATAAGTTTAATAATAAAAAGCATGGTTCAAATATTTTGTGTATTAGCATATATTGTGTTTACAGGATTTGGAGTATCTGTACTTAGAGCAGGAATTATGCTAATAATTAGTATAATTTACAATATTATAAACAAAAACAAGAATAAGTACATGGGAATAATTGTAGCTTTAGCGACTATTTTATTTATATCACCATATGCAATCTTTAGTATAGGAATGCAATTATCGTTTTTAGCAAGTTTAGGAATTATTGTATTTTGGAAGAATATTTTTAAAATATTTTGTAAATTTACACATAATATACAAAACAAAATTTTAAAGAAAACAATAGAATATATATTAGAAAATGCGGCTATAACAGTAGCAGTACAGCTTATGATAATTCCAATTCAAATACAATCATTTAATAGAATCCCTTTTCCAATAATAATACCTAATTTAATACTTGGCATAATTTCAATACCAATTAGAATACTTGGCGCATTTGGAATAATACTATCATTTATTCCGTGGGCATCATCAAAAATATTTTTAATAACAGAATTATTTATAAAATTATTAATTAAAGCTACAAATCTATTTAAAAGTCTTTCTTTTGGAATAAATCTAGTATCTATGCCAGTGGTGTTTTTTGTTTTATATTATTTGTTTGTTTTTATGTTTTCAATATATTTTAAATTAAAAAATATAGTAGATAACAGTGCAAAAAATAGTATGAAAATCAATTTAAATAAAATGATTAAGTATATAAAAACAATAGTAATAACATTAGTAATATGTGTGGGTGCATTTGTAGTGTTTTTAAATGTATACACAGCAAATTTTTCTAAACATGTATACTTTTTCAATGTGGAACAAGGGGATATGTCATATATAAAATACGAAAAAGACAGCGTGATTGTGGATATAGGATCTATGAGAGAAGGACTAGCGTTTAATACTATTTCAAATTATTTTAAAGCAAATAATATAACTGAAGTTGATGCAATTGTAATTTCGCATATTCACAAAGACCATATAAATGGATTAGAAAAACTCTTGGAAAAATACAAAGTGGATGAGATAATTTATGCCAAACCGAAAGAGTTAACCAAAAATTATATTGAATTTTTAAATTTATTAAATGAATATAACGTTATTGGCAAGCAGGTAAAAGCAGGAGATGAAATAACTATAGGAAAAATTAAAATAGAAATTTTACTTCCAGATAATAAATATATTAAGTCAGATGATGAGGAGAATGCAAATTCACTCGTATGTAAAGTTGAGGTAAACGATAAAGAACTGTTATATATGGGAGATAGTTCTATGGAGACTGAAGAAAAATTATTAAAACAAAATTATGATATACATAATATATATATTTTAAAAGTTGGGCATCATGGTTCAAAAACCGCTACAAGTAGTAAGTTTATACAAAAGATAAATCCAAAAAATGCAGTTATATCTGCACTTAAAAAGTATTATGGACACCCACATCAAAATACCATAGATACATTAAAACAAAATAATGTATGGATATACTTAACTGAAAAGCAAGGTGCAATAAAGTTTAGTTTATATTAAAAATGTATAATGTGGTAACACTTAAGCCACACTATGCTTAGAATATATAAGTGTAGGTGAAGAGTAATGAAAACAGAAAATATGTATAGAATTCTTGTTGCAACAATATTTGTTTTACTTATGACGGTTGGTATATATATAGGAGTGGAAATAACAGCTAAAGACAAACAAAATACAAAAAATAATAATCCGGATATTATAGTATCTAATACAGATAGTGTGTATATATATGATGAACAAGCAGAGATTACACAAGAGGAAGAAATTATAGATGTGAATGTAAAATTTACGGATATATATCCTGACTGTGGTCATAGTATAGAGAGCGAGGAACATCAAGGACAAACAACAAAAACAAAGATTAAAGAAGAAATTGAAGAGAAAGATTTGGGGTATAGACTTATAGGAGAACAAGAAGGAATATTGTTATATCAAAAAGTACATAGTGGTAAATGTATGAATCATTATAAGGTTATTTTAGAAAATGATTTAGTAAATATATATAGAATTGGTGAAACTGGAGAATTTGAAATTTACCAAACTACAGAAATTGCGGCGAGTATGTTAAGAGATGGAATAAAAGAACAATTACAAGATGGTATAGAAGTAGATGATATAGAAGAATTAATTTTACTTATGGAAGATATAGAAAGTTAAAAATAAAAATCACATTTGTGAAATTTCACATATTGTGATTTTTTTCTTTACTTCAAAAAATATTAGATATATAATCTATATTAAGGTGAATAAAAATGGAAGAGTTTTTGAAAAGAGGTACAATAATTAATTTAATATCTACATTAATGTTGTTAGTAGTAGGCATAATTTTAGTAAAAAATCCAGTTATAACATTAAATATAGTTACATATACAGTTGAGACAATACTTGTTGTATGGGGAATAATTACAATAGTAAATTATGTGAGAGTTGAAAGCAAACACGATGTTTTCAGTCTTGGATTTGTACAAGGTGTTGTGTGTATTTTAATTGCGTTATTTTTGATAGTTAATCCTGGAATAATAGTAAGTATTCTACCTGTATGTATAGGAATTTGGATGGTATTTGGTAGTTTATCTAGAATACAAGTAGCGATAAAATTAAATGCTTGGGGACAAAGAACAAGTGTCTGGTATATACTTTTAGCAGTGCTTATGTTCGCTATAGGACTTGTAATTGTATGTAATCCTTTTAAGACAGCTGAAATTATTGTACAAGTATTGGGTTTTGGAATAATAACTTATTCAGTACTAGATATTATATCTGGAATAGGGGTATTAAGATTTTTAAACAGAGTAGATATATAGTAAAATAAATTAGCAACAAAATAAAAGTTGTAATTTGAGTTTTTCAAATTACAACTTTTATATATAAATCATATCTAAACAATTATTCATTAATAACTACAACATTATTTAATACATCCAATGTGTATTTGTTTTTTTCTTTAATTTCACCTTTAATATATTTATACGCAACAGTATCTTCAATGTGTTTAGTAATAGCACGTCTTAAAGGCCTAGCACCAAACTTATCATTAAATCCTTTTTCTGTTATAAATTTAGTCAAGGCATCTGTATAAGATAAATCTAGATGTTTCTTTTTAACATCATTAATGTATTCGTCTACAAGAAGTCTAGTTATTTTTTCAGCATCTTGCTTAGTAAGTTTGTTAAATACTATAATATCATCAATTCTGTTTAAAAATTCTGGTGAGAAGTAGTCCTTTAATGCACTTTCAACTTTGTTTACTAACATATCGTTTTCTATTTTATCATTAGCGAATCCAAACCCATCATTTTTAAAGTTGGTTCCTAAGTTTGATGTAAGAATTATTATAGTGTTTTTGAATGATACTGTTTTCCCTTGTGAATCTGTTAGTCGCCCATCTTCAAGTATTTGAAGCAGTATGTTATATATACTTGGATGAGCTTTTTCTATTTCATCAAATAGTATAATGCTATATGGATTACGTCTAACTTTTTCTGTTAAGTAACCGGCTTCATCAAAACCAACATATCCTGGAGGAGAACCAATAAGTTTAGACACACTATGTGATTCCATATATTCAGACATATCTAAACGAACAATTGCATCTTCTCTATCAAAAAGTTCATAGGCTAATGCTTTAACTAAAGCAGTTTTACCTACACCAGTAGGCCCTACAAAAATAAATGAAGGTGGCCTTACAGCCTGCTGTAAATTACTTCTTTTTCTAAGTATTGCATTAGATAAAGAATGAACAGCGTTTTCTTGACCTATTATTTTTTTATTTAAATTTGTTTCTAGGTTTAGAAGTTTTTCGCTTTCTGCTGTAGTAAGTCTAGATACTGGAATTTTAGTCCAAAGTTCAACTACTTTGGCTAGATTATCGAAAGTTAAGTGACATTTCTTGACTTTTTTATTTAGTTCTTCTAATTTGGCTTTTAAAGAACATTCTGTTGATTTAAGATTGGCAGTTTTTTCAAAATCTGCCATATCATTACCATTTTCAGCGATTTCAGCTTCAGCGCTCTCAATTTCTTCAGCAACTTCTTTTAATTTTTGTTCAATATTTTCTACTTCACCTAATACTTTATTATCTAGATATACTCTAGAGCAAGCTTCATCAAGAAGGTCTATGGCTTTATCTGGGAAAAATCTATCATGGATATATTTTTCAGCAAGATAAACGGTATCTTTTACTGTTTCATCAGAAATTACAACCTTATGATGTTTTTCATAATAATGTTTTACCCCTTTTATAATTTCAATAGTATCTTCTATAGAAGGCTCTTCGACCATAATAGGTTGGAAGCGTCTTTCTAAAGCTGTATCTTTTTCAATATATTTTCTGTACTCTTTTAGAGTTGTAGCACCTATTACTTGGATAGTTCCATTAGATAGAGCTGGTTTTAACATATCTCCAGCATTCATTGAATTGTCGTGTTCCATACCACCAACGATGTTGTGAAGTTCATCTATTGCAAGAATAATATTTGAATAGGAAGCACATTCATCAATTACGCCTTTCATCCTTGCTTCAAATTGACCTCTAAATTGAGTACCTGCAACCATTGCAGTCATATCTAAAAGAAATATTTCTTTGTTAGCTAACTTTTGTGGTACATCTCCATTTGCAATCTTTAAAGCCAAAGCATTAATTACAGCTGTTTTACCAACACCGGGTTCACCAATTAATGCAGGATTGTTTTTGTTACGTCTATTTAGAATTTGAATTAATCTTTCAAGTTCTCTTTCCCTACCAATAACTTTATCTAGTTTACCTTCTTTAGCAAGTTTAGTTAAGTTAGTGCCATAATTATCTAAATATTTAAGTTTTTTGTTTGCTTTCTTTTCTTTTAATTTAGATTTAGAATTAGCTTTTTCACCCTCTACATCTTCAGATTCATCTTGTGAAAAAGGAATAGCCATTCCTATACCATCTTCTGGTGGAAATCCCATGCCACCAAACATGTTAGAAAGTTTATCCATATCTAAATTTGCAAACATGCTTTCAAATTGTTTAGATAACTTATCCATATCTTCCTGTGACATATTATTTAAAGAAGCAGACATGGTGCCCATAGGGTCAATACCTCTTTTTTTAGCACAAGGAACACAAAGCCCAATAACCTCATTAGGCTTATCCATATTCTTCTCATCAAATTTATTTATATAAATGACTGCCATATTCTTTTTGCAATCTGAACATAACATATTAAAAATCCCCCTTACGTAAAAACGTAGGTGTATTATACCACAATATACTTTTAAAAACAACAAATATGTGAAAAGTAACATAGGTGGCAAATAAAAAGACTACAAAACATAAAACAAATATATTAATACAAAAAAATTACAAATTAATGTTAATAGTTGCAATCTAAAATATTTTGTTATACACTAAATATGACAAAGATTAAGGGTAAAAAAACAACTGAAAGAGTAGCGCAATAAAAAAGTAAAATCTTTGTTAGAGAATATATGCAAATATTGTACATTGAAAAGAAAATATTATTGTTATTTAAAATAAAATACAATGTAAGAATATTTGTATATATTACAAGAAAAACAAAACAAAAAATAGCAAACGAACAGACAACGTAAAAGCAAACAACAAAGGAAGGAGAAAAAAGAGGAAAATATGAAAACAAAGCAAAAAATAATAACAATCAACAAACAAGCGGTATCATTAATAGTATTAGTAATAACAATAATAGTAATGATAATATTAGCAGGAACAATTATTCTGTCTTTAAATAATAGTGGAATAATAGAAAAAGCACAAAATGCAGTGGATGAAACAAACCTAAAAGAAGTTCAAACACTTGCGTCATTAAAGTGGGCAGAGGCATTTATAGATGGAAATGCAACTCAGGAACAATTAGAGCAAGAAGTATTAAAAAGATTAAATGATGAAAATGTAGACTTAACACCATATGAAATAACAGTAACAGAAGATGGTGTAAAGGTAGCATTAAAAGGTGGTAATACAAATACACCAACTATTCCAGAAACATGGAAAGCAAATGTAGTAAATATAGTAGATACAGTACCAATACCAAAAGGATTTGTTGCCTCAAGTGCCACGGGGGAAAATACAAAAAATGGTGGGCTTGTAATATATGAAGGAACAACTCCAGTAACAGATGCAAATGTAGAAGATGCCAAAAGAACAAGGAACCAATATGTGTGGGTACCGGTAGAAGATTTTAGCAAGTTTGTAAGACAAAATTTTGGTAAGTCATATACAATAGCTAATACATTAGGAACGAATTATTGGGAAGTGGTATTGGATACTACAACAAATATGCCACTTGCAACGCAAAGTACAAGTTATGTAACAAGTACAACACTTGCAGAAGTGCAAGCAATGTATGAAAGTGTAAAAGAATATAAAGGATTTTATATAGCCCGTTATGAAGCGGGAATAGATACAGAAAGAACAGCAAAAGGAAATGCTACAGATTTACCTGGAATAAAAGAAGGAACAACAGTATATTCAGTAATGGGAAAAATACCATATACATATATACCATGGACATGGAATGATAGTATGTCAGAAGATACAAATGGAACAGTAGAAGTAGCAAGAAGAATGTATCCACAAACCAATTCGAATTATGGAGTAGTATCAACATTAACATATGGAGTACAGTGGGATAGAACGCTAGCATGGTGGTTAGAAGTAAAAGCAAAAGATGGAAAAGGCAATGAGGTAACAAGTGTAACAGATAGTACAAGTTATGGTAATTACTTTGATCACGAAATAGCAGCGGGAGATTTAAATGATGGGGCAAAGTATGCGGTTTATACTGGTTCAGTAGGTCAATATCAAACAGCAACAACAAATTCAACAAAAGCATCAGAAACTACTTGGGTGTTAACAACAGGAGCGTTAAAAGTAGCAAGTGTAAACAATATATATGATATGGCAGGAAATATGTGGGAATGGATAATGGAGGGCTTCAGTGCTAACGACCGTGTTCTTCGCGGAGGCGGCTTCAACAGCAATGGTAGCAATAATCCAGTTTCTTACCGTGGCTACGACATTCCGGGCAGCGCGGGCGACGACAACGGGTTCCGCCCCTCACTTTACATAAAGAAGTAGCACTGGCCACTTGCGTTGCCAGTACGTGGGCATATGTATAGGCATATGCGAGGAGAGTTTAGACTAAAGCGTATTGTATACGGAGCGAAAGCGATGCGTGTGCATCGCTAGGAAATTGGTGCGTTATGCGCCAGTTTTGGAAAAATTGAATAAAAAAAGCAATGGAAAAGGGTGTATAACGCACCAATTTCGTAAGCGGAGTATACTCCTAGCGGAGTATAGTATAACGTAAGATTTAATCGTTTTATGTCTACTGTACTTCTACTAGGAGGTTTTTTATGTATTATGAGTTATTTAATAAAGTGTTTTCAGACAATGAAAATAAAATATGTATATTTGAAATAGGAGCATTCTATGTTGCTTTAAATGAACAGGCAATGTATTTAAGTGAATTATTAGGACTTAAAAAGGTATGCTTTGCTCCTGGAATATGTAAGGTGGGTTTTCCTTTAAGTAGCCTTTCAAAATATGTTAAGAAATTAACAGACTTAAGTATAAGCTTTGTAGTACTTGCGACTTGCAACATGGACAATACAGCAGATTATATACATGGAGTAAAAGGATTTAAGAAAAAGTGTGAATATATAGATGAAAGATTTGTATTTAATAAATCTAATTATATATGTGATTGTAACAAGTGTAGTTTTAAGAAAACAGAAATAATGAAAGATTTAGATAATTGTAGAAGGATACTATCTAGTTTAACAACTAAAATATCTAATTTGGCAATAATGGGAGACTTAGATGTAAAAAGTGAATTTAGTACAGATGAAAAAGAATATGAAGAACTAATGATTTGGGGCAAATTAGATGAACAATAGTTATACTACAGGTATTAGCAACAATAGCAATAATAAAATTACTTCTAGGGGGATAACCAATTCTAATCCCAAACCCAATGATATATTATATATGTTACCTAAAATGGAAAGGCATATAGAATATGTGTTAGGAGTAGTATTAAAACTACCAAGAACAGAGAAATTTAATATTGGACAAGAAATAAAACTTGTTGTATATGACACACTAAAAAACATATTGTTACTTAGCAAAATTTCTGTTTCATCTAGACTTTCTGTAGCAAATGTTATAGATGCAAATATATCTTATGAAAAAGCTTTAATTAGAATAATGTACAAGGCGAGGTATATAGATAACAAAAAATATATGTATATGATGGATGAATTAATTACAGTAGGAAATATGTTAGGAGCATATATTAAATATTTAACTAATCAAAACAATAATGGTTCTAAAGGATAATCGTATTATGCCTAAAAGAAAAAATAACATATATTTTTTGAACTGTACTTATGAAAAGCTATATGAAGCATATACAATATGTAAAAAAGGAAAAACAAATAGATTAGACGTTATAATGTTTAGTATGGACTTAGAAAAGAATTTAAAAGAAATACGTAATAATTTGCTAAAGGATAATTATACATTTTCTTCGTATAATTTGTTTTATGTGTATGAACCAAAGAAAAGAAAAATACTAGCGGCTACATTTAAAGACAGAATAGTACATACATGGTATGTAAATTCCTTTATACTACCATATTTTGTACCATCATTTATTAACACATCTTATGCTTGTATTAGAGCTAGAGGAATGCATATGGCAGCAAAAGCTGTACAAAAAGGTTTGAGAATTTGTAGTAAGTTGTATCTCAATCCTTATGTACTCAAAATGGATATAACAAAATTTTTTGAAAACATTAATAGGAATAAAGTATATGAATTAATTAGGCGAAAAATAAAAGACAAGAGAGTACTTAGTCTTACTTTAGACATTCTTAATTCTTCTTCATGTTATGATGAGAAGACTGGTATTAGCCTACCTATTGGAAATTATACCTCGCAAATGTTTGCAAACATTTATTTAAACGAACTAGATAGGTTTATTAAAGATAAACTACATGTAAAGTACTATTGGCGTTATATGGATGATATGGTGCTAATTTTAGAGAATAAAGAATGTGCTAAACAAAGTTTATCTTTAATAACCAAATTCTTACATGATGAAAGTGTTGGCTTAAACGTGCAGCTAAACAGCAAAACCCAACTATTTAGACTTAGTCAAGGAGTAAATTTTTGTGGGTATAAAATAAATGTATCTAGAATGAGAATAAGAGATAAGGGCAAGAAAAAGTTAGTAGCTAAGCTAAAGTGGCTAGATCATAACTTTTCTTGCGGTAATATTAGTGTTTCAGATGTGAAAAGATATTTTGCAGGACATTTAGGATATATTAAACATGCAGATATATCTGGAATAGTAAGAAAGTATTTAAGTTAAATTATACATTAGGGTAAACTTGTAAGGGCAACAATGCTAACAACCGTATTCTTCGCGGAGGCAACTTCAACAACAATGGTAGCAATAATCCAGTTTCTAACCGTAACAACAACAATCCGAACAACGCGAACAACAACAACGGGTTCCGCCCCTCACTCTAATACTTATGAGGTTATGTATTTTAAGGAATATATACAGTGTGTATTAGTATTAAAGAGAGTTTATCCTTCCTGTTATAGGTAAATAGTTTTTTAATGTATTGTTTTAGTAATAGATAGCATATCATTTGCATTGCTTGTACTATGAAAGGAAAATACATTTGCTTATTGTATTTATATTAAATTACTAGGAGTTTTTATGAATAGAGTATATTTATTTGGGAAAATAGTTTTTAAATCTAAATTAAAGTATATTGTTTCTCCAAAATTGCAAGTGTTTCTTGAGATAGTTATTGAAACAATTTCTAAAGAAAAATTTAAATGTATTGCTTATGAAACGTTGTGTAATGACTTAGCTAATATTGAGGAAAATACATATATAGTTATTATGGGAAATGTCCAAGTGAGCAATTATGGTATTAGTATAAACATTGAAGAGTACGAGGTTTTAGAATAAAAACACATTTCAATTTGGCTAAGTTAACATAAATTCAAGCATTTCCCTTGACAACAAATATAAAATATAGTAAAATAGAAAGTACCCTAAAATTTTTAAGGAGGACATAAATTTATGGCTTTGAAAACAACCATCACTCATGTACCTGAAAGCATCACTGGCATTGCAAAAATGATGGAAATGGATACGGCGGAAGTCCGGGCTTGGCCTTGCTTTAAGGAGGTAAGGGACGCGATTAAGGATTATAACATCGGATACATCACAAAGCAGCGGCTTATTTCTCGCCTTAACGATATTGCGGTCAAAAATTCTGCAGATGAATTGGCACATTACGCTATGGGCATTGAAAATCTTCAGACATCTATTAGGCTTAGTTATTAACATCGTTTTGAGACCACTTCAAGTGAAGTGGTCTCTTTTCTGCGTATGTTTGTATTTTATTACTTACTAGTACTAGTAAATTGTAAAAATATTTGGTATAATGGTGAAAAAGAAAGAGGAATATATAATGGAAAATTTAAAAGATATATTAGAGGCAATACTTTTTGTAGTGGGAAGAAGTGTTAGCGTAAATGAATTTAAAGACACTTTAGGAATAAATGCAGTAGATATAGAAAACGCATTAAAAGAACTAGAAGAAAAGTATGGAAATAATTCTGGCTTGTCTTTAGTGAAGGTAAAAGGTGAATACCAGTTAGTTTCAAATAAATCATATTTTGAATATATAACAAAATTTGTAGAGCATTCTAAGAAAGAAAATTTATCTAATACTTGCTTAGAAGTATTAAGCATTATTGCATATAACCCTAAAATCACTAAGAGTGAAATAGAAAGCATTAGAGGAGTAAATAGTGATTCACAAGTAAGCAAACTTTTGGAATATGGACTTGTTGAAGAAGTTGGAAGAATGAATGCTCCGGGACGCCCAGCAATGTTTAGTGTAACAAATGAATTTTTGAAATGTATGGGTATAAATAAAGTAGAGGAATTACCAGATTATAATACAATCAAAACAGAGGACGAAGAACTTACCTTGTTTAAAAATATTGAAACTGAAGAAAAGAAAGAAGCAGTAGAACAAGCTGAACAAAAAGAGGAAGCATTAGTTTAAGGAGATAGCCTATGTCACTTAATGTAATACTTGGCACGAGTAACAGTGGAAAAAGTGAATATATGTATAGCAAAATTATGGCGTGTGAGGAAACTGGGAAACAGGCCATACTTTTTGTGCCTCCTTCAGGAAGACTTATTGCCGAAGAAGAATATTTAAAATATACAAATAAAAAAGTAATAATAGACACATTAATTACAAGCATTGAAAGGTTTGTTAATAGAAGAGTAGATAGAACTAAACTATACGAAAATAAAACATATTTAAAAGATTTGGCTAAAAAAATGATGGTTAAAAAAACTATAGCAGGGAATCCAGAAATGTTTAACGTATTTGCTAAATCTAAAGATACAGTTGGTTTTACAGACAAAATTGCAGACTATATACAAAAGTTTGATACACTTCAAAATTTAGAAATATTAGATAAGTATGAGGAACAAGATTTTCTAAAAACTAAGCTTAATGAGTTTAAAGGAATATATTTAAAATTACAAGAAGAACTACAAGATAAATTTGTACAAGCTACAGATGAAATGAAAGAATATATTAAAACTTTAAATGAAAGCAAGTCAAACTTATTAAATGCAGATGTGTTTATAGATAATTATAATAACTTTAGCAATGTAGAATATGAATTTATACAAGCATTACTTTTAATTGGTAATGATGTTTATATAACACTAGATATAGATAAGAAGAAACATTTTGAGGGAATAACTGCCATATATAGCACACCTTATGACACGTTAATTAAGCTTAAAGAAATGTGTGCAAGTATTGGAATTGAGTTTAATGAAATATCTTTAAATAATAAAAAAGAAAATATGCGTGAAGATATTGCTTACCTTGGGAACAATATATTTAATATGTCTAAGAATATGTATAGTGATAAAGTAGAAAATGTAAAATTACTACTTTTACCAAATACATATGAAGAAATAAAATATGTTGCATCAGACATATTAAGAAAAATTAAACAAGGTTATGATTATAAAGATATTGCAATATATACAAATAACATAGATGGATATAACATCTTTTTAAATAAGATTTTTGGGCTATATAACATACCACTGTATATAAATGAAGAAGGAAAAATAACAAGTAATAGACTGGTTATATATATCATAACGTTACTAGATTTGGTGGTAAATGGCTATACCAAATCTATAGACAATGTGTTAAATTTATTAAAAACAGGGATGCTAAATGTGCCAGAATATAGAGTATATACATTTGAAAATTATCTATTAGAATTTGGTGTTAGAAGCTACAACTTAACACACAAATTTGAACTAAATAGCGGCTATAATTTAGATGAAATAAATGACACACGTGAGTGTATTTTAAATGAAGTTAGCAAATTAAAACAAGCACTAAAAGCAAGAAAGACATCAAAAGAAATAACAGAGGCAATATATAACTATTTGGTAGATGAAAATATTGTGGCTAGATATGAACAAGATTTAGAGAAAATAAAAGAAATTGATATAAATGAATATAACAAAGCCAAACAAGTTTTAGTTAAGGTGTATGAAGTTATGGATAATATTTGCCTTGCTTATGACAATATATCTTTAAAAGAATATATAGAATTACTTGAATATGGAATTAAAGAAATAAATGTAGATACAGTACCAGCAAAATTAAATCAAGTAGAAGTAGTAGATATTAATAGGTCGAGAGGTATTGAAAAGAAAATAACATATTTAATTGGATGCTATGATGGTGGACTTCCAACAGTTCAAAACGAGGATAATATTTTCACAGATATAGAACTAGAAAAATTAAAACTTGTTGGAATAGATTTAAAACAAACATCAGATGAAAGAAATAATATGCAGCTATTTAATATATATCAAGCAATAAATAAGGTAAGAGACAGTCTCGTTATTACAGTACCATCAAGCTTGAGTTCGGGTTCTTCACTAAGACCAAGTAGTTTAATTCAAGAAGTAAAAATTATACTTAATATTAATTTGGAAAGTGTAGAAAAAGAAGAAACGCTAAATATAGATGAAGCATTTATGGAGTTTGTATCAGAGCTTAGCAAAATTAATGAGGAAACACCAAAAGAACAAATAGAAGAAATGTATGCTAAGCTTATTCTATTTAAGGATATAGCAAAGTACAGAGATATATTAAATTATGCAAGACAGGATAGTAATTTAAATGAGCAAACATTGTCTAGAATATATTCAAAAAGTATAAATTCAAGTGTGTCTAGATTAGAACAATTTAAAAGATGCCCATTTGCATACTATACAAAGTATATTTTAAATTTAAAAGAGCGTAAAGAATATGTGATGTCTAGTTTAGATACAGGTTCATTTATGCATGAAGTAATTGAAAAGTTTTCAAAATTTATTATTGCTAAAAATATTGCTTGGCAAGATTTGGTTTTAGATGAAAAGAAAAAAACACTTGCTATAAATAAAATAGATGAAATCGTAGATAAATTATTTGAAGAAGAATATAGCAAATATTTAACAAGTAACAGATATATTGTTCTTAAAATTAAAATGAAGAAGGCAATGAAAAGAACAATATTTGCCATAGCAGATAGTTTTAATCACAGTGAGTTTAGACCTTTAGGCTATGAGATAGAATTTGAAAAAGGAGAACTTTTTGCACCTATTGAAGTGGAATTAGAAGATGGAAAAACTCTACTGTTGCGTGGAAAAATAGATAGGATAGACAGTTTAACGTTAGAGGATAAAACGTATTTAAGAATAGTAGACTACAAATCTTCTGAAAAGAATTTGAAATTAAGTGATATAAAATCGGGTATCTCGTTACAACTTATGACATATATGTGCGCAATGATGGAAAATAAAGAAAAATTAAATACACAAAATGTAATTCCGGCAGCACTATCATATTTTACAATTTCAAATAAAATACTATCTATACCTAATTTTGAAAAGGATGATAGCAAGATTGCAGAAATGGTAAAAAAAGAATTAAAATTAAGAGGTATATATATTAATGATATAGAAGTACTAAAGAGGTTGGATAACAACATACAAAATCCAAAGGATTCTTATCTTGAAGTATCTCCAAGAACTATAAATAATCCTAATAAAAATTTACCACAAGAGGTATTTATAGAAGAATGCAAAAATGTAAGGAATATACTTAAGGAAATAGGAAAAGAAATTGTAAGTGGAAATGTAAAAATAAAACCAAACAAAGATATTCAAAATGTTTGCGAATATTGCAGTTATGCATCAGTTTGCAGAAAAAACATTTTAAATTAGAAAAAACAGTATAAGTAAAAACACTATGTGAAACTTATACTGTTTTTAATGTTATGTCACTTGAATATGGAGTTGATATATGATATAATTGCTTTGCGAAAAAACTAGAAATTAAAATATTAATATATTTAAGGAGGAAAAAATATGAAACCCAAAGGAAGTTGTCAATGTAACCCACCAGTAGATGCTCCCAAATTACCCGATCCAAGAGGAACATCTAGATATCGGTATGCTACATGTATCAGAGTGTTTCAAAACGGTAATAAGGTAATGGAATTCAGCTCGAAATCAATGGTAGTAAGTTCGGCAGACAAAGAACATATTACATTTTATGATGACTTGGGTAAGCATACAACCATTTACAATAATGGTGGTATTATCTATGTTCGGTATAAAGACAAGCAAGAATAATTCAGGGAGATTAAACTATGCAAGATTTTACTTTTGAACTTCCTGAAACTGAGCAAGTAGAAACTAAACCCGTAGGCGTAGCTATGCCTAAAACAATTCCTGAACTCGAGTTTCCTAGGAAACTTGAAGATTGCGATGTACGTGTTTTCCATGGATCAGAGTTTAGGGGGAGATACAATACAGATGAATATGAAATTTGGCTGTTAGCTCCGAATATTGTAAAAATAGATAACGGCATCAACGCTGTATGGGTAACATATAATGCTACAGTTGAGGTTGCTTATCACAATTATCCTAAGAAGGACTAATTGCACAAACACCGATAAAAACCAGTCAATTTTGACTGGTTTTTGCATGTTTATTACAAAAATATTAAGACTAAAAAATATTTTACAGATTTGTTACGTTTTTGTTATAAAGGACTTGAAAAAAATTAAAAATACTGTATAATATGGGTAGAATTTAGGATGCCAAATGTAGCAAGGAGGGATTTGTTTTGTCAGATATAGTCTTAAGCGAAGCTAAAAAGGTAAATATACTGGATAAAATAATTCAAAACGTAGTAATAATGGTAAATATAAGTAAGATGAACAGAGCAATCGACGAACATCTTACAGTAATAAAAAACACAGAAAGAGACGATCAAAAAGCGTATCAAGAAAATATATTAAGAGAAATCGTATATGTTAAATATCAATATGATATTATGCAAAGAACAATGTATGAGCTAAGAATTTCTTATTCAGATGAAATAGTAGATAATATAAATTCAATAGACAAAATTAAAAGATTAAATTTGCAAAAAGAATTTTTAGAAATGGAATATGATAGAGTTTCTAGAAGTAAGTTTAAAAACAAAGAAGATATAAAATATATGCTTTTAATAATATCTTCAGTTATACAAAAGGTAAAACAAGATATTAAAGATGAAGGTAAGAGTCAAAAGTATAATCAAGTAATTAAATGTGCTGAAGAAATAGATGCAAAGATTGCAGATGGAAGCTACACGGAAACTTGTTATACACAACTATTTGAATATTTAAAAACATATGTAAACTACATTAATGATAATTATGATATATCTAAACTTCCAAACGATGAAAGAGATATTATAGAGCTTGTAATTGAGGCAACTTTAAAAGGCTTAGATTCAGATATTGAAAAGTTAAACTATGAATATTCTTTAATTACAAACGTTTGTAAAAATTCATACAGATACTTTAAAATTATAGATAAAGTATTTGGTAAGATACAAGCAGTTTATGATGAATCATTAGAAAGAGGAAGCATAGATATTGAAGATTATATTAATTTCTACAAAGAAATATATGATACAAAGATTAAAACATTAGTAAATGATGTTCATAGAAGCATAAAAACTGAAGATGAATATTTAGAATATTCAAGACGACTTCATGAAGATGAAGGATTAATGGAATTTATGCTAAATCAAGCGCTTTTAACTACAGAGTCAGAAGCGGTTAAAGAACAAATAACAGCAGAACTTGAAAAATACGTAAAGGAAGAACTTGAAGAAGTAGAACAAGAAAATTCTGAAGCTGAAACAGAAGAGGATGTAGAACTATCAGAAAGTGAAGAGGCAGAACTTCAAGATGCGGTAGAAATTGTTGAAGAACACTTTGAACTTGATGGTGGGACTGAGCTTAACGAAGTTGCTGAATTAAAAAGCGAAGTAGAAGCAGTATAAATAAAGAACTTAGACAAAAGAGATTGTATACAATTTCTTTTGTTTCTTTTTTTCTTGTAAAAAAACAGTAAACAATATATAATGAGGTGGGTGGTAAAATGAATTTCGTACATCTACATATGCACACAGAGTATAGTTTGCTTGATGGTGCAAATAAAATAAAGGAATTGGTAGCTAAAGTTAAAGAATTAGGAATGAATGCTGTGGCTATAACTGACCATGGTAATATGTTTGGTGCTATTGAACTATATAAAGAGTGTAAGGCTCAAGGAATAAAACCAATAATTGGTTGTGAAATGTATGTTGCCCCTAGAAGTAGATTTGAAAAAGAAGCCAAAGTAGATACAGAACCAAATCATTTAATATTACTAGCAATGAATAACAATGGATATAAAAATTTAGTAAAACTTGTATCTATAGCATATACAGAAGGTTTTTACTATAAACCAAGGGTAGACTTAGAAGTACTGGAAAAGTACAACGAAGATATAATTGCACTAAGTGGTTGTATGGCAGGGGCAGTTGCAAGAAAAATTACAGCAGGAGATATAGAAGGAGCTGAGGAGACGGCTTTAAAATATAAAGAAATATTTAAGGATAGATACTATCTAGAAATACAAGATAATAAATATCCTGAGCAAATGGTAGTTAATCAGAACTTAGTTGCAATGTCAAATAAGTTAGATATCCCACTTGTTGCAACTAATGACTGTCACTATTTAACTAAAGAAGATTACTATGCACATGAAGTGCTACTATGTATACAAACTAAAAAGAAAATGTCAGATACAGATAGAATGCGTTTTGATACAAACGAATTCTATGTGAAATCTCCTGAAGAAATGGAAAAGGCTTTTAGAAATGTTATATCCGCAGTAGAAAATACAGGCAAAATTGCAGATAGATGTAATGTGGAATTTGAGTTTGGACACACTATCCTTCCTAATTTTGATATCCCAGATGACATTACACACTATGACTTTTTTAGAAACTTTTGCTATGATGGTTTGAAAAAAAGATACTCAGGGGAGAACTATGAAAAAGCAGTCGAAAGACTAGAATATGAACTTGGTGTAATAGATGAAATGGGATTTATAGACTATTTTTTAATAGTGTCAGATTTTATACGTTATGCTAAGGAACAAAAAATACCGGTAGGACCAGGAAGAGGTTCGGGTGCTGGTTCTGTTGCAGCCTATGCTAGTGGAATTACAGATATTGACCCATTAAAATTTAATTTAATCTTTGAAAGGTTTTTAAATCCTGAAAGAATAAGCATGCCGGATTTCGATGTGGATTTTTGCTTTGAAAGAAGACCAGAAGTAATAGATTATGTGGCAGACAAATACGGTAAAGACCACGTAGCACAGATTATAACATTTGGTACAATGAAGGCTAAAGGAGCAATACGTGATGTCGCTCGTGCAATAGACATTCCATATCAAAGGGCAGATGAAATAGCTAAAATGATACCAAATGACCTTAAAATGACAATAGAAAAAGCACTGGAGATAAATCAAGAACTAAAAAACCTTTACGATAATGACGACGAGGCAAAAAAACTTATTGATTTAGCCATGAAAGTAGAAGGACTTCCAAGACATGCGTCGACTCATGCTGCAGGTGTTGTTATTACAAAAGATCCAGTAGCCACATATGTACCTTTATACTTAAACCAAGATCAGATATCTACTCAATTTACAATGACAACATTAGAAGAATTAGGACTTCTTAAAATGGACTTTTTGGGACTTAGAACTCTTACAGTAATAAATGATGCTAAGTATTTAATTAAAAAAATCCACGGAACAGATGTGGATTTCGGGGATAACTTCGACGATGAAGCAACATATAAGTTGCTATCTGAGGGAAAAACAACAGGTGTATTTCAATTAGAAAGTGCGGGAATAAGGCAGGTTATAAAAGAACTTAAACCAACATCTATAGAAGATATTATTGTTGTTATATCATTATACAGACCTGGACCGATGGACCAAATTCCAAGATATATTAGGTGTAAAAACGACCCAGAACATATTGAATATACACATCCGGCACTAGAACCTATTTTAAAAACGACATATGGTTGTATGGTTTACCAAGAACAAGTAATGCAAATATTTAGAGAACTAGCAGGATACAGCTTTGGTAGAGCTGACCTTGTACGTCGTGCGATGGGTAAAAAGAAAATAGATGTGATGAATAAAGAAAGGGAAATATTTATTAATGGACTAGTAGAAAATGGAGTTCGTGTAATAGATGGTGCCGTAAATAGAGGAATTGATGAGGCTAGTGCAAACAAAATATTTGATGAAATGGCAGAGTTTGCAAAGTATGCATTCAACAAATCCCACGCTGCAGCATATGCAGTTGTGTCATACCAAACGGCGTGGCTTAAGGTGCATTATCCAGCAGAATTTATGGCAGCTACTATGAATAGTTTTTTAGGTAACTTAGATAAGGTTCCAGAATATATTGCTGAATGTAAGTTGCTTGGAATAAATGTATTAAGACCTGACATAAATGAAAGTTATGCACGTTTTGCAGTTATAAATGGAAATGTTAGATTCGCTTTAGCATCAATAAAAAATATTGGTGAATCTGCTATTGAACAAATTACTGAAGAAAGAAAGAAAAATGGTAAGTACAAAAGCTTTGTAGATTTTCTAGAACGTGTACAAAGTGAAAGAGTAAATAAAAAGTGTATTGAGTCGCTAATTAAAGCAGGAGCTTTTGATGAGCTTGAAAAAGGATATAATAGATATGACCTTCTTGCAAATTACGAAAGTATTATAGATTCAATTGCAAATGAGAGAAGAGGTAACATTGCAAACCAAGTAAATCTTTTTGATGCTATAAGTGATACTGTAGAAGTGGCAAAGCACAACATCCTAAGAACAGGTACAGTACCTACTAAACGTGAAATGCTAGATATGGAAAAGGAAATGACAGGGCTTTATGTATCGGGTCATCCACTTGATGATTATATGGAAAAAATAAGTAAGTTAGCAACAATTACTACAGCTGAATTATTAGAAGCAGCAAATGCAACGGAAGAACAAGAAATAGAAACAAATTCTACAGAAAAGTATGATGGCAAAGAAGTTGTAATGTGTGGCCTAATTACAAATCTTAAGAAAATATTTACAAAAAATAATAGACAAATGGCATTTTCTGAGTTTGAAGATGCGTATGGTTCTATTGAAGCTGTATTTTTCCCTAACATGTATGAGAAGAACTCATCTTTAATTACATCTGAAAAAGTAGTTGAACTTAAGGGAAAGATAAGCTTTAAAGAAAATGAGAAACCTAAGATTTTAGTAGATACAATAAAAGAATTAGGAATTTATAGTAAACTGTTCGTAAAGATTAAGTGCGATGAGTCAGAAGAACAAATAAAAACAAAAGAGCTTTTTGAACTGTTAAAAGGCAATGAAGGTGAAATACCGGTATATGTATATTTTGAAAATAAAGAAGATTTAAAAATGCTTTCAAGAAACTGGTGGGTTAGCCCCACAGATAAATTTATGCAAAATGTGTCAAGACATTTTGGTAACGAAAATGTAAAACTTGTATAATTGCATTCTAATAGTAGTTATGCTATAATAATATTGTAATGTCGAAATAACTCGAAAAATAATTTTAAAGCGAGGGATTAACGTGGGAAATAATCAAAATATACGCAGTGGTAATATGAAAGTAAGTAGAATGAAGGAAGAAATTTCTAAGCGGCTGGCTATTTTAGAATTAATGGTTGACCCGAATAAAATGTCGCCAGAGTTAAAGAGAAAATTGGAGCACGGACATAATTTTTTAGAGATGATTGAAGAGCCATTGTATGTTGAGTGTAAAACTGTAGGGGCATTAAAGCGAACAATTAAAAGGAGAAGAGATATGCTTCTACAAAAGGATGCAGAACTTTCAGTTAATATGCCGGGACATCAGCTCAGTATTTTTGAAGCACCTCAAGAGCTAACTTATGAACAGCAAGAAGAGATTGCTCGTGAACAGATGTGGCTACAGCAAGAAATTAAGTGGCTTCACAAATGCTTGGGAATGTGCAGCAACCGAGAGTATTTCAAGTAAATAAAATAGGGTGTTGATAAATTATCGGCACTCTATTTTATTTAAAACTGGAAAAAACAATACGCAATGTGATATAATTATAGTGTTAGCAAAGTATATTCATAAAATAATTTTTGTGGAGGTAACAGGAAAATGGTAGAAAAGCATTTTTATGAGCGGACGGCCGATGGGAAGTGTGCAGTATTATTTCTTCCGAACAATGATAATATTGTTCGGGAAGCACGGCAAAATTTTGTTATGGTCTATCTATATGATATGAAAGATAGCAATATAAAATGTTGGTTTTGCGTAAAGAAAGATTGTTTGCCGGATGGTGAAAGAGTAGAACTTGGGGTCCATGAGATTATGTTGGGTAGAGTTGTTGGAAAATGTGGCAGTAACGCAAAAAAAATATCCAGAGCGCTTGGAAGAAAGTTTGTAACATTTTATAAGGTCTAAAAAATACGGGGCGATAAATTAGCCTCGTATTTTTCTCTTTTAAGTATAAGTAAATCAAATAAATACTTGTAAATTTGGTAGTTGTGTAATATAATATTATCATTAAAATTGGGGTAAAATTTATGAGGAAAATAAGACTTATATATAATAAATCAGCAGGACAAAACAAATCTAGTGAAATTATTAGTGATATAATAGGAAAATTTAATGAATATGGTTTTGAAGTTACAGCTTTCCGCGCTTCAAGAGAAAATCCTTGTGAGGATTTTGTTCGTGAAACACCAGAAGATACATATGCACTTGTTGTAGCAGGTGGAGATGGAACGATAAATAAAGTTGTAAACTTTATGATGAAATATGACATAGATGTGCCACTTGGAATTATACCTGCTGGAACGTCAAATGACTTTGCAAATCATATAGGCATATTTGGGAATATAGATATGTCCGTAGATAAAATAATAGAAGGAAATATTGAACCAATAGACGTAGGTAAAGTAAATGATACTTATTTCATAAATGTCCTCTCAGCAGGAATGTTTTCAAGTACTTCATATAAAACAGATAAAAGACTCAAAGAAGTATTTGGACAATTATCATATTTTTTAACTGCCGCAAAACAACCATTTGAACAAAGACCATTTAAAATAAGAATTGAAACAGAAGATGCTGTTTTAGAAGAAAATGTGGTTGTATTTATAATATTTAATGGAAGTAGTGTAGGAAGAATTGAACTATTTTCTAACAACCCTAGCATACAAGATGGAATGTTAGATATGGTAATATTAAGAAAAGGAAAACTTAATGAAACATTAAAAATATTAGGAGAATTTGAGAATGGAGAATTCCTATCTAATGATAATGTAGTTTATTTAAAAGATAAAAAGTTTAAAATTACTATGCTTCACGGCAAGTGCGATAGACCTGATGTTGACGGAGATGAAGGT
>JAZRUV010000020.1:0-21844 GCA_045652705.1 Clostridia bacterium
TTAAGCCCTACGATGCCGAAGATACTCTGGAAGGGGAAAATAGGGGGTTGCCAATTTTTATATAATCCTCAATAGCTCAGTCGGTAGAGCGCTCGGCTGTTAACCGATAGGTCGTTGGTTCGAGTCCAACTTGAGGAGCCATTTGGTAGTAGTCCGCTTAGTAGCATTTATGTGATGGGCTACAATTACCGTAAAGCCAGTCTAACGACTGGCTCTTTTGTTGATTTTTAGAGCGTTTTATGGTAAAATATATCATGCATTTATAATAAATTCTAAAGTTAATACTTAAGGAGGAAGATTATGAATTTTTTGAAGAGTTTGTTTGGTGTTTTTAAGTGTGCATTTTGCTCCAAAAAAGGATGTGGAGTAAGATATCAATTAGGAAACAGGAGTTATTATTCTCATTTGGGTTTTGTCAGAGTGACTTGTCCTAAAAAGAAACAGAAGTATGGGTATATCCCGACAACATCGGAGGTTTGTAATTATATTAAGGAACAAATTACTAGTAATCGGGGTAAGGAGCAATAATGGTTATTACAAAATTTGGTTTTACATATGAGCAACCTTCTTTGGCTAAGACTGGCAATGTTTTTTCTAGAGCGCAAGGAAGTAGAAAAAATATAGAACGGTTAATTAAGAATGCAGGTGTTGTAGGATTTATAGAGCCTAACGTTGCTCAAACAGGAGTGATGCTAGATGTAGATAGCCTTGATGTTGCATTTGCATTAAATCCTTGGAATGCGGATTATACGAAGTGTGATGCACTTCACGTTAGTAAAGAGTTTTTAAAAGAAAACAATTTTGCACTCTTTGCAAGAAGCGCTGACTGTATGATGTTAAGCTTGATTTCTAATCAAGACGTGTATTTGCTCCATCTCAGTGTAGAAAGTATAAATAATGGCATTTTAGAGCATTTGAAAGGAATAGATGTTAGTAATGATTATCTTGCAATAGAGGGCCCGTGTATTTCTGCAAAAGAATATTATTTGTATGGAGATGAATATATTGAAAGAAAGACAAGTAATTATTCTAAATTAGGATATATGGATAAAACATTTTTTGATGATAAGGGCTTACATGTGAGTATTCGAGGTATTGTAAGAAGTGTTCTGAATGAAATCGGTGTTTCTATGGTGTTAAAAGATAAAAGGTGTACATTTTCACATGCAAGCTTAGGTTCTAACAGAAGACAAGGCACAAGTCGCCATGATAATGTGGTAATTATTAAGTAATAGGTAGGGAAAAATCCCTACCTATTTATTGTATAAACATCAAGAGTATACGTAGTATGTAATAATAGATATTGAAAAATAACAGCATATATGGTAAAATCTATGTGCTAGGTGAGATTATGTATAAAAATTATATTAAACCTTTGCTGGACTTTGTAATTGCACTAGTTCTATTTGTTATATTGTTACCAGTAATGTTAATCACAATTATAGTAACAATAATAGATTTAGGGTTCCCAGTATATAACAGGTTAAGAAAAAGAGAAGGTAAGAACAAAAAGACCTTCATAATGTATAAAATTAGAACAAAAACAAATCCTACAAAAGCTAACGGATATAAAGAAGAATATACAAAGGTGAGTAGGATTATAGATAGATTTAGGCTAAATGAAATACCACAGCTTATAAATGTAATAAAGGGAGATATGTCACTAGTAGGCCCAAGACCTTTTATACCAGGAGAAGAATTACCTGAGGGAAGAATAAGCGAAAAAAGATATAAAGTAAGACCAGGAATAACAGGGCTTGCTCAAGTAAATGGTGGTAGAGCTATAAGACACAAAGAAAAATTAAGATATGATGAAATATATTATGACAATCTTTCTTTCAAGATGGATTTAAAAATAATACTTAAAACCATTTATGGAGTTATATTTCATAAATTAGATGAAAATTAATATACATATAATTAAGGAGAGAAAATGCAAGAGATAATTATTGAGATAATGAATCAATTTGGATATATTGGTATATGTTTGCTTATACTTGTAGAAAACGTATTTCCACCAATACCATCTGAGGTAATATTAACATTTGGTGGATTTATGACTACGCAGTCGGATATGTCTGTATTAGGAGTGATCGTAGTATCTACAATAGGTTCGGTTCTTGGTGCAATAGTACTTTACCTAGTAGGACGTTTAATAAATAAAGACGTAATTGAAAAATGGTTAGATGGTAAAGTAGGTAAAATACTTAGATTTAAACGTGAAGATGTAGAAAAAGCGAACGGTTGGTTTGAAAAAAAAGGAAAATGGACAGTGCTATTTTGTAGGTGTGTACCAATTGTTAGAAGCTTAATATCTATTCCTGCAGGTATGTCAAAAATGGCATTTACACCATTTATACTTTTAACAACACTAGGTTCTGCACTGTGGAATACAGTACTTGTTATACTAGGAAACGTGGCAGGAAACTCATGGGAAAAGATATCTCATATTATTGACAAATTTTCTGATGTTATATTAATAGTATTAATAGTAGCAGTAATAGCTTTCTTAGTATGGCATTTTACAAAAAAAGATAAAAAAGATATTGAAACTAAATAAAATATAAAATATAGCGATACAAGTTGAAGTATCGCTATATTTGTATCTTTATCATTTTCCCTTTTGTAGTTATAAATCCGTCATCTTTTAAATATTTTAGTTCTCTCATCATAGCAGCACGGTCTATACTTAAATAATCTGCTAGATCTGTGTAAGTAAAAGGTAAATATATTACTTTAGATGATGTTTTTTTAGTTATTGTTTCAAAGTATTTTAAAAGTTTGTCTCTAATAGTTCTCTTAGTAAGAATTTCTATTCTTTCATTTTGGCTATATATTCTTTTAGAAAGAATTTGTATCATATTTTGTATTATGGTGTTGTGATGTGCACAGTTATTCTTACATCTGTTTATAATGTGGTCGTAGTCTAAAAACATTATTTCAGAATCTTGTTTGGCTTGTACTGAAATTTCTCCTTCTATTGTATTTGAAAATACGTCTCCAAAGATTTCGCCGGGGCCATATTCTGTTAATATAGTACGGTTGCCGTTGTAATCAAAATGTATAAGTTGAGCTGAACCTGACACAACAATTCCTATTGTGCCAGCGTTTTTTGTATTAGATAAAATAGTTTGGTCTTTAAGATAAAAAATATTTTTTATCTTAAAGCATTTTACAATTTTTTCAAATTCTTGTTCAGTCAAAGTGTTGAATAAGTCACAGTTAACCATAAAAAATCTCTCCTAAATACAAATAAAATTATACATTAAATTTGTTGCATTTGCAACAGAATTAATAAGTTTTAATGATAAAATAATATTAACTTAAGGTGATGCAAATGAAGATTGTAAAAAGAGATGGAAGAATTGTAGAATATGATTCAGACAAAATAAGAATAGCTATAAATAAAGCAAATAAAGAGGTTCCGGAAGAATGTATGGTATCTACAAGAGAGATAGAAAACATTATTAAGTACATTGAAAAACTTAGAAAAAAGAGAATGCTAGTTGAAGATATACAAGATATTATAGAAGAGAAACTTATGAGCCTTGGAAAATACGAACTAGCAAAAAGATATATAATTTACAGATATACAAGAGCCTTAGTTAGAAAAGCAAACACAACAGACGAAACAATTCTGTCTTTAATAAAAAATGGAGATAAACAAGTTATAGAGCAAAGAACTAATAGAAACATAAAAATGGCTGCGACTCAAAGAGACTTAATAGCAGGAGAGATTTCTAAAGATATAGCGAAGAGAATGTTAGTACCAGAAAAAATATCTAACGCGCATAATGAAAAAAGCATATATTTTCACGATTTGGATTACTTTTTACAACCAATAATAAACCGTTGCTTAATAAACATTGGAGATATGTTAGATAATGGTACTGTAATGAATGAAAAATATATAGAGTCTCCTAAGTCTTTTCAAGTCGCATGTACAGTAATGACACAAATAATTGCTTTAGTTGCAAGCGGCCAATACGGAGGACAATCTATTGAAGTTAAGCATTTAGGAAAATATCTTAGGACAAGTTACGAGAAACATAAATCTAATTTAGAAGCCAAATATTTGGGTAAGTTATCTAGCCAACAAATAGAAGAGATGGCAAAGGATAGAACGAAAGAAGAATTAACGTCAGGCGTTCAAACAATACAATATCAAATTAATACACTTATGACGACTAGTGGCAAACCTCCTTTTGTAACATTATTTTTAAATCTTGATGAAGACGACGAATATATAGAGGAAAATGCTAGCGTTATAGAGGAAATATTAAAACAAAGGATAAAAGGAGTTAAAGATAAAAGTGGCAACTATGTAAGTTTAGAATTTCCAAAGCTAGTATATGTTTTATCCGACAACAACTTAAACGAAAATTCTAAATACTATAACATAACAAAACTCGCTATAGAATGTTCTTTAAAACAAGGTTATCCACATTATATTTCAGCAAAGAAAATGAGAGAAAACAATAAGAATAACGTATTTAGTCCAATTGGGGCAAGAGAAATATTGCCACTTTGGAAGGATGAGAAGAACAAGCATAGTTATATAGGTAGATTTAGTCAGGGAACAGTTAGTTTAAATTTACCTCAAATAGCTTTAGAAGCAGATAGAGATCAAGAGAAATTTTGGGCACTATTAGATGAAAGGCTAGCACTATGTTTTGAAGCATTAATGTGTAGGCACTATTCACTTCTTGGTACAAGTTCAGACATATCACCGGTGCATTGGCAATATGGAGCAATAGCAAGGCTTGAACCGGGAGAAAAAATAGACAAGTATTTAAAGGATGGTTACTCGACGTTGTGTTTAGGCTATGTGGGTCTTTACGAAGTATCAAAACTTATGACAGGAAAGTCTCACATACACAGTGAAGGGAAAGAATTTGCGGTAGAATTGATGAAAAAACTAAGAGCTACCTGTGAAAAATGGACACAAGATACACATTTGGCGTTTTCACTGTACGCTACAAGCGATAGAATCATAGCAAAAGAATTTATAACTTATGATAGAGAAATGTATGGCAAACAAAAAGATATAACAGATAAAGAGGCATATACAGATTCATACCAAATAACAGATAAAGAGATAGCAATAGATGAAAAACTAAAAGTAGAAAGTGAATTTGAAAAACTATCTTTCGGAGGTGGCATATCTATTATACAAATTAAGAATGATGATATGCAAATAATAAGTGAAATACTAGATATGGCATATAATTCAGTTCAATATTTTGAATTAAGAAAGTGCTAAAACTAGTATCACAGTTTACAATTATATTAAATAAATTTGTAACTATAAAGTAATAGAGTGGTGGCTAAAATAATATATGAATTTATTATTTAAACAAACATTAGATATACGAAGTACTTTAGAGTTTTTGGAAAAAATTGTAGCATTGAAACTAAAAAGTGCTTAATATATAATCAAACAAACAAAAGATAAGGGTAAAAAGTTTATGGATAAGGGGGACATATTATATGAAAGTTATTAAAAAAACAAAAAAAGTTGATGCAACAGACTTTGCGTTAATGGTTGATTCTACAAACAATCTTGAAAGACAAGAGTTTGATAAATCAAGAATTACAAAGGCTTTAGTAAAGGAAGCAGGTTGTACTGAAAGCGTAGCACAAGACGTAGCAAATGCCGTTGAGGAGAAATTAGCGGCTTCAAAATTAGAAGTTGTAACAACATCGTTTGTTAGATCTATGGTAAATATGGTGTTACTTGAAAAAGGATTAGACAAAGAACTTAAATCTAATTCGGATGTAACTATTCCTTTTTATGATGTAACACAAATCATAGAGCATCCAAACAAAGAGAACGGAAATACAACTCACTGCCCAGAAAGTGTGAATTTAACTTTAGCAGAGAGAATATTAAAAGAATATGCTTTAAATGAAGTATTTGATGCAGATATTTCAAAAGCACATTTAGCAGGAGATATTCACATTCACGACCTTGGCATGATAGATAGATTCTATTGTTCAGGACACTCTCCAGAGTATGTTAAAAAGAACGGATTAAGAAACATACCAGCCATACCAAATGCTTCTAAACCGGCAAACAGTGCATATGTACTTGCTCGCCATATTTGTTCAATTACACAATTTTTATCTGGACAATTTGCAGGGGCAATAGGCTGGGAAGCAGTAAATGTGTTCTTTGCTCCACTATTAGAAAACAAACCATATAAAGAAATAAAACAATTGGCACAAACACTTGTGTTTGACTTATCTCAACTTGCAGGAGCAAGAGGTGGACAAGTATCATTTACAGACTTTAACGTATATGCCAATATACCAAATCATTATAAAGATGTATATGCGATGGTTGAAAAAGGTAAATTTGTTGTTCAAGATTATCTAGAAGATAGATATTATTTTGATACAAGGGAAGAAGCAAAACAATTTGCTGAAGAAAACGGCTACAAAATACTTACATATAAAGATTTTGCTAAAGAATCTAAATTGTTTGCTAAAGCGCTTCTAGATGTTGTACAAGAAGGAGATGCAGATGGAATGCCATTTGCTTTCCCTAAGATTAACTTCCATATAAACGAAGAAAGCTTTACGGACCCAGATACAAAAGCATTACTTATGAAAGCTTGCGTTGCCTCAAGTAAGAGCGGATGCCCATATTTTATTTTCGATAGAAATGCATGTTCAGTATCTCAATGCTGTAGATTAAAAATAGACTTTACAGAAAAAGATATGGAACTTATTAAAACACCTGAAGAATTAAGATTTGTTGGCGGACAAAATGTTTCAATAAACTTGCCAAACATACCTCTAAAAGTCGGAACAGATGAAGCGGCTATATACAAAGAAATAGAAGATAGAATGGATCTTGCTTGTCGTGCTCATATAATACGTAGAGATTATCTAGTAAGAGTAGCAAACAGAGAAGGTACACCACTTAAATTCTATTTTAATGGAATGGACGGGAAACCATATATAAGAGTAGACCAAATTTCTTGGCTAGTTGGTATAGTTGGGCTAAATGAATTAGTATACAATATGATAGGACAAGAACTACATGAATCAGATGAAGCTTATTTAAAAGGACTAGAAGTAATTTCTTTCATGAATAAGAAAACTAAAGAAATGGAGAAAAAATACAACATCCATTTGAAACTAGAAGAAACTCCAGCAGAAAGTACTGCAGGAAGATTTGCAAAACTAGACATTAAACGTTATGGAGACAAAGCATTCCATAAAGAAAATGAATTTGGTGTATACTATACAAACTCTATACACTTTGCAACAGATAGTGATGTAGATTATATTACAAGACTTCAAAAACAATCTAAATTCCATACTTTAGTAGAAGCAGGAAGCATGATCCATATTTGGGGAGGAGAATACAACCCAGATCCAAAAGCAATATACAAATTACTAGAAGATACTTGGTACAAAACAAAATGTGTACAATGGGTATTGTCTCCAGAATACACATATTGTAAAGATTGTAGAAAGAAAACAAACGGAATACATGATAATTGCCCAAGCTGTGGCAGTGAAAATGTAAGAGGTCTTACAAGAATTACAGGTTACTATGTATTCTTAGACAAATTTAATTCAGGAAAAAGAGCAGAATTTGCAGATAGAAAAAGAGAGGCTATAAAATAGCATTAGGAGGTTATTATGTTTAAGTTATACACACAAGAAAATTGCCCAAACTGTGAAGAATTAAAGTTGTTCTTGAAAGAAAAGGGAATAAGCTACGATGAAGTAGATGTAAATAATGATACAAAAGCTCGTGCTTTTATGATAATGAACGATTTAGAAACAACACCAGCACTTACAATGAACGACAATATAATTGCTGGAGACGTAATGGATATGAAATCTAGAATAGAAAGTATGTTATGATAAAACATGTAATATGGGCAAGTATGATAGATTATCCTGGTCAAACTGCTACAGTTTTGTTTACGGGGGCGTGTAATTTCAACTGTGATTACTGCTATAATAAAACATTAAAGCAGGCAGAAGACAAGGTTTTCGATAAAGTTATACTTCCAAAGTTGTTGGAAAGACAGGATTTTGTAAATCACGTTATATTATCTGGTGGTGAACCTACTATAGATAAAGATTTTGAGTACATATTAGACACTTTAAATAAATGCGGATTTATAGTAGGAATTCATACTAACGGTTCTAATCCAGATAAAATTATAAATAATATAGATAAAATAGATTATTTGGGCATAGACATAAAAACAAGTTTCGACAAATATGATATAGTATCCGGAACAA
The DNA here is from genome assembly GCA_045652705.1 of Clostridia bacterium. GTDB lineage: Bacteria > Bacillota > Clostridia > TANB77 > CAG-465 > UMGS1649. Next base: position 8,272 of record JAZRUV010000020.1, read on the forward strand.
AGGTCAATGTGGATAATGTGAAGAAAACAATCGAATATGTTGCACAAAGTGGAAAGAGTTACGAATTTAGAACAACGTTGTTTCCAAGAGATGTGAATGAACAAGATATTTTAAATATAGCTAAATATCTAAAAGATATAGGTGCTAAAAAATATCACTTACAACAATTCTATCCAGTAAACGGAGCAGAAAATGTTCAGTCGTATTCAGAAGACACGATTAAAGAGTTTACAAGAAAATGTAATGAAATAATTCCAACAGTATTAAAAACAAAGTAAAGAGGTAGAGGTTATATGAAAGGTTATAGATTAAATCCAGATAGAGAATATGTAGATAAAATAATTACAGGAACATTAAGAAAAGATGGACATTGTCCTTGTAGAATAAATTCAGATGAAACAACACTTTGTCCTTGTGATAAGTTTATATCTGAAGGCCAATGTTGCTGCAAATTATTTGTTCCAATTGAGGATTAAAAAATACCATCCCAACAGTTTAGTTGGGGTGGTATTTTAGTAGTTATTCGATTAATTCCATAATCTTTTTAAAGTCTTGTTCATTCATGCCCAAGGGACATATAGAATCAGCGGTAGGCCAACAGTCAATTGGAGTAGCAGCTTTGTTTGTATCGTTTTTTGCCTGATACAGGCGTACGATAGATACATGGAATCCAGCATTGAGTTCGGCGTTGTAGATGCTGTTCATTCCTACAGGACCACTAATGATTTCGAAAGCAATGACTTTTTCGAGAAGTTCTTTGGGAATTTGACGGATTACTTCGCCAACGCTGGGTTTAAAGTAGCCATAATATCCCCAACGATGTAACATTTTTATATCTGTCAAAACAGAGAGTTCGTCAAAATCAACGTATTCTGCGTATTCTGTGTAGTCTTTATGGTCTTTGAGCCAAGTATAAGCAGTATTTGTCAATTCTTTCTCAGACAACTTGCGTAAATAACAGGGCGTTCCGTTTTTGTGGACGATGGGCTTAATGGTAGCATACCATTTGGAGATTTCCTCGATACTCATTTCAGGGATTTCAAATTTCTGTTCCATAGTTTCCTCCTTGCATTAGCAATAAGTATTTACGTGTAACGTATATAAGTATTATAACAAAAACATAAGTTAAAGTCAATGTTATGTAAATAAGTGGCGGTGTAAATGAAATATATCACCTTAACATGACGTTAAAGTGATATGTTATTTATTGTTCTAATTTTTGCCATATTTTACTTAAGGATTGCTCCAGAGTATTATATAATTCGTCACCAGTAAAGTTTTTGTATGTATCACCTAAATCGATAGGACCGTGAACAATGTTGCTAGTTACTGTTTTAGATATAAAACTATCCTCATTTCTTTTTGCAGACAGTTTTGTAGTATAATGGCTTTCCCTATATGCCGATTCAAATATACCGTCTTTTAAATAGTATGTTGTAATAGATTTTGTTCTATCATATGCAAAATAGAATGTTTGTACAATTTTATCTTCGTGCTTTTCTAAAGTATATGCATAAGCACCGCCATTTAGATTATCTCCATCAATGGATGTGGCAATTTTAACTACTTTTGGATTATAATCTTCAATTGTTCTTGTATTGTCTATAATCCATATTGCTGTGATAACGATTGTTATTCCTATAATAATTAATATTGTTTTTAGCCATTTTTTCATATAATCACCTCAAATGTTATTTAGAAGTGCTTCCAAATCCGCTAACTCTTTCACCTTCAGCTATATCATTATCTGTAGTCATGTATTTCATAAATATTGCTTGTCCTACTACATCACCTTTTTTAATTTCTAATGGTTCTGTGAAGTAGTTATAGAATGCATAACAAAACGCTCCATCATTATCTGGATTGCCATAAAAGTCTGCATCTATAATACCAACACTATTTGCTAAAACTAATCCTTTTTTGAACGGATTGGAGCTTCTGTTACAAAGCATTAGATATTCATCCTCTTGCATATATGCTTTTATACCAGTTTTAACTAAAGTTGGTTTAGAACCAAATGTATAAGGTGGTATTACACAGTCTTCTGCTGCACACACATCATAGCCAGCAGAATATTTTGTTTTTCTTACAGGCATTATAATATCATGGTTTTCAAATCCTTTTGCTATTTCAAATCCTCTTTTTCTTTGCATATATATTTCCTCTTTTCTATTTATTAATTTATATTTCTTAATGCTTCAATTCTTTTTTCTACCAACGGATGTGTAGACCACAAGTCAGATTTCTTATCCTTTAATGGATTGGAAATGTACATATGAGCAGTAGATTTATTAGCTGCTTCTAAAATATCTGGATCTCCAGAAATTTTTTGCAAGGCAGAAATTAATCCGTCAGGATTTCTTGTTATTTCTATAGCCGAAGCATCAGCTAAATATTCTCTTTTCCTAGATATTGCAAGTTGCATTAGAGTTGCAAATATAGGTGAAAGTATTAAAAATAGTATGGCTATTATTGCAACTATTGCATTGCCACTATCGTTGTCTCTACTACTCCTTCTTCTAAAAGCTATTCTAGTAAAGAAGTCGGAAAGGATTACAACAAATCCAACAAATACTGAAACAACAGTAGATAATAATATATCATAGTTTTTTATATGAGATAGTTCGTGAGCAATAACACCCTCTAATTCATATTTATTTAATTTTTCTAGAAGGCCAGTTGTAACACAAATAACGGCGTTTTCTGGATTTCTGCCAGTAGCAAACGCATTTGGACTACCATCTTCAATAACGTATAACTTTGGCTTTGGAAGACCAGAAGCAATACATAAATTTTCTAATATAACACTTAATTGTAAATCTTGTTCTCTAGTAGCAGGTCTTGCACCATTAAGTCCAAGGACCATTTTATCACAGTTATAATATGAAATTATGGCAGGCAGTATGGAAAATACAAGCGCAATTGGAATGGACATTGCCCCCAAATCGTTGTATATACATACACAGTATACACCTACCATAATAACAATAATAAACAGTGATACTATAAAGAAAGAAGATATTTTGTTTTTTCTAACACTTTGTAGTATCATTTTTACACCTCTAGAATGAAACTTTAACTGGTTCTCTTTCGGCCTCGTTAGTTACTTCAAAGAAAGATTTTGGAGCAAACTTGTTAGCACCAAACATAGATACAACTATGTTATTTGGGAAAACCATAAGTTTTTCGTTATACATTTGAACAGTATCGTTATAGAATTGTCTTGCATAAGCAATTTTATCTTCTGTTCCTGTAAGTTCTACCTGTAAAGCAGCAAAATTTTGGTTTGCTTTAAGTTCAGGATAACTTTCTGCTAAAGCGAACAATTTACTCATAGCACCTTCAAGCATACCTTCTGCTCTTGCTGAACCTTCAACAGAACCGTTAGCGGCAACATATTGATTTCTTGCTTGTATAACTTTTTCTAAAGTTTCAGATTCGTGTTTAGCATAACCTTTAACAGTTTCTACTAAATTTGGTATTAAATCAAATCTTCTTTTTAGTTGTGTATCTATTTGTGCCCAAGCATTTTCAGTTCTTAGTTTAAGTGAAACTAATGAATTGTATATACCAACAACAAATAGTATTAAAACAATAGCTATTATTAATATAATCCAAAAAAATGTCATAAAATATACCTCCTAATACTTGTATTGTAACATTTACACCTTGAATTTGCAATAAATTTTTGTATTATTATTTGTACTTGTACATAATATTATTAAAATATAATATATATGTAATAAACAAGAAAAGAGTGACGATAAATCACATAATTGTTGTATAAGAAATATGTATAATATTGCGAAATATATTAGTTATATATTTCAAATTTGACATTGAAATATAAAAATGGTATAATGATACTGTCCGAGTTAATCGGAAGGAGGAATTTTTTTGAAGGAAGACAAAATTTACATGTTAAGAAAAATAGCTGTAATGGTTACATGTATAGTTGTATTTGTTACTGTAGGTTTAGTTGTAGTAAACTTTCAATCTAAATCTGTAACTATAGACTATTATGGTGAAAAAATACAAGTAAACACAATGTCTAATACAGTTGAAGGTATGCTTATGCAAAATGGTATCTATATAGATGAAAAAGCTGTAGTGTACCCACACATTGAGACTATACTTAAAGATAACATGGAAATAAAAATATATTCAGAAGATGCGCTTGCATTTCTTGACCTTGATGCTTATAGAGCTGAGGTAACAACAGGAGTCACAGAAAAGCTAGTTGAAGAAATACAATTTATAGATTATGCAACAGTAAAGAAAAATAATGCTAAAAAAGCCAGAGGGACAACATCTACGGTTCAAAAGGGAACTAAAGGTGAAAAACAAGTTGTTTATACGGTTAGGCTCGATGGTGAAAAAGAAATTGCTAAAACAATAATAAGTGAAACAACAACAAAAGAACCGGTAGAAAAAATAGTAGAAGTTGGAACAAAAGTTACAACAGTGTCTAGAGGAAATACGGTTAGAATATCTGCAGCGGCACTAAAAGTAGATAGCGGCTTTAAAAAATATAACATTAAATTATCGGAAGATTTACAAAAATATGCATACAATATGTGTAAAAAATATGGAGTACCTTATGTGGTATTCTTAGGACTTATGAGAACTGAAAGTAATTTTAGAACAAATGCAAAAAGTTCAACAGGTTATGGAATATGTCAAATAAATCCATCAAACCTTTCATACTTAAAGAAAAAGTTAGGTACAACAGATTTATTTGATCCATATCAAAATATTCAAGCAGGTGCATATTGGTTAAGTAGATACTATAAATCTTGGAAGGATGAAGCAAGTGGTGAAGAACTAGCACTACATGCATTAAATTCATACAACTGGGGTGAAGGACGTTATAGAGCATATTTAAAGAAAGGAAATAATGCATATTCTTGGCATTATGGTAAAAAAGTATTAAAATATGCAAATACAATTGAAACAAAAGGTGGATTATAAAATGAGTATGAGTATCTAGTAGATACTCATATTTTTAAAGAGGGGTAAAATAATGAATACATTAGAAACTACTAAAAAGATAATGAAAACAAATAGTATATTTGCAAAGAAAATGTTTGGTCAAAATTTTTTAATAGACGATAATATACTACAAGGCATTGTAGAAAGTGCAAATGTAAATGATAAAGACACAGTAATAGAAATAGGTCCTGGTCTTGGAAACCTAACGTATTATATATTAGAAAAAGGTGCTAAAGTTATAGCATTTGAAATCGATACAGATATGATACAAATATTAAATGACAGATTTGAACAAAGTAGTAATTTTGAGATAATTAATAAAGATATACTAAAAGTAGATATGGAAGAGTACTTAAAAGACAATAAAGTGAAAATAATTGCAAACCTTCCATATTATATTACATCTCCAATAATATTTAAACTTTTAGAATATAGAAAAAACATACAGAGTATAACAATAATGATACAAAAAGAAGTTGCAGATAGAATTAATGCAAAGCCACATTCTAAAGATTATGGTGTTTTAACAATAAATACAAATTATATGGCAGATGTAGAAAAATTATTTAATGTACCAAACACATCTTTTATACCAGCTCCAAATGTTACCTCTGCAGTTATACAGATTACGCCGAACGAGAGTAGGGAAAGAGTGTTGGAGATAAAGGACGAAAAAGTTTTTAAAGAGTTAGTCAAGAAAGCTTTCTCGGCTAGAAGAAAAAAGCTTAGCAATTCACTTCAAAATAGTGGTATTAATAATATGAGCAAGCAAGATATAGAAAATATGATTGAACAGGTTGGGTTAAACTTAAATTGTAGAGCAGAAGAAGTAAGTGTTGAGCAATATGCTAAAATGGCAAATATAGTTGAAAAATATAAAAACAATTAATATACGAAAATATTAAAACAATCAGAAAACACATAGAGTGAATCTGATTGTTTTTTACTAATATACAAACCATAAGTCTTTGCTTTTTAAATCACTTACAATTTTTTGATGTTCGGCTAATGTGTTAGCAAAATACACTTTACCATTTTTGTCTGCAACAAAATATAAATAGTCGGTATCGTCTGGGTTAACGACAGCTTGTATTGAAGATTTAGATGGACTTGCTATAGGTCCAACTGGCAATTTTCCAAACATTTGTGGCCCTCTTGTATTATACGGATTATATGTGTAAAGTTCAGTTGTTGCCAAATCACGTTCTCCCATATCTACTTTGTATGCATAATAAGTTGTAACATCACTACCTAATGACATTTTTGCATCAAGACGGTTGTAAAAAACACTCGCTATTGTTTTTCTAGACGAAGCATCTAATCCTTCTAATTCTACTACTGATGCTAAAGTTAATATGTCGTGAATGTTTTTATCTTTTGCGCCACATTCTGTAAGAACGCTATCCATCTTATCGAGCATTGCCTTAAATATATCTTTAACTGATACGTCTTTTTCGTCAAAAGAGTAAGTATCTGGGAACAGATAGCCTTCTAGGGAATAGTAAATATCTTTGTTTTTTATATCATCAGTTATAAACCAATATTCGTTAATTAATGAGTATATATATGTTTCATCTTGTAGCAAATTAAATACGTCCTGTTCTGTATTGCTTGTTGTACTTGCAATTTTCTTCGCAATCCAACGCATGTTTTTACCTTCTATAAAAGTGATATTTATTTGTTCTTTCATAACTTTGCCAGTTTTTAATATTTGTGTTATTTCAGCAACACTCATATTTTTATTTAGTTCATAATTTCCTGCTTGCAAGCCATCAACATTGTTTAATTTTATATATAATTTAAATGCCAGTTTGTTACGAATAACGTTGTTTTGCTCTAGAACAGTAGCAATTGTGTTACTTCCAGAACCTATTTCTATTGTTATTTGGATAGGGATACTGTCTTTAGATACTGCGCTAAGCGATGAATTATACCATATAATAGGCGTTAAAATTAGTATTAACAATAATACTAAGCAAATAGCTAGTATTTTATATGTTTTTTTCATGTTTTTTATATATTCGAATGTTTTATCTAAAAATTTCATATAGCACCTCACGCAAAGTATATCATTTATGCTTACAAATGTAAACAGTTATACATGTAACAATGAATTTAAAGTTCATAAAACACATAAGTAGATGTAAAGGAAAAAATATGAATGTAATAGCATCTGGTAAACAACAGATAACGCCATATAGCGGGAATAAATATATCAAAGGTGATTATATAGTAATAGAAGATGCAAAGCTATTCTATAGTAAGATATCCGGATTTAACAAATAATGCAAAGGAATAAATGGTAAAGCTTATAGGTCATCCTGCAAATGGATATGTTAAGAGAATGGAATTTACAGCATTAGAGATAAAAGATACAACTAGTGAAACTTGGGTAAAAACTCCAATTGGACGGGCGTGTATTTATAATAAAGATGGAGAGTATTGTAAAAAACATAACAGCAAGCATCATAGAGAAAACTATGAGGCTTGTATAATTTACTTGACAACTATGGTATAATAACCAAAAAGAAATAAAATTATCCAAATCTAATTAGAGAAGGAGAGTATTATGAACAAGAAAGATTTTACTTCTTATATTATTAGTCGGATTGAAGGGTTAAGCTTGGAAAGACAAATAGAGGAACTACAAAAAGTTCAAAATGTATATTTGACAGAACTAATTTTAAAAAGAAAAAAACAACTAGGAACTTGGGTGCCGCCAGAAAAAGCAAAGGATTATGTATTTTGTAAGCAATGTCAAAAGTATTATCCTAAAAAAGGTTGTGAGGAACAACATATTCATGAAGTGCGCATAGAAACAACGTTGAGGGATTGCATGTATGGTGAGGATGATAAATTGGGTGAAGTAGAATATTTAGTCACATATAGTATATGCCCTAGATGTGGAGAGAAACAAGAAACAAGCAAATGGTACCTTAGAACAATTTGCGAATGGAATAGAAGAGAAGGAAAGAGCTCTGCTAAATATTATAACAAATGAAAAGGAGTAGTTAAATGAGCAATGTTATTCCAAAAAAAGGTGGGCCATATTCTTTGTTTTGCACAGAATGTGGTTGCTGGATTCCTAATACCGCAAATCACGAGATGAAAAAAGAAGGGTTTTATGCCTATTCTCATTATTGTGAAAATGGTGTTTGTGACATGCAAAACGGTGAGAAAAAGTCTGAGGAGAAGGAAGAATAATATAAATAAACGGAGGGCTATTAATAGTTCTCCGTTTTAATATCGGTTGACAAGTAGACATAAATGTGATAAAATGTTTTTGCGAATGTAAATATAATGCATTCTCGTAATAACGGGAGTGCAATGCTCCCGAAAAATATAGAGGAGGACTTTAATTTGAAAGCGTATTTTAAGTCGTTAGAATGGAACAAGGGCTCTCGGGAACTTGTTCAGGGTGTAAAGGGTAATAGAGTGCCATACAATGCAGTTTATGGTGGAAATGGTTCGTTTGTATGTGGTAATCCGTCGGAACTCATTCTCACAGTTACAACTGAAGATGGTAGAGAGATTTTCCGTAATATCATAAGTGTGGTCAGAGCCGTTAACCGCTGGACAAGACTTACTCAAAACAGAGTGGATTTGGTGGAAGCGAAATTTCGGCAAGCTGGCGAGCTTGAATTAGATGAGAGAGAATACATTGTCGACCTCGATTACTATGTTTGGGCGTAATTAAATCTAACCGGATAGGCATTTGCTTATCCGGTTGATGCGTTTAGAAATAAAAACATATGGTAAACAAACTATATATTATTAATAATGAATAAAAAATTGCATTTTTTCGAATAATTTTTACATAAAATATTGACAATTGTGTTAAAATATTGTAAACTTAAATGGCAGTGTCATGTGGGCCATTAGCTCAGTTGGCAGAGCACTTGACTTTTAATCAAGTTGTCCCGCGTTCGAATCGCGGATGGCTCACCATTGTGGCCCGTTGGTCAATCGGTTAAGACACCGCCCTTTCACGGCGGAGTGAGGAGTTCGACTCTCCTACGGGTCACCACTGTATGCTGGAGTAGCTCAGCTGGTAGAGCAGCTGACTTGTAATCAGCAGGTCGTCAGTTCAATTCTGACCTTCAGCTCCAAAATATACCGTACAGATTATTCTGTACGGTTATTTTTTAACAATTAAAACAATTTAAATTTTGTCGAAAATCTTCTAGTTTTGTAATAATTTGTAGTAAATCTAGACAAATATTATGACAGGTATTATACTCTCTTTGAGGTGATAATTTGGCGTATTATTTAATTATTACTTTCGTCATATTTGTTCTAGTAGATTACAAATATATTTATTCATATATTGATTCGAAATTTCTATATACCACATCTGGTAGCAAACTTTCTAAAGAGATAAATTATAAACAATCCGCAAATACAATTAGCGCCTATGATAAACTAGATATATATATTTTAATATTTGTTTTTTTGTTCATATTTTCTTTCAACTTTACCATTTCATCATTTGCTTTTAATACAAATCCATTAACAATTAAAATTATTAAAGAAATAAATATTAGAGAAATTATAGCTGGACATGAAGCTGATGCAAAGCTCATTTATCATATTTCTTGTGCGTTATGCATTTTTCTTTTAACAAATAAGTATAGGCGAAAATTAAGACACTTTATTACAGCGGCTGTTAATAAGATATTTGGAAAAGATGCAGTTGTAGAGGAAAAACAAACAGGATATATTATAGCAGCGGACGAAAATGATGAAGCAATAGCTATTACAGATGAAACATTGTACCAAAATGTATTAATAACAGGCAGTATTGGAAGCGGAAAGACAAGTGGAGCTATTGCAAGGCTCACATACAATTTAATAAAAAGTGGAAAAGGTGGACTCATTTTAGATGTAAAAGGCAACTTTGTGGATACGGTAAATGTTATGGCAAAAAGACTTGGAAAATCACAAGATATATGTATAATCTCTAAAAATTCTAATTGGTATTTTGACCTTTTAGATGAAACCATATCTTGTTTAGAACTTGCAAATAGACTAAAACAGGTTATAACATTACTTTCTACTAATAATAATTCGGATTCGTATTGGCTGGACAAAGTAGAAAATGTGCTTATGAACGTAATAATTATACTTAAATATATGGATAGTCTGAACTTAATGGCATTACATAGATTAATAAGCGAAGATAATTTTTTAAAGCAAACATTAGAGGAAGTAAAGATAAAACTAAAATCTCAAATCCCGGATGATAAAACAGCATTTGAACTTGCAGGTGCAATATCCTTTCTAGAAAATGAGTTTTTAAAGCTAGATAGTAGAGTAAATACAATTATTAAATCTGAAATAACAAGGCTTACAATACCGATTGTTACAGATTATGATGTATATAATCAATTTTGTGTTCAAGGGGATAAACAAAAAATCTCTTTTGAAAATGGAAAAATAATAATTTTATCTATAAATATTGGCGAGAACAAAGCGCTTGCAAAAATAATAGCAACGTTTGTAAAACTCGCATTTCAAAAATATATTTTATCTAATATATCTTCTAGTAAACCAACATTTTTTATCGCAGATGAATTTCAAGAGTTTTGCAATACAGACGATGCTCATTTTTTATCTCTATCTAGAGAAGCAAAATGTATAAATATAATAAGCACACAAAGTTATTCATCATTAAAGAATGCACTAAAAGATCAAAACGCAGCAAATGTAATAATACAAAATCTAGTAAATAAAATATGGTTTAGAAATGACGATAATTATACAATAGCTGAGGTTGTAAAACAGCTAGGTAAAATTAATGTCACAAAGGAAAACAGGACAATAAGCGAGGCGGGGCAGGAAAGTAGAAAAAACATGTTGGGGAGTGGGTTTAGAAATAAAAAAAGTAGCATTTCAAAGGCTTTCAACTATGTAATAGTTAAAGAGAATGAATATGATGAGAACTTTTTTTCAAGACAGCTTAAAACGTTTGAAGCATTAACATTTATATCTACAAAAGAAGGAATAGTAATAAAGAAGGTTATGTTTGAAAGGTGGAAATAATATGAAAAATAAAAAGATTATAGCAGTAATTATGCTTGTTTTACTTTTGTTTAGTACAAGCTGTGTATTTGCAGCAACAACTCCAACGCTTGTTACAAAATTGAATTCGGCGCTTAAGAAGATACTAGAATATTTGGAAAAACTATCAACCCCTGCAGCTGGAGTAGCCATTGCAACGGGTGTTTTAATACGAAAGTTGAGTTTTGGCGATGAAGAAAAAATGGTAATTGGAAAAAGGGTAATTATAAATGCGATAGTGGGGTACTTAATCATCCAACTTATAGATTTAATAATTAAGTTCATAGAAGGAATTGTATGATGGAAGTTACAAATATAATAAATGCCATAAATGTTATAGCAGAAAAAATATTCAAGTCTGTTGAAGGTGAAGTGTTTAAAGGGCTGGATAATTTACTAATTATAAATAACGAATTTTTAGATAAGGAGCCTCTAAAAACACTCTTTGTAAAAAGTGATGGAGAAGGGCTGATTGTCTTAGTGATGAGCTTTGTAATATTCTTTTTAATATATTATATAACCTACAGAATGATAGCAATGTATAATGGGGAAAATGTGGACAACGTTTTTAAGTATATGCTAAGAATAATTGTATGTGTAATTTGTAGCGCATCTAGTCTTTTTATACTAGAGCAAGTTTTTAATATAAATGGGCTATTAACAGAAACGATAGCAAGCCTTGGTAAGGACTTGACCGGAGAAAAGATATGTTTTGAAAGCCTAAGGGAATTGGTGTTAAATATTGATGAATATATGTCTAAAGAGGCCCTTTCTATAGACGGCATTATTAAAGGAGTAATATCTTTTGGAGCGACAACCATTCTAATAACATTTGCCATAAGATATGTAACAATAATATTTTTAAGTATAGTATCACCTGTAGCGATAATGTTTGCTGCAAGCAGTGCTACATATGGTATATTTAAAAGCTGGGTAAAAATGTTTTTAGGGAATCTCTTTATACAAAATGTTGTAGTTATAATTCTTATGATACCACTTGCAGTAAGAGATGTAGATGGTGATTTGTTTAAAATAATACTTGTAGGAAGTATATATTTGCTATATAGAATTAACAATTTTTCGAAAGAGTTTTTTGGAAATATTTCAGAACAGATAGTAAGGAGAAAGTGATGGAAGAGGAGAAAAATAAAGGGGATATTAAAATAAGAGATAATTATCCCAACTTAAATAGAAGTAATAAGTGGTTGGGAATTATAGATTATAAGTCGCTGGTAATTCTTTTAGTTATATTATTTGCTATTTGGAATATGCTCGGACTATTTCTACAAAATCAGTTACACAGAGTATATATTTTAATAATAATTTCTATACCAATTTTAGGACTTTTTTATGCTAATAAATCTTCGGAAAATATTTCTGATGTAATATATACAGTAGTAAAGTACATTGTTTCACCTAAACAGTATATGTATAATATTGAAACAAATCGTAAGTGGTTAAAATAATTGTTGTAAATTGTAAAATATAATGGTATAATGGTAACAAGTTGGAGGTGAAGCCAAAATGAAATTTGTAGAAAAAATAAATAGAGAACTTATGGATGTAGAATTGCCAGGAATATTTGTAAGTAATTGTATGGCTTCGCTTGACGAAATGAGTTTAAAACTATATATATATATAAAATTCTTAGCTAAAAATAGAATAGATTTTGAGCTATCAGACATAGCTAAAAAGTTTGGGCTTAAGGTGGCTGAACTTGAGAAAGTATTAGATACACTAGAGTCTGAAGAGTTAATATTAAAAACTGTTGATGGCTATGAAATACTTGATGTAAAGGAGCAAGAAATAAATAAAATATATATTCCGAAATTAGAACCAAAAGTATCACGTGCAAAGAGCGCAGTGGAACAAAAAAGAATTGCGGCAGCTACTGCTATAAATGAAAGCTTTTTCCAAGGTATTATGGCGCTTAGTTGGTATGTGGATATAAGTACGCTATTTGAAAAGTATGGTTTTGATGAAGATGTTATGATAGCACTTTTCCACGAGTGTGCAGAAAGAAAAGCTCTAAGGAAAAACTATGTATTCAAAGTTGCGGAGTGCTGGTACAAAGGTGGAGTAAAAACTTTTGAACAACTTGAAGATTATCTAACAGAACAAGACAAATTAGCTCAAGTAAAAAGTAAAATTAAATCTAAATTAAGACTTGGACGAGCATTTACAGAATATGAAGAATCATATATTTCTAGTTGGCTAAATGATTTAAAATATACATTTGATGAAATAGTTTATGCTATAAAGAAAACGTTATCTAAAGGTACACCGTCAATTGGTTACATAAATGGAATACTTAAAAATTGGAAAGAGAAAGGTTTGAATACATTGGCAGATATAGTTGCCTCTGAAGAAACTGTAACAAAGCAAAAGATAGTTAGTGAAAGTGAGAAAACAAGCAATAGTAAAAATCTTAAACACAAAAATTATGAACAAAGGAAAGATATTAATTGGAATGATTTTTATGATAATATATAGGAGGACATAATGAATCCAGCTGTATATA
>JAZRUV010000021.1:0-6136 GCA_045652705.1 Clostridia bacterium
TGGTATTGGTACTGTGTCTACTATATTTACTACATTTGCTTTCCATGTTTCTGGAATTATTGGTGTATTTGTATTACCATCTTTTAATGCTACCTTTACACCATCTCCTGTTACTGTTATTTCATATGGTGTTAAATCTAAATTTTCATCATTTAATCTTTTTAATACTTCCTCTTCTAATTGCTCTTGTGTTATATTACCATCCATAAATGCTTCTGCCCACTTTAATGAAGCTAGTGTTTGCACTTCTTTTAAGTTTGTTTCGTCTACTGCATTTTGAGCTTTTTCTATTATTCCACTATTGTTTAACGATAGAATAATTGTTCCTGCTAGAATTATCATAACTATTATTGTTATTACTAGTACCACTAATGATACTGCTTGTTTTGTTTTCATATTATTTTCATTTCTCCCTTCACAACAAATAATATTTTGCTCTTTTTACTCACATATATATTAACATTACTATTTTTTATTTGCAACATCAATTTATTGCTTCTAAGTCGTCGTTTGTTACAGTCCCAAGAGCTTCAGCTTTTGTTACATTTATTTTTCATTTTCGTTATTTTTTTGCTACTCTAATATAATTGCATTTTGTCTAAAATTGTAGTAAAATGTAAACGAGGTGTTACTATGGATAAGGAACAAAAAAATAAAATAAAATTAGAAAAGCAAGCTGCTAGATTAAAAAAACTTGAAGAAAAGAGCTTAAAAAAAGCTAAAGGCTTTATTGCTGACTTCAAACAATTTGCCACAAAAGGTAATGTCATAGACATGGCTATTGGTGTTATTATTGCAAATGCATTTACTAAAATAGTAAACTCTTTAGTAAATGACGTTATTACTCCTGCTATTTCAATGTTAACTGGTAAAATAGACTATTCTAATCTATTTTTAACATTAGATGGCAATACTTATGCTACCCTTGAACAAGCAAAAGCTGCTGGTGTTAGCGTTATAAGTTATGGTACATTTATTACTAATGTTGTTGACTTTCTAATGGTTGCTCTTTGCTTGTTTATATTCTTCAAAGTGTTATTTAAAGCTAGAGATAAAAAGAAAGAAGAACTAGTCAAAGAACAAGTAGCAACAACTAAAAAGTGTCCTTATTGTTTAAATGATATTGCTATAGAGGCAACTAGATGCGGACATTGTACAAGTGTTTTAAAAGAAAATGATTAGAATTAAATATTAAGTATATATAAACAAATACGGTCACACAAATTGTGTAACCGTATTTTATCGTTTAGAACAATGTACTAACGAAATATTTAATCAAGACGGATGGAGTAATCTTAATAGACGTATCTTTAGGTAAGCCTAAAGCATGAGTTATTTGTTTAACTGTATTGTTATCTACAATTTTATAAATAACATATCTAATCTGACTAGCCACAGACTCTTCATCCATGTTGCACTTGTCCCCCAGCTGTGCATATATCTCCTGCATAGTTATTCTGGGAGCTTTTTCTGCAATCCGTACAGCCTCAAATAACAATTTGTACCCACCGCAGTTTGTAGGAACGCCGAGCTTAATTAACATATCACTCATTTGTTTTTTCCAAGTAGACTGATTCATTGCATCTTTACATACCTTTACATGCGACAGTGATTCAATATTTTGTATGAGCACCTCTACGTTTTCATCGTCTTCCAGTTCGAATACCACGCAAGCCAATCTTTTCATTTAAATTACTCCTTTAAAATTTTTAGGATTTTAGAAATTTGCTATAAATATTATAACATTTAAAATAAATTATGTCAATTGTTTATGGTAATATTAACTCTGTCATTGCTAATAGTATATGTTTTCTCATTTATTTTTTGAGTTAAATATTCTAATAATTTATTGTTTGTTTCCTTATTGTAATCACTATAAAGAACCGTCTGTTTTTTTGCATTTACGTATAGCGGTAATATTTCTAATGAAGTTATTTTCCCTTGTTCATTAATAGTTAGTGTAAACATACCACTTTCTTTTCCTAATAGATAATCTGTATCGCTCATCAAATTACTCATGCTATATATAATTGGCTTGTTTTTATATATTTCTACAGGGTAAAGTCCCAGTGCATGTGAGCCCAATACAGCGTCTGCCCCGGCGTCAACAAGTTCTTTGTAAAACCAAGACATAATATTTGTAACTGAATGTGTATTTTCTAGTCCCAAATGAGTAAGAACTACTACCGTATTTACTTTGTCTTTAGCCGTTTTTATCATGGACTTAATTTTTTTCATGTTATACATCATAATTCCGGCATCAGTATATGTGCCCTCTGTTCCAATTACTTCGTTACATACACCTATAACAGCTATTTTTATTCCTTCATGCTCTACATAAACGATTGTATCTTTTAATCCTATTAAATCGTAGTCATTCTTCAATATATTAACTGTACCTTTAAATATATCTTTACCGAAATCTAACATATGATCACTAGCTATATTTATTCCATCAACGCCAATAGCGCTGAATGCGTTTTCTATGTTTTTAGTTACTATATATTTAGATTTTGTATCTTGTAACTCTTTTAAGTCTATGATATTTGTTGCTAGATTAACTACAGTATAATCTGCCTTACTTGTATATTCAGATATATTTTTAAATGCCGACATATAGTTATAATTAAGTTCTTTTCCTATATCCCCGCCCATCATAAGTTCACCTAAGAAAGCTATATTAAACGTTTTACTCTTATTACTGTCATTTGCAACTTCTTGGTATATATGAATATTAGTACTAGCGTTAGTCTCTATTATGTTGTCTTCATCAGATGCTAGATTTTGTTTATTTGTGTTAGAAATATTAGAAGTTTGTATATTATTATATAGAGAATATATTCCAAGTGCTGCAAAACCTGTAACAAATACACAAGCAATTATTATACAAACATTTACAACATTTAGTCTAAATTTGCTAGTGCTATATCTTTTTCTAATGAGATTATGACCACGTCTTGTATTGTGCCACATAATGTATTTTCCCCCTTCATCTTAACCTTAATATAATTAGGTGTAAAACCTGTTAAAATTCCATCTTGGTAATTTTCAAATAAAACTTCAACCTTACTCCCTACATATCCTTGCAAAAAATCTTGATTCATTTTTTTGCTAAGTTTAAGTAATGTATTGCTTCTATCTTTTTTTACTACGCCATCAACTTGTCCTTCCATTTTTGATGCTCTAGTGTATTTTCTTTTTGAGTACTTAAACACATGGATTTCGCAAAGCAGCATCTGTGTTATTGTATCTACTGTATCATTAAATTGTTCATCTGTTTCACCTGGAAATCCAACAATAACATCGCTTGCAATATATGGAGATTTAAAATATTTTCGTATATCCTTGCATACTCTTATTAAGTCTTGTTTAGAGTATTTTCTATTCATGTTTTTTAATACTTCATTATTTCCACTTTGCATAGAAATATGGAAATGTGGACAAAGCTTTTTATATAATGACAATTTCTTAATATTTTCTTTAGTTAAAAACCTAGGCTCCATAGAACTTAATCTTATTCGTTCTAACCCATGTATATTATCTAATATATCTAAAACATTAAACAAATTAACATTTTCTAAGTCTTTACCATAAGAAGCTACTTCGATTCCAACTAAAATTAACTCTTTTACCCCATTTTTTACAAGAAGTTCAGCTTCATTTTTTATAGCATCTAACTGTCTGCTTCTAACTCTACCACGAATATATGGTATTATACAGTATGAACAAAAATTATCGCAACCATCCTCAATTTTTATTGCCTCTCTTAAGTCGTAACCTTTATTTAATTTTCCAACCTCTTTATATCTCTTTACTTTTGAAATGTCTTGTAGCATAATTTTTCTCATATCCTGTTTTTTGTTAAAATTTTGCACTACATCTAACAATTCCATTTTGTCTTCATTTCCCAGTATTATATCTGCATCTAAGAATGAATTATTATCTTCATTGCTTTGAACACTACACCCTATAACAGCTATTATGGCATTAGGATTTTGTTTTTTTGCTTTAGACACCATTTGTCTGGTTTTTCTATCACTCATATTTGTCACAGAACAAGAGTTTATACAATACATATCTGCTTTTTGTTCAAAACCCACGACAAAATGACCTGCTTTTTCAAATTTTTCTTTAAGCAAGTCTGTTTCGTACTTATTCACTTTACAACCCAAAGTTAAAAAAGCGACTTTCATTATTTACCCTCTTTATATAATTTTATAGCCTCTTTCGCCACATCATAAGATGCATTTGGTTTGCCTATTAATTTGCACATTTCTATCATTTGCTCTACTCTTTTTTTATTATTTATGGCAATGTCTAGTACATGTTCTATTGGTTCGTTTTCATATGTTCTTAAAGCCGTTCCATTATTTGTAAAATATATTGAATTTTGTTCTTCTTGTCCTGGTATTGGATTTATTATTATCATAGGCTTGCATATTGCTAGACACTCCGTTGATGTAAGTCCACCAGGTTTAGTTATAACAAAATCACTTGCGCTCATAAGTTCTGGCACTTTATCTGTAAAGCCTAAAACTGTTATATTCTTATTACTTTTGTTCGCAATAGCTTCAAATCTTTCCTTTTGCTTTTCGTTTTTACCAGTTACTGCAATAATTTGGAAATCGTAATCTGAATTTATTAGTTCCTCAAATATCACTTCGGATTTTCCAAGACCCAAACCACCACCAGCAAAAAATAGCAACGTAGTTTTCCCTTGATTTAGTCCCAAATCTTTAAGTATTTGGTATTTATCATAAGATTCGCTAAATCTTTTAGATACTGGTATACCAGTAACAAATATTTTTGATTCAGAAACACCATATTCTCTTACGCAATCGCCTTTCATTTCATCTGTTGCAACCATAAACTTATCTATGTACTTATTTTCTTCAAGCCACATGTTATGTATTCCATAGTCTGTCATGACACTTATTATTTTTGCACTAGTTTTACCTTTTCTTTTAAGGTAAGCACACATATGTGAAACAAAAGGGTGTGTTGAAATTATTATATCTGGTCTTCTTATTCTGAGCATCTTTTTTAATCTTATAGTTAAGGCCTTATTTACCATTTTATTTATTTCGCCAACAGCATTTATATCCTGCTTATCTGAATTATTATAAATAGTCCCCCATAGCTTTGGCATGCTTCTTGCTAAAGACGCATAACCTTTTATAATTAATTTATTTGTTAATGCTGATGAATACTCTAGTCCATCTTCATAATCTATCTCTATATTTTCATCTATTTCTTGCAATGCTGTTTTTATATTTTCAGCAGCTTTCAAATGGCCGTTTCCCACTTTGGCATATAACAATAATACTTTCATAAGTTACCTCTTATTTTTATAACATTTTACTATCCTTGTGTTTGGCTGGGGTAGTAGGATTCGAACCTACGAAATGTCGGAGTCAGAGTCCGATGCCTTACCGCTTGGCGATACCCCAATTTATATTAAAATCATAGAACCCTTATGTAGCAACACTTTCGTGGCTTTATTTTTCTTTTTTTCACACCCATTTTTACATTTTGAAAGTAAAAGGGGCATCGGATTCGTACCCATATAATACCACATATTTTTACAAAAGTCTATACACTTTCAACCACTTATTTTATCAGTTGGCGCGCGCACCATAAAACAAATGAAAGTGAAATATTGGACTTTTGGGCGCGAAAAAAACTTGTATTTCTACAAGTTTCCGCTTTCATATTCTTTTGCTCTCCTATAAAATGTATTTGGTTTCATAGATAATAAATCCATTGCTCTTTTTGCAGTTATTTCTCCATTTTTCCATTTCAAATATACATCTATAAAACTTTTGTCTATTTCTTGTTTTGGTCTGCCATAAGGTCTTTTTTCTTTTAGCGCGATTTCAATGCCCTCTCTTTGTCTTTTCTTTATATTTTCGCGTTCTTTTTGTGCCACATAAGAAAGTATTTGTAATACCAAATCACTTATGAATTTGCCATTTAAATCGTTTGCTTGTTTAGTGGTATCTAATAAAGGCATATCAATAACAACAATGTCTATTCCTATTTCGTGAGTTAATTCTTGCCATTCTTTTCTTATCTCCTCGTAGTTTCTTCCTAATCTATCAATTGAGGAAATATATAACACATCATTTTCTCTTAA
>JAZRUV010000022.1:0-27893 GCA_045652705.1 Clostridia bacterium
TTTATTCTATCTACACTTTAATTTTACACCATTTTTATGCAAAAAACAACTCCTAGAGTTCAATTAATCGCTTTTATATAGCTTTTAATCGTTCTCTAGAAGTTACTTTTTCTAAATAGAATTTACTTTTTCAATTGACCTGTTGTTTATATTTTTTTACTTTTTCTTCAGACATTACATACATAGTTCTAACAAAATGGACATCATTATTAGAAACCCTAACGACTACTAATACATATTCATTTTCTACTTTATATTCCTTCTATTGATTTTTTCTTTTCATTTCTTGCTAAATATGTTGGATTATTTATAATGTCACAAATTTCACACCCATATTTTAGATAATCATTTGGGTGTTCTTCTATTATATGATTTATATTTGCAGGGCCAATAAATATCGGCTTTTCCTCATTATAATTTAATTTAAGAATATCAATAACCCTATTAGTTATTTCACCTATCTTTCTATTCATTTTTTCCTTTCTAAATTTATTTTATGAAATACGAATTTGATTTTAAAATTAAAAATATAAAATGCTAAAATTACTGATTAAAAAATTAATTTTTAGAATTAATATTAATAGAAAGAATAAAAGCATTATTTACTAATGCTCTTATTCAACAATTGGTGACCCATACGGGAATCGAACCCATGATTCAGCCTTGAGAGGGCTGCGTCTTAACCGCTTGACCAATGGGCCTCAAGCATTTATATTATAGCGATATTCGAGTATCTTGTCAACTGTTTTGAGAAGTTTTCTAACTTATTTGAGAAGTTTTCTAACTTATTTAAGTAAAAAGTGATAAGAATTATTATCTTACCACTTTCATTTTATGTATTATAATCAGTTTATTATTTACACTAATTCTTTAGCCTCAACTGTAAATCTTATACCTGTTTTTTCAGCATCGTCTATCATAACTTCTGTAAAATATGGCGTACAAGAAATATCCATCCCTGTTGGCACCATAAATCCTCTTGCTATAGCTACCGCTTTAACCGCTTGGTTTATAGCTCCTGCACCAATCGCCTGCATTTCTACTCTTCCATTTTCTTTGACTATTCCTGCTATTGCTCCAGCCACACCGTTAGGGCTTGACTTAGCTGACACCTTTAATATCTCCATAATTTCCTCCTTTGTACTTAATACGAGTTTATTATATCTAATAAAAATTTTTTATGCAATAGTTTTGTCTTTTTTTGTCAAAATATTTCATATATTGTATCTTGTAATTTTTATTGCTTTTTTTGTATTGTCATCTGTCTCAACTATTATTCCGTGAAGAGTAGCAATATTTTCACTACACTCGTATTTTATCTTTTCACCAGTTACAAATCTTGCAACAGCAATTTCTGTTTTAAGTCCAAGTACACTATTATCTGGACCTGTCATTCCTACGTCTGTTATATATGCCATACCAGTATCTAGCACATGCTCATCAGCAGTTTGAACATGAGTATGCGTTCCATATACACACGTTACATCCTCTTTTAAGTAATTTCCCATAGCTATTTTTTCGGCTGTAGCTTCCGCATGAAAATCTACGAATATATATTCCGCCCCTTGTTTCTTGACTTCCTCTACCTGTTTCTTGGCTTCAGCAAATGGATCTGTTATAAATTGGTTGTCTATCTCACCCATATGTACTTTTCCAATTAGATTTATTACACCTAATTTAACCCCATTTTTATTTACAACTACGCTTCCTTTACCATCAAGATTAGTAACATTTGCTGGTATTAAAAGCCTCTTTTCATTTTTATACAAAATCTTTGCTTCTTTTCTGTAATATATATGATTACCCATAGTGACCACATCTGCTCCAACTTTATATAATTCATATAGTTCCCTTTCTTTAAGGCCTCTTCCACCTGTTGCATTTTCACCATTTATTATTACGAAATCTATATTTTCATTTTTTATAATTTGAGGAACATTTTCCTTAATTGCGTTCATTCCACTTGTTCCTACAACATCACCAATTACTAAAAATTTCATATTATTCTCTTTCCCTCTTTCTAACTGAGTAAATTATATACTAAACTTGTTATATTGTCAAAGAAAAGATGCTGTGCATTTTCACACAACATCTTAATGTTTTTCTAAAATTTCATTTCACCATTAGGCCCTGCATATTCACTTGAGCCAAAAGCTAATATTGGATAGAATACAATTGGAAGCAACCATAATCCAAATCCCCAAGCAATATCCTTCCCAAATGACTTCGCTAGTCTAAAAGAAACCACTATGTTTAGCACAAATATAGTTATATAGTTTACAAATGGTACTATATACAACAATAATAGCCAAGGATTTAATCCTACTATTTTAAATTGTACAACGTTTGTATATATTGGTACTATTGAAGCCCAACCTGGTTGTCCAGATTTAGAATATATTTTCCAAATTACAACTATAGCAAATATTCCTGGAACTAGAAGTATAAATATCATCCATACCGTTTTCCAAATGCTTACAACCGGCGAACCAATATCTATCGATGGTTGATTGTTATATGATGTTTCAAGTTCAGGCATTGGTATAGCAAATACCGAAGTAAGTGCAACACAAATTATAATTACCACTGGTAATATTTTTAATAATTTTTTCATATTATTTCCCCCTTATATATGTTAATAATATCATATAACTCTAGATTGTCAATTACATTTATTTTACATTATTATTTCAAACATTCTAATTTATCCTTCATATCTTCTATTGCACTAGAAAGCATTTCACTCTTAAGTAAATTATTTTGCTTTTCTAATGCTGGTATATACTCTTGATATATGTTTTTAGCAAAATTACTTGCTAAATTATTTACTTTTCCTACTTCTGTTAACCTATCTGTAAGTTTTATAGCATATCCCACATAGAATACGTATGCTATCTCATCATTTTTGAAGTTACTATCAAAAATATGTGCATAAGATACATATCTATTAAAATAGCATCTGGCTACTTTTTCTAGAGCATATTTGTTGTAATATTCACACTCTATTATGCTATCTGCTACTTCTTTTTGTCTTGCTATATAATTATTTATTTCTGCTTTAAAAGCCTTTCTTTCCTCATCATCTGAAACGGATAAATATATTGTATTTAATAAATCTATATGCGTATCATATTGGTCTAAAAGGCTCGTCAAATATGATAAGTTGTATTTGTCTAGTCCCACTTTTGTCTCTAATAGTCCAACCCTATTATATGAATTTTCAAGCGTTTCCTCTTGCTCTGGTACTACTATCATACTAGCCCTAAATATATTTACGGAATAAATTGTAGCTATTACAAGCGCCATTAAACTTATAGATAGCGTAGCTATTTTTACCATACCAAGTGTAGATTTATTATCTAGTTCATATCTATCTTTTTCTAATATGTCTCCTTGTTTATACTCTCCTATTATCAACCCAATTATTACTGCAAATAGGTATATCATAATACCAAATGAAAATACTAAGTCAAATATAGAAGTTATTACAAATGTAAATAACATTAATAAATAAAGTAATGTTTCCTCATTTTTTATTCTAAACAGCCTATACACTATTATACACGTTGCTATACATATTAAAGCAAAAGACGCTGCTCCCACTATCCCTGATTCTACTAATATTTGAATTGGTACACTATGTACTTCAGAAGATATGTAATTTTCTTCTTGTACCTCTTGATATCTTGATTTGAAACCTTCTCCACCTATTCCAAACAACTTTGATGTATTAAATAGTTTAAGTGCATCCTTATAATACGTAAACCTTAACGTATTGTTTGAATCTTTTATTAATGTATCTTTTAGCCTAAACATTATGCTATCTGGTATAAACATATATGATAATGTAATTTTCTTATCATTTACTTTAAATTCTTTTATTTCTACATCTGAGTCTATTGTTTTAAATTCTACAAGTAAGCTTTCTGCTTTTTCAGATACATTTATCCCTCCGTGATATTCGTTATCTTTTAAACTTTTCTTTGTCATGCTTACAAGTATTTTTTTATTAAATTCTTCATCCACCTCATATATGTGAAGTTCAAAATTATCTTTTCTATTAAATTTAAATTTTACATCTAATTTTACACTATCTTGTATTTTAGTATATATATTTCTGCTAATACTTGTACCTTTATTATCACTATCATTTAATCTTAAACTTCGTGGTGTAGTACAAATTATAAATAATATTAAAATTACAATAAATACAATGGCACATTTAATTATTATTCTTTTTTTATTTGAACATTCTTTGTTATCTTTTTTTACTATTGCTATAAACTTAGTTCCAAGTATAACCCCTAAACAAATTAACACTAAGGTGATAAGATATGTAAATATTATCATAAAGTTGTTTTGAACTAACATATAACTATCTATACTTGTAACTAATGCAAGCGCCGCTATAAGCATAAGTATTAATGCTAGTGCCGACTTGTTTTTACTTTTCTTTAGGCAGTAAATTGCATAAATGATGGTTGATGCTATCATAAGTATTAAGTTCATTCTTGAAGTAGTAAGTATTATAGCACTTTGAAGTAATATTAAGCTAAACATTTCTCCTGTTACTACTGACTTAAATTTAATATTACTTTTATTATTTAAATTAGGCAAGTTCTTTGAAATTTTATCCTGCACTATAATACTTGCCATAAGCATTATTAACGCGGTAATGTTTGCATATTGTATTGTCGATGAAAGCTGTCCCCCATTAGTCTCTAAATAGTTTATTGAAATAGGATTTAACACACTTTCTATAGCCCTATATGTCATCTCGTCTATTCCAAGCACAGCAAGTATTACTCCAATTAAGACTATGGAAGTTAAATATACTTTTTTATTTGAGGTTGTTCTTACTATAAAATATATAATTGCAAAGTTTACGTACCTTAACGTCTCAAATATTGCCGATTCCATACTTGCCGCTTTTCCAAATATTACTGGCATAAAATATGCTACCGGCATAAATATTATACAGATATCGACAAGTGTTCCTAATTTGCTCTTTATTATCTTTCTGTTATCCCTAATATTCAATACTAATTTGACACTCAAACAAACTAATCCTAGCATACAAATTACTACGTTTACAAATAGACCATCCTCTTTATAAAAAGCACCTTTATATAGCGCAGATATAAAGAGCAAAAGACATATTAGTATGTCTAATATGCCTGTTATTGTTTTCATTGGTTTAAAATTCTTATCTTGTTCCAAATTTACCCCCTAAAAGTTTCTTCATATCTTTCAAGTCCATTATTTATTGTACATATTGCTACGTCTTTTCCCTTAAATCCTTCTATTGTTGTTTTCTTATCCTCAAAAGCTTTATATATATTAAAGAAATGTTCTATTTCAAATATAATATGCTCTGGTAACTCTTCAAGATTGTTATAACTTGAATACACCAAATCTTTAGTTGCAACTGCAATTATTTTTTCATCAATTTTACCATCATCATTCATAAGCATAACACCTATTGGTTTTGCTTCAACAAGACACCCAGCAGGTATTGTTTCTTGACACAAAACAAGTACGTCAACTGCATCTGAGTCCTCTGCTAACGTCTTTGGTATAAAACCATAGTTTGCCGGATATTGCACAGATGCACCAAGTACTCTATCTAGCACAAGTACTCCCGTTTCCTTATCTAGTTCATATTTATTCTTGCTTCCTTTTGGAATTTCTATAAACGCATAAAATTTTTCAGCTTTTATTCTATCTTTATTCATATCATGCCAAATATTAGACATATAACCACCTCTTAACGCTTACATTATATACTAAAGACACACACATTTCAAGCTTGCAATTAATATTAATAAATTGTATAATTTACTTATGAAAGAATTTACTATATCTAAAAAATTTGAAAACAAAGATGTTTACTCTGTAATTAAAAAAACTTTTCCTCATCTTGCTACAAGTGCACTTAATAAAGTGTTTAGATTAAAAGATGTTAAGGTAAATGATATTAGGGTAAATAAAGACTATATATTGTATGAAAATGATGTTGTTAAAGTATATCTAAATGACAACGTCTTATTTGGGGTGCCTGAAAAAATTCACTATGCATATGAAGATGAGAATATACTTGTTGCATATAAACCAAAAGGAGTTGTTTCTAACTACGAAGGAAATGTTAAGTTAAAGAATACTCTTGTTCCATACTTTGACGAGCTTGTTGGAAAAGAAAAAGGAAATGATGTTATAATATGCCATAGACTAGATACAAACACTGAAGGTCTTGTTATATTTGCTAAAAATAAAATTGCACACGAACAAATCCTTGAAGCTTTTAATAAAGACTACATAACTAAAGAATATGTTGCTCTTGTATACGGCAAGCTTCCTAAAGTGCAAGACACACTTTCGCATTATATTTTAAAAGACGAAAAAACAGGTTATTCTAAAATAATAGAAAAACCTATTAAAAATGCTAAATCTTGTATTACAGAATATACTGTAATTAAATATTTTAAAGAGCTAAATTGTTCTGCTGTATCACTTAAACTTCATACCGGTAGAACCCATCAAATTAGAGCACATATGAAATATATAGGATGCCCTATAATTGGAGATTCCAAATATGCTACAAATGAAATAAATGATAAATTTAAAGCTAGTTCTCAACTATTATTTGCAGTAAAATATACATTTAATTTCCCTAAGTCAAGTGCTTTGGAATATTTAAATAATACTATTATAGACGTAAAATCTGATGATTTAGATAAAATACAAGGTATTGTTAATAAAATTAACTCATAGTATTATAATTTTTGCATAAAAAAATACCACTACTATAGGTGGTAAATTAAAAAAGTTAAATTGCCTTAAGTATGATGCTAACACATAGCACTTACCTAGATTATGGCATACACAAAGGACTTACTGTTTAACTACTTATATTTTAGCATCTAATAATAATAATGTCAATAGTTTTGAAAATATAATTATTTAAATTTGAATTGATGTAATAACTAATAGATTATGCTTAAAAAGCACTTACCTGGATTATGGAATCTTAATTAGATTTACTGTTACATCAATTCTATAATATTATATGCAATTTATATCTTTTTAATCTTACTTTCAAATTTCTTTTTAGGAAAAATAAATGGTGGTATAATATATTTCTCATCCTGTAATTTTTCTATTTCTTTTCTATAACTTCCTTTTGTTATTAAATCTGAATACATTATATTTGAAAACACATCTGCAATTTGTACAAAACAGTTTTGAGATGAATCAAAATATTTAACTTGTACATTTTCTAATATGTTGTCATTTAATATTAGCTCCTGATTTAAGTAATCCTCTAAAGAATATTTAGACTCCGTTTTTACATTTCGTTCATCGATTTGTAAAAACAATTCTTTATCTTGAATATATCCTTTCTTTAAAGAGTTTATAAGAAATATTTTCATTAAATAATTAAAAGTTCTTGCTTTGTTTTTTATAAATCTTTCATCCAGTTGATTATTGTCCAATATAATATATCTTACTTCAAACAAATTGTTTCTACAAAAGAAGTTTATAAAATCTAGTTTTAACTTCCTATCCATAGAATTGCCTTTTAATTCTCTAAATTTTCCATCTTCACTAAACATTTTATTATCTTTATCTAGTTTTCTTAAATATTCAATATTCTTCTTTATAAATAGTTTATAAACTCTTTTTAACCTATTTGGTTCTTTAGGAATGATAATTCCTATTATAAAATATCTATTTAACTTCTCTGACGTTGGATGAATGCTACCTGATTCATCTATATACATATTAATCATAACATCCTCCTATGTCAGATATTGTAACAAAATTTTCCAATATTTTCAAGAAAACCAATAATATTTTTGAAAATTATGAAATTATAATACTTATTAGTCTAAACTATTCTGCATAAACTCTTTCCAAAAAAGAAACATTTTATCTGTTTTATTTCCAAATTGGAAGGTTGATATAAGTAATAAAATTATTTACATTAAATATAATGTTTTAGGGTGATTTTATGATAACTTGTGCAATTGTTGGTGCTACAGGACTAGTTGGTAGTACATTTTTAAAAGTATTGGAAGAAAAAAATCTTCCTATTGATGAATATTATTTGTTTGCATCAAAAAATTCTAAAGGAAAAAAAGTTAAATTTATGGATAAGGAATATGTTATTGAAGAGCTAACTCATGAGGTGCCAAAACGTGCTTTTGATTATGCGTTATTTTCAGCTGGTGGTGCCATTTCAAAGGAATATGCTAAAGAGTTTGTGGAAAACGGAACAACCGTTATAGATAATAGCAGCGCTTTTAGAATGAATGAAGATGTTCCACTAATTGTTCCAGAAGTAAACTTTGACGCTATTGGTAATGCTAAACTTATAGCAAATCCAAATTGCTCTACTATCCAAGCTATGCTTCCTCTTTACGTTTTAAATAAATACTACGGAATAAAAAGAGTAATTTATTCTACGTACCAAGCTGTATCCGGTGCTGGTAAAAAAGGTATAGATGATTTAATATATACGTCTTATGGATATATGGAAAATAAATTTCCACATAAGATATATAACAATTGTATTCCCCACATAGATAGTTTTGAAGAAAACGGTTATACTAAGGAAGAATTAAAAATGGTAAATGAAACAAGAAAAATTTTAAATATCCCTAATCTCCCTGTTACTGCTACTTGTGTTAGAGTTCCAGTTATGAACTCACATAGTGAAAGTATTAATATTGAACTTGAAAATGATTTTGATATAGCAACTTTAAAACAACAACTTGCGACTTATCCAGGAATTGTTGTTTTAGATGAACCAAATCTTAACATTTATCCACTTAATTCATTTGCGGATAATAAAGATGAAGTGTTTGTAGGAAGATTAAGACGTGACAACTCAGTACAATATGGGCTTAATATGTGGGTAGTTGCAGATAACATACGTAAAGGTGCTGCTTCTAATGCTGTTCAAATTTTAGAAAGCCTTCTAAATAGATAAAAGGTGGTAATTTACCACCTTTATCTATACAACAATTGTTTGGTTTTGCTTATCCAAAATAAAAGTATCATACCACCTTTTATATGAATAAAAAGATACTAGCATTGTATCTTCCCATGCCGCTCTAAAATTAAAATTCTCTACTCTACCCTCATACCATAATCTTAACATACAGTATATAACAAATGGCTTGTCATTACTAAAAGACCTAGGATTATTTATAGTTTCGTCTATGAATCTAATAAGCTGTCTTTGTTTTCTTTTTGTTTTAAAAGTCTTTTTACATCCCTCAAAAACTTTTTCAATTAACAACTCAGTAGTCAGTGGGAGTGTCTGAGCAATTTTATCTGCATCTCGCATATACTGTTCCTTTCAGCTATACTATTATTTTTTCCTGTTGATACTTGTCTATCAAGGCGTAATACCTAGATAACCATAATTTTAGTAAAAGGCCTCCAGATTCATTAAAAGCTTTTATAAAATTAAAGTTTTTAACTGCCTTAAAGAACCATAATCTTAAAAAGAGATATACCACTTCTTGTTCTGTAAGCTTATATTCACGCATTAGTTTCCGCATATGATTAAATATCTTTCTTTTATATATGTTAATTAAAAACAAATCATTGTCCTTTGTAAGTTCTCTTATTAGCACATCTTTGGTAAGTAATTCATTTCTAGCAATACACTCTATTTTCCAAGTCTCATTAATACCTTTCATGCTATAATTTATCAAGCTTTTCACCCTCCCTTACTTATTACACTAACACGAGTGTTTGTTGTATTTCTTCAATATTATTTTCATCATACCAATCTTTATATCTCCATACAATTCGCATCAAATTCTCAAGCCAAGCCATATCA
Organism: Clostridia bacterium; assembly: GCA_045652705.1. Classification (GTDB taxonomy): domain Bacteria; phylum Bacillota; class Clostridia; order TANB77; family CAG-465; genus UMGS1649. The sequence goes on from JAZRUV010000022.1 coordinate 9,854, forward strand.
AAATCATAGTTATATATATTTCCCTCGTGCCATAACTTAATAAAACAATATATTATAAATTCCTTAGTAAATTTGCTACCTTTTCTTTTATGCTCATCTAATACGTAATGTAATTGTTTTAAGACATGTTTCTTTTTATTTCTAATTTTAAAGGTATTATTACTAAAACCAAATATCTCTTTTATTAAAGTAGTCTCAGTTAACGGTTGAGTTTTAGCAATTAACTCTGCTCTACCTGTCATCGTGTTCTTCCCCTTTACAAATTATTGTATAGAATTAATCATCTTAATATAAATATTATACTACACATGTCAAATTTGCATTCTTTAGTATTCTGTAATATATTTTTTATTTTCTAATTGTATAACAATTATATTAAAACATATACTATATATGGTGATTATATGGTAATTACATTTTTTGAAATAAACGATATAGAAAAAGAAAGATTTAGTAAAAATTTAAGTGGTCATACTTTAAGATTTTTTGAAGAAACAATTCAAAATGTTGAACAAGAAAAATATTTAGATAGTGACGTTATCTCCGTCTTTATTCATTCTAAAGTTAATGAAAAAACGATAGATAAATGTGAAAACTTAAAACTTATTGCAACAAGATCTACAGGTACCGACCATATAGATTTAGACTATACTAGTTTTAAAAATATACAAGTTAAAAACGTTGCGTTATATGGCGAAAATACTGTTGCAGAGCATACTTTTGCACTTATGCTTTCTTTATCTCGTAAAATTCATGAATCATATATAGAAACTGCTCGTGGTAATTTTTCAACAACAGGCCTTATGGGATTTGATTTAAAAGGCAAAACCATTGGAATTATTGGCGGTGGTAGAATTGGGTTACACTTAGCTAGAATGGCTAGAAGTTTTGGTATGCACGTTAGAGTTTATGATATACACAAAGATAATTTTATGGCTGAGCTTATTAACTTCAAATATTTACCTTTAGACGAGCTTTTAAATGTTTCAGATATAATATCTCTTCACGTTCCTCTTAATACTCATACTTATCATATTATTAATAAAGATAGTATCTCTAAAATGAAAGATGGTGTTATAATTATAAACACTGCTAGAGGCGGGCTTATTAATAATGCGGACCTTATAGATGCACTTGAAGATGGTAAAATATATGGTGCTGGACTTGATGTTTTAGAAGGCGAAGAATTTCTATTTGAAGAAAACATATCCAACTCGCCTATAGAGAATGCTGCAAAGGTTATTGTAGAATCAACCTTACTTTTGAAAATGCCTAATGTAGTTATTACCCCACATAACGCTTTTAATAGTATTGAAGCTGTTCATAGAATTATAGATACAACTATAGAAAATATATTAGAAAATGAGAATTAATTATTAAATACCAAGCTGTTTGTTTGGTGTTTTTTATATAAATTATTTATTTTAATTAATTATTTTGAATAAATTCGTTGCACTTCTTTTCTAATAGTTCAAAGTCACAACATACTTTAAGAATAAATTTGTTATTACTGTTTTTTCTTTTTATATATGTGTCATTAGCTTTTATAAGTATTTCACTTATATGTTTATTACAAAATCTATACTGATTAATTAAAATATATTTATACTTTGGCGATTGTTCATTTATATCGAATTTTATGAGTTGGTTTTCTGGAATTGGCAACATATTGTTAAAACCTAATATACCATATCTACCATTATGAATTTTAAATATGAAAGAATTGTTCTTTATTAATATATGTTGTTTCCTAGGATGCTCTAATGGAACAAAATAATTAAGATTATGTATTTTTAATATTATACCTAAATATGGTCTTCTTTTTGTATACTCATCATTAGTATGAAGATTATATTGTATTCTTTTTTCAAATTTATATAAATATTTTATATAATCAATATTTACCCTATATAACTTTAGTTTATTCATTTTTCACCCCTTTCATAAAAATTAAGCAGGGATTATATAATCCCCACTTGTTCATACCCTACTTATGATACATTTCGTATCAGGCAAGGGGTTGCCTCTTTAAATACACCCTACTTTTGATACATTTCGTATCAGGCAAGGGGTTGCCTCCGCTAAATCATCTCTTTTTAAAGGTAAGAGAATTCCTCTTTAAATATTAAAATACTTTAATCTTAATACAATTACATTGTACCATATATTTCCATAAAAGTAAATATATTTTTTGAAATTTTGTATTTCTGCATATTTTGTTATGTAATACTTTATCATATTGTTGCCTATTTCACCGGAACATATCCAGCATCTTTAGCAACTTGTTGCCCTCTTGCACTTAGCATTTGGTTTGCAAGAATTCTAGCTGGACTATTTTCACCATCAGCTTTATTAATTACAATATAATAAGCTGTTGTATATGGATAATTACCATTTTGTATGTTTTCATTACTTGGTTCTACACCATCTACAGAAATAAATTTTATATTACTTGCAACTGTATTGTCTATTGTCTCATACATAGTCTTAGCATAGTAGTAATATGAATATCCTATTGCATCTACATCATTGTTATACTGTGATACCAAATTTACGATTTCAGACATTGTTGCAATTAAGTTTTCTTTTTTAGGTTCCATTAACTTTTTATCTGTCATTACTAAAGATAACATTCCTGTTTGGCTTCCTGAATTAACAGGCCTTTGGTAAGGCGTAATTTGTTTATCCTCACCACCAACTTGTTTCCAATTTGTTATTTCTCCTGAATATATGCCTTGTATTTGGTCTTTTGTTAGTGTATTTACCGGATTTTTAGAATTCACATAGAATACAAAACCTTCTTTTACAACAGGTATTACTTCTAGTTCTACGCCTTTTTCTTTAGCAAGTTGTAATTCTTCTTTTGAAGGTTCAGTAACTACGATTAAGTCTACTTCATCATTTATTAACTTAACATATGCTGGATGTGTATTAGAGTAATTAGTAACTATTTTTTCTTTATCTAATCCTGTAAAATTTGCTATTATTGCATCTGTTAGTGGTTGAGTTGCGAGTGATGCATCTATCTTTGGAAATGCCGCCATTGTATAAAGCGGTTCATTACTAATATTTTCTCCACCATCATTTGGATTTTCTGAATTTGATTCAATAATAAACATATCTACTAGAAAATATGCGGCTACGCATAGTACTATTACTACAGCTAACACAATTATGAAAGTCTTATTAGATATTCCTTTTTTCATATATTTTCCTCCTTATATACTCCTACTTCCTCTTCTGGTTCTTTATATTTATTGTCTATATATTTTTCTACTTCTTCATAACTATTTGCTACTTTCTCTCCGTCTAAAGTATAGTAAGCTTGTAGATCGAATAATGGATTGTAGTCTTTATCATATAATATATTTTTTATATTCTTATTGTTATAATCTAGCGCCCCAACTAAAGCATCATCAACCGAAACCTTTGGTGCAGCATTTTGTTTTGCAAGTAGCCTGTATGCATTTGAGCTAAAATATTCTTTTGTCATTTCCTCAAGCGCTCCATCAAAGCTTATACAAATAATTGCCTCCTCACCATAATCATTGCTATATGTATCAATATTTGCAAATGGTAAAAACCTTGCAATATATCCTTTTTTACCGTTTTTGCTAGCTATTTTTTTAACTTCGTTTAGTATTTTTTCTTTAAATTCATTCAATAGTTTCTTCTTCATACTAACAACTTGACTTGAATACTTTTCTATTTCTTCTCTTTCTATTTCTTGTTCATATCCAATTTGTGAACAATCTAATACGCACAAGAATAAATTGTCTGTTTGATAGTACTCAGGTATATATCCTAGATAATCATTAAAGACTAAGGCTTTAGTTTTAGGTATATTTTCATATATTACTTTATCTGTTAGAAACTTCTTAAATAATGTTATATATTCAGCATATTTATATACATCTATTACATAGCTTCCTATTTCTCCACCCTCGTTTATTCCAAGATACGCAACAATTCTATTTGGAGTGACAAAGAAATCTATTTTATCTTTGTCTAAATTTTTGTACCTGTTTATTGATTCAAGTATAATATCTTCATATTCTGAAGTATCTCTTTTGTCCATATTTGTTGCCTTATCCCATTCTTTTTCAGACATATCCATACTAATCTCTGTATCCCAGGCTAAAGCTTCGTATTTTAAATCATATATTATTGAATTCATAGGTGTATTGTCTGCAAACAACTCTAAAAACTTTATTTTTTCACCCGTTGCAAGATTAAAATTCAAAAATGTTTCTTGTTCTTTAATTGCTTCATTATTTTCGTATACATAAGTACTAATTTGTACGCTTAGAATATTTGCAAAGTTGCCTTCTACATAGGCATACGCTCCATATTGTTGTTTAGATGTCAAATTCTTATTTAAACTAAATGCCGCATCTTTTATCTCTTTATTTATTTTATCTTGAATTTTGCTGTCTACTAGGCCAGATATTTGAACATAAGATACAGATACTTTGTCTTGGTTTTCACCATCTATTTTTATTGTTCCTTCTTTATATTCAACATCTTTTATGCTAATAGGGTTATATGTATATGTGTCTGAAAATTCTACTAAATACTTACCATCATTGCTATTTCCCTTTATGTTATTCTCTGGTTCAACTATATTAGGTTTGTCTTCATATTTTATAACACTAATATTATACTTATGAATCAATAATCCAACTGTTAATCCGACTAAAAATACACAGATTATGATTAAGAGTATAATTTTAATTATATTTTTATTTTTCTTATTTTTATCTTCTAATATTTTTTCTTTATTTACTTCATCATTTACTTCATTTTTCACATCAACATTAATTTCAGATTGAATATTCATATCCATACTTACATTTTGTTCTACATTTATATTTTCTTTATCTACTTTGTTATTTATATTTTCCCTTCTCATAATTCACCTCTAACAAATACCAGCTTGTATGAGTCTTACAAGCTGGTATACATATTATTCAACTATAACATTTGGACTATATGTTTTTGCTTTTAGCTTTGATGTTTTTACATCATCATTTTGTCCTGGTTTTAATATTTCTAATGATTTAGCTGTTAGTTTGTATTTGTTGTTTTCTTTATCGAATTCAAATACACTAATTGTATTTTCAAGTGAATCTTCTAATTGTTGAAGATCTGTTGTAAAATACATATCTTCGTCTTTAATGTTAAATCCTATTTTCTTAGCAATTCTAAATATTTCTGCGTTGTGATTTACATCTTCACCTACAAATACAATTTGTGGCAATTCATAAAATCCCGCATCATTTTTAGCAAAGTTTTCATAAAAATCTGCGTACAATTGAAGTTTTTCTGCAAGCATATTTTGCCAATCTTCATTTCTTCTTACTACTTCAAATACATAATTTACTTCATTTTTACCATCGTCTAGTTTTACAAGTCCACCTGTCGGTTTAAACTTCACATTGTACTTTTTAGAGAACAATAATAGATTTGGATTAGCTTCTGCAAATGCGCCTACCTTTGTCATATATGCAATGATTATTTGGTTACCTGCAAGTTTTCTTTTTAATGCATAAGCAGGTTTAGTATTATCTGTTGGTTGCCAAGCTGTTACTATATTTCTTTGTTTTAAAATATATGTGGCTATTTTTTCTAAAGCATATACCCTATATGAGCTTCTTCCTGCTTCAGTTTCAAAAGCATATCTAGATAGAACTTTAGATTTTGTTAAATCTTCTAACCATTTAGCTACTCTATCCTGTCTTTTTCCAGGTTCAATTTCTTCTAATTTTCCTCTTAATTCTAGTATTTGTGTTACTTGTCTTGAAGTTACAAATCCATATTCATTTACAACTTCTAACGCTTTAATGTGATTTTCACCAATATATCCCATATCCATTTTGAATACAACTTGGTTTATTGATGCAAATCCTTCCTTTCCATCAAATACTTTTACTTCGTTTTCCCTTACCGCAAAAGGCGATACTTTAGTTTTTACTTCTGTATCATTTATCATAAAATCCCTCCATATTAAAATTTTAATATATTAAGTTACACATTAATGTAACTAACATTTATTTAATTAGTACATATTTAGTACTAACAATAATATTATATCACGTAAAAATAATATATACTAGTGTTTTAATGATATTTTAAAAAATATCCAATTTGACAGTTGTTATGTAAAGTGGTATAATTAAAGTAGTTATATATTAACTGTTAAAAAAATAATTTTTTCAAATTTGAAAGGGGATTCTCTTATGTGGTACTTGTTTGAATCTATTTGGTACGGAGTTGTTATTATTATAAAACTATTCTGGATTCCTGCAGCAATATGTTTGGGACTTGCTTTACTCGGCAGAATTATTTACCTGTTCAAGAAAAAGTAATACCTGTACAAATAGCTGGCTCTAATGAGCCAGCTAAAATTCTTTTATCCTATAATTTCAACCTTTATTTTTTCTTTTTCTACATTTATTTTTTTAATATACACTAGAACTTTTTGACCATATTCAATACCGCTTACATGTTCAGACATGGCAACCAAGTTGTTTGGGAGTTCTATAAACATTCCGCTTTTTGTTCTACTTCTTATAATTCCTTCTACTATATCTCTTTCTTTAAGTTTTTTTACTTTGTCTGCAAATGTTCCCATAGCGTCTTTTAAAGATAACTCTATTCTTCCGGTATCTTTATCAAACTTTTTAACTACACATTGAACTCGTTGACCTAGCTTTAATTTTTCTGATGGATTTTGAATTCTTACAGCAGAGATTTCATCAATTTTCACTATACCAGTTACTCCACCACCAACATCTACAAAAGCAGCATAATCTGTAAGACCTCTAACTACACCTTTTAATTTCATGCCAGGTTTTAAATTCATATACATCCAGCGTCTAACTTTAAGTTCTAATTCTTTTCTAGAAAGGATTATTTGCTCTATTTCACCATCTTTTAAAATAATGTCCTTTATACACACTTGCATTATCTTGCCTTTTTTCTTAACACAAAATTCTGCATCTACAAGTCCATTATCTTGTACTACACAAGAAACTTCTTCTCTAGGAATAATTCCTTGATTTCCAGCGAAAATACAAATTAAATTATATTCTGTATCTACTTGTTCAATATATGCTTCAAATGCTTGTTTATTTTTCTTTGCTTCTTGCAACTCTTCTAATGTATATTTCTTTGTTTTTTTCATATACGTTTTCTCCTATTAACTTATAATAACCTTATCTTTAATATTCATAGCATTTATTATATTCATTAAATAATTATATGTTAGTGTGCTATTTGCTCCTTTGCCTCCCCCTAGATGCTTCCAACCCTTAGCTGCAAATTCTATATGAAGATGTATACCACTTGAATTGCCAGTATTCCCCATGTGACCTATAGGCGTCCCCGCAGATATGGGTTCTCCTACAGACTTGGCCAATTCTATAAAATGCTCCTTGTCAGGATACAAGTGCGAATATACGACTCCGCTACCATCCGCATTTTGAACTTTTACGTAACACCCCCATCCACTTTCAGAACTAATCCTAAGTTTACCTTCCCATTTTTTTCCTTCCCTTATTCCTGTATGATGCCATTTGTTATATGTTGTAAAACCAACTTCTTTTATTATTCCATCCATAGCCGCATAAATTACTGGTCCCCTTACATAAGGACAATCTTTTTTATAAGACTTTGAATAAACTTCACCGGTATCTTCACATGCTGTGAGATCTGAATCTTTATAATACAAAGCTATGTCTACCCCGCCATGTCCCGCATAACCATATGACAGACCATACTTCTTTTTTACTTTCAATGGAGTTTTAGATAAATCTTCCTCAGCTATAGGATATGCTACATTATAGCCATCTAGACTTCCAGCTGGTATATTACTTATCCCAGTAAAATCAAGACCATCTAATATTTGAAATGAATTAATATTTAAACCTAGAGATGAACCGTACATTAAGCCACCTGCATTAAATTTTTCTATTATTTCTTGTAAATCTTTTCTTAATACATTATATGATATATCTAAGGAATCTCTTGTCATTCCTATATTTTCTGTATCTAGACTTATTTCATCAGTAGTTAAATAATTGTCATATATATCTTTGTCTGAATTCAATAAATCTATTAAATTAATTTTTTGCTGTCTATATATTGCATTATAATATTCTCTATCATCATAGGTTAAATCGTCGCCCGTAACATCAGTAACGCTACTAAGATTATATATTCCAGATGTTGAATCAATAAATTCTAATGTATCATTCCATTCATATTTATCCGTATATTCCATTCCTTCTTTATATGTTTCTACTACCTTGTTTACCTCTTGGCTTTTTTCAGTATTTTTATCCTTTACCCAGCCACTTGGTACATTGCTAAAATTATCAACCAGTGTATAAGATCCCTCCGGAAATACAGACGTACTCTTTGATGGTTCGGGTGTTTCTGTGAATTCTTTTCCCACATGTGAATAGCTATCTGCCCTAGAATTTGATTGTTCCGATTTAGCAAAAGCTTCTACGTTTTCTTCTGTCGTGCCGCTTGTAAATTTTGTACCACCAATATAAGCATTGTAATTATCCTTATTATATACCGGGTATGCATTAAAATCATAATCATTTGATATAACATTATCAAAAAGTTTTGCAAGAGCTATTACGTAATTCCAACTATACGTTTTATTTTCTTGTACATTTTGAATTGTCTCTCTTATATCTTTATCAATTTTAACATTAGTTGTTCTGGTATCAGTACAATACTTTTTAGTAATAGCTGTTGTTTGTGCTTTTTTTAATTTACCATACGAACATTCAGAATCTTTCCACATCCCTCTATCTGTACAATTTACTGTGTATTTGTCTTTACAGCCATATTTTCCATCCTCATAGTCACGAGAACTACAAGAAGAGTTTCTAGTCCCATGAACATTCTTACAACCATTTAAATTATTAGCGAAATCTTTATCCGTACATGCTTTCTGATAGGTTAATTTTGCATCTTTGCACAGCCCTTTGTTATAGTCATCTTTACTACACTTTGAATCCTTTCCGACTTCTGTTATTGTCATTGTGTAATCAGCACATGTTCTAGTAGTAGTATAAGTTGTTGTTGTTTGATCATATACTCTATAATTAGTTGTTCTTTTCAGATTTTCCATTTTATATCTATCCATTACAATTTCATGATAACCGCTTGCCATTATTTCATATGCAAATTTAGTATTTAAATTGTTTTTAGTTTGGTCAACAGTTCCCACTACTAAATCAAACGGTATGTACCACGATTGCAAATATGGACGTACTTTTGTTATAAAAAAGTTTAAATCTAATTCCGCACTGTTTGTAGCACTAGAATCAACAGAAGGGTACTGAAGTCCAGAAACACTATCAACTTGAAAAGTCATTCCCGCCTTTTTAACTCCATCTCCATCTTTTACAAACGATCGCCAAATAATATTGTTAAAGTTATATTTTTCAGACCTTAATATATGTTCAAAAATTGTTCTTTCTTCCGACAAATTCACAGCACCAGTTTCTCTAGATATGTTATTTTCTACTTTATCTACCTTTGAAAATTCACCTGCTTCAAAATTAGTAGTTATATTCTCTATTCTATTTGCTACAGTTGATCCTTGATTACCAGAATATTTTGTGCTCAAAGCATTATAATAAGCTTCATTAGTCCTTTCTTGATTTGCCATAAAGTCGTCTCTAATAGTATTAAGCTCGTCCTCTGTAGCTAGAAGTAGTGAACCCGAAGAATTGTATAATTCAGCTGATTCAGAATTTGAACTTACATATACAGAATTTACAGTATTTGATGCTACTGTAGATGTTTCTTCAGAAACTCCCTCTGCTGCAAGTGCAAAAAACACAAATGCTATTATAATACCCAAAAATATTAACTTGCTTTTTGTTTTTCTTTTATTTTCTTTGAAATTAAATATGTCTTTTAATCTATCAAATAAAGATTTCCTTTTGTCTCTAGCTCTAGTTGCCTCTGCCTCAGTAATACCTTCTTCAGCTCCTGTAGTAGCTCCAGATAATGCTCCTGTAGTCCCCCCCACCGCAGTACCTGTAACACCACCAAGTGTTGCTCCTAGGACAGCACCAATAGGCATAGCTGCAGCTCCGATATACGGAATAGATTTCCCTATTTCTGCACCAGTCTTGGCGCCTGTTTTTACTCCATCAACTCCGCCTTTAACTGCTCCTCTTGCTGCTCCCTCAGCGGCGCCTCCGGCTGCACCTTTTAAAGCCGCCTTTCCGTCTTCTTTAAATCTGTTCTCTTCTGAATCTATATTTTGACCGGCTCTTCTTCCGTGTCTTTGCCCTGCTTTTCTTCCTTCTTGAAATCCTTTAGTTGCTGCTCCCATTAATTACCTCCTATTTTAGAAATTCAAGCCTCTATATATCTACTTTAATATTCGTAGAAGAAAACTCTAGCTTTATACCATTAAATACTATGTATTTAATATGATTTTGTAGTTGAGCTGGTATCTCAAATACAAAGTTTTTTGTTATAGTTGTACTAGAATTGACATCTGTATAATTAGATCCAGAAACCAAATTCGATGCAGAATAAGACTTGCCATCCTCTAATACAGCTTGTACACAATTTAGAGAATTAAAATCAAAACGCACATAAGAAGAATTAGTGTTTTCTATCTTCATATTAACTTTTATATATTTTAGGTTTCTATAAATATCCGTTACCGTAAATTTAATTCCTTGACTTGATGTTGTTTTTTCTACAGTATCATATTTATAGAAATCATCAAATACTATTTTATATTTATATGGATATGTTTCAATTATACTTATGCTTCTACTATTCTCTTTATAATTTATTGTCGTTTTGTATATATATGTATTCTCATCTACATACAGTTCCACCCCTTGAGTTCTTGCTTGTAAATTAAAAAAACCTTGTTCGTCTAATTCTTGTATGATACTTGCTTTACTTTTACCTGTATATTCCACATAATCATCAGATATTAAATCGCTAATTATGTCTTTATTATCTGTCATAAACATTAATGCTATATTACCTATATATTCTTCTGCTAGCTCTTGCTGTTTATCTTCTATATTGATAGATTCATACTTCAATGCTTTTTCTCCGTCAGGCCACCATATAACAAGCAATATACTTATTACTATTACTATATATACTACACTCACAATTATTAAATTTTTCTTGTTATTCCCTAACGCATCAATTAAATTATCAAATATATTATTCATACCCGCACCTACTCAATATATATAATTCTATATGTATTATCATTAGAATCTGTTGCTATAGCAATATAGCCCTTATTTAGAGTAGTCTCTCCTCTCAATTCACATAAATATACATCATTGTCGAGCTCATATATTGCCTTAATTACATTGTATGTATCCATAAATTCTGTAGCATCATATTCGCCTTCCTCATACACATAGAATTTATTTAAAAACTCTTTTGCTAATTTTTCATAGTCTTTTCTACTTAAATAATCTTTATAATTATCTGTAAGATAATCATAATATTGTTCATATGGCATCCAATCTTCTAATTCTTCATTTCCATAAGTAGATATATATGAATTTAGATATTTATTTACTATTTCTTCCATAATGTAATAAGTTTGTCTATCTTGCGATAAAGTACCATATGCAATTAATTGAGTTCCTGTTGTTATTTCATCGTAATTCCATATTCCAACACTTTTGGCCCCTCTAAATAACCCATTTAATAAAAAAAGGGTTATTAGGACAAGTATTAAAGTGAATAACAATAATTTTGAATCAACTTTTTTTCCTTCCATAATATCCCCCTATTACTAAATATCATCTATATTAGTCGTGCCATAGTTTACACCCATCTTTGATGCTGCTTTCTCAAATGACGATATCGCTTTTTTCAATTCACTACTAGAAATACCTGGTTTATAATTAATAACATTTCTTTGTACAAATTTTGTGGCTCTATCTACCGCTTCAACAGTTGACTTACCAATAGTGTCTCCAACACCGGCGCCAGCCATAACTCCTTGTAACATTTCACCAATATCTCCATCGGCACCACCTATTATAGCACCTCCAACTGCACCATTGAAAGACGCTACAGATTCAACTAAACCACTTGCAATATTCTTAATACCTTCGTCTCTTGATTTTTTAATCTCATCTAATCTATCGTTATAAGTTCTTACGGCATTTCTAATTCTTCTCTTATCTGCTGCAGAAATAGTACCAGCTGCTTCTGCTCCTCCAACTGCACCAGAGTATGCACTACTACCACCACTTACACCAGAGGCACTGCCAATATCTAAATCTCCTCCACCAACAGGGACAGAGCCTCCAATTGTAAATGAACCACCTTTAGTAGTTGCAGAAGATGTACCTCTAGACTTTCCTATATAACTTGTCTCACCTGTTTTTTCATTATATTTGAAGCCCATATCCTCCATGTCTTCTTCTAATCTCGCCCTTGCTTTCCTATTATCTTGTCTTGATTTAGTTATTGCACGCGTTCCGCCTAAAATTTTACCGACATTATCTAAGGCTCTCTTACCTAATTTTGCTGCAAAAGCAGTTTTAGCAATACTTTGAATTGCATTTTTATGTGAGGCTTTACTGTCACTAAGACCAAATATTTTTTTAGCCATGTCTTCAACTTTAAATACTGAAAGTAATGCAAATGTTGCCATTAACCCTAAAGAAGCGTTATTATCATCTGCTGAAATGCTCTCATCTTTACCAACCATTCCAAATAATATAATTGTTATTATAATAGCATATATAAATGCCTGTATAGTTTGTGTGAATACCAAAGCTGTAAATTCTTTCAGCCAAGCATTCAAAGCTCCTCCTTTTCCCATTTTCACTACCTCCTTACTTTCCAAATTTCTGGAAGAAATCAAATACAACAACGACTGGTGCCATCATTGCTAATAGTATTACATAGAATAATCTTTTAACGTAAGATATGAATAGTATCAAACTTTGCACTACCAATATCGCATACATTATCATGTTTTCTATTTCTATATTATCTCCAGTTGTTACACCTGTTTTATTTGTTGACCTTAGTTCTTTACTATATGAATTATATCTAAAATATGCTGCTAAATCTGCAATAAGTCTTTTTGAGCCACCTGAAACATCATCACCATTCTCTGTATGACTTGCACTTTTAAGAAGCGTTAAATCATCTAAAAGTTCTGACCAGAAAAACCTGCTACCAGAATCTGTTGTCATAGGACTATACTGCGGATATACTTTTTTAATCCCTGGCGATAATATCCAGTAATTAGCTCCAACATGCATATCCTTCCATTCTTGAATTTCTTTTGCTTTATTACCATTTATATATGGCTTATTATTGTTATATGAAACATTAGCTTGTCTAAACCTATTATTTCCTTTGTTTTCTGTCAAAATTGTCATAAACTCATTATATTGTTCACCAAATATACGAGCCAAATCATAAGTGCTTATAGCCTGATCTGCAAGTAATGAATCTGAATTTGGATCTAATTCAGCAGATTGAGTTTCTTGAGTTTGTACTCCATCATTAGTCGTATCATGATCAACATCAGAACAAGTACCTCCGCACAGATAAACACAAGCCGCTTGATCATTATCGTTACAACCTGTTAAATCCGTCCCATTTTCCTCAAGTTCAGCAATTTTATTATCTATATCTTCATAACTAAACTCGCTACTAACACCATTATAACAAGCTTGCAAACACGTCTTATCCAGTTGTACTTTTTCGCTAACCCCCGGTGCAAGAACTGACTCAACAAGATATGGTACAACTTTAATCTGTCCTAATTCCGAAGCTGTTATTTTAGAATTTCTTGCCCAATATATAATCATTCCTAACTGCTCATACTGTGTTTTTTCATCAACTGCCACATCATTTCCCCAAGTCCACCATTTAGCTTCTTTTTGGATAGCCTCTTGTACACCTTTAGAGGTATCTTCTGAAGTACATGCAAACATCCATGTAGAAACGATATTTCTATTCTGATCTATAAGATCTGCAACAGGTATATTGTTATACGTTGCCTTTATTTGTCTTACATGACTTATTAGCTCATCTATTAAATAGTTTGCTTGCACGCCAGCAATTGCTTCCTTATTTGCACCTTTTAACTGTTCATCAACAATTTGTGAAGCAACAATTACTAATTGTTCATTTAGATAAAATATAAACGATATTGCATAATGTGTACAAAACAACATTACAAATCCAATCAACCAATCTACTATTGCCTTCTTGTATTTTGCTTTTTCTGAGGCTATTGTAGATATAACTAGTCTTATAGCCGTGATTAACACTGTAATTCCAAAAAAGGCAGTTGCCAAAGTAAGAATTGTTGCATATATATTTTTCAAAACTGCCTGGATTGCTGGTTGTCCTACAAAAGATTGTCCATTCGGATTAATAAAGTTCACATCCAATAACGGCACAGCATTAAATACTATCTTATCCGCCCATGGAAAATCCGAAAAACCAGTAAGCAGTTTAAATATTGTTCCTAATATCCATTCAAAAAATCTTCCTAAAGCATAAATCAGTCTTGCTATTAGCCCAAGTAACGAACTGTTCGAAAATGATTCATCTAATTTAGTGTTAGGTACAGGGTCAGTGCCTGAATACTCTGTATTAATTGCTGCTAAAACATCATTGTTTAATACAAACACTAAAAACGCTACTAATACTGCTATACAAATTACCTTTAGATATTTTTTTAGCCTCATTACTCCTCCTAATTATTATAAATTACTCTATTCTTATTTATTTGTTTTTTACTTTCCAAATTTCTGGAAGAAATCCACAGCGACAACTACCGGTGCCATCATTGCTAAAAGTATTACATAGAATAATCTTTTAACATATGCTATGAATAATATTAAACTTTGTACAACCAATATGGCATACATTATCATATTCTGTATTTCTATATTCTTTCCATTTTTTACGCCAGTTACATTTGTTGTCCTCATTTCCTTCTCATATGAGTTATCTCTAAAATACGATGCCAAGTCACTAACAAGTCTAAGTGAACCTGCTGTACCTTCTACATACTCACCCGTTCTAGTGTTACTAGCACTTTTTAGCACGGCCATATCATCAAGTACTTGGGTCCAATACCAATTTGTTGCATCTATATTGCCACTTATATTGGAATCCATAACCTTTGCACCTTCAGATAAGATATAGTAGTCTTTACCTACATACGTCTCCTTTTGTTCAATATATCCCACCCCGGATGCTTGAAGTTCACAATGGTACGTACCATCCCCACTTGACTTCCCTTTAACCGTTTCTTCTATTCCATCTAGATGCTGTACAAAATAATTATAGTTGGTTTCATCAAAATTGCCTTTAGAATCTGTAAATAATTTCTTTAGTTCACTCGTTTCAACTCCTTGTGCACCAATATAACTAGTATTTGAAATTTGCTTAAATAACTTAATATTGTTTCTTATTTCTGTTATTCCAGTTACACTAATATTTTCATCTGCCGCCCACGATACCAACATAATAAGCGCCCTATATTGATCTTGTGTATTCTTTGCAGTGTCTGCGCCAAATAAATACCAACGTTGTTTTTTCATAAAACCTTCTTGTAAGCCTTTTGATGTGTCATTAGAAGCTAACGCATTCATCCATGTCATTGTAATATTGGGATTGTCTTTTAAAATTTTAGCTTTTTGTTCACCCAGTGAACTTTCTACACTCTTAACAAATGTCTCAAATAACTGTTCCGATTTAGCTTGAGCCATCTCATTTGTTTCATTCAACTGAGATTTTACTAATCTAGAAGCAACCAAAACCAATTGTTCATTTAAATAAAATATAAAAGAAATAGCATAATGTATACAGAACAACATTACAAACCCAACTAGCCAATCCACAATAGCCTTTTTATATTTTGCTTTATCCGTAGCAATTGTAGATATTACCAACTTAACGGCTGTAATTAATACTACTAAACCAAAAAAAGTTGTTGCTAAAGTAAAAATAGTTGCGTATAGGTTCTTTAAAACGTTTTGTATGCTTTCTCGCTCAACAAACGACCCACCACCAGGATTTAGGAAATTCACATCCAGCAATGGCACTGAATTGAATACTATTTTATCTGCCCATGGGAAATCTGAATATCCTGTAAGTAGTCTAAATATAGTTCCCAATATCCATTCAAAAAATCTTCCTAAGGCATAAATTAATTTAGCCAACAATTCTAAAAACGTGCTTTGCTCATATGCTTCATCAAGCGCAACATCCGGAACAGCATCACTTCCCACATAATGTTGATTAATTTCAGCAAAGACAGTATTACTAAATAATAGTAATACCATAAATGCTGCAAGTGCAATTATTAAAAACCCCTTCCTATATTTGTTTAGCTTCATTAATCCACCTCTATCGCGTAAA
Organism: Clostridia bacterium; assembly: GCA_045652705.1. Classification (GTDB taxonomy): domain Bacteria; phylum Bacillota; class Clostridia; order TANB77; family CAG-465; genus UMGS1649. The sequence goes on from JAZRUV010000022.1 coordinate 26,288, forward strand.
TAGTGCATATATTATAACACAAATTTACAAATTAGTAAATATTTTTTACTCTTGTTGTTGTTTTGCTTTTCTCATTTCTATAAGTTTACTTAGGTTAGTTTCAACAAACTCAAATTCTCTTTGAGTAGGTTTTATTGCTATAACCGCTGATTCAGAACCAAGTCTAAGTAATCCTTCACCCCTACCACAAGTAAGTAGGAAATCTTTTTCACCTTCAGATAGTTTGAATACTTCTTTTAAATATTCTATTTCAGATTTGTCTTGTGCTAAGAACAATTTTGTTTCTGCTGATGTAAGTATTGCTTGAGCTTCTTTTTTCTCATAGAAGGCTTGGAATTTTTGTGATACAACTGTAAGTGATACATTTCTTTTTCTAGCACGTCTTGCCATTGTGTTTAAGAATTGTACAGCTTCAGGGTAATCTAACATCATCCATGCTTCATCAACAAGAACTCTTTTCTTTCTAGCTTTAGATTTATCTTCACTGTTTTTCTTAACATATTTTTCCCATATCCATGACATAAGAACTTGTTGTGCAAGTGGTCTTGCATATCTTTCTTCAAGTCCAGATATATCTATGTTTACAAATAGACATCCTTCATTTAATTCGAATGTAGATTGTCCATCAAAATATGCCATCTGTCCATTATATTTTCTACAATATTGTTTCATAACTTTTGTTAAATAGTTATAATGGAACGCATATGTTTCGTTATCGTTTTCTTTTGCTTTTTCTACAAGTCTATCATACCATTCAGATATTGTAGGCATAGGTTTCTTTTCTCTTATTACTTGACCTGATACTGTATCTGAATCTAAGTATAAACTTTCTATGTTATTTGTAAATCCTCTTTCAGCATATTCCTCTGCAACAATTTCAGATATTATTTGTTTTGTTAGCTCTGTAACTTCTTCACTTCTTGTTGCACCTTTTGCCATAGTCGTTAACGCTTGAGTTGCGTCCTCTATTTTGTTTTCAATGTTTAACGTGTAAGTTTCCTTGCCTGTTATTTCATCTATAATTGTTTCAGGTTCTAAATCGAATATGTTTATAATAGTGTCGCTCTTAGGACCAATAGTTACATTTATTCCTCTTAATGCATCTGCAACAGCTACATACTCACCTTCAGCATCAAGAACAAGGTTCTCTATCCCCATAAGAACTGCTGAACGAGCCATTATTGTTTTTATTGTAACAGATTTACCAGAACCAGATTTACCAAATATTATCATGTTGTAGTTTGTCATTGAGTTATCGAAATTATCGAATATAACTGGAAGGCCTGTTTGCTTATTTATTCCAATTGGAACACCTGTTGCATGTCCAACATCTGCATTAACAAATGGAAATACAGTAGCCATTGAGCCTCTATCAAAAGTATGTTTTCTAGTTATTTTGTTATTATTAAGAGGAAGATTTGACTTAAAACCTTCTTCTTGTAAAGCCCACGCAGTTTTTAATCCAACCAAGCTTTTTGAAGCTTCCATAGATAATAACTCAGATAATTTATCTAATTCATGTTTGTTATATGCAAATAACGTAGATATAATAGTCGCTTCAAACAATTTATTATATCCTGCCGCAATTTGATCACGTAAAACTTCT
>JAZRUV010000023.1:0-13687 GCA_045652705.1 Clostridia bacterium
AAGGCTTGCGTTAGCATGCTCAAAAACATATATTTGATTACATTTTAATATTTATTTGTGTTCCAACCTTAAAATGCAGTTAAAAAGAGAGATGCAAATGACTTTTACATCATTTGCACCCCAACTATTGACTTAGAGCCAGAAAAAGCAGCCATTATATAGGCTGCTCTTTTGATTCTAAACTATAACATCTAATTCATTTAATTTCGATTCGAATTCAGATATTCTTTGTTCTGTTTCATATTGCTCTATTCTGTTTAAAGCATATAAATATTTTCTTTCTTGAGAAAGTAATGCTTGGTAATCTTCATTCCAATCATCATGAGCTCTTAAAGAATTGTGTACTTCATCTAATTTAGCTTCTAGAGATTTTTTTACTGGTGCTACTAATGATTTATCTTTACCTACTTTAATTCCATTGTCTACCATATGACTTACTGCTTCTGCAAATAATCTTTCACCTTGTAGATTTTTTCCATCAGTTAAAGTATCACTTAGTATTCCTACCATTTTATTTACTTCATCCATTCCAGCTTTTTCAAATACTGTGTCAACTCTTGAGTCTATGAATTGTCCACCTTCACCAAACATTTCTTGGTCCCTTATAAATATATCCACATTGTTTTGGATTATTCTAGCTTGTTCTACTGGGAATTCATTAACTGCCATTTTTAAAGCATGTCTGTCATAGTATTTTTTAAATGCTGCTTGACACATTTCTGGATTTTCAGAATATGGTTTAAAGAATGTTGCATATTCACGAAGAACTTCGTGTTGTGTTCTATCTCCGCAAGCACTTTCTTTTAACTCGTCTATTGGTTCACCTAGAAATGATTCTAGTTTCAAATCCACTTCATCTTTTAAATATACTGGTTCTGCTGCTTGTTCAAAAACTACATCAGTTTTTTTTTCAATTCCAAATAAATTTTCTAGTGCAGTATTTGCATTATCTAAATCCGTTTTGAATAGTTCCCATTCTCTTCTAAAGAAACTATCTTTTGGTTCAGCTGATACCTTAGCTTCCTTTGGTGCGCCTAATAACAATTGATCTTCACCTTCAAAAGCACCCATTATCATCTCGCCCCAGCATTGCATATCTTCTAAGAATAGTCTCCATTCTCTTTTGAAGAAACCTTCTTGTGGTTCGCATGTTTCACAATCTTTTTCAGCTTTAGGAGTACCTAACATTAATTTTTCATTAGCTCCAAATGCGTCTAAGAAAAACTCTCCTATCTCTTGCATGTCATTTAGGAATAAATCCCATTGTCTTTCAAAAAATCCTTTCATATAAACACCTCTTTTGTAGAAATAATATAAATTTATTTGTTTTATACTAACATTATAGTAATAATGCTACATAAAATCAACTACAAAAGCATAACATTTGTGTTACAAAGCTCTTGCTTTTATGTTACATAAATGTTACAAAAACTCTATTCGACCGTATGTTTAAGGACTTATTCTTTAACCTCATCTATTTTTTTTAATAATTCATTTTGTTCTGTATACCCAACTATTCTTTTTATAACTTTATTGTCTCTAAATAGCACGAGTGTAGGTATCGACTCTATTCCATATTCCATAGCAACTCTTGGCGCCTCATCCACATTTACCTTAACTATATCTACGCCCAACCTTCTAGACGTCTGAAGATTATCCAACACTTTTGCTTGCATACTGCATGGACCACACCAAGTAGCATAGAAATCTACTAATACTAATTTTCTATTTTGTATTTCCTGCTTGAAATTATTATCGTTTAATTCTGTCATTTGTATTCTCCTTTCTAATTAGAATTTATGTTTTCCAATCTTTTATCATTATATACTATTAAATCAGCAAAAGCAAACGTGTTAATTCCCGCACCTTCCCATATACATACATTTGTATATCCTAAGGACCAAAGTATTTGAACAGCTCTACGCACCCTAGAACCAGTTGCGCAATATACTATAATACACTCTGCTCTATTCGTTACCATAGGTACAATATCTGTTTGTAATTTGTCTAGTGGAATATTTACACTTCCTTTTATTCTTACTGTGTTATATTCCATTTCAGTTCTTACATCCAGCAAAAAACACTCTCCATTTTTCACAAGCCTGTATGCTTCTTCAATAGGTAAGACTTTAACTAAACTCCTGTTTTGTCTGGGTTTATTATTCATACCAAACATTCTACCTATTTGAGACAACGGATTATTACCCATATTGTTTCTACTATTCCCTCCTAACCCAAATAAATTTCCCAATCTACTTAAATCAAAAAGATTGCTTATATTAAATCCTGAGTTGTTGTTATTAAAACCGTTATTATTGTTAGTATTATAGTTAAAATTATTAACACCATGTCTTTCAGTATTTATATTGTTTCCCATTTTTAACACCTCTACTCGTATATATATTTTTTTGTAAAAAAAATATTCAATACTATTTGTACTAATATGTATATATACAAGAATAAAGAAAAGAAAAGAAAAGAAAAGAAAAGAAAAGAAAAATAAAAACCAAAAGCATACGCATTTGATTTTTATTTATTATATTATTTTGCTTTAAATACTTTTGCAATTATTTGTTTTGCTATTTCTGCTGTTATCATATAAACAAAAGCTGAACCTATAGATAAAATGTATAATGTCTTATCCAAATGTACAATTCCAAATATGTTTCCAATAACTGGTATAAATATCACACATAATTGAAGCGCCATTATACTCGCCACACCTATTAGTAGTTGTGGATTTGTAAATAAACCTGTACTTATTATAGACTTTCTATCTGAACGAATTACGAATGCGAATAGAAGTTCAGCAAATGATAATGCTATAAATGCTACTGTCATAGCATGTGTATGATCATATAACGGATTTGTTTCTACAAAGAAGTATAATGCTAAAACCATAATACTCTTTATAACAGCCGGTACTATAATTCTAGTAACTAAGAATGGACTAAAGAATTTTTCATTTGCCTTTCTTGGCTTCTCTTTCATAGAATTCTTATCTGCCGGTTCAAACCCTAACGTCATAGCTGGTATTGCATCTGTTATTAAATTAATCCACAACAAATGAAGTGGCGAAAATACCGTACTGTTAAATATCTTAGCTATAAATACAATTAATACTTCTGCTATATTCGAAGCTAGAAGATAAGCTATAACATTTTGTATGTTTCTATATACTCTTCTTCCCTCTTTAACAGCAACTACAATTGATGCAAAGTTATCATCTGTAAGCACCATACTTGCAACGCTTTTAGAGACTTCTGTACCTGTTATTCCCATTCCCACACCAATATCTGCAGTTTTAAGTGCTGGCGCATCATTTACTCCATCACCTGTCATAGCTACAGTTTTTCCAAGTTTTTTCCAAACTTTAACTATACGCACTTTATTCTCTGGAGAAACTCTTGCATATACTCTTATTTTTTCAATTCTTTTTTCAAATTCTTCGTCAGACATTGCATCCAACTCTTGACCTGTTATAGCCTCTTTTCCTTCTGTTAATATTCCAATATCTTTTGCAATAGCTACTGCTGTTGAAATACTATCTCCTGTTATCATAATTGGAATCATACCAGCTGAGTAACAGTCTTTTACTGCTTGTTTAACTTCTGGACGAGGTGGGTCTATCATACCCGCAAGCCCCACATATATTAAATCGTTTTCTAATGCTTCTGAAGATATATCTTGAGGCAACGCATCTATTTCTTTGTATGCGAATCCCAAAACTCTTAATGCCCTTGATGACATTTCAGCGTTTGCTTCTAATATTTTTGCTTTAATATCTTGTGTCATATCTACAAGATTACCATCTATTATTGCTTTAGTACATCTTTCTACCAGACCTTCAATAGCACCTTTTACGTTTGCTATAAGTTTTTCATCCCCGTTATTTACCGTAGTCATCATTTTTCTTTCTGAATCAAAAGGAACTTCTGCTACCCTTTTATATCTTGTATCTACCAACTCCTTGTCTAATCCAAGTTTTGTCCCTAAGGCAACTAATGCTATTTCTGTAGGGTCTCCTAAGAAACCGTCCCCTGTTTTATTTATTTTTACATCATTGCAAAGCATCATATTTTTTATGAATATATCTAAAGCTTTGTTTTTTTCATTATGTTTTAAATTATCTACTTCTATTCTCTCTCCACCAAAGTTAACTTCAGTTACTGTCATTTTGTTTTGAGTTAACGTTCCCGTTTTATCCGAGCAAATTATTTCTGTTGCGCCTAAAGTTTCAACAGAAGCAAGCTTTCTAATAATACTATGCTCTTTAGCCATTTTTTGTACGCCAATTGAAAGTATTATTGTAATTGATGCTGGCAATCCTTCAGGTATTGCTGCAACCGCAAGAGATACCGAAAGCATAAATATTTCTAATAATTTATTGCCTTGTAACATTCCAAGAATAACCATAGCAAGTCCTATCACTACTACAACCACACTTAGAACTTTACTTATTTCATTCATCTTCTTTTGTAATGGTGTTAAAGCCTCTTTTGTATCTGTAAGCATTGTTGCAATTTTACCAAGTTCCGTATCCATACCTATTGCTGTAACTATGCCTTCACCTCTACCATATACTACACTACTTCCAGAATATAGCATGTTTTTTCTATCTGCCAAAGCTCTATCTTCACTTATTACATCAACATATTTACTAACCGGTAAAGATTCACCGGTTAAGGAAGCTTCTTCAACTTTTATACTATTGCATTCTATAATTCTCATATCTGCTGGAACAAAATCCCCAGCTTCTATTAAAACTATATCTCCTACAACTAATTCTTCTGTTTTTATACTCTCAATTCTACCGCTACGCCTTACTTTTATATATGGCAGTGACATTTTCTTTAAAGCTTCAATCGCCTTATCCGCTTTAGATTCCTGGGCAACACCAAGCACTGCATTCATTATTACAACCGCAAATATTACTATTGAATCCGTAAAGCTTTCATTTTCAATTTTAGCTACAACAAAAGAAACTATAGCAGCTATTAAAAGAATTATTATCATAATGTTTTTCATTTGGTCTATAAATCTATATAATAGCGTTTTCTTTTTAGCTTCAACAAGTTTGTTTGGACCAAACTCGATATGTCTATTCTCAGCTTCTGTAACATCAAGTCCATTAATGTTTGTATTTAACTTCTCAAACGTTTCTTCAACTGTTAGTTTATACATCATGTCTTGCTTCACTTTTTTACCCTCCTATTTATTATTTACATTAAATTTAGCATATAAAAATTCACCCATATTTTATATGCTATATTTTATTTAGTAATTACATTATCACAAAGTGGACCAAAAGTAAAGTGAAAAAGAAATAAGCACAAAAAAAGACACATTTAAAATGTGCCTTTAAAATTATCTTATTCCTAATTTTGCTTTGATATCTCTGTATCTTTCGATATCTACTTTTTCAAGATAAGATAATAATCTTTTTCTTTTACCAACCATAATAAGAAGACCACGTCTTGAATGTTCATCTTTTTTATGAACTTTTAAGTGTTCTGTCAATTCATTAATTCTTTCAGTAAGTAATGCTACTTGTACTTCAGTTGAACCAGTGTCTCCTTCGCATTTAGCAAAAGTTGTAAGAATTTCTTGTTTTCTCTCTTTAGTCATGACTTTTTCCTCCTTTTTTCAAATTCGCCTTAATCCAAGAAATAATCTGAGGAAATTATATCCTAGAATAAGGTACATTTATATTATACCACGTATGTCAAGTGGTTAATATACTATAATTCATGCAACTTAGACTATTTTTTTATGTAAAGAGCCGGACGAAAACTATAAAAACTAATGGATGCATTAGGACCATTATTTCCACGGCTGGCTATAGAACGGTCCTCGCCATTTATGGAAAAGCGTCCTCCACGAACAGCATGCTTATTTGCACCATATCCCTCCATTACCCATTCATATAAATTTCCAGCCATATCATATATGTTGTTAACCCTCGCCTCTGTTGTAGCTCCAGTTGTATATAAATGAGATTGGGATGTTGTTTTTGAATATGTGGAATCTATAATTGTATATGTCACACCATTGTCTTCAGATATACTAGCTCCCTCATTAAATGTTTCATTTGGTATTTCATTATTGAGATAATTTCCGTAATTTTTACTATTTAGTATATTTATTCCAGAATCTTTTAACCATTGTACCGCAGAATCCCATTGTACTCCATATGTTAGTGTAGATATCACTCCATAATTTTTATTCGTTTTAGGGTATATTCCTCTTGCTACTTCTACAGCTCCTCCTGTCTCTACTAGCATTGTTTTAGAATTGCTCCAGCCTATATAGCTGTATGGGGCTTTATTCATTTTCGAATGTACTGTTGTAATTAACGTTCCATCATCTTCTATTTTACGGTCATCTAAATCCAAACCAGCTTCATAACGTGCTATATAAAATCCACCATATTTCTCTACACTCTCATACATTTCTGTTACTTCATTTATTGTTTTCTGTGTTACAAAATCTCCAGCTTTTATAGTTGGATCACCATATGTTGATATACATTTTGCTGATGTTTCATATTCTTGTTCATCCATGCAACTTTTATATTTAGGATTATCATAAGTTGCTGTTAAATCTATATTTTTTATATTTGGTGTTATTTCCCAATAATTTATTCCAAGCGTATCGGATATTGAAACACTAGTCCAATCTACTCTCTCAAATTCATTTGTTGAAAGGTCTGATACTGGTACCCATACATATTGGTTTCTTGTTGTCCATGATGTATATTGAGTCTCATTTTCCGGCAAAGTTGTTGCTCCTTTTTTTATTTCCTCTTCTGTTAATTCATATATTACTAATCCTCCTGCTCTTGTATTTTCAGCTGGTATTCCTTTTATAGTATCCTCTCCATATGGTGATGCTACAAATCCTCTTGGTATTGGCACCCCATCAACGGTTGCTACTACCCATTCTTTTATAATATAATCGTTCTTATCAAAAGTAAGAATTGAAAAATTTCCAGCGTTATCTTCAACGTATATTGTATAGGCTGTTGTTGTTTTATTTAAATTTATTTTTCCATCTTTTATTATGTTTTTGTTAGTCTCAAAATATTCTCTTGCATCATCATTATCTATTGTACCCACACCATATTTCATAACTTTTATGCCGGAATCATCTGTTGCAGTTAAGTTTATCAAATACTCTTGTCTAGCTTCACTTGTTTCTTTATACAAAAAATTGGTACTAGTAAGTTGTTGTATTATTGGCGCTGTTACATCATAACCAATTACTTCATAACTAGATGTATGCGTTTGAGTCCCATCGTTATATGAAACTGTAACTGTATAATTGCCAGCTATATTATTACCATTTATTAAATACTCATATACTTTATCTTTAACTACTTGCGCTCCTATCTGTATCTGGTCATTTGAAGTACTTATAACGATATTTGTATATGTGTTTGGAATTTTTATAGTTAACGTTATAGGTTGATTTGTATAGCCAATTACACTTGGTTTAAATACTACTGATGCTAAACTGTTTGATGTAGTATTTAAGCCAAACCTATTTCTTAAATTTTCAGTCAATGTGTAATACATTTTACCATCTACTTCAATACCTTGTGCGTAATATACTCTTCCTGTTTCTTCTGAAAACGCATAAACATCATTGCTTGTCTCTAAATTGCCATAATTTGTATTACTTATTCCAAGTTTACTCAAATCTAAGATTTTTAAAGTAATAGTATTATCCTGGATTATTGTTTCTCCATCAAATTGATTTTCGTCTATTACAACGTCAGAAATGTCTAGTATTATATTTCCCGCAGCAAAATCTGTATCCGATGTACTGTTTAACTCCTCATCAACAACATCTTGTATATATAGTATCTCATTCGCCCATGCTGACAAGGTAGAATACTTGATAGTAGAATACATCGCAAAAGTAATCGTACCCGCTAAGATTACTAATATAACAATTGTTATTACCATTACAGTTATTGTAATACCTTGTTTTTTTCTCATATGTATCATTCTCCATCCTCTACATAATAATAAGTAATATTATCATATTGTAAACCTTTTTCATAATAAACTTTACCTGTACTTATAGAATATAAATACCTATCTGTTGAACCTTCCTTTAAATTGCCATAGTTTGATGCTTCAGCATCAATTTCATATAAATCTATAATATACAGCTGTATTTTATTATTTACAATCGTTTCACCGTCAAATTGCTTTAATTCATTGCTACTTAAATTAACAGTACTAAACTCTACGGTTGGAAAACCTATATTTCCGTTCTTTCTAATCTTGTATGTATTCATTAAAGTTTCTAATTGAGCAATATCTAACTGTAATTGAGCCTTTGCCGTATCTCCTACAATGCTATTAGAATTAATTACTATTATTCCAGCTAATATCGCAAAAATCACAACTGTAATTGCTAACACCATTAAAGATATTCCTTTTTTCACATTATCCCTCCTATTTGTTTAATGTACTATAAATTATATCATATATATTAGGTAATTCCATACCATTTTTATATATTGCTATCCCACCTAAATTATATTTGTTTATAAACTGTGTCTTTTGAGTAACACTGTACTCATCTTCTAACCACATTTTATATGTTGTTATTCCTTTAGTATGATTAATATAATTTTGGCCCGATACATTATCTAAGCTTGTTTGTATGTTGTTTGAATTAATATATTCTTTGGCCATTTTCATATTATATTGTTCAGCATTTATGACTGTTCCTCGTCTTTCAGTCCACAGTATTGTATATACTGGTATCTCTAGTATTACTTTTTCCATACTTCCCATCATTTCTAATGTTTCTTGTATACTTTGTTCGACATACTGAATTGATGAAATTGGGCCACTAGTTTTTGAAGATAGTGTTCTTGCAAAATATGGTTGTATAACCACAAAATCCGCAAACTTGCTTACTTCATTTATGTCTATGTTATTAGTTACATTAACTACTAATAATTTATTGCTTATATGTAAAGTTGCTGCTAGTTCTTTAACAAATTGCGTATACTTATCTTTATCTGTTGTTTTAAGTCTGGTAAAATCTAAGTTTACTCCATCTATGTTTGCAACTTCTTTTTGTATTTGTTCTATTATTTCAGATCTATTTTTTTCACTGTTTAACATAGAAGTAATTATATCCGAATCATAATTTGACGAATATTGACCATTATTAATAGTAGCTAAAACTTTTATGCCTTTATCCACATCAATTGTATGTTCTAATTTTGTAAGTGAATTTACACTTGAAAGCCTATACATATTTATTGCAACCATATCCACTTTTTTAGCATCCAAATTGGTAATAACCTTTTTATCTGCTTTTACCATAACTGTTTTTTGATTAGTCGTAATATTATTTGGCTGATTATACTCATATATTACATTATTCTTTAGAACGTTTCCATAATATGTTTTGTTTTTAGTAGAAACACTTACACTTAGCCATTTACTGTCATTTTGTTGTACATTTTCATCAATATGTACATTTACACTATTTTCTTTAGACAAAAGGCAAATTACATCTCCATTTAACTTATCATATAGCTCTGTTCTGTTATTTTTTATAATACCTTCGGCATATAATGAAGTAACAACAAATATTTTCCCTTTGGTATTAATAACTTTTAAATCTATTTCATTTAATATATTTTTTAAATTCACATATGTTTCACCATTTTGTTTTACAAAATAATTTTCATCATTTTTATTAACCTTTATTAATTTATTAAATGTAGTAATTATTACTTTGCCTGAAATCTTATCATCATAAATATTATCCTTAAATAAATTAGTTAAATCATCTATATGCATATACTGCTCACTGTTTTTTGTATATATATCATTGGCTAATTTAACTTTAATATTGTTTAGGTACATATCATAATTATTGCTAAATCTAGAATATCCAACTATATAAAATAATATAAATATTATTAGCGTTAATATTACGTTATATTTATATATTTCAAACATACTTCCAACTTTATCTTTTACTATATTTTCCATACCCAAATTATACATTTAATTCAAAAAATATACAATATATTTATAAAAAGTATTTTCTTTTTTAATTAACTATTGTATAATTTAGGTACAATATAAGGAGGGACTTAACATGTCACTAACTACTATGTGGTTAATTTTATGTGGATTATGTCTTGTTATAGAAATATTCACAGTTAGCTTTTTAATGTTTTTCCCAGGTGTAGCCGCATTCTTTGCATTTATTGCTGCGCTTTTAGGTGCTAACACTACAGTACAGTGTATTATATTTGCTGTAAGCTCAGCTCTTATGATATTGTTCATTAGGCCTCTTGTAACAAAACTTTTCAAAACAAAAGATGTTGCCATGAACTCAAACGCTTTAATTGGTAAATCTGGTATTGTTTTAAAAGATATCAAGGGTGATGAAAAAGTAGGTCAAGTTAAAGTTGCAGGTGAAATCTGGTCTGCAATATGCAAAGAAGACAGAGTAATTACAAAAGATAGTAAAATTACCGTTCTTGCAATATCTGGAGTAAAACTTGTTGTAGAAGAATTTTCAGAATAAGGAGGGGTTATATATGGAAATATTCTTTATACCGCTTGCTATTATATTAATAGTAGCAGCATTCTCAATTAAAGTCGTAAGACAAGCAGAAGTTTATGTTATAGAAAGATTTGGTAAATTTCACAAAGTTGCTGACGCAGGTCTTAACATTATTCTACCTTTTGTAGATAGAGTTAGAGCAATTGTTAACATGAAGCAACAAACAATGGACGTACCACCACAAGGTGTTATCACAAAAGATAACGTTACTATAACAATTGACACAGTAGTTTTCTTTCAAATAATGGACCCAGTAAAATCTGTTTACGAAATAGAAAACTTACAAAAAGGTATAGCATACCTTGCAATTACAACTATTCGTGATATAGTTGGTAAAATGGATTTAGATAGTACATTTAGTTCTCGTGATATGATAAATATTCAACTTAGAGAAGTACTTGATGAAGCAACAGACAAATGGGGATGTAAAGTTGACAGAGTTGAAATTAAAGACATCAACCCACCAAAAGATATACGTGATGCAATGGAAAAACAAATGAATGCAGAAAGAAATAAAAGAGCTGTTATACTTGAAGCAGAGGGTAGTCGTCAAGCAGACATTACTCATGCAGAAGGTAAGAAACAAGCACAAATTCTTGAAGCTGAAGCAGAACGCGAAGCTAGTATCAGACGTGCTCAAGGTTTAAGAGAAGCTAGAATTCTTGAAGCCGAAGGTACATCAGAAGCTATTAAAAAAATAGCAGAAGCTAAATCTCAAGAAATAGAAATGGTTTATGGTGCAATAACTAAAGCTAAACCTACAAAAGAACTTGTTACTATTAAAGCTTTAGAATCTATGGAAAAAATCGCAGAAGGTCCTGCAAACAAAGTATTCGTTCCATTCGATGTTAGTTCTGCATTTGGTGCATTAGGCGCTGCTAGAGAAATTATACAAGACAAATAACAGCTATGTATAAACTTTAAAGAAACGTCTCTATGACGTTTCTTTTTTGTTGTATAAGAAATAAAAGAAAGATGCTTAAGAAAATCTTAAACATCTTATCTTGGTGATCTCGAGACGATTCGAACGTCCGACCCACGGCTTAGAAGGCCGTTGCTCTATCCAACTGAGCTACGAGACCATACTCAGTACTTATATATAATAACATATATGTTTTTAAGTGTCAATATCTTATAACAAATTTCTTTTTTCTACAAGTAAAAAAGTTGCTTAAATATTAATAAACAACTTTTTACTTGTATATTTTTACTATTTTAATATTCCTTTTAATAAGTTCATATAAGTTATATTATCTATCCCTATAATATCCTTACTATATATTAAATATGATACATCGCCATATATTCCTATTATAGCTACAGTTTCTGAAAGTGTTGTTTTAAGCTCAGTTATGCTTTTTCCTAATTGTTGTATATTTGAAGTTTCTATTTTCTCAAACACTTGTTTTGCACCTTGTGTAATAAACATATTATTACTTAAGAAAGATATGTCGGGAACATTATTTAAATCTATGTTAGCAACTGCTAAATCATAATTTCCTTTCTTTATTCTCTGTTCCATCTTATCTTTTGTTAGTTTTTCTACATTTACTTTGATACCTATTGCGCTCAAATTATTTTTAATTTTGTTTGCAATAGTTACTTTTAGTTCGTCTTGTTTATTAACAATCATATCAAGCTCTAATATTATTTTTTTACCGTTTTCTATTTTAGAATATACTTTGTTGCTCTTTTTATATCCATTAGTTAAAAGTAAATTCTCAGCAGCATATACATCATATTTATATTTTACCTCATCATATATATATGGAAGGTCTATCTTATCTCCTTTAGATTTTAACACATCCTTTATTATACTGTCTCTATCTATGCTATATGCAATTGTCTTTCTTACTTCATCTTTTGCTAATATATTACTCTTAGGATTAGCTAACAAGAACACCGTCTCACCATTTCTGTATGATTTTAAGTTATATTCATATTTACCTAAAATATTTACAACATTTTCCGCATTAGTAACAAACATATTTATCTCTTGATTCTTATACGCCTGAACAGCAGCATACATATCTTTGTATTTTATTACAATCACTTTATAAGGTAAATTTTTACTTGCATTCTTGTGTCTAACTAGAATTAATTTGTTTTCATTAGATGTCTCCTGTTTCACATAATTTGTAATGTCTTTTGATGTTGAAAGACATATATCTAAATTATATATAAAATATGGAGAATCCATTTTTAATTTTATATTCAATCTGTTTTCATCTATAACTTGAATACTTTCTATATTCTTAAGCTTGTTATAATATACAGATGTTTTATTAGTTCTGTAAATATCTAATTCCTGTTTTATTTGATTTACTGTAACATTACTATCTACATTCCTTGTTAGTATATATTCTTTATCTGATATTTTTTCTATATTTGAAATACGTTTATATGTTATGCTATAATCTTCATTTATTTCAAGTAGCATATCTTTAGAATACTTGTTTAATTCATTTAGCAATAAATTCTTGGAATTAATATTTATTAAGCTATCATTTGTTATTAATCCAATAGTTATAACTTGTTCATTTGATTCTTCAAAAAAAGAAAGCGGTATAAAAGGTTCACTTTCATCCTTAAGTATTGCTCTAGAAATTAAGGCTATAACAATTAACAATATAACGCATGTAATTATATTTATAGTTCTATTATCCCTATTACTTGTCTTAATTTTAGTGTTTTTTTGCTTTATAGTTTTCTGTTTAATTTGTTTGGCTTTAATTGGTTTATTTATTTTATTTTTCATTTCTAGATTGTTTCTCACTGTACTAGAACTTCTTCTTTTTCTAGTACTTGCTTTTTTGTATCTAGATTCATTTAAATATTTTTTCTCCATTTATTTCTCCATTTATATATTTGTACTTATTTTATCATAAAAACGCTTAAAAATACAGCCCTAAAGCTGTATTTTTATAATTCAGGCTGTATAATTTAGGTTGGGGTGTAAAAACACCTTAACCTAAATTTTATGCATAAAAAATTGCAATTAAATCACAAATACCTTAAAATGTAATTGACTAAAAAAACAAAGAAAGGTTAAATTGGTGATTCAATTGCGTAG
>JAZRUV010000024.1:0-37967 GCA_045652705.1 Clostridia bacterium
AAGACAAAATTTTGGTAAGTCATATACAATATCTAACACATTGGGAACAAATTATTGGGAAGTGGTATTAGATACTACAACAAATATGCCACTTGCAACACAAGATTCAAAATATGTGACAAGTACAACATTAGCAGAAGTGCAAGCAATGTATGAAAGTGTAAAGGAATATAAAGGCTTTTATATAGCACGTTATGAAGCTGGAATAGATACACAAAGAACAAGCAATACTACTTTAGTAAAAGGTTCAAATGTGTATTCGATGATGGGGAAAATACCATATACATATATACCATGGACAAAAAATAATAGTACATCAGAAGATACAAATGGAGCAGTAGAGGTAGCAAGAAGTATATATCCAAAAAGTAATACAAATTATGGAGTAGTATCAACATTAACATATGGAGTGCAGTGGGATAGAACGTTAGCATGGTGGTTGGAAGTAAAAGCAAAAGATGGAAAAGGCAATGAGGTAACAAGTGTAACAGATAGTACAAGTTATGGTAATTACATTGATCACGTAATAGCAGCGGGAGATTTAAATGATGAGGCAAAGTATGCGGTTTATTCTAGTTCGTTAGGTCAATATCAAACAGCAACATCTAGTTCAACAAAGGCTAGTGGAACAAAATGGGCATTGTCTACAGGGGCATTAAAAGTAGCTAGTGTAAACAATATTTATGATATGGCAGGAAATATGATGGAATTTTCAATGGAGGGCTACTATTATGATGACAACCGCCGTGTTTCTCGCGGGGGGAACTTCTGCATCAATAGAGGCGATGTAGGCCCTGTTTTTCAGAGGTCGTCTGCCTACCTTATTAGCAGTGCTGTCTACTACTACGGATTTCGCCCGTCACTTTACATAAAGAAGTAGAACAAATATTAATATTCAACTCGTAATATACAGGTGTTTCTGTATTTACGAGTTTTTATTGTGATTTTCTACAGTAAATTGTGACATATTTTTGTAATATAGTTGAAATATTCTGTTTTTCGTTATATAATCACATCATAAATTACGAAGGAGGAAACAAAGTGAAAACAGTTATAAAAGTAATAACAATTTTTGCGGGAATAATACTTGGGGGATATTTAGGAGAGCTAGCAGTAAGTGTACCAGCATTAAGCTTTTTGGCAGCAGGTAAAGAACTAGGTTTAACTAGTCCTTTAGTACTAGATTTAAACATAATAAAGCTTAGTTTTGCTTTTACAGTAAAATTAAACATAGCAGGTATCTTAGGCTTTATAGCATCTCTATTTATAGTAAAGAAAGCGCTTTAATTGAGTAAGTTAAGTATAAAACAAATACCATTAGAAGATAGACCATATGAGAAGTTTGAAAAATTAGGTGCTGGTTTATTAACAGATGCAGAACTTTTAGCCATAATTATTAAAAATGGAAGTAAAGGTTTTAATAGTCTAGATATGGCAAGAAGCATTTTGGCCAGTCATAAAAATGGACTTTCAAGTTTTAAATATCTAAAAGAAGCTTCTCTAGAAGAACTTATGAAAATACAAGGGATTGGGAAAGTAAAAGCTATTCAATTAAAAACTGTAGTAGAATTAGCTGTAAGAATAAATGATGAATTTGATAAGGAAAAGAAAATAAAAATAACATCGCCACAGGATGTGTTTAGGCTACTTAGAAAAGATTTAGCAGATTTAAAAACTGAGCAAGTCAAAGTAGTAATTTTAGATAATAAAAACTACGTAAAATCTGTAGTTACAATAAGTAGCGGTGCTACAAATAAAAGTGTAATTTCTGCAAAAGAGGTTTTAAGCGAGCCCATCAAACAACTAGCAACGGGCATAATACTTGTGCACAATCATCCTAGTGGTGATACAACGCCTAGTAGACAAGATATATTATTAACACGTAAAATTGCAGATTACTCAAAGATATTTGATATAGACTTATGTGACCATGTTATAATTGGCAGAACTGGTTATACTAGTTTAAAAGAAACAAATAGTGAAATATTTTTAGGAGGCAAAATAATATGAAACTAATGGCAAAAGATATAGGTATAGATTTAGGAACATCAACAACACTTGTATATGTTAAAGGAGCTGGCGTAGTATTAAATGAACCTACTGTTGTAGCAATTAACGATATTACTGGAGAGGTTTTGGCTGTTGGTAGTGTTGCAAAAGAGATGCTTGGGCGTACCCCAGATAACATAGTTGCTGTAAAGCCTTTAAAAGGTGGGGTAATTGCAAATTTTTACGGTACACGTATGATGTTAGAAGAATTTATATCTAAAGCCGTAAAGAAAAGTATGATAAGTAAGCCTAGAGTTGTAATTTGTGTCCCTTCTGGAATAACAGATGTTGAAGCAATGGCAGTAGAACAAGTAGCCAATGATGCTGGTGCAAAAGAAGTATATATTATGGAAGAAGCTATGGCTGCAGCAATAGGAGCGGGGATAAAAGTAGACAGTCCAGAAGGTTCTATGATAGTAGATGTTGGTGGAGGGACTACAGAAGTTGCTGTTATATCTTTAGGTGGCATAGTGGCATCAAATGCTATTAGACTTGCAGGGGATAACCTGGACCATGACATAATTGAATATATTAAAGATAAATATAACGTAATAATTGGGGAAAATATTGCAGAAGAAATAAAGAATACAATAGGGGCAGCTTTCTCATCTATGACAGAAGAAAGAATGCAAGTAAAGGGTAGAAATTTATCTACAGGTTTACCAGACACAATAACTGTAACAACATCTGACATAGAAAAAGCAATGAGTAAAATACTAGAAGAAATAGTAAAGACAATAAACTTAACTTTAGAGAAAACACCACCAGAACTTGCATCAGATATAATGGAAAGAGGAATAATAATTTGTGGAGGAGGAGCTTATATAAAAAACATAGATAGATATATAAGTGATAAAGTAGGCATTCCAGTTATAATCGCCAACCATCCATTAGAGTGCGTTGTAAGAGGAGCAGGCAGTGCACTTTCAAATATAGAGGTATTAAAAAAAGCAAATAAGACTAGAAGAAGATAGGAGTAATTCTTATGAATTATATGGCTAGAAAAAAGAGAAGAAAAAATAACAAAATAGTAATTGGTATAATTATTGTCGTAGGCATAACTATATCAATTTATTTGCTGTCTCTTGTTAATATTCCAATACTGTCTTCGGTATCTTCTAAAATTGTCTATGGTATAGATACAGCGTTTAGTAGCATTGGAGGCGTCATTACACAGGGAACCTCGTATTTTGGCAATACCAAAAAGCTAAATGAAAGGATAGATTTATTAGAACAAGAATTAGAACAAACTAAAATTGCTATGCAACAAGTTAGTGTATTGCAAACAGAAAATGAGGACTTAAAACACCTTTTAAATATAAAAGAAGAATACAATCATTTTGAAAAAGTATATGCTAATGTTATAACCAGAGGATTAGACAATTGGAATGAAATTTTTGTTATAAACAAGGGAACAAGACACGGTATAAAAGAAAAACAAACAGTAATTGCTGCAGATGGCCTTGTGGGGTATGTGTCTGAAGCCAATGAATACACGAGTACAGTTACTACAATTTTAGATACAACTAGTGCTGTAAGCGTAAAAATTTCTAATATAAACAAGCTAGCGCTAGTTAAAGGAGAATATTCATTAAAGGATAAAGGACAGTTAAAATTGGTAAATATACCTATAGATACAGAGCTTTCTGTGGGCGAAACAATATATTCGTCAGGAATAGGAGAATTATATAAAAAAGGAATACCTATTGGAACTATACTAGAAGTTGTAAATAAGAAAAACAATATAGACAGATACGCAATTGTAGATGTATTTGTAGACATTGAATCTTTAGATATGGTAGGAATAATTATAAAATAGGAGACAAGATGGGTAAAAAATTTTTAAAAGTGATATTAAAGACAATTATAGTAATTCTAGCGTATGTAGTTCAAATATATGTTTTAAATAATATTACATTTTTCGGCGTAAAAGCAGATTTATGTTTAGTTACAGTAGTAATTGTGGTATTGACTCAAAGCGGCTACTCGCAATATGTAGTTGCTGGCATATGTGGTATTGCATCAGATATCTTGTTTTACGATACTGTGTGCAAATACTTAATAATTTATATAATAGTTGTAAGCATACTTGATGGACTTAAAAAAATGTACAAGCAAGATAGTAAATTATCCATAATTATATTTACTACGGTAGGGGTTATTGCTAGTGAAATTTTAATGTTAGTATTTTTTATAATAGAAAATTATGAATTAGTAAATATTATATATTTTATATTAAATGTTTTAAAACAATGTGTTGTAAATATATGCTTGGCTTTTGGAATTTATTTAGCGTTTAGAATATGTGGTAAAGAAGGAGACTAAGTTAACAAGTGAGAAGAATAAAAGAATTTTTTAACAACAGAATATTAGTTATCAAGTTCGTACTTATTCTAGTAGGAGCCGTTATCTTGTGCCGCCTTGTAGATCTCCAATTAATAAATGGTAACATGTATAAAGAACAGTCGGAAAAAAAGATGCTAAGAGAAACTGTTATAGAGGCTCCTAGAGGCGAAATATATGATAGAAACGGCATAATACTTGCCACAAATAAATTGGCATATGATGTAGTTATATATAAGGTGGGACTTGCAAACGATGAGTTAAATCAAATGCTCCATAAAGTTATAAATATATTAGAGAAAAATAATGATGAGCTATACACTTCATTTCCTATGGATAGCTTAAAAGAAGGTTTTTATAGTACTGAACAGAGAGAAAATGTGTGTGAAATATATGGTATAGAGACAAGTTTAACAGATGACCAAATAATAGAATATATATATGATAAATATGGATTAAATGATACAAAATTAAAGGATAATGAAAAATTTCAAGTGGCAAAGATAAGATACGAACTTGCAACAAATGTATTTACACTTTTTAGAAGTGTAACTTTGGCAAAAGATGTTTCTTATGAAACAATGGCAATTATTGAAGAGTCAAAAGAAAAATTGCCGGGAATAGAGATTAATGTAAATTCTAAAAGATATTATCCAAACGGAACTTTGGCTTCACATCTGTTAGGATATGTTAGTAGTATAAATAGTGAAGAATATGAAAGCCTTAAGGACCAGGGCTATTTATATAATAGCAACATAGGTAAAATGGGCTTAGAGACTACTTTAGAGAAATATCTAAAGGGAGATAATGGAATAAAAAGGACTGAAGTAGATGCTGAAGGCCAAAGAGCTGCAGAGTATACATATAAAGAGGCTACATCTGGAAACAATGTGACATTAACAATAGATTATAGATTGCAAAATATTGCTGAGAAAAATCTAAAAAAGGTTATAAACAACATTGCAACAGGAGCAAAAGGATATGTGAAACAGGCGGGAGCAAATGCAGGAGCGGTAGTAGCCTTAGATGTAAACAGTGGAGACGTTTTAGCAATGGCAAGTTACCCCACTTTTGATCCTAATGATTTTGTATCTGGAATAAAATATAGTAAGTGGAAAAAAATAAGCCAAGATACAACTAAACCTATGTTTAATAGAGTAATTTCAGGTACTTATTCACCGGGCTCTACATTTAAGATGCTAAGTGCTTTAGCAGGCTTAAATAGCGAGGTAGTAACAATAAACGAAAAGATAAAAGATAATGGCAGGTATGAACATGGCAATCATCCAATGTGTTGGGTGTATTCATATTATGGTAGAACACACGGTTATATAAATGTAACGGATGCTATAAAAGTATCTTGTAATTGCTATTTTTACGAAGTTGGAAGAAGAATGGGAATAGATAATCTTGTAAAGTATGCAAAAATGTTTGGGTTAGGTCAAAAAACAGGGATAGAACTATATGGCGAAGTTAGTGGTATTGTGGCAGGAGACAACAAAGAAATTGATTGGTATCTAGGAGATACATTATCTGCAGTTATAGGTCAATCATATAATTCATATACTCCTATACAACTTGCAAATTATATTTCTACGTTAGCCAACGGTGGTAAGTTAAATAAAGTATCTATAGTAAAAGATGTTACAAACAATGAATATGAGACTATATCTAAACAAGAAATTACAAATTATTTTGAAGAAATAACTGGATATGAATTTGTATCAACAAAATTAGAACTTAATAAAAAACATGTAGATGCTGTAGTAGAAGGTATGAAGTCTGTTACATCTGAACAAGGAGGGACTTCATATATTGTATTTAAAAACTCAGATATAGAGGTAGCAGGAAAGACTGGTACAGCGCAAGTATCTTCAGGAACGCCTAACGGAATATTTGTAGGATTTGCACCAATAGAAAATCCACAAATAGCTGTAGTAGCTATTGTAGAACATGGTGATTCTGGATCGGCTGTTGCTAATATAGTAAAACCTATTTTAGAAGAGTATTTTAATATTTCAAAAGATGGAAATAATAATAATGAAATCATAGACATATTAACACAAAATATAACGTATTAAGGTATAGCTGGCCGTTTATCAAAACATATAAACGGCCAGCTATAATTATGTCTAAAACGTAAATTTGCCATGATTAATTTGTTGACTTCTAAAAACATATGTGATAACATTTTATTTGAGGTTATAGTGCAAATTTGCGTGGGGGTTATTATGGAAAAAATAAAGGATATAAAAGATTTAGAAGCACAGTTGGATAAATTAAAAGAAGAACTTAACAAAACTAGACTTTTAGATGATGACGAAATAGAAGAATACAAAAATCTTTCTGATGAACAAAAAAGAGAAAAGTACACTGAGCAAGAATGCGAAGCGGCGGATAAATATATAAAGTTGTCAGATGAGGAAAATGAAAAACGTGAGCAAATAGAAGCTAAAGCTATTGAAGCGTTTGATACGGTATCAGATGAGATTAAGGCGTTAGAAGATGAAGTAGATAAAAACGATAAGGAAATACAAATGCTAGAAGCTGAAATTAAAGATATAAAATCTCAAATAGAACTCAAAGAACAAGCGTTAAAAGATTTGGAAGCAAAAGGAGATTATGACCAAGCAGAGTATGATAGTCTAACTAAAGAAATAGAAGCATTGAAATTAAAGTTAGATGAAAAAACAAAGTTATATGGGGAAAGGACAGAAGTTAATAATAAAGCTAAAGAAAAGCTGGAAAAACTAAATAAGGAAAAACAACAATTATTAGAAGATTATGGAGATATTATTGAGCCACATTTAGAAATTAAGCTTGCTAATATACAAGAAAAATGGGACGCTAAAAGAGAACAAGTACAAGTAAAAATGAAAAGATTGGCTGCTATAAAGGAAAGTAAAGAGTATAAAGATGGCGATGAAAATGCTTTAAAAGAAGCAAAAGACTTAGATAGAGAAATTGCATATGGGGTCCTTGAAAAAGATGAACTTTCAAGCCAGTTGACAGAAATGAGAAAAACTTTAAATGAAATAGAAGGCAGAGAAGTCTCAGATGTAAAACATGAAAGTCTATCTAAACGTATTAAAGATGCTCAAGCAAGGTTAGCCATAGAGGAAGAAAATCCAACGGAACAACAAGCTGAAAATGAACAACTAGAGCAAAACCCTGATGCTGAAGCTAGCGGGGCGGATAAAAAGACTAAAAAGGATGAGCCTAAAGAAAAAGAAAAAAGAGGGCAGCAAGGAAATAAAGCTAAAACGTATGCTAGTGGAGATGGTGTGATTGCACCAGTTGCTGAAGCAGAAACTAATAAAGAGAAAGAAGATAAAAAAGATAAAGAGGACGAACAAGCCAAAGATTATAAAAAAACTTTTAATGCTTTATATGATAAAGCAAGAAAAGGAACATTGTCTGGCAAAGATTTTG
Source organism: Clostridia bacterium (assembly GCA_045652705.1). Taxonomy (GTDB): domain Bacteria; phylum Bacillota; class Clostridia; order TANB77; family CAG-465; genus UMGS1649. Next base: position 7,825 of record JAZRUV010000024.1, read on the forward strand.
ATGAACTAGCAGAAATAATGAAAGACCCTGCTAATTATGATAAATATGGAATAACAACGGGCGTTATCTTTAACAAATCAAAATCTGCATTGATTGCTATAGCAAAAATCGTGGGTGATACTAATACATTATCTAAGGAAGCAAGAGAAAAGCTAGGATTGCCAGTTGAGAAGCCAAATAAAGAAAATGGACTAATGTCAAGAGTTGAACTGATGGAATGGAAAGGCCTAAAAAAACTTTTGGCTAATCCAGATAAGAAGATAGCAGCAGAAGAACAATTTAAAAAAGTTGTAGCTTTGGACAGAGAAACTTTGACAAAAGAGCAACAAGAAGTTTGGGATAAAGCACAGGCACATTTAAGCAAATATTCTGTTTTAAGAGGAGCGCTTACTGCGTATAATGAGGTGTCTCAGCAAAGGTTACAAAAAAACAAATGGTGGTTTAGTAGAACAAGTAGGGCGAAATCACCAAAGTTACCGGCGTCAGCCAGTCCACTCACACCGGTTAAACCTACGGGTATGGACTTTGCGGGTAAAGTAAATGAAGTAATAGATGATAGTACTATCCCACCACGTTCTACAACGATAGATGAGAAAGGGATACAAAAGTAACATGGAGGTAAACAAATGAAAACAGTAATAGTAACAGGTGGTTCTAGAGGTATTGGTAAAGCAATTGTTTATGCATTTGCTAATGCTGGATATAATGTTATATTAAACTATAATCAATCTGAACAATCTGCTAAAAATATAGTTGAAGATCTAAAAGAATGTAAAGGCGTTGTTGAAATGTTTAAAGCAGACGTTTCAAGGCGCAATGAAGTAGATGCAATGATTGAATATGTAAACAAAGAATTTGGCGGTATAGACGTTGTTGTCAATAACGCCGGAATATCTCACGTAGGCCTTTTTGATGAAATAACAGAAGAAGAATTTAGAAAGGTAATGGATGTTAATTTAATGGGTGTATTTAACGTAACTCAATCAGCATTAAAAGAATGTATGTTATCTAAAAAAGAAGGAGTAATAATTAACATTTCGTCTATTTGGGGTATTTCTGGAGCTTCTTGTGAAGTTGCATATTCTGCCTCTAAAGCAGGAGTTATAGGTCTTACTAAGGGACTTGCTAAGGAACTGGCGCCTAGTAATATTACAGTAAATGCAATAGCTCCTGGAGCAATTGCAACAGATATGATATACAAAGAATATTCAGAACAAGAAATAACGCAAATAGAAAAAGATATACCGATGGGAAGATTAGGAACACCTGTTGAGATTGCAAATCTAACATTGTATTTAGCATCGGATAATGCTAGGTACATTACAGGACAAGTAATAAGTCCAAATGGTGGTATGGTTATATAACTATCAAAAGTAAGTGTTAATATTATCTTTGTTTAATAAATAAGGCGGACTGAAAATATCCGCCTTATGAAAAAACAACAAAGTTGAATTTTTTGCTTGACATTTACACAAAATTGTAGTATAGTTATAATGTTCATGGCGGCGTAGCTTAGTTGGCTAGAGCGTACGGTTCATACCCGTAAGGTCATTGGTTCGATTCCAATCGCCGCTACCAAACTAACCACACATAAGTGTGGTGTTTTTTTATTTAGACGTTTTTGATCTGAAATACACAAAAATGTTGAATATAACATAGTCGAGTGATATAATTTAAAACTGAAAGGTGGAAATGATATGGAAGGTAGAAAAACAAGACGAGAACAAAGACAAAACGAGCAAGTAAAGAATGTTAAAAAGGGAAGCAACAGTAATATTATTGGAATTATAAGTAAGTTAGCAATGATTTTGCTTACTGTGGTATTAACAGGTGTTTTTGGAATAGTAATTTATTTAAAGGTGCTGCCAAATAAATATTTAATACCATTATGTGCATTATTACTAGTTATCTCAGCAGGAGGAATATTCTTAACGTTTAGAAAGAAAACTTCAAATAAGATAAAAGTAGTGCTATCTATAGTTGGAATAATACTTGTTGGAGTATTTTCATTTATAGGGTTAAAACTTATGAAGACTCTAGATTTCTTAGACGATATGACAACTGAAACTGTAAATGCTAAAACATACTCGGTTTTAGTTATAAAAGAGAGCGAGTATACAAAGTTAGAAGATATTCAATATAAAATGCTACTATATTATGATACGGAGTTAAACCAAAATCAAAATGCAATAGATAAGTTGACAAATGCAATGACTGTTGTTGCAGAGAAAACAGATGATGTTCATGAATTGGCAAACAAATTGCTAGAAAAACAAGTGGATGCTATTTTAATTGAAGATTCATATTATGCAATAATAGAAGAAGAAATAGAAGATTTTAAAGAAAAGACAAAAGTTATTTATACATTCGCTTTAGAAGATGCCATACAAACTATTGCTAAAGATGTTAGTGTAACTGACGAGCCATTTGTTGTATATGTAAGTGGAATAGATTCATATGGAAAAATAAGTTCTGTTGCAAGAAGTGACGTTAATATGTTAGCAGTAATAAACCCTAAGACAGGACAAATCCTTCTTGTAAATACACCAAGAGATTACTATGTTAAACTTCATGGTACATCAGGATACAGGGATAAATTAACACATGCAGGTATCTATGGTATAGATATGTCAGTTAAAACAATGGAAGATTTATATGATGTGGATATCAATTATTATGTAAGAGTTAATTTCACATCTTTAATAAAGATAATAGATGCTATTGGTGGCGTAAATGTGTATTCTGAGTATAATTTTACTTCAAGGATTGGAAAATACAAATTTAAAAAGGGTTATAACCAAATGAGCGGTAAGCAAGCATTAGGATTTGCAAGAGAAAGATATTCATTTGCCGATGGAGATAGAATGAGAGGACAAAATCAACAAGCAGTTATAGACGCTATGGTTAAAAAGGTATGTTCATCAAAAACTATACTTACAAGATTTGATGCATTGTTAGATTCACTTAAAGGCAGTTTCCAAACAAACATGGAATATACTAAAATGTTAGATTTGGTAAGAATGCAAATTGCTGAAGGAATAGAGTGGAACATAACATCTATTAGTGTAGATGGTGCTGGTTCTAGAGAGAGGACATATTCAATGGGTAAAACAAGACTTTCTGTTTTAATACCATATGCAGGTTCTATAAATAAAGCAGAGTCTATGATAAAATCTGTTCTTGATGGAGAAATGTTAGAGCAAGGCAATATAGACTTGTCTGCATATAATGACCGCTTAGTAGTATCAAGAGGCATATATGAAGAGGAAGAAGAAAAACCAAAAGAAGAGCCAGAACAACAACCAGAGACTGGAGATAATGTAGTTGATGAAACTCCACCTGTAGACAACGAAAACAACGAAAACAATGAAAATACAGGCGATGGCAATCAAAGCGGAGAAAATACAGGAGACAATACTACACCGGGAGGTTCAGAGAATATTCCGGGTAGAAATGAATCAGACAATGGAAATTCTGATGGTGGAAGCTCAGAGGGTAACACTCAAGACAAACCAGGGGAGAATACAGGAGAAGTTGAACAACCTGAAAATAATAATAGCAATAATAATGCAGGCGGAAACAACGAAAATAGCGGTGTAGAGAATAATACTCAAGAGAGTGCTCCAACAGACAATACTGAAAAAGAAGAATAAAAATAAAATGTCTAGCTTTTAAATAAGCTAGACATTTTTGCGTGTTTGGGTATCAACGGTTATATTACAATCTGCGTATAGGAAGACATAATGTGGAGGTAGAATTAATAATTAAAAGCCGGACTTTTGCAATTGACATTTGCAGAGGTACATGATAGAATTTTTGCCATAGTGAATAATATGTTATTATCGGCATAAATTTATGTGATAAAAACAATGTTTGATAAAAACATTATTACATATTAAACCTTAAATTTTCGCGTATCAACATTACCGCATCTTTTTATGCTAATTGAAATTTTTTATGGAGGTAAATATGATGGGAACAACGAAAAGAAGTAAAAACAAGCTTAATACACCAATAAGTACTATTAAAGTGAAAAATGAAAAATTAGTGGAACTTTTAAAAGCACGGCAGTACACAAGATGTGAACTTACTAACATGGGAGTAACTGACTATCAGATACATAGGCTTGCAAACAACTATAAGTTAGAGTACCAATACGACCCTATACAAAAAGCCTTTGTATACTATATTATAGAAAAGGGGCACGACCCGTTTTTCTTTCTTCCTGATAATGGTGAAGAAAAACTCAAGATGGCAAAGATGGCGGATTTGCATATAGGTAGTACGGAAACTGACGAGAAAGAACTTATTAATCTGTTGAGCTATCTTTGGGAGGAAGGATATAGAATTATTTCGATGTCTGGAGACCTAATAGATGGATGTGGTGTGTATAGAGGGCAAACAGAAAATTTGACATATGCAACCATAGATAGGCAAGTTGATGTTGCAGTGTCAATTCTTTCAATGTTTGATTTTCTGTATATTACCAACAAAGGGAACCATGATGCTTCATCGACAAAAAATGGTGGTGCGGACGCAATAACGTTAGTTCAGGAAAAGATGGCAAACAGGGGTAAAAAGTTCGTATATCTTAAGAGTTATTGTGGATATATTATTTACAAGAATACTGCTATTCAACTTCTTCATATGGATGGCGGAAACAGTATGCAGTCAGACACTTATGGCAATCAGAAGGTTGTTAATGCAATGAACAAAACGTCTTCTAATAAAGGGGTTACAAATGTAAACTGTATTGAGGTGTTTGGAAATAAAATTCCTGTAATCAACCTTATAACTGGACATTATCATACGCTTGGCAAGTTTATGTACGGAAGTATTGTTGTTGAATCACCGCTTACAACCCAGCATACTACTGATTTGATAAACCGTAGGGGTATTCGCTCCAAGACGGGTGCAAGAGTATCAGAAATGGAAATCAAAGATGGTAAGTGCGTAAGCGAAAAAGGTGCAATTATTTTTGGTAGAGATGTCTATGAAATGTATTCTGTCGGACATGCTCCTAATTTATCAACATATACTGAGGAACCAAAATCTACCAACAAAACAAATGGTAAGAAGAAGATTTCCAAAACCAAAACTGAAATTGACAACGAAAAGCTTAATAAAGTTTTAAGAAACCTTATTAAACTGGGTTTTGTTGGTAAAGATGAACTTACAGATGCGGAAATTGAATATATCCGACAGACATACTTCTATAATGTATATCGTAACGGAAAAGATGGAACGATAGTATATCAACAAGATAATGATGAACATACCATCATTTATGCGCCTGCAGAACAGAAGGGCGTTGTAAGATATTTGGAAATTTCAAATCTGTTTGTTGGTTCAAAGTTCTTTAGTGAGAAAGCTTTTAGAGAGATACTCAACAGAACAAGAGATGCGGGCGTAAAGTTTGTGCACATAGGCGGCAATGCTGTTTGGGGAATACCAAGTAAGGTAAATGCAGCTAATACCGAACTCTTTAATGGAAGGGACCAAGTCAGAAAGTTGGTAGAAATTTTATCTGACTATCCGGAATTTCATTATTACTCAATCGATGGAGTTTGCGAAAATACATTTATTAGAAGTGGAAAAGAAGATGTGAGATTTAATCCAATGAAATATGCCGAATTGTTGCTAAGGGAAAGAAATATTAAATTTACTGCAATAAATGACAGTAAGTGTGATTTCTTAATTTACGGTATAATTTTTAGAATGGATTGTAGCAGTGAGGAAAGATTGAAAAACTGGTATACTAGAGACTATGGAATGGTTAAATCATTAAGAGAACTTATGGCAAAAGCGGGAAGAATTGTTAAGGTAAATGGAAAAGAGTATGGAATTGGTGCTATTTTCTATGGGCATGTTCCAACAACAATTGAGACGTTTTCGGGTGGCATGTATGTTACATCCACGGCTGGACCTACAATTGATATTGACAACAAGAGTTCGCTTATAAAGAGTAACCCAGAAGGTGCAATTGTAAATGCACTTGTAAACCGCGGAGAAATTTTGAAATTTGAAAGAGAGATAATTGCTCCTATAGTATGAATAAAAGAATCTGACTACTTAAAAGTTTAAGTGGTCAGATTATTTTTATTGAGTAAGTTTTGTCAAAATATAAAAAAGACCAAACCTTTTAAGGTTTGGTAATTATGGTTGCGGGGACAGGACTTGAACCTGTGACCTTCGGGTTATGAGTGTGTTACAGTTGTTTTTACAATATATCTTAATGTATTTCAAAGCATTGCAAATTCTACAAAAACTAATATTTGGTTGTCTTAATTTGTTTTGAAATATTGTAAGGTTTTAAAATTTTCGTCGCTTTTCCGTCGCCTAAAATTATTACAAATAAATGTGTAGACTTTTCGATACAGTAATACTATAAACCATATATATAATAAATAATATATATAATAAATATATATATAATATACAAATAATTATATTTTGATTATACTTCCTAAAAGTAATGTTAAAAGCCATTTTTTGAAAGTTGTTTTATTAAGGAGTGAAATTACTTGCCTTAACATTTTTAACTTCAAAAAATAGCCTTTGACAATGTTTTTATTATCTCATATTACCAATTAAAACTGGACAAGATAGTATACGAGTTATTATATGTCTTTGTGAAAAACTAATACGCCACGTACCACCACAAAGTTGACCTTTAACGTAAAATTTTTCGTTTGGTTCACCCGCTATCTTTAATATTCTTTTGTATGACTGATATCTATTTGCATATACGACAAAAGTTCTTTCAAAAAAGTCTACTACAATTGTAATTTCTTGTTCTCGTATATCTGTTTTATAAAATTCCATATCTAACCTCCTATTTTAGTGTCTCTTTTTGATATCAAATATAGTCAAATTTGATATTTCTAAAGGTGAATTTTAATAAAATGTTTTTTAGGGTGGTTCTTTTTGATACTACTAAATTGCGGAAATTGGCTATAATAGGGAAGGTAACATAATATTGAAGTATATCATTTTTAGACATAATATTATATATTACCATACCCTATAGAAAAAATAATACTATTTATTGTTAGAAGTATAAATAGTATAGTAATTATCGTCTTGCCACTTACTAGAGAATTTAAATGTACTTGCTCTTTGACCGCCCCCGTTAGAAGCGTATCCCGTTTTTTCTATAAAACCGTGAGCAACTAAGTCTTTTATTCCTCTAGAATAAGTTGCGGGAGCAACATATTGACTGCCTAAACGTTTAGAGTATGTAAGTTCTTGGTTTCCCATAGACCATAATCTCATATACAAATAAAGTCTTTGAGACGATGGGTGTAGGGCAGTCCAATTTTTGCTTGTTAGCATACTTTTGGTAAGTCTAATATGAGTTTCGGTTATACTTTTCCCTTCAAATTGTCTAAAGGGTGCAAATATTTTTTTTTTAGACATAGAACTCACCAAATAATAGGTTGATTTTAATGATACTATGTTGTAAAATAATACTAGATAGTTTTTGTAAATTATCTATAGGAAATAGAGAAGAGTCCGCAATTTTTCTACTATTTCCTTTTTTGTTTTTATTCATAACTTACCTCCTTATATTTAGTTTTTTAATTCGAACTTCTTGTTCGGTCATATTGTATATTTCTTGGTTGTATACCCAATTATCTATTGCCTCTTTATTAAAGTTTAGTTTTGTACCAATTCTAAAGTATGGTATTTCACCTTTTCTTACTAAACTTCTAATGGTAGAAATAGAGCAAGACAAATAATCGGCAACTTCTTTAACAGTTAATATATCCATTATTTTCACTCCTTTCTTTTAGTTCTTTTTCGGCTTTTTTTAGCCAATATCTTTTGTTAATTGCTTTTACTTTTTCTTTGTTTTTCGAACGCCAATTTCTGTGATATTCGGCTTCTAAATTCTTAGCAATTTGTTCGATAGTATTCATAAATAACCCTCCTCTAATATATTGTAATTATTATTAACTCTATATTGACATTGTTAATAATAATTGCTATAATGATTATACTAAGATAAATACAAAAGTCAATATAAAAATTGCATTTTTTTGAAAAAGCAATTATATTTAACAAGGAAGGTGTTTTTATGGATAATGCAACTAAAATAAAAAATGGGTATAACAAGCGTTTCCCTACATTATTGAGAGAGTTAATGGAAACAACTGGAGCAACACAAGAAGATTTGGCAGAAGCGGTTGGAGTTACTAGACAAAGTATAGGAAAATATATGAACGGTGAAGCCGTTGTGGACATAGAAAAGTTTTTAAAAATAGTTAGTTTTTTTAAAGATAAAAAAGGTATAGATTATTCAACAGATTATTGGTTGGGTAATAGCAATACGCAAGGACAAAACGATAAAGATATAATACATTATTCGGACAAATGTATACAAAACTTGAAGCGTTATCAAAAGGACGGTTGTACAAGATATTCAATAGAACAACTAATAAATAATGAAAAATTTATACAGGCCTTTGAAAATTATGTGATTAATAATAACATGCAAGAAGTTTTTTATAAAAATGAGATATTGAAAGACTATTATGCATTTAACGTCTATAATATTAACTACTGTGCTGATTATGAAGTACATGATTTATCTAAATATGCGTTTGCAGAATTTTTAGAGATTATACCATTAATGAAAGAGGCGGTATATAAAGACTTAACTAAAAATAAATACATGATATTTGAGATAATGGCTAAGTTAAGAAAAGATTATTTAGAAGAATATAATAGACAAAAAAAATTTAGAGAAGAAGAACCTCTTAATATGGATAGTTATATAAAAATATTGAAAAGTGCTTCAAAAGATAGCAAATATATAGAAGAGTGTAAAAAACTATTAAAAGAATATAATAACTATATTCTAAAAACAAAAGGTGATACTAACTTGCTATTTAAATAGAAGGAGGAAATAATGGCAATACGAGAATTAGTTAAGAACAAGAAATACAAAATAGAACTTGCTATAGCATATAGTGGTGACAAAAGGAAAAGGCATTATGAAATATTTTATGGTGGAAAAAAAGAGGCATTGTTAAGAGAAAATGAACTAAAGTTGCAGTTGAAAAACAATACATTTGTCAACAAGAATAAAATTACTGTAAAAGAATTGCTAGAAGAGTGGTTGGAATATTCAAAGCCCAATTGGTCTCCTAAAACATATATAAATAATGTTCATTGGGTAGATAATATAGTTAAATGTATAGGACATATACGTTTGCAAGATGTAACGTCTAAATTGCTAGAAGATTTTTATAATGAATTAAAAACGGCTACAACCTACTCTGACAAGACTATACAACATCATTACACTATAATATCTACGGCGTTTAATAAGGCGGTTAAGTGGGGATATATAAACAATAACCCTAATAGCAAAATAGAAAAGCCAAAAGTTAGAAAAAAAGAAATAGAGTGTTATTCGCCCGAAGAAGTAGACAAACTTATTAGTGCTATACAAGAAGAGCCACTAAAATATCAAGCGTTAATAATGCTTGCCATAGATAGCGGAGCAAGAAGAGGAGAAATAACTGGTCTTACTTGGGACGATATAGACTTTAAAAATAATACAATGGATATAAACAAGGCAACGCAATATGTAAAAGAATTGGGAGTATTTGAAAAAGAGACAAAGACGGCAACAAGTAATAGAATAATCTACTTGTCTAATACTACAATAAATATTTTAAGAAGATATAGAAAAGAACAACTAGAGAAACAATTAAGGCTAGGAAGTAAGTGGGAGAATAGCAAACGAGTATTTACAACGGAGTTTGGAGCGGATATGCACCCCGACACTCCGTCGCAAATATTAGAAAAGATAATTAAAAGACATAATTTAAAGAGGATAACATTTCATGGGTTAAGACACACTAGTATTTCGTTACAAATATCTAGTGGTATACAAGCACAAATTATTAGCAGAAGAGCGGGACATTCTAGTTTAGCGGTGACACATAGTACATATAGTCATTTCTTTGAAAATGAATTTGTAGAAGTAGCCAATAAAATGGACTCTATATTAAGTGTAAAAACAGTATAAAAAGGTGAATTTTGTTCACCTTTTTATTTGCTTAATATGAATTTATGTCTAATGCCTATTTGATAGTAAATATATCGTTTGGCGTGCATTCTAGAACCTTGCACAATTTTTCTAATGTTTCAAATCTTATTGCAGTAGTGGTATTGTTCATTATATCACTAATGCTTTGGTAATTAGACTCCATTTGTTTTACAAGCCAATATTTAGTCTTTCCTTTTTCTTTTAATATTTCTTTGATATTTAATTTTATCACGTTTACCACCTCACTATTATATTTTAAGCAAAACTTTGCTACAATATAACTATGCTACACCTTGACTATGCTCGAGGTTATGTGGTACAATTTGAGTGTAAAAAGGGGTATAAACTATGGGACATACAAAAAAAGACCGTATAAATGGCTCACAGAAGGCTCAAATTGTAAAAAATACCTTGATTATATTAGGACTTATAATTATTTATATTATTTTAGAAATTATATTATATAGATTAAAATATTTATAAGACTCTTTATAAAACGACAATTGTTTTTATGTGTGAGGATAAAGCGGTAATAAAGGTGGGTACAAGGTTTTGAAAAAATAGGGGTAACCCTTTGGGAAAGGAGGAAAAAATTAATGGAAAATAATAATAAAAAATCGTTTGGAATAATAAGCATACTAGTATCAATAGCTGGTTTAGGGATGAGTATTGTTTCACTTAATAAGATATTAACATCGTCTATATTAAGTGATGTGTCTTCTTCTACAACATTAATATGGATAGCATTAATTTTAGGGGTAGTAGCTGTTATTTTAGGAATAATAACATTAAAAAGTAAAACAGATAAGTTTAAGGCAATATCAAGCATTGTGATAGGGATAATAATCGTAGTATTATTTATATTTTATATGTTTGTTAATTCTACGGTAGAAAATACATTAAACGATGTTCAAAAAGAATTGAGTGGAGTTAATATATCATTTGAAAAAATATTGAGGTAAGGGAGGAATTTATATGTCAATAAAATTGTGTAAAGAGTGTGGCACGGAAATTAGTAAAGATGCAAAAGCGTGCCCAAAATGTGGAAAGGATAATAGAAATTTTTTTGCTAAACACAAGGTTTTAACGTTTATACTAGTAGTTATAGTAATCATTGCTGTGGGAGCATCATCTGGCGATAATAGCACAAGCACAAATACAAATAAAGTACAAAATGTAATAAATGAGGAAAAGTTTACTCTAGTTTCTGACAAATCTACAACAGACTCATTAGGAACAACATATATTGAGGGTAAAATAAAGAATAACACAGATAAGGAATATTCGTATGTACAAGTTACATTCAATTTATATGATAAAGACGGGGCACAATTAGGTACAGCAATAGATAATATAAATAATTTAGAACCTAATGGTATTTGGAAATATAAAGCAATGGGTTTGGTAACTGAAAAAGTTGCTAGTTATAAGCTTGTAGAAATTACAGGGTGGTAAATAACATAAGCAATATAGAATAAAAAGTACATTATATTTTTACAAGGAGAAAAAATATGGAAATAAAAAAGGTAGATACAATAATAAATGGTAAAATAGTTTGTAGTAATTGTAATACAAAAAATAAAATTAATAGAGGTTATTGCTATATGTGCGGGAAAGAGCTAGAAGTAAGCAAAGAAGAATTGGTGAACCATGAATTAAATAATAATAGTACGAATAAAAAAATATGGAATATTATAAGCGTATTAGTAATTTTGTTAATATTAATAGCTGGGATAATTTTATTACAAAAAGGTTTGGTTTATGAAATACCTTCAAGAGAATTTTCTATGTACAAGATTGAAGAGTATGTCGGTGGTGACGCGTACAATGGTATAATAGAAGCCTCTATTAGAGGAGGAGAAATAGCGGGAGCTACAATGGCAAAAAGTATTTATATATGCAGTGGTGTAGTAACAATGGCTATTGTTTTTGGTTCTGCTATCATTATTAGAAAACTAAAATGTAATGGATAATTAAATACATAATAATATATTCAATCATTAAAATAAAATAACTATAAATTAAAGAGGCAAATGCCTCTTTTTTTAAATTCCGTCGCTTTTCCGTCGCTTTTTTGACGAATATAAAAAAATACCAAACCTTGAAAGGCTTGGTAACGCTGGTTGCGGGAGTAGGACTTGAACCTACGACCTTCGGGTTATGAGCCCGACGAGCTGCCGACTGCTCTACCCCGCGATGCATGAATATAGTATAATATATTTATATGCAAATGTCAACAAAAATATGTTAAAATATTCAAAAATATGTTGACTTTTATTTTAACAAAACATATAATCATTATGTAAACGAAAAAAGAGCTCTAATAAATATTTTTATAGGGGGAAACTATGTATAACAAGGCTAGATTTAATAAATTAGTTGGAATACCAGGATGCTGTCAAACTGTACAACAAATTAAAGATGTAAAGCTACCTAAGCGTGCACTTGTAATAGGTGACGGGAACATATACGTTACAGAACGACCCAAATTAATGTTGCATCTTGTTTGTGAAACAGGCGAAACTATTGAAAAAGATATCTATAACAAAGTGAAAGCCTATTTTGCGATTGAGATAACAAAAAAGTTTTTCAAACAATTGGAACAACATATGAAAGATTATATATTTATAGTGGATAATGCAGATGTTGTCAATCTTGACAATTTGTTTTTACAGATGATAAAGTAGTGTCAAATAAACTCAGGCTACCGCCTGAGTTTATTTAATATATGGACAAAATATTGGAAATATTGGAAAGTTTAATTATCATAGTTGTAAAAAGTATATACTTATGGTATAATACATACTGTTAAATGAAGACTGGAGGGAATAAAATGATTGGATGGATTGCATGGGTGCTTATAGGATTAACACTAGTAGTAGGAGTAGCAATAATAATAATAGTAATGATGCAAAGTTCTAAAGAAGGTTCTTCTACTGCATATGGCAACAATACATTCTATGGCTCAAATAAAGGAAAAACACTAGATGGAATACTTTCTAAATATACAGTGGTTTTAGGAATTGCGTTTATTATTTTATGCTTTTTAACTACAATTGCTGTAACTAAGTAATAGGGTGAATATGAAATTTGATGAAAGAAAACAAAAAATATTAGAATTTGTAAATTCTAAAGAATACAAACTAATGACTGTGAAACAAATCGCAGCCTTGTTTGGTGTTCCTAAAGAAGAAATAAAAGAATTAGGAAAAATAATAAATAAGCTTGAGGCTCAAGGTGAAATATATATAGACGATAGTAAACGTATATGCACATTAAATGGAGCTTCAAAGTATGTATGTAAATATGAAGCCAAATCCAAAGGGTTTGGTTTTGCTCGTGTTATATCGGAGAATACGGATGTCCAAGATGTTTATATATCTAAGGAAAATGTTAATGGAGCTTTTGATAAAGACATCATCCTAGTAGATGTTATACACCCTAGAGAGCCAGGCAAAAATCTAGAGGGGAAAGTAATAAAGATAATACAAAGAGGGGAAGCTACGTTTGTAGGAATAGTAAGAAAGAACGACACGTTTGGTTTTGTTGAAGTATTAAATGGTAGTATTAATGATGTATATATACCATATAAATTAATGCAAGGTGTAGAGAACAATGATAGAGTAGTTGTGAAAATTACTAAATATCCTACACAAAACAGAAAAGCAGAAGGTAAAATAATTGAAATTATAGGGCATGAAGCGGATAAAGACATTGAACAAGCTGTTATATTAGCAAGTCATAATATAGTGGAAAAGTTTCCAAAAGCAGTTATACAACAAGCTGAACAAGTTGCAGATATTACTGATCAAGATTTAATAAGCAGAGTAGATTTAAGAGAAAAGAATATATATACTATAGATGGTGATGATGCAAAAGACTTAGACGATGCAATATGTGTTGAAAAAATATCTGATGAGGAGTATAAGCTATCTGTACATATAGCTGATGTAAGTCATTATGTGAAAGAAAATTCTGCAATAGATAAAGAAGCACTAAAAAGAGGGACAAGCATATATACACCAGGAAGAGTAATTCCTATGCTTCCAAGAAGTTTATCCAATGGTATATGCAGTTTGACAGAAGGGGAACCAAGACTTGCGCTATCTGTGGATATGGTAATAAATAATAAAGCAGAAGTAACGTTTAGTACAATCTATAAATCTGTTATACAGTCAAACAAAAGAATGACTTATGAAAAAGTTGAACAAGTGCTAGGGGGTAACATTCCACAAGATTATGCACAATATGTAAATGATATATTTTTAATGAGAGAACTGGCTAATGTGTTAAGGCAAAAAAGAGAAAAGTCTGGCAGTATTAATTTTAATATTCCGGAAACGAAATTTGTTTTAGACGAACAAGGTGAAGTGATAGATTTGGGGCCATATATAGTAGGTGAGGCTAATAATATAATTGAAGAGTTTATGCTAGTAACAAATAAAGTTGTAGCAAAAACATTCAGAGAACTTGATGCGCCTTTTATATATAGAATACACGAAACACCGGACACAGAAAAGCTTAGAGAATTGAATGAAACGTTAAAAAACATGGGAAGCAGCATAAAGGGGATAAATAAAATACATCCTAAGGCGCTAGCCACTGTTCTAGACGATTTCGCTTTTGATAAAAAACAGTATATGATAGTTTCAAAACTTGTGTTAAGGGCATTAAAACTTGCAAAATATGCAGACGTATGTATGGGACATTTTGGACTTAATTTTAAAGATTACACACATTTTACATCTCCAATTAGAAGATATCCAGATCTGTTTATACATAGAGTTATATCTAGTTATATAGATAGTGGCTATGTAATGGAACAAAAAGAATACACAAGGCTAAAAAACAAAGCTGCAAAGGTATCTGTTATAGCTAGTGATACTGAAAAAACAGCGACAGAAGTCGAAAGAGATTTTGATGACCTATTTATGGCAAAATATATGGCAAACCATTTGGGAGACGAATATGATGGGGTAATTTCATCTGTTACAGCATTTGGTATATACGTAAAACTAGATAATACAGTAGAGGGTCTTGTAAGCCTTACAAATCTTGCAGACGATTATTACGTATATAACGAGAAAAACATGATGTTAATTGGTGAGAGAACGGGTAAGAAATATGAAATAGGTCAAAAAGTAAAGGTGAAAGTTATAAGAACAAGTATTGAACTTAGGCAAATAGATTTTATAATTGTGGAGGAGTAAATTATGCAAAATCCAAAAGAGAATATACAAACTGTTAACAGTAAAAAGAAAACGGCTAAAAAGAGAAAAAACAAATTTAACTTAAAAAGTTATATAAGAGATTTTCTTTTGTTTGTTTTTAACAGGTTATTTAAAAGTACAGGTATATTAGTTGTAATAGCAGTACTTTTAATAGCTATGAGTATTGGGCCTATGGTTTCTGCAATAGATATAAGTGAATGTGATGGTTTATGTACAGATAGCATCGTCTTATGGGGTGACTATACACAAAGACTACAAATATTACTTATTATTTTAGTATCAGGTATAGTACCGTACATATATGCACCGGTAATAGGTTATGTGGGCTATCTAATGGCTGAAATATCAAACATAGCATATATAATAAAAGATTATGGAGCTTTAGCTGGTATAGGAGCCAGCATAATTCCTTTAATTATAAATGTTATAATTATTAGTATAGTAACAGCTTTGGGAATATATATGTGTCGTACTATTACAGTAGGTTATAAAATTTCAAGCGTGAAAAATATGAATTATACTAATTTTAGAATAAAATTATATGAAGTTTTAAATAAACAAGATAGAGTTGAAGCGTTAACAAACAAGAAGAATGAAAAGATAAATAAGCTAACAGCGAAAAAAGAGAAACTAGCATATATACAAATTCTAAATATAGCTATTGCAGTGTGTGTTCTACAGTTTATTTCTGTACTAATACAACACATGTTTATATAATTTAACAGGAGATATTATGAGACAGAGAAATGTAAAAAATTGCGATGAGATACTTAAAAATTCAGATAAATACGTAAAAGATATTTGTGATTTAAAAAAACTAATTGCAAGTAAAAAGTATAAAAATATATACCTTGAAATAGGAATTGGTAAGGGCGCATTCATAGCAGAGTGTGCAAGGCGCCACAAGGAAAGCCTATATATAGGGATAGAATTAAACAAAGGAGTTGTCTCTCTTGCTACGAAAAAAATCGCAAGATTTGAACAAGAAATAGGCGGGAAATTAGACAATTTATTGGTTTTAGATTATAACGCCTTAGAGTTAGGAAATATATTTGATGAAGGACAAGTAGATAAAATATATTTAAACTTTAGCGATCCTTGGCCAAAGAAAAAACATGAAAAAAGACGTCTTACATCTGACGAGTTTTTAAAGGTATATAATAGAATATTAAAACAAGATGGCATTATTGAATTTAAAACAGATAACCGAGGACTATTTGAATACTCATTATTAAATATGAATAAAAACAACATGAAATTTCAATATATATCATTAAATTTACACCAAGATATAGAACAAGGCAAGTTGTTAAATGAAGAACCTAATATAATGACTGAATATGAAGCTAAATTCATGGTAAACGGACCAATATATAAAATGAAGGTGAGTTTCTAGGAGGAATTATGAGTATATATTCAAAAGCAAGAACAAAAATTACAATAAGTACAATATTAATATCCTTAGCTGTAATCGTGGGTAGTTGGCTGCTGTTATTTGGAACGGATTATATATTATTTAAAAACAACCTACCCATACTCTTTTCAAAAACTGAGATACAAGAGCAAGTAGGTGAGCGAACAATTACAGATACGGGTTTAGGGTATTATGTAATAACAGATGAAAACAATGTGTCCCAAATGTATCTATTTGGTCATAAAATAAAATAGAAGGTGACTATATGCAAAATATTGATTGTACAAAAGTTGAACTTTTGGCTCCAGCAGGTGGTTATGAGGCATTCATAGCTGCAATTAACGCTGGGGCTGATGCTGTATATATGGGACTTAAAAACTTCAATGCAAGAGTCATGACAAATAATTTTACCATAGACGAATATAAAGAGGCTATAGACTATGCACATAAAAGAGAAGTTAAAGTGTATTTGACTTTAAATACATTGCTTATAGACGGAGAAGTACAAGAGGCGCTAAAAAGTGTATATGAATTGTATCAAGTGGGCTTAGATGGGGTTATCGTGCAAGATTTAGGTATTGCAGATTTAATTCACAAAGTTATGCCAGACTTAAGTTTACATGCAAGTACACAAATGAGTGTATGTACTTTAGACCAAGTAAAAGCATTAGAAAAATTGGGCTTTGAAAGAGTAGTACTTGCTAGAGAGCTAAGTATAGAAGAAATACAATATATTGCACAAAATACAAAACTTGAAATAGAAGTATTTGTGCATGGTGCGCTCTGTGTTTCGGTTTCTGGCCAATGTTTAATGAGTTCTATGATAGGCCAGAGGAGTGCTAATAGAGGAAACTGTGCTGGCCCTTGTAGAAAAAGATACTCGCTCTATTCAGCAAATGGGAAAAACATATGTAGTAATAGATATTTGTTAAGCAAAAAAGATATATATGGGTTAGATAAGATACAAAAACTGATTGATGCTGGGGTACATTCTTTAAAGGTAGAAGGAAGAAATAAGGCACCAGAATATGTGGCTGGCGTTATAGCAAATTACAGAAAAGCAATAGATAGTGGCTATACTAATAAACAAGATGTAGAGGTATTACAACTATTCAACAGAAGTGGTAAATCTGATGGATATTTAAATGGTGTAAGATATAGAGAAAGTATATCTGAACTAAGCCCTAAAAATACAGGACTGTTACTTGGGAAAGTAACTCAAGTAAAGAATAGTTATATAAAAGTAGAGCTTAAAGAGGATATAGACTTACATGATGGAATCGAATGCATAGATAATGTATCAGCATCTACGGTAGTTACTTGCATACGAGATGCCAAGTTTAATGTTATAAATAGCAAAGTAGAAAAAGGAAATATTGCTTGGCTAGGAGATATAAACAATGTAAAGGTTGGAGATATAATATATAAAACATCTAGCAACAAGCTTAATCAAGAATATAGAAGGTATGTAAAAGCAAATTTGAAAAAGATAGAGCATAATGTAATAGTAAATGCCAAAAAGGCTCAACCTTTATGTGCAAGTTCAGAAGATATAACAGTTGAACTAGATTATATACCTGAAATGGCTAAAACAAGCGGCTTAAATGAACAAAAGGTAAAAGAAGCTTTTTCTAAGACTGAAAATACATCTGTAAAATTTAATGTTACAACAAATATACAAGAGGACTTGTTCGTTCCAGTAGCTAAATTAAATGAATTACGAAATACCTTAGTAGAAAAAATAGAGCAAAGTAAATTAATAACAAGAGAAATAAAAGATATAGATGAAAAAATAGAACAGGCTTTAAAAATTGATTTAAAGGATACAAATAATATAAATAAAACTAACAACGACCAAATTAACACATTGTACATATATAAATATAACAAGAATATAGACTATATAAAATACTATAAAGAAAAATATAACAAACATATAGATATAATGTATATAAACGCTGCAGACTTTAGAAATTACGAACAAGATATTTTTAAATATATAAATGAATGCAAAATATATTGTGCAATAGATAATGTTACACTAAGTAGCACAACTAGGTATATTAGAGAAAATATAGAAGAGTTATTAAATAAAGGCGTAGCGGGTATTCTTTTAGGTAATTTAGGCTTCGTAGATATTTGTCAAAAATTAAAAGCAGCATATGATATTGAAATTGTAGCAGACTATTCATTAAATGTAACTAATACTTACACTGCAACTAAGCTAAAATCTTTAGGTATAGATGTTATAACACCCCTGTTAGAAAGTGGCTTAAATGTAGATAACATACATGATAATTTCGAAACTGAGACAGTACAAGATTTGGTGTGCGCAATGACAACTAGATATTGTGTTATTAGTAGCTTAGTAAAAAATGTTAATTCAAAATCTGAGTGCAAGGCAGAATGTACAAAACAAGACTATTATTTAGTTGATGAACAAAATAAACGTTATGACATTATACCTAATAATTTAGACTGTATAACCAAGTTTGTAACACGATTTAGCAATAGCGAACAGATGCAAAAGGTAGCTAGAATTAGACGTTGTATTATGTAGTAAAAAACATAGCTATAAAATAAGAACTTTCCCCTTGACATTACTTTGCATAAATAGTATACTTGTATTATTAAATGCAACGACGAGGGAAGAGTAAACTTTTTAGAGCTTTAAAGAGAAAGATACCTAGGCTGGAAGTATCTAAGTAATAGATTTTGAAAGACACCCTTTGAGCAGACTTATGAAAAGTAAGTACGTATAACTACGTAACAGTTTAATGAGTAAAAAAGTAGGGTGGCACCACGTGAGAATATATAGTCTCTCGTCCCTAATATGGATTTTTATGCATATTAGGAACGGGAGATTTTTAATATGTAATAGTTTGTTATTAAAGGAGGATATTTATGAGTGAATTAATAACAGGACAAAAAAGAACAAAAAGATGTGCAGAATTTACAGAAGCAGATGTAGGTTCAAAAGTTACGGTAATGGGTTGGGTCGATACTCGCCGTGATATGGGTAAGATTATATTTGTTGACCTTAGAGACAGAAGCGGAATAATCCAAGTTGTAATTGACGATAGAGTGTCTCATGAAGATTTTGAAAAGGCAAGTAAGATACACAACGAATACGTAATTTCTGTTGAAGGTACTTTACAAAAAAGAGATGAAAGCAAAACAAATGCAAAGATACCTACTGGTACTATTGAAGTTGTAGCAGATAGTATTAGAATCCTTTCAGAATGTGATACTTTACCATTCCAAATAGGAGAAGCTGACCAGGTTGGGGATAGCACAAGACTTAAATATAGATACCTAGATTTAAGAAGTACATTTATGCAAAGAAATTTAAAGCTTAAAAGTGAAATATATAATATAACAAGAAACTTCTTCCATGATGAAGGATTTATTGAGGTTGAAACCCCAATGCTAAATAAATCTACTCCTGAAGGAGCAAGAGATTATCTTGTACCAAGTAGAGTAAATCCAGGATGTTTTTATGCACTTCCTCAATCACCACAAATTTTTAAACAAATACTTATGCTTTCAGGATATGACAGATATATCCAAATAGCAAGATGTTTTAGAGATGAGGACTTAAGAGCGGATAGACAACCAGAATTTACACAAATAGATATGGAACTTTCTTTTGTTAATGAAGATGACGTTATTGATGTAAATGAAAGATATCTTAAAAAAGTATTTAAAGAGATACATGGAATAGATATTGAAACTCCATTTATGCGTATGCCATACGATGAAGCAATGAGACGTTTTGGTTCAGATAAACCAGACCTAAGATTTGGCATGGAGCTTACAGATATGTCGGATATATTTGCTGGTTGTGATTTCAAAGTGTTTGCAGACTGTATAGCAAAAGGTGGAAGCGTTAGAACAATAACGGTACCAGGAGCAGCAGGATATACAAGAAAGCAAATAGACGAACTTATAGAATTTGTAAAAATATATAAAGCAAAAGGGCTTGCATCGTTTGCTATAGAAAATGGAGAATACAAATCTAACATATTAAGATTTATGTCTGAAGAACAAATTGCTAAAGTAATAGAAAGAGCAGAAGCTAAAGAAGGAGACCTAGTGCTATTTGTTGCAGATAAAAATGATGTTGTATTTGCAGCTTTAGGTGCATTAAGATGCGAAATGGCAAAAAGAATGAATCTAATAAATAAAGACGAATTTAAATTCTTATGGGTAGTAGATTTCCCAATGTTCGAGTGGGATGAAGAGAATAACAGATGTAAAGCAGTACATCATCCATTTACGGCTCCAAAAGATGAAGACTTGAGCTTCATGGAAGAAAGACCACTTGATGTTAGAGCGAAAGCTTATGACATAGTTCTAAACGGAACAGAACTTGGTGGAGGAAGTATTAGAATACATTCAAGAGATGTTCAAAGTAGAGTATTTAATTTGTTAGGATTCACCAACGAACAAGCACAAGAAAGATTTGGCTTCTTACTAGATGCATTTAAATATGGTGTACCACCACATGGCGGTTTAGCATATGGTTTAGATAGACTAGTAATGTTAATATTGGGTCTTGATTCAATAAGGGATACAATAGCATTCCCTAAAGACAAATCTGCTACTTGTCAAATGAGTGAGGCTCCTAACATAGTTGATGAAAAACAACTAGACGAATTACATATAAAGTTAGACTTGAAAAATGAATAAAAATATTGTAAAATATGCGGGTAAGTAAAATTTAGTGTATGAAAATTAAAGTACAGGAGGCATAATTTATGAAAATAGGTATATTAGGTGCAGGAGCTTTGGCAATCGCACTTACTAAAGTGATAGACAATGAAAAACATGATATTACTATGTGGACAAAATTCGAGATGGAAAAAGAAGATATACTGCACTCAAGGGAAAATACAAAACTTTTCCCTGGTGTTAGAATATCTGATGATGTAAAAGTAACAAACGATTTGGCTGAAGCTGTGCTAGGTGCAGACGTTATAATAAATGTATTACCTTTTATAGCCGTAGGCGATATAATTCCTTTGTTAAAACCAATGTATAATCCAAGCCAAATTATTCTTAGTACAACAAAAGGAATTGATGGTGAAAACTTCACGACATCGACCAAATTGTTTGAACAAGGGCTTGGAGCTAAGAAAATAGCAGCATTATCTGGCCCATCATTTGCAATAGAAATTGCAAGGGGCGATAATATATCGTTTATGCTTGGTTCAAAGGACGAAGAAACAATAAGAGTTATAACAGAGATTATAGATAGTGAATCTATACGAATTGAAGCAACAGACGATATAGAGGGTATTCAGCTAGCAGGTGGCATAAAAAATGCTATCGCTGTTGGTTCAGGAATGCTTGACGCACTTAAAGCTGCAGACTCAACTAAAGCAGCATATATAGCTATGGGTATGGCGGATATGGCTAAACTTATAGTAAGTCTTGGAGGTAAAAAAGAAACAGCATATACTTATGCTGGTATTGGTGATTTGCTTCTTACTTGTATGAGTAGCACAAGTCGTAATTTTACATTTGGCTCATATGTTGGACAAGGCTTTACGGTTGAACAAGCTTTTGCAAGAATGGGTGGTAAGACTGTTGAAGGGTATAAAGTAATAAGAACATTACACAAATATGCTAAGGAAAGAAAAATTTCTTTACATACTATTGATACTCTTTATAATATAATTTTCGAGAATGGAGATTACAAAAAAGTAAAGAAAATATAAAGATATAACCGGGAATTTTCCCGGTTATATTAATATTTCGCTAGGAACACAAATATTGATAATACTTTCATCGTGATAAATAGGAATGGGGTGATATCCGAATTGGGAGTAACTTTGACTAATAATTTCTAATGGACTTTCGGAAGAATAAAAAATTGCTTTTATGGGTTGGTCGATTATTTTTACCCATCCGAGCTTAACGATTGCAAATTCTTCGATGTCTGATACCTTTTTCTGCGTACGTAATTTAAAAAACTCGAGCATGACACTTTCGTAACAAGAGTAATCCTTTTGCTTCAAATTTGCAAAATAAATTCGTACTATTTCTAAATGGTTTCTTGATACGGAACATGTTTTACATTCTACTGCGTGGGAATCAGGTAATATCCAACCAGACATAATCATAATAACACCTCCAAAGTATTGTTGGTTTAATTTACTTACATAGTACATTATATTCTTTATATATAAAAACGTGACAACAATATTATTTACAATTTTATAATACTATGGTACAATTTGTGTGCGGAGGATGTTATGGAGAACATTAGAAATTTTAGTATTATAGCGCACATAGACCATGGTAAATCTACTGTGGCAGATAGATTATTACAAATTACCAACACTATAGAAGCTAGAGATTTAAAAGCACAAGTGTTGGATAATATGGATATAGAACGCGAAAGAGGAATAACAATAAAATCTCAGGCTGTAAGAATGACGTATAATAAAGATGGAAAAGAATATATATTAAATTTAATAGATACTCCAGGGCACGTAGATTTTAATTATGAAGTATCTCGTTCGCTGGCGGCGTGTGAAGGAGCGATACTTGTTGTTGATGCTTGTCAAGGAGTTGAAGCTCAAACGCTTGCTAATGTATATTTAGCGCTTGAGAACAACCTAGAAATCATTCCTATAATAAATAAAATAGATTTACCACAAGCAAGACCTGATGAAGTTAAAAACGAGATAGAAAATATAATCGGAATAGAAGCAATGGAAGCGCCTTGTGTTTCTGCAAAAACAGGTCTTAATATGGAACAAGTTTTAGATGAAATAGTAGAAAAGATACCAGCACCTAAAGGTGATATAAAGGCTCCTACTAAGGCATTAATATTTGATTCCAAGTATGATAATTACAAAGGCGTTGTTGTACACGTAAGACTTATTGACGGAAAACTTAAACGTGGAGACAAAATATTAGCAATGGCTAGCGGTAGGGAGTACGAAATAGTTGAAGTTGGATATTTTAAGGTTGGAGATTACACAGAAGCTGAGGAACTTAAAGCCGGAGAGGTTGGATATATAACAGCTAGTATTAAAGATATTTCAGATATACGTGTAGGAGATACATTAACTTTAAAATCTAACCCTGCTGTACAGGCTTTACCTGGATATAAAGAGGTTAAGTCGATGGTTTATGCTGGAATATTCCCGGCGGATGGGAGTGATTATGAAGAACTTAAAGAAGCTCTTTTAAAACTTAAATTAAATGATGCATCTTTAAATTTTGAACTCGAATCATCAGCTGCATTAGGACATGGTTTTAGATGTGGATTTTTAGGACTTCTTCATATGGAAATAATTGAGGAGAGAATTGAAAGAGAATACGGAATAGACATTATTACGACAGCCCCTTCTGTTATATATAAGGTATATAAGACAAATGGTGAAGTGTTGGAGTTATATAACCCTGCAGATATGCCGAATCCTCAAGAGATAGACCATATGGAAGAGCCAATTGCAAAAGCTGAAATTATTGTGCCAAAAGAATATGTTGGTAATGTAATGGAACTAGCAACTGAAAGACGTAGTGATTTTATAAATATGAAGTATATAGATGCAAATAGAGTTTGCTTAGAGTATAATATGCCTTTAAATGAAATCATATATGATTTCTTTAATAGCTTAAAATCTAGAACGAGAGGATATGCTTCTTTTGATTATGAAATATCTCATTATACAAAATCACAATTAGTTAAATTAGATATTCTTCTTAATGGAGATGTAGTAGATGCATTATCTTTCATAGTGCATAGGGCTAAAGCTGAAACAAGGGGTAGAAAGATAGCAGAGAAACTAAAAGAAGTTATACCAAGACAATTATTTGAAATACCTATACAAGCGGCTATAGGAGGTAAGATAATTGCAAGAGAAACTGTTAAAGCAATGAGAAAAGACGTACTTGCAAAATGCTATGGTGGAGATATTTCAAGAAAGAAAAAACTTCTTGAAAAACAAAAAGAAGGTAAAAAGAGAATGAGACAAGTAGGTAGTGTAGAACTTCCATCAGAGGCATTTATGACAGTTTTAAAAGTAGATGATTAATTAAAACAAGTGAAGGTTACCCTTCACTTGTTTAAGTTTACATAATTGACAAATATAAACTGAAATGATATAATTATTCATGTAGGGTACTACAAAAATCTTTAATAATTTAAGGAAGGAAATAATAAGTAAATGAAGTTCAATAATTTTATGGCGATGGAATTCCCTAGTGTAAATTCTAATGAGGAGTTTGCACGGAAGGTAGTTGCAAATTTTGCAGAACAACTTGACCCGACAGCAGAAGAGCTTGGGGATATCCGGACTGCGGTTACTGAGGCTGTAAGTAATGCAATTGTACACGCCTATCCGGATTCTGTAGGCATAATTGAAATTCGGTGCCGCATTCTCAAAGACAACACACTGGACATTGTTGTTAAGGACAAGGGTGTTGGCATTGAAGATGTTGAACGGGCTAAAATACCTATGTTTACCACTACTTCCGAACGTAGTGGTATGGGATTTACCATTATGGAAAGCTTTATGACATCCTTTGAGGTTAAGTCTGAAGTGGGTAAAGGAACAACAGTGCATATGAAAAGGCATATTGTTTCGCGGAGAAGCTACACCAGTGGCAAGTGAGTAAAAGAGTAAGCGGGTAAAAACTCGCTTACTTTTCTTTTAATTTATTTGTTAATTTTATAGCAGCTTTTACAGCTTCATAACCACCATCATATATTTTGGCTTTGTTTGCTTTCATAATGTTTTCACACATAGCAGTTATATTTGAAGTTTCATTAATTAATAATTCTAACATACCAGTTGCTTGGTTAAATGTTCTACATTCTATAGTACCATCACCAATTTCAGCTGAACGAAGGGCCCCATATGCTTCGTGAGCACCAACCCTACGTATAAGAAGCTTTGGTACAGGGTAAAATGCAAGTTCACTTGGTTTTGTAATCATAACATCGCATTCTCTCATAAGTAGATTAGTTGAATATACAGCTGCAAATATATCCTTGTGATAAAATACGTGTATTCCGGTAAGTTCATCATCGTATGCAGCTTTTGTGCAAAATGCTTCTGTAACTTCAAAATTATCTGCATGGAAATTAGCAATTCTATTAAAATTAGGTATGTCGTTTATTAGTATATTTAGTACATCTTTATGATCTCCTATATTTAGAAAAACACAAGCTCGTTTTTGCTCTACATAAGGTATTAATGTAGTAAGTAATCTTTTAATCATATCTAGTCCGGCTCCGGCACCGCCAACAGGAATTAAGAAACGTACGGGTTTATTTGCTTTCATCCTTTTTATTCTGCGCTTAGAGTCTAGTTCTATATTACTTGCTATTTCGTGGTCTACGTAATGACCGGCCATACATATATCCTGTTCGTCCATTATTTTTATATGACCGTGTCTCATTTCACTCAAAGTCTTATATCCTAAATATGATGAAGGTGTTTGCACAGTATGTAGAGCTCCTTCAGATAAGTGAAGTGCCATAGGATAATTGTCTGGTATTGCATTTACAACACATTTCATACCAGCATGTATTGCGGCTTGTGCAGGCCAAGAATGTGTTGCTATAAATGGTAAGTTTTTATCTAGGTCTTGATACGCCCTTGTCATAAGTTCGCTGTTCTTTTGGTCAATAGCATTGCTTTCTAAGTTTTTGTATGCTTTTTTACTGCCCGGTTCCCAAAATAGTTTATCAAAAAGAGGAATTCGTTGAGATAATCTAGAGCCTAATGAATATAAATCATTAAGATAAGATATTACTTTGCTACCTGTTGTGTCTTCAAAAGAGATAAGGTCTAACCAATAAGGGACGTATCCTAAAGCGTATGCGCAGGATGCAATTGCCATAGATATTCTGTAATGTCCATATCCCATACGTATATTTCCAACAATTAAAGCGTTGTTTGGAAGTTCTAATTTTTTGTTTGAACGAACCAAGTTTTGAACGCCAAAGAATTTATTTAGTATTTTATTTGGTACAGCTCTTAAATGATATATTTGTTTAGTATCATCTCCAAACTTTAAAGCATAACGTTTTTTTGAAAAACAAGCGTGCATATAACTTAGTTTGTTTATTTCGTTACCAAACACTTTCTTTGAATGAGACATATTATCACCTCTATTAATAAAATGTTATCATATGTAAAAACATAAAACAATGATTGGACTAAAAGTAAACATAAATGTCATAATTATGAAATGTTTTAATGTGTGATTGTAAAAAACATAAATATATGTTAGAATGTAAATATATTTGGAGGAAATATGGGATTAATATATGGAATAAATCCAGTGCACGAAGCAATTGTGTCTGGTAAAACAATAAATAAATTATATGGTTCAAAAGGAAGCAAAGAAGTATATGAGCTTTTAAAACTTGCAAAAGCAAAAGGAATTGTAACAGTAGAGGCAGATAAAATAAAATTAGATAAGATGATAACAAAAGAAGGGGAAAAGTTAAAAAATTCTCAAGGAATAGTTGCTTCTGTTACAGATTATGAATATTTTGAAATTCAAGATATATTAGAATATGCTAATTCAAAAGGTGAAAAACCATTTGTGGTTATATTAGATAAAATAGAGGACCCACATAATCTTGGAGCTATAATACGTAGTGCAGAATGTATGGGAGCACACGGTATAATAATACAAAAAAGAAATGCTTGTCAGATTACAGATATAGTTGAAAAAACTGCGGCGGGTGCAGTTAATTATATGAGGGTGGCTAGAGTAACTAATATAACAAGAACTATAGAAGATTTGAAAAAAGCGGGACTTTGGATATATGGCTTGGATATGGAAGGCGCTACTACTATATATGAGACTGACTTAACAGGAAGTATAGGTATAGTTGTTGGTAATGAGGGCGAAGGTTTATCTAGACTTGTTAGAGAGTCTTGTGATGGTATAATTAAAATACCAATGGTAGGAAAAACAGAGTCGCTTAATGCTTCTGTAAGTACAGCAATAACAATATATGAAATAGCAAGACAAAATGCTATAAAATAGGAGGAACTTATATGAAGAGAGAAGAATTATTAAATAGAATGAGAGGAATAAATGCTTGGATAGCTGAAAATCCTGCTGTTACAGAACCTAATATGTATGAAATGATAGACTGCATAACGCAGTTAGGTATTATTGCTAGAGAACAAGGTGTTGGAGATATGCCGGGAAAATTTCCTAAAGCAGGTAGTGAGTTGGCTGAACTATATGCAGAGTGGAATAAAATGTATAGGGCAAGACTTAGTTTAGATAAAATTCAATCACAAGAATTTTCTGTAAATAAAAATACAGCTTTATATACTTATTTTACAGACCTTAACATGAGATGCTGCACGGGTGAGTTTAGATTCCCAGACATGAATGTAAAGGGAGAAGAATTAACTGAGGAAGAAAGAACAGAACTGTTAAATCGTAGAGAAGAATTTTTGGAATGCGTAAGAAAAATAGGAAGTATAAGTCTATATATTAATCAAGAAAGATTACACAATCCTAATTTTGTATATGATAACCAAGAAGAATATAACAAATTGATGGCGGCAGTTGAAGAATATAAAGAATACTTGCCAACACATTTTGATAGGGTTATAAGTGATATTTCGGCATCTCGTATGTTAGAACAACCACAAAATCCGGGTGGGGATGACGAACCAAGTTTATAAAAGGTCAAAGAAGAATATATGAAAGATATAGAAGTTTTAATAGATAGTGTTTCAGAAAAGTTTGGATATTCTGAAACATTAAAGAATGATTTGAAAAGAATAGTTCCTATAATGCTATCTGGTAAAGATGAGAAAAAGAAGCAAATGCTTTTTGATACTTTAAGAGAAGTAAAAATATTTATTTTGCCCGAGAGGGCTTCTCTTGAAGATTTAAAAAAGTGTAAATCCGAAGTGTTTGGAAAAAATAATGTTGGGATTACATTTGAAGATGCGGATATGGGAGAGTATTCTAAGAATGAATTACCAGCCGGAGCATATGTGTCTGAACCAGTATTTGATGGAGAAATGAATATTATAGGTAGAAATAGAATGCTTTATGTTCAAGAGCTTGCAAAGTATTCTGCTCTAAACCAAGTTTATGGTTCTAACATTAACTTAAGCCATTTAATTCACGAGTTAGGACATGCTTGGGCTGCAGAAACTGATGAGTATGTTCAAAATCCAGATGGCTCATTTGTTCAAAATGTCGGGGCGTGCTCTATAATAAGCAGAGTGGACAAAGGTACAAAGAAAGTTATATCTGAAAGTGTAGATGGACTTTTTGTAGAAGAAACACTTAATACTATTCAGGAAGAAAAAGTGCTTTTGGAATTAACAGGAGCACAAAGTATATCTGAATTAGCAGAAAAAGGATATGTGCGTTCTGCTTATCAAGGAATGCAAACAGATATAATGAAATCATATGTAGAAGAGTTTGGCGAGGATGTATTTGAGGAATATAGATATAGCAAAGATGCTTCTGCTTTAGCGAATGTAGAACAAGCGTTAAGGTATACTGAAGCGTGGCAAATATTAGGCACGCAAGAATATCTAGATAAAAAAAGAGCAAAACTTGCTGAGGTTGAAAACTTGCAGACATCTTCTGGTGAAAGAGCATTATCTTCCATAACAAAAATAAAAGGTTTGTTTGATAAATATGATGATGTATATTTTTCGTCAAATTCTAAATTTACACCAATACAAAAGTTAAACAATGTATTAGAACAATTATATGATTTTAATTCAGTGAGATATAATTTTAATATTATGGATAATAACAATAATCTAGAAATATATAAAGGAGTAGTATCTGCAATAGTTTCAGAAGCTAATGCTCTTAGGATACAGGCTAAAGATGTTATTGTGCAAGGTAGTAATAACTTTATGGCTCGTTTAAAATCTGAAGTTCAACCACCTGATGCACAAGTTTCTTATTATTCGACTGCAAGTAAAAATGAAGTTGAAAAAGAGGTGGCTCAAGAAGTATCTACGGAAATAGAATAGACACTAAATAATATGTAAAAATTACCACATATTTTTGTAACATTTTTGTAATATTTATATTGACTTCTTAAATATATTATTGTATAATAAATATAGTGATTGAAGAGTTTAATATATATATTGCAATATATATATTAAGATTAACTACATTTTAACATTTGTAGTTAATTTTTAACGCTCTAAATTGCTAAAAACACAGGTATGAAAAAAGTTTAAAAAATTTGTAAAAATTAGTTGACTTTGTTTTGAACCTGTGTTAGAATATAAAACGTCGCAAGTAATTGCGAAAAAGCACATTGAAAAATAAAGAGTAAGAAAGCCAAGTAAAAGGGAAATTTATGGAGACATAAATCCCGTTAATTTAACAAAGTAATTTATA
The DNA here is from genome assembly GCA_045652705.1 of Clostridia bacterium. Taxonomy (GTDB): domain Bacteria; phylum Bacillota; class Clostridia; order TANB77; family CAG-465; genus UMGS1649. Next base: position 37,919 of record JAZRUV010000024.1, read on the forward strand.
AAGATAGCTAACGTTATCTTGAGAGAATTTAAGACAAGAGTTTGATTCT
>JAZRUV010000025.1:0-15749 GCA_045652705.1 Clostridia bacterium
TAAAAAAAGAAAACTAGGTTGGTTATTAGGAGGAAATTATGAGTACAGAATACGGTGCTGATCAAATCCAAATATTAGAAGGACTAGAAGCAGTTAGAAAAAGACCAGGTATGTACATTGGTAGTACATCTGAACGTGGTCTTCATCACCTTGTATATGAAATAGTAGATAATGCAGTTGACGAAGCTTTAGCAGGTTACTGTAATGAAATAAATGTAGAAATACTAGAAGATAATAGTATAATGGTAAAGGATAATGGACGTGGTATACCTTTAGGAATTCATCCTAAAATGGGAATACCTGCTATTGAAGTTGTTTATACTATACTTCACGCAGGTGGTAAATTCGGTGGAGAAGGATATAAAGTATCTGGTGGTCTTCACGGTGTTGGTGCGTCTGTTGTTAATGCTTTATCTGAAAAAGTTACAGTTGAAGCTTGTAATGGTGATGGAGCTTATGAAATATCTTTTGAAAGAGGTAAAGTTACAGAAAAACTTCACAAAGTAAGAGAAGAAACTAAACGTGGAACAAAAGTTATATTTAAACCAGATGCTCAAATTTTTGAAACAACAGTATATAATGCTGAAACTCTAGAAAATAGATTTAGAGAAATGGCATTTTTGAATAAAGGTCTTAAAATAACATTGTGGGATAGAAGAGACGCTGAAGCTAAACAAAAAGTATTCCACTATGAAGGTGGTATTGTATCATTCGTTGAATATATTAATAAAAACAAAGAATTAGTATGTCCACCAATATATTTAGAACAAAAAGGTGAAGTAGAAGTTGAAGTTGCACTTCAATATACTACATCATACTCAGAAAATATATTATCTTTCGTAAATAATATTAACACTATTGAAGGCGGAACACATTTAGATGGATTCAAACGAGGTCTTACAAAAGTATTTAATGATTATGGAAGAAAATTTAATATATTAAAAGAAAAAGATGCTAATCTTCAAGGTGATGATATACGTGAAGGTATATCTGCAATCGTTAGTGTTAGAGTAACAGAACCAGAGTTTGAAGGACAAACTAAAACAAAACTTGGAAATAGTGAAGTCTTAGGTATAGTTAACTCTATGATGAACGATAAGCTTGCTACATATCTTGAGGAGCATCCAAAGGAAGCTAAAGCAATACTAGATAAAGCTTTATCTGCATCTCGTGCAAGAGAAGCAGCAAGAAAAGCACGTGAACTTGTTAGAAGAAAGAGTGTACTTGAATCTACAACTTTACCTGGTAAACTTGCTGACTGTAGTAGTAAAAACCCTGCTGAATGTGAAATATATATCGTCGAGGGAGACTCTGCGGGAGGAAGTGCTAAGCAAGGAAGAGACAGAAAATTCCAAGCAATACTTCCACTTTGGGGTAAAATGATAAATGTTGAAAAGACAAGAGCAGATAAAATATATGGAAATGAAAAATTAAATCCAGTTATAACTGCAATTGGTGCAGGTATTGGAAATGACTTTAATATTGAAAAAATAAGATACGACAAAATAATAATGATGGCCGATGCCGATGTCGATGGTTCTCACATTAGAACGCTTCTTTTAACATTCTTCTTTAGATATATGAGACCATTAATAGAGCAAGGCAAGATATATTCTGCATGCCCACCACTATTTAAGCTATCTAAAAAAGGAATGGAAGATATTTATTGCTATAACGAGCATTCTTTAGAAGATACATTTAAAGAGTTAGAAGCAAAAGGAATAAAAAGAGAATCAGTTAATATACAAAGATATAAAGGTCTTGGTGAAATGAGTTCTGAACAACTTTGGGAAACAACAATGAATCCTGCAAATAGAACATTAATACAAATGACTATGGAAGATGCTGTTAAAGCAGATGAAATATTCACCGTTCTTATGGGAGAAGAAGTTGAACCAAGAAGACAATTTATTGAAGCAAATGCTAAATATGTTAAAAACTTGGATATATAACAAAAAAATAAAATTATGTTGACAAACAAAAATTAATATGTTAAAATAATACCGTAAAGTAGAAGTAGTCTTCTCACCTTGTGGTATTGTCTTAACAAGGTAATGCAAATTTAAACCAATATATAAGGTAGATTTTGTGTTTGAGAGGATTGCTAGGCTTTAGCAATCTTTTTTTGTTGGAGGTGTATTGATATAAAACAAGACTTTCTAGTAAATGAACAAATAAGAGCAAATGAAGTAGAAGTTATTGGCACAAATGGTGAAAGATTAGGAAGAATGTCTGCTAAAGATGCTCTAGAGAAAGCATACGACGAAGATTTAGATTTAGTGTTAGTAGCACCAAACGCTAATCCACCAGTATGTAAGATACTTGACTATAGCAAATTTAAATTTGAAATGGCTAAAAAGGAAAAAGAAGCTAGAAAAAACCAAAAAGTGGTTGAGCTTAAAGAAATTAGACTTTCAGCTACAATTGATCAACACGATCTAGAAACTAAAGCAAAAAATGCTAATAAGTTTTTAAAAGCTGGAGATAAGGTGAAAGTATCACTAAAGTTTAAGGGTAGAGAAGTAAGATTTGTAGAAAAAGGAAAAGAAACAATCCTTAAATTTGTAGAAATGCTTGAAGAAGGCAAAATAGACAAAGAACCAAAGCTTGAAGGTAGATTCTTAAACGTAATAGTGTTGCCTAAAGATAAAAAATAAAAGGAGGAAAGTAAAATGCCTAAAATGAAAACTCACAGTAGTTCAAAGAAAAGATTATCAGTTTTAAAATCTGGTAAAGTTAAAAAGACAACTGCAAACAGAGCTCACAAATTAACAGGAAAAAGCTCAAGCAGAAAGATGTCTCTAAGAGGAGCATCATATGTTGATTCAGCTAACTCAGCAGCTGTAAAGAAATTATTACCTTATTCATAATTTAAAAATAAGGAATCTAAAAAAGGAGGAAATACAAAATGGCAAGAATTAAAGGAGCCGTAACAACAAGAGCAAGAAGAAAAAGAGTATTAAAAAGAGCAAAAGGATATTATGGTGCAAAGAGCATAAGATTTAAAATGGCTAAACAAGCTGTTATGAAATCTGGTCAATATGCATTTGTAGGAAGAAAAAATAAAAAGAGAGATTTCAGAAGATTATGGATTGCAAGAATAAATGCTGCAGCTAGAATCAACGGAATTTCATACAGCAGATTAATGGATGGTCTTAAAAAGAAAAATATCAACATAAACAGAAAAATGCTTGCTGAAATGGCAGTAAACGACGCTACAGGATTTGCAAAACTTGTTGAAACAGTAAAAGCTTAATTAAAAAAGTAAAAAAGGGGGAAATCAAATGATATTTGCAGGAGATTTTAGAAATGGAACTACATTCGAACTTGATTCTCAAGTATATAGAGTAGTAGAATTCCAACATGTTAAACCAGGAAAAGGAGCAGCTTTCGTTAGAACTAAACTTAAAAACGTTATAGCTGGTACTACAATGGAAAAAACATTCAACCCATCAGAAAAAGTAGAAGAAGTATCTATCACAACAAGTGAAATGCAATATCTATACAATGATGGAGACACTTATACTTTCATGGATAACAATACATATGAACAAGTAGAACTTAAGAAAGAACAAATCGAAGATATACTTCCATATCTATTAGATAACATGAATGTTAGAGTTTTATCATACAAAGGTAATATATTTGGTGTAGAAGCACCTACTTTTGTAGAATTAGAAGTAACATATACTGAACCAGGAATTAAAGGTTCGACTGCAACAGGAACAACTAAACCTGCAACAGTTGAAACTGGAGCTACATTCCAAGTACCTTTATTTGTTGAAATTGGAAACAGAATAAGAATTGATACAAGAACTGGCGAATATATGGAAAGATGCTAATAATTAATAAAGAATAAAATGGTCTTAGAGAAATCTAAGGTCGTTTTTTTATTGTAAAAGCCTAGTAAATATGATAATATTCAATAGGGGTTTGAAAATGGGAAAAAGTAAAAAAATAAAAATTATATATTTTTTACCATTTATAATTAGCATATTATTAGTATCAATATTAAGTTTATTAGTATTTGACCTAATAATAAGTGATATTATTATTATATGTATAATACTTTTTGGAATAAGTGGAGTAATGTTAAATAAAAACTGGATTATTGGAAATATAGTAGGAATAATTCCCGCTATTATTAGTACATATCTTGGAACTCAAGAAAATGGTCAGTGGATTAATGAAATTGTTTTTGCTATTCCGGTATACATATATTATATAATTTGTACAATTATTATGGTTATTAACACAGTAAGAGATTCCAAAAAGAAAATATAATAGTAGAAATTAAGTATAATTTGTGTTAAAATATTTACCATAGGTGAAAATAATGAGATATAAAATAGATTATGAAAAAAGAATAAAAGAATTATTAGAAAGTAAAAATAAACAATATACATACTATATAGAAACAATGGGGTGTGTTTTAAATGAAAATGACTCAATGAAATATGCAGGGATACTCGAAGAAATGGGATTTTCTAAAGCTACAGATATAAAAGATGCAAATGTAGTATTATTTAATACTTGTTGCATTAGAGAAAATGCAGAGGACAAGCTTTTTGGAAGATTAGGACTTTTGAAATCTAGAAAAGTTGGAAATAAAGATATGTATATAGCAATAGTAGGATGTATGACAGAACAAGTACATATTTTAGATAAAATAAAGAGTTCATATCCATTTGTTGATGTTGTACTTGGCACAAAGAGTATGCAATACTTTGCAGAAAAGCTATATATTGCAATGAAAGATAAAAAGAAAACACAAGAGTTACAGGAAAATGAACATGAAATAATTGAAGATGTTCCAATTAAATATGAAGAAGGTTACAAAGCATCAATTAGTATAATTTACGGTTGTAATAATTTTTGTTCTTATTGTATAGTTCCTTATGTAAGAGGAAGTGAAAGAAGCAGACTTCCAGAAGATATTTTAAGGGATGTAAGAGAAGTAGCTTCAAAAGGATATAAAGAAATAACTCTTCTTGGACAAAATGTAAATTCATATGGTAATGATTTTAAAAATAATAAATATACATTTGTAGATTTATTAACAGAAATAGAAAAAGTTGAAGGAATAGAAGTTATAAGATTTGTATCACCACATCCAAAAGATTTTACAGATGCATTAATAGATAAAATTGCTGAAAGTAATAAAATAGCAAAACAAATACATTTACCACTTCAATCAGGAAGTACTAATATATTAAAAGCAATGAATAGAAAATATACAAAAGAACATTTTTTAAATCTTGTAGAAAAGATTAGGAATAAAGTACCAAATGTTTCTTTTTCAACAGATATCATAGTAGGTTTCCCAGGTGAAACAGAAGAGGATTTCTTAGACACAATGGATGTTGTAGAGAAAACTAGATTTGACCAAATATATATGTTTTGCTACAGCATAAGACATGGAACAAGAGCGGAAAAAATGGAAAACCAAATAGATGAAAGAGTAAAAGTTGAAAGACTAGAAAGGCTTAAAGCATTATTTGAACAAATAATAGACGAAGAAAATGAAAAGAAAATAGGAAAAATAGAAAATATTCTTGTAGAAGGAGTAAGTAAAAATAATCCTAATATGTACACAGGAAGAACAATGGACAATAAAGTGGTTATATTTGAAGGATTTATGCAAGATGTAGGTAAAATGAAAAAAATTGAAATTGTTAAAAATAACAAGTGGTATTTAACAGGAAAAATAGTAAATTAGTGAAAATAAAACCAAAGGATCTTAGAAAAAATCTAGGGTCCTAATATATTATAAAAAACATGTATAAATATATTATGTAGTGTTGACAGTGTTTTTTTTTAGTGTATACTAAATGTATACGAGGGGGAAGAAAAATGGAGAATGAAAAGAAAAAAATAAAAAATACAGAAGCAATAATAATTATATTATTAGCTGTAGTATTAATAGCATTAGTAACATTTTTAGGAATTAGATACATTTCAAAACAAAACATGTCAATAATAAACAATGGTATTTCTAACTTAGACGACATATATAATGAAGCAAATAAAAACAACCAAGAAGAAAACAAAAATGATGAAACTCAAAAACAACAATATAACAAAGTAAGCGACTTAATAAAAGACTTAATTCATGAAAAAAATCCTATAGAGAAAAAAGCATATGAGAATGTAATATATAAATTAGATATGGTGTTACCGTATTTTAAAATACAAACAGAAGTAACAAAGCAAATCAATGAAGAGATATATCAAATATATAAATTTAATACGGAGGATTACTTAAGTAAAGAATCAACTCAAAGTAGTTCAAGAAATACAACAATATCATATAAAGCAAATATGGATACAGAAAAAGGAGTTCTCTCTTTAGATATTACAATAGCATATACAGATTGGGCAGGAACAGGAACACCGAATGGAAGTAGTACAATAACGTATAAATATGATTATATAAACGATAAATTAATAGAAAAGAAACAACAAGAAAACAAAGAAGAAAATAAAATAGACCCATATGCCAATTATAAAGATTATGAATGGGGAAGCACAATATTTAAAGCAGATAGTAGTTCTAAAGAAAAAATAGAAATAAAAAACAACAAAGTATATTTAACATTTTCAAACAAAACAGTACAAGTTAAAAATATTAGTGGAACACCAAAGAAAGTTATAGGAACTGTTAATGGCGGAATAATGTATTACTATATATTAACACAAGAAGGAAAAATATATACAGTGGAATGGTCTGACATGACAGCAACAGCAGATTTGTTAAAAGATATGAATAAATATAATGTTGTAGATTTAACAGTAGGTAATGGTAGGGGTTATGTATATAGAAATATATACTATTTAACATTAGATGGAAAACTTATAGATGTAAATGGAGATACATTTGAAGAACTAAACAAAAATTTTGTGGCTAGCTTTGGGAGTCCAAGCCATGTAGTTTATATAGATAATAAAGCACATGTATATTATTCAAAAAAAGGTGATGCTAATTATACGACAATAAAAGATACTAATGGAAATAAGGTAAAAGCAAAAGAACTATATATGCAAGGCACAAATGATGGGAAAATAATAATTATAATAACGAAGGACAGTCAGATAATATATGTAAATAATGATGGTAAAATAACCCAAGAAAAAGGTAAGTATAAATCAATTAATACATATAGTCAAGAATATGAAGGAATAATGCTTATTACAATGTCTAATAATAACAATATAATAAAATATAATTTGTGGGATTATTATTATGATGTAGAAAAGAAAAAAACAATAGACATAAAGGAAGGCTCACATATAGAAAGTATATATATGTATAAAAGAAATGAAAAATATACAGATAAATATTATCCAGCAACTATGACATTAACAGAAGAACAAATAAATAGCGTAATAGAACTACTAAGAAACTTAAACTATGTAAGCGATAATGTTACAACGCAAGACAAAGATATATATAGAGTAATAATAAAATATAAAACAGGAATCGAGTCAGAATTAAAAGTATTACCAGGTATGCGTGTAATAATGGATGGAAGGTTATATTCTGTAGAAGATCAATCAATTGAAGTGTTTAGTACAATACAATATAAATTTGATTGGGAAAAAACAGAAAAAGAAAACATTACTAATTCGATTACAATGTATAAAAGAAATACAAAAACGAATAAATATTATGAAAAAACAATGAGTTTATCTAAAAGTGAAATGATTAAAATAAATGACTATATAAAAGGAATAGATGAACCATCATTTTCAAGCGGTAATTTAGAAACATACAGATTAATATTGCAATATAAAGCGGGAACAAAAAGTGTATTGATGGTTTATGAAGATGGTATAGTTTTATTAGACAATTCATTTTATAAAGCTAGTCAATTAGAAAAATATATCAGTGAGATTTCAGATAAGTTTGAATGGCAATAATAAAAACAAGTACAATTAAATATAAATAAAAATATAGTAATAAAAAAGGACTTATCCATATATATTGTAATATGGATAAGTTCTTTTTTGGAGGTTTGTATGGAAGGAATAGTTGCAAAAAGGACATTAAAGAAAAGTTACTATAATAATAAAAATATAAATAACATAGATTATACTAGTTTTACATTTGCTAAGCCTAAACAAGGAGTAAAAAAAGAAAAAGGTAAAGTTGAAACATTAAAAGAAAAATTTTTGTTTAAAATATCAATACAAGTTATTACGGTAATAAGTATACTAGTGTTTGTGCTAGCAATAAAGTATTTAAAAATATCTGTTGTTTTGGAATCAGATTTTACAAAGAAACTAGTTAATTATTACAACACATCATATTCCTTTGAGGAGATTAAGTCAAGTACAAAAAGTATAGCTAAAAATACATATACATTTGTAAAACCAATTGTTCCGAAGGCGGTAGAAACTAAAGTTAAAGAATTATATAAAGTAATAACAACGAAACATGAATTAAAAGAAAATAATATTTATGTTGAGAATAATAGTGAGGTTAAAATATATGAAGAAAGTAGTGTTAGTAATAAAGAAAACACGGTAAAAGAAAATGTTGGAGTAAGTGCAGATATTGATGAGCAATCTGAAAAGGTAGTGGCAGTATCTAGTAGTATAAGTAGTCAAAGTAGTATTATAGACAAAATAAAAGAAACTAAAGTAAAGTTTGTAAAACCCGTAAGTGGAACAATAACATCACACTATGGTGCAAGGGAAGTAATATTTGAAGGAATAGATAGTTATCATACCGGAACGGATATAGCGGCTAAAACAGGTACTAAAGTAGTTAGCAGTATAGAGGGAAAAGTTACTCGTGCTACATATAATAAATATAACGGCAATTTTGTTGAAGTAACAAATGGGAAGATTGCTACAATATATTGTCATATGAGTAAGTTATCTGTAAAAGTCGGAGATAAAGTAAAAGCGGGAACCAAAATTGGAGAAGTGGGTTCAACAGGGCTTTCAACAGGACCACATTTACATTTTGAAATAGTATATGATGGAACAAAAGTTGATCCGAAGTTAATTTTAGATTTATGAGATTTAAAGTAAAAGATTTTAATATATATTTAGATGAGACTATTTTAATAGTTGGTTTTTTATGTGTGTTTTCTGAAGTAGTAAGAGATTATTTTGAAAACTATTTTATATGTTACCTTTTTATAGCATTCCACGAGTTTACTCATATGTTTGTATCAAGTATATTTGGTATAAAGACAACAAGACTTTATATTAGAATATCTGGTTTAAATATTAATTTAGATAGTTATAATAGACAAGGTTTAAAATGGCTGTACATATTTTTAGCAGGGCCTTTATCTAATATAATACTTGCATACATATTTAAAAATATTCCTATGGTATATACAATAAATTTAGCGTTAGCAATTATAAACTTAATACCAATATATCCTTTAGATGGATATAACATTTTTGAAATGTTGTTAAAAATGTTAATAAAAAAACAAAAAAACGTATGTAAAGTTGAAAAAGCAACGAAAATTATGGTAATAATTTTGCTTGTAACACTTGGCATTTATCAGTTTGTAATTTTCAGAAATTTATCCGTAATTTTGATGATATTTTACATAATTATCCAAAGCTACAGCCTTAGAAACAACAGCGATTCAAGAATATATCAAAAATGTTACAAAAATATTACAAATTTTCAAGAAAACTATTGATTTTTTCATAAAAAAAGAGTATCATATAGCCATGACAAACGGGGGTAGTTTTAAATGGCTATAGGTGACATTATTGTTTCCTTAGATATAGGAGCATCAAAGACCGCTGCTGTAGTAGGACAAGTTAATAAGTTTGGCGAGATTGAAGTAAGAGGTTATGGTCTTGAAAAGTCTAGTGGAATAAAAAAAGGAAAAATAATAAACAGCACATCTGTTGCTGAATCATTAGTCAAAGCTATTACAGAAGCTGAAGATACGTCAGGGTTATACATAAACTCAGCATATGTTAATATAAAAGGACTAAATACAAGAATTGAAAGAATAAGATTCAAAGGTGAAGTTGAAAAACCAGATGATGGTCTTTCATATAGAGATATAACTTCAGTATTAGAAAAAATTCAACTAGGAATAAGACAAAATAGTAAGGAACAAATAGTAGATATAATTCCTACAAAGTATATAGTAAATGATAGAGAATATTTAGAAGAACCAATAGGAGCTTTTGCAAAATATTTTTTAATAGATGCAGATGTAATTATTGCAGATAAGTCTGTTATAGAAGAAATAACACACGCAATGGAACTTGCAGAACTTAAAATAGATGGATTTGTACTTGAAACATTTGCAACTTCTAATGTGGTATTAATGCCTGAAGAAAAAGATTTAGGAGTACTTTTATTAGATATAGGTGCAGGTCATACGGAACTATCTGTATATAAAAATGGTAGTTTAGAATACAACAACACATTGCCAGTAGGTGGAGATCATATCACAAGTGATATTGCAATATCTCTAAATGTAGATATGGAAGAAGCGGACAAGTTAAAAAGACAGTACAATCTAGCAATAGAAGCCATGATATCTAACAATCATGACATTAAATTAAATACTAGACGAGTAGCTGAAGGCGAAACAGATAGAGTAAAATGTAGTGATGTAGTAAAAATTATAGAAGCAAGAATAAAAGAAATATACCAAATCACAAGAAAAATAATGGCAGAAAATAATCTTATTGGTAAAATAGAATGTGCAGTTATAACAGGCCAAGGTATAAGCAATATATCTGGCGTTGAAGAACTTGCGGTTTTAACTTTAAAAATAAATCAAGTGAGAATATGCAGTCCAAAATTAATAAATGTTATAAAACCACAACACATTGTAGCTTTTGGTATGACAAAATATATTGCAAATGTTGGAACAAGTAGAAGAGTAAACAGTGATGTTGAAATAATGACAGAACCGGATATTAAAGATAAAATATTTGGAATGTTTAATAAAGCTAAAGAGAAATTAACAAATACACTAAAAAGACAAAATGAGGAATATGAAGATGAGAAGGGGGATTTTTAAAATGGAAGAATCAATGTTCAAAGCAGGAACTGCTAATATTAAAGTTATAGGTGTAGGTGGCGGCGGCGGAAACGCGTTAAACCGTATGATAGAAGATGGCCTAAAAGGTGTAGAATTCATAGCTATAAACACAGACCAACAAGCATTAGAAGAATCTAAGGCACAAACTAAAATTCAAATAGGTGAAAAATTAACAAGAGGACTTGGTGCTGGAGCAAACCCTGAGATTGGTGAATGTAGTGCCGAAGAATCTAAAGCAGAAATAGCTGAAGCATTAAAAGGAGCAGATATGGTGTTCATCACTTCTGGAATGGGTGGAGGAACAGGTACTGGAGCAACTCCTGTTATTGCTGACATTTCTAAAGGAATGGGAATACTTACAGTAGCAGTTGTAACAAAACCTTTCCCATTTGAAGGAAAAAGAAGAATGAATCAAGCTGAAAAAGGTATAGAAGAATTAAAACAAAATGTAGATACAATAATCACTATACCAAATGAAAAACTACTTCAAGTAGTAGAAAAAGACACTACAATTGAAGAGGCTTTCTTAAAAACTGATAACATACTAAGACAAGGTGTTCAAGGTATTTCTGACCTTATCACAGTTCCAGGATTAGTTAACCTAGACTTTGCTGACGTTAAAACAATAATGTTAGATACAGGAATAGCTCATATGGGTATTGGTAGAGCAAGAGGGGAAAACAGAGCAGGAGAAGCTGCAAGACAAGCAATCCATAGCCCACTTCTTGAAACTTCTATCGAAGGAGCGAGTGGAGTACTTATTAATGTTACTGGTGGTAAAGATTTAGGACTATTAGAAATAAACGAAGCAGCAGAATTAGTACAAAAATCTGTAGACCCAGAAGCAAACATTATATTTGGTGCTGTTATAGATGAAAATCTTGGTGATGAAATAGTTATAACTGTAATAGCTACAGGTTTTAACAAATGGAATGGAAATGACAATAGAGCACAAGACATCTTAGAAAGCATGAGAAATAGTATAAACAACAACAGCAACATAGAAAGAAATGAAGCTACTGGATTTAATGGAAGAGTTTCTTCAAGAACAGATTATACAGTAGATTTAGATATCCCACCTTTCTTAAGAAGAAATAAAGACTAATTTAGACAACAATAAATGAATTTTATATCAAAAAAGCAAATTGTATACGACAATTTGCTTCTTTATTTTGTTTTTTGAAGATGAAAAAATTTAATTCTAACTTTTATTCTACAAATTTTTGGATCTATCCTAGATTATAATGTGTTTCGAGGTAAATATGACTATATATTTAGATTATGTATTTATTGAAAATTTAATAATAGATTATGTTCTATTAAAAGAGACATCATATATTGCAAGAGAAAATGTTTCAAATAAAAAAATAGTACTAGCAGCAATTATTGCATCTTGTTATGTTGTATTTATGATATATCTAAAAGTAAAAGAGTTAAATTATATGTTTTGTAAAATTTTACTCGTAATAGTAATGGTATATATTTGTTTTAAACCAAAAGAAATAAGAGAATATTTAAAAATAACAGCATTATTTTTCCTAATTTCTGCTATAAACGTAGGAAGCCTGACAGTAGTTACAAACTTATTTAATATGCAAGATGCAAACTATTTATTAAAACTACTTATATATATTGTAAGTTTTCTCTTAAGCAAATTTTTTGCAAATCATATGTGGAAAATATATAAAAGGGAGATTAAGAATGACGACTTAATATATGATGTAAAACTAGAGCTAGATGGAAAAAAATATAAATATAGGGCGTTTTTAGATACTGGAAATAGTGTCTATAGTTATACAAATGAATTGCCGGTAATATTTGCAGAATTGTTAGATGATGAAATGGTAATAGATTTAGAAAACAAAGAGTGTTTTAGTATACGTACAGTTACATTATCTAGTGAGGCTAATAAAAATGCATATATATTCAAAAATGCAGAAATAACAAAAAAGGATAAAAGCTGGTTTGTAAAAGTAGCAGTAGTTTTTGAAAGAACAAAATTATCTAAAGATGGAAGCTATAATATGTTACTTAACTATATTCTTTACACACAAGATTTAGGAGGTATAAAAATATGAATTTAAAAAAGATGTATGAATATATATTAAAGTTATTAAAAATAGAGGACGAGGAATTATTTTATATATCTGGGTCAGAAAAATTACCAACGCCACTGACTGCAGAAGAAGAAAAAGATTTACTGCTTCGTTTGGCTGACGGAGACGATGAAGCTAGAAAGAAGCTTGTAGAAAAGAATTTAAGATTAGTTGTATATATAGCTAAGAAATTTGAAAATTCTATGTTTAATATAGAAGACTTAATTTCTATTGGAACAATAGGACTTATGAAAGCAATAAACAGCTTTAACATAGAAAAGAATATTAAGCTTGCAACTTATGCATCTAGATGTATTGAAAATGAAATTTTAATGTATCTTAGAAAAACACAAAAGTTAAAAACAGAAGTGTCTATAGACGAGCCAATAAATACAGATGCAGAAGGGAATGACCTTGCGCTTTCCGACATATTAGGTTCTGAGAGCGATAATATATTTAAACAAGTAGAAGATAGTGATAATAAAAAAGTAATAGACCTAGCAATTAAAAATTTAGACAGCAGGGAAAAAGTAATAATGGAACTTAGATATGGTTTTGATGGGAAGAACGAGCTTACGCAAAAAGAAGTTGCAGATAAGCTTGGTATTTCTCAATCATACATTTCGAGAATTGAAAAAAAGGTCATAGAACGTCTAAAAAAACAGTTTAATGAAAGCAAGTGAATATTATTAACAAATGAAAACAAAATATTACCATTAAATGGAAATATGGAGGAAGTAACAAATGAAAACAATAAAAGTAGAAATAAATGGTGTAAACACAGCAGAGCTACCAGTATTATCTGCTAAAGATCAAATGGAAATGTTAAGAAAAATAAAAGAGGGCCATACAGAATTAAAGGACGAATTTGTAAAAGCTAATCTAAGATTAGTGCTAAGTCTTGTTAAAAGATTTAATCATAGGTGTGACTGTGTAGATGATATATTCCAAGTGGGAGTTGTTGGATTAATAAAAGCAATAGATAATTTCGATATATCTCAAAATGTTCAGTTTTCTACATATGCAGTACCTATGATAGCTGGTGAAATAAAACGTCATTTAAGAGATAGTAGTTCTATGAGAATAAGTAGGTCTATACGTGATATGTCATATAGAATATCTAAAGAAAAAGAAGCTTATATGGCAATACATAATGAAGAACCTACAGTTCAATATTTAGCTAAAGCTTTAGATTTAAATGAAGAAGATGTAATCCTAGCATTAGATAGTACTACTCAACCGATGTCTCTGTATGATGCTGTATATAATGATGATGGTGATACAATTTATGTGCTTGACCAATTAAAGAGTGAAAAAAATGAAATGGAAACGCTTACAGAAACGCTATCTGTAATACAAGCGTTAGAAAAGCTTTCTGAAAAAGAAAGAAATATAATTAAAAGAAGATTTTTCGATAACAAAACACAAGTAGAAATAGCAGAAGAAATAGGAGTGTCTCAGGCTCAAATATCTAGAATAGAAAAAGTTGCACTAGAAAGAATGAAAAGAAAAATGTTAAAGGGGTGAAATATTTTCCCTTTATATGCATATATATAATTAGGTGATTATATGTATAAGGTATATTTAAGTCCATCTACCAAAGATAAAAGTTTTGGTATTAATAATTTTGGAACTGAAGAGTTTAGAATGAATCAAATAGCAGATGCGGTAGAAACATATCTTTTGCAAACAGGGGAATTTGCTGTCTATAGGAATGTTAATGGGATGACAATTGATGAAATAATAAAGGATAGCAACGATGTAAAAGTTGATGCACATATTGCAATACATAGTAGTTTTGGAAATAAGTCTGGATTGAATTGCTATGTGAAAGTTGGGGATAACCTATCTAATGGAATAGGCAAAGAAGTGTACAAACAAGTGCTCGGTAGTTATCATAATAAAAGTATAGATAATGGAATAACATATGATGAAAGTGTTATAGAAATACATAAGGTAAAATCAGCCGCTATAAAAATAGAAGTTGGCTCTAGAGAAAATGAACAAGATGCAAGTTGGATTATAACAAATTTAGAAAATATAGGAAAGGCTATAGCGATGGGAATAGAAAAAGGCTTTACATTAAAAGTATGTTAGAGGGGGAAAATATGTCAAGGGGAATAGATTTTAGGCAAAAAGAAGTAATTAATATAAATAATGGAAAGATATTAGGGTTTGTAGTAGACGTTGACGCTGAACTAAATGAAGGGGCTATAAAAAGCATAGTGGTTGCTCAAGTTGGAAAAGTATTAAAAAGTTTAAGCGGAAAAAACAACATTACTATACCTTGGAGTAATGTAAAGCTTATAGGAGAAGATGTAATTTTGGTGGAATTTTAGTGCTTAAAAAGGCCCAAAAACAAAGCGTTTAAAAAATATTTCAAAAAAATTAATTTTTTTGCATTTTTTTGTTGACAATGTCTAGCCTCTATGCTAAAATATATTCACAACGTCGCGCGAAAAGCAAGACGAAAAGCACATTGAAAAATAAAGAGTAAGAAAGCCAAGTAAAAGGGAAATTTATGGAGACATAAATCCCGTTAATTTAACAAAGTAATTTATAAAGATAGCTAACGTTATCTTGAGAGAATTTAAGACAAGAGTTTGATTCT
>JAZRUV010000026.1:0-26634 GCA_045652705.1 Clostridia bacterium
AAGTAATGACAACGCGCTTACACGGATAAACAATCGTATGTAATTCTTATGAAATACAATATCTGTTTTCCGGGATAAGTGTAACTCATACTTATCTTGGAAACTCAAACAGTAGAAAAACAGGAGGAATAAATATGAACAAGAATTCTAACAAAATGGAAGTTCCTGAAGCTAAGGCAGCTATGGATCGTTTTAAAAATGAAGTTGCATCTGAACTTGGTGTAAACTTGAAGGAAGGTTACAATGGTGACTTAACTTCTAAGCAAGCTGGTTCTATAGGTGGAACTATGGTTAGAAAACTTATAGAAAGAGCTGAATCTCAAATGTAATTATAGTTTAAATTTGAGTTTTTTAAAAGCAACGGACAATTTTTCCGTTGCTTTTAATATTATTATTTTATCTGCATCTGTTTTATAACAAGACATTATTTCGTTGAACTTTTTTGCCATTTATGACATTTTTATATTGGTCATTTCTTACATTTTTATTTTAACATTATCATCTTCCTTCATATTTCATTAAAAATAAGTGGCTTGTCCCCATTTTTTCTAACATTTTTCATCTCAAGATATTTTTAATGTTTTCTTACTTTACTAAAATTCATATTTTCCTTTTAAATATTTAAATACTTCCTTTGCTGATACTGTTCTTCCTGATTCTATATCAAGTTCTGAACGAAGCATATGTTTTTCTATTCTTTTTTCTAATATATCATTATAATATTTACTTCCCTTTATCTTATTTATATTGGTCATTGAAATCACTTCCTTTATTAAATTATTCTACAATCAACATTTTCTCGTCTGGTATTTTTATTCACTATAAATCTTGATAAGCTTAGTGATGACTCAGACTCTCAAACAAGTCGCATCTCATAGCAGGAACTATGATTATAAAACCTTGAAACAAAACTAAAACTCAAAGCAAAATTTTGAGTTTTAAAGCAACGGACAATTTTTCGTTGTTTTTTATTGTCTTATCCACATTTCTCTATAATATATAGTACTAATGACAAAAACGGAAATGTAATAAATATATAATAAACCGGCATTAACATATATGCTTCTTTTACTTTTTTTGCTATATTTTTCTTAAATGCATATATTATACATATAACCCAAGTTATTGCAAATAGCATTATAGGCATTAAAAATGCTGTTCCTAGAACACAAATTGCTACATCATACTGAGGCATAGGTATTTTTGATATAATAAATGGTACTCCCAAAATAGATACTACTGAAATTATACACATCCAAATATTAATTTTTATTATTAGTTTTGATATTGCTACTTTACTTATTTCAGTTCCATCCATTTTTTAAACCTCCAATTCAAATTTTATTGTAATATCATATTCGCTTATTACATTAAAAGAATCTGACAACATAGCTGCATTATTTAGCGTACTCCCCAATAATGCTATTAATATATTACCACTATAATATTCTGATATTTCCTTAAAATCTGTAAAATCATATCTATCTGTTATTGTTACTGATAAATACCATTTGTTATTCTTTCTTCTTCCTTTAACATTTATGTCTGTATTATTTAATGCAAAAAACAAATCAGGATCTGCGTAATTTAAATGTTCTTTGTCTAATGTATCAAATGTATTTTTATTTCCATATTCTTCTATAATGTCTTTTATTTTCTTTTTAAATTTAGTATCATTTTTTATTTTATCTATAATCTCTCCTTTTGTAATATATTTATCTTTTGGTTTTAAATTTAAAGAATGTTGTAAGAATTCTGCTCCACATTTGTATCCCAACACCTTATCCGAAAACAAAATTATAATATACCACAAAGCAAATTGAATGTGCTGCAATAAAGTTGATAAATGTGGTTTCCTATTATAATACGCACTATATGCAAACATTACTGTATCCCAAGGTAAATTCTGCAGTTCTTCAAATTTTTGTTCGCTCATAATTATGTTTGCTTCTTCTTTAAACTTTTTATATCTATTATATAATTTATAAATTTCATAAGCTTCCTTAAGCGTAATTATATTATTACTTGGTATTTCTGTTACTCTAGTTTTGTTGTTTATTTTTTTAATATCTATTTCCACACTTTTAGCAATTCCTTTATAATAATCTATATCTACTTCACTTAACATTTTAAATGTTAAATATCTATTTGTTAATTGTTGTTTTTGCAATTTATTTAATTTTCCTTTATTGGTAATCTTTTGGATATTGTTATTTAGATTATTTTCCATTTTCAGGTTTTTTATATTGTCCATTCCTGTATATAAACACATCTTCTTTAAACAAAATAATCCATAACAATTAGAATTGCTAAGCAAAAATCTACCGCATAAACTACACTTTCCCATATATTCACCCCTATATCTAAATTTTTAATGTTGTTTGTTTTTGGATATTTTTTATTCTTGCACTAACCAGCTTGCTATATCTACTATTTTTATACCTTCATATTGATACGTATCATGCTTTGTATTCGCTATAATCATTTTGGTATACCCATCTTTGATTTTCAATAAGGGTTCAACTTCCCTTTTAAAAGTTTGTTCACTAGAAATATCATCAGAAACTTGTATATATATTTTTTCACTTTGCTTAATTGCTACAAAATCAATTTCTTTTTTATACAAAGTCCCTACATATATTTCATAGCCTCTGCGCATCAATTCTGTGGCTACTATATTTTCATATACTCGTCCATAATTTAAATTCTTTGTTCCAAGTTTTGCAAATCTGAACGAATGATCTGACAAATAATATTTTTCTTGTGCTGTTAAATACTTTTTACCTTGAATATCATATCTTCTAACCTTATAAAAAGCAAAAGCATTACACAAATATTCCATATATTTACTTATAGTTTTATGATTAACACTATTTTTATTACTTGTGAGAGCATTAGCTATATTTCTCGCTGATGACAAATTCGAAATATTATCCATCAAAAACTCAGCTGTTTTATCCATTAATTGAATATTTCTTATTTTATATTTTTGTTTTATATCTCTAATTACTAAAGTTTCATATACTTCGTTTATATATTTGTATCTTTCTTCCTTTGTATTATATACATATGCACCTGCCATTCCACCATCAAACACATATTTGTCAAATGCTTCATGAAGTTGCATTTCATTATAATATTCCATAAATTCTTTTAATGAGAATGGATAAATTTCAATTTCAAATGTTCTACCTGTAAATAGTGTTGCTAAATCACTACTTAATAAAAATGCATTTGAACCTGTTATGTATATATCATAGTTTCCTGTGGAATGAATGCTATTTATTGTTAATTCAAATTGTGGACACAATTGCACCTCATCAATAAAAAGATAATTAGTTTTATTTTTTTCATAACTTTTTTCTATAAAATTGTTTAATTCGTGATATTCTTTAAGATTTTCATACTTTAGTTTTGTAAAATCTATATATATAATATTATAATTTTCTTCCGTTGACTTTATATGTTCTATGAATGATTCTAAAAGTTTAGATTTACCACTACGTCTAATTCCCGTTATAACTTTAATATCTGGAGTTCCTTTCACATTTAATAATCTATTTAAATACATTTTTCTATCTATTAATTTCATTTTAACACCTCTAAAAATATTATACCATTCTATTTCCCAAAATCAAGTTTTTTTCGTTTTTGGGAAATAGAATTTTGTTTTTTATTCTTTGGGGTATATAAAGAAGCATATTTTAAATAAAATCTATACTTATGAAATTTATCCTAACACTTGATACTATTGAGTTTGACAAGCACGAATTGCTCAGTATAATTTTTTGACTCCAGCAGAAATCGGTGTTAACTTAAAACAAGGTTACAATGGTGACTTACTGTCTCAAGCAAGCTGGTTCTATAGGTGGAACTATGGTTAGAAAACTTATAGAAAGAGCTGAATCTCAAATGTAGTTTGATTTTTATTTGAGTTTTTTAAGCAACGGACAATTTTCCGTTGCTTTTTATTTTTAATTTATGATATACTATTTTATTATAAACTAAGGAGAAAATTTATGAGTATAATTGTTAACATTTTACTTTTGGCACTAGGATTATTCTTGCTTATAAAAGGTTCAGATATATTTGTAGATGCAGGAACTGTTATCGGGAAAATGTTTAGAATGACTGAAGTATTAATTGGGCTAACAATAGTATGTATAGGAACTGGTCTTCCAGAATTAATACTTTCTATAAATGGTTCTGTTAATGGAACTTCCAATCTTGTTATTGGAAATATTGTAGGTTCAAACATTTTTAATATGTGTATAATTTTAGGTTTAGTTTGTGTTTTACACCCTTTAAAACTTTTACGTCAAACTATTCGCAAAGATATGCATATGAGCCTACTATCTTCTATTGCATTATTTGTGCTTTTATTAGATAATGTTCAAAATAACTTCGCAAAAAATACAATTTCTCTTACAGACGGTATTATTTTGTTGCTTTTGTTTGCTGTATTCATATATTATACTTTCTACGAAATTACCGATTATCTTAGAGATAGACGTGAAAAGAAGTATCAAGAGCAAAAAGAAAAAGATAACAAGAAAAATACAAACACCTCTCAAGAAACAGAGAAAATACAAACTTATACCAATAAAGACATGCAAAAACTATTTAAAAATATTGCCATTGGACTTATTGGAATTGTTATGGTACATATTGGTGCTAAAATCACTGTAGATAATACTGTAAAAATAGCAGAATTTTTCAATGTTAGTCAAACATTTATATCTATTGTTATAATAGCAGTTGGCACATCTCTTCCCGAGCTCACTACTTCTTATGCCGCTCTAAAAAAGAATAGAGTAAATATAGCAATAGGGAATTTAATTGGAAGCAACATGTTTAATACTCTCTGTGTTTTAGGGGTATCATCGTTAATCAACCCTCTTGTTTTAGAAGGCAATTATTTACTTATAGACTGCGGTGTATTTGCTTTAGTTTGTTTAGTAATGGTATTATTTACAAAGAGAAAACCTGAAATTTCTAGATTTGAAGGCTTTTCCCTAATTACCATTTATATATTATATATAGTTTATGTTTTATATAGACGTTAAAAATACTGGGTAACCCCAGTATTTTTCATTTCTTATTTCTATATTACTCTTCATCTTCAAGCAAATCTTCTTCTGTCACACCCATTTGTACAGTGTTTTCAGTTCTACGATTTAATTTAATAGTTTTTTGTTTTCTTATTTGTCCTAATAATTTATCTATAATTAAATCGATTCCAGCATATACATCATGTGTATTCTCTTCTGCCATATATGTCTTACCCTTGCTTTCTATACGAATGTCTACATTTTGTTTTTCTTTTTTAGCTGAAAATGTAACGTGCGCTATTGTGCTATCATCAAAAAACTTATCTAGTTTAGCAACTTTCTTTGTAGCATACTCTCTTATGCCATCTGTTACATCAATGCCAATTCCTGTTATATCTAATTTCATATATATCAACTCCTCGTATACATTATATAATATAATCTCTGTATAATCAACCATTTTTTATTTTATTTTTAGCTATATCATAGCAACCATCACATCATACTAGCTTCATCAAATAAAGATACTTGTGAAGAATTAGGCATTCCTTTAGTACATCCATATTTATCTAAAAGCTCTAATGCAGATTTTCCTATCTTGGCTCTAGACACTAAATTTTCTTTAGAAGAAAATTTTCCATCCTCTCTTGCTTTAGCAACATTCTTAGCATTGACTGTACCAAACGTTGGTATTGCAGAAAGCGGTGGTCTTACTCCATCCTCTTCAACTAAAAATTTGGTTGCATCAGATTTGTATAAGTCTATTGGAAGGAAGTCTATTCCTCTTTCCATCATTTCATTTACAACTTCTAGTACTGTTATCATATCCTTTTCAACATTACTTGCTTCCGGATTAGATTCAATATTCTTTATTGCCTCTTTAACTTTTTGCTTGTTTGTACACATTATCTCAGCATTAAACGCATCAGCTCTAACTGTATAATATGTAGCATAAAAAGCCTTTGGATAATATACCTTAAAGTATGCTATTCTATATGCCATCATAACATATGCACAAGCATGTGCTTTAGGGAACATGTACTTTATTTTCAAGCACGAGTCAATATACCATTCAGGTACATCGCACTCTCTCATTTTGTCTTTCATTTCTTCTGTCAAATCTTTTTTTGCTTTACCTTTTCTTGTTATCTCCATTATTTTAAACGCTAGCGATGGGTCAAGGCCTTTTTGTATAAGATATATCATAATGTCATCACGAGTACATATTGCCTGTTTAAGCGTAGTTATTCCTTGTTCAATTAAACTTTGAGCATTGTTTAACCACACGTCCGTACCATGTGATAGCCCAGATATTCTTACAAGTTCACCAAAAGTTGTAGGCTTTGTATCAAGTAACATCTGTCTTACGAACTTGGTACCAAATTCTGGTATTGCATAAGTTGCAACTTTAGAACGTTCTTGTTCTTCTGTAATACCTAGCGCTTCCGTAGAACTAAATAGTGACATTACTTTAGGTTCATCCAAAGGTATGGTCTTTGCATCCATCCCCGTTAAATCTTCTAGCATTCTAATTACTGTAGGATCATCGTGTCCTAGTATATCTAGTTTTAGAAGGTTATCATGGATAGAGTGGAAATCAAAATGAGTTGTTATTGTATTTGATGTAGGGTCATCTGCTGGCCTTTGTACCGGACAAAAATCATAAATTTCTCTATCTCTTGGTACAACTATAATTCCACCAGGGTGCTGTCCTGTGGTCCTCTTTATACCAGTACACATTTTTGCTTCCCTATTTATTTCCGGAACTCTTATATGTTGGTTTTTTTCTTCATAATACTTCCTAACAAATCCATAGGCTGTTTTTTCTGCAAGTGTAGAAATAGTTCCTGCTCTAAACGTTTTGTATTTACCAAACAGCACCTCTGTATATGCGTGTGCTTTCGCTTGGTAATCTCCAGAGAAGTTAAGGTCTATATCTGGTACCTTATCACCTTTAAATCCAAGGAAGGTTTCAAATGGTATGTCCATTCCATCTTTTCTTAACTTATGTCCACATTTTGGACAGTCTTTATCTTCCATGTCTACACCTGTTGTTACTGTTACAGGTGGAAATTCACTATATTTACATTCCGGGCAAACATAGTGTGGTGGTAGTGGATTTACCTCCGTTATACCACTCATTGTTGCTACAAATGAAGAACCAACCGAACCTCTGGAACCAACAAGATATCCATCATCATTAGATTTTTTAACTAATTTTTGAGCAATTATATACATGACAGAGAATCCGTTTGTAATTATACTATTAAGCTCTTTTTTAATTCTCGCTTCAACTATTTCAGGTAGAGGGTCACCATATATACTTCTTGCCTTTTCGTATGTTAAGCGCTCTATTTCTTCATCGGAACCTTCAATAACAGGGTTGTATGTACCATCAACAACCGGTTTTATTTCTTCAAACATATCTGCAATTTTGTTCGGATTATCTATTACTACTTCACGTGCTGTAGCTTCATCTAGATAATCAAATTCTTTTAACATTTCATCAGTTGTTCTAAAGTATAACGGTGCCTGTTCGTCAGCATCATCAAACCCTTGGCCTGCCATAATTATTCTCCTATATAGCTCATCTTGCGCATTTAAAAAGTGTACATCGCAAGTAGCACATACTGGTATATCTAACTCTTTTCCTAGCTCTACTATTTTTCTATTTAAGTTTCTTAATCCTTCGTGATTTTCCACTTCACCATTTCTTATATAGAACTCATTATTTCCTATAGGTTGTATTTCTAGATAATCATAATACTTGGCAAGGCCTTTAGATTTTTCCACATTTCCTTCCATTACAGCTTGGAACAATTCACCTCTTTCACAAGCCGAACCAATTATTAGTCCTTCTCTATATCTATTAATTAGCGACCTTGAAAGTCTTGGTTTCTTGTGGAAATATCTGATGTGAGAAAAAGATACAAGCTTGTATAAATTTTTAAGTCCTACATAGTTTTTAGCAAGTATTATTATGTGATATGGGCTCATCTGTTTTTTATCTTCTATAAACTCTGTTTGTACATAGTCGCCCACTTTCATATTTTTGCTCTCTACCACTTCACACATTTTTATAAACACTTTAGCTGTAGCTCTTGCATCATTTATAGCCCTATGTGCATTTTCAAGTTCCACACCCAAATTTTCCGCTATCGTTCCAAGTTTATGATTTTCATATCCTTCAAACATTTCTCTTGAAATAGCAAGAGTATCTATAATATGTACCGGTTTCTCATAACCACATCTTTCTGCAAAGTGATTTATAAACGACGTATCAAATCTTGCATTGTGCGCAACGATTGTACAATCCTTTGCAAAATCTAAAAATCCTTTTAATGCTTCTTCTATCTTCGGAGCAGCTTTTACCATTTCAGGAGTTATATGCGTTAATTCCTGTACATCTTTTGGAATATTCCTTTCAGGATTAACAAACGTAGAAAACTCATCTATACACTGTCCATCTTTTACTTTTACAGCAGCGATTTCCGTTATAGCATCAGTTCCAGGTGTAAAACCTGTTGTTTCTATATCAAAAACAACATATGTGTCTGGTGCAATAACTCCAGGTTCTACATCCGGTATTAAATAACCCTCTACACCATATAACACTTTTATATCAAACTTCTTTTCTGCATAATTAAATGCTGCTAGATTTGCTTCAGGAAAGCTTTGTAAAACACCGTGATCTGTTATAGCAACAGCTTTATGCCCCCACTTTATTGCTTGTTTTACTATATCTGTTGCAGAACTTACTCCATCCATTGCACTCATTTGTGTGTGCATATGAAGTTCTACTCTTTTAACCTCAGCATCATCTGTTCTTGGTTTTGGCTTTTTACCCTCTACAATGTTTCTTAGTATTATACTAATATCTTTTGCATACATATCATATTGGGGCGCACCATCAGCCTTTATATAATTTCCCACTTTCAGTTTAGATGTAAGCTCACCCACATCAATTCTCTTAGGGTCAGCAAATATTTTTGTGGATATTGTACTTGTACTATCACAAATATCTACTGTAAACATTTCCTTTCCTGTTTTAGTAGTCTTAATTTCAACAGCTTCTATTTTTCCTTCTATACACGCACTATCCATTTCTTGATTTATATCTTCAATCTTATCTACTTTTACATTATCTTTTATTCCTCTACCATATATAACGCCTTCTGGAAGAGGTCCAGCTGGTTCTTTAGGCCCTGGTGCAAAAGCTGGTTTAGATGTTTGAGATGGCGCAAAAGTTTGTTGCGGCTTTGGTTGAGGAACGACTTTAGGCTGTTCCTTTACTTCAGGTTTTATTAGTTTTTCCTCTTTATGAATTTTTGCAAATTCTTCTTTTGCATTTAAAGAGTCATATATATTCACTACAATATCTACACCATAGAATTTTTTCACTAAATCTGCTATGTATTCATCTGTTTTTTTAAGTTTCATAAAAGATGCGCTAGGTACTTTAAGCTCTATAGATACTTCCATATTTTCTAGCGCTACTTTACTGTCTTTAAAAATATCTTGCATATATGGAAATATTAATCCTATTAGTTCTATTATTTCTTGTATATTGTTAGTACTTATTTCTTGTTTTGCCGAAACTTTTGGAATAACCTTAAACGACTTAAGTCTGAATACTGTTTCTGCATTTTTAGAAAACTCATATACGTCTTTTGGAACTATTTTTCTATCTATATCCACTGTAATTATTGCAGCATTATTTTTCTTAGAGAATTTTACCTCTAAGACTGTCAAATCATTTATTGTACTGCCTATATATGTCGCCTGTTCAAATAGCTCACAGACCTTTTTCATATTTTCACCCCTCTTCTCAATATAAAAACCCAAAACGATGAAACATTTTGGATTTTTATTTTTTATCTTTTGTAATCATTTTAAACTATTCTAATAATATCATTTATTGTCACAAAAATTGTAAGTAGTAACAATAAACCTAGTCCGATATAACTTAGTATTGCTTCCACTTTTGTTGAAACTTTTTTCTTAGTTATCCACTCTATTAACACTAACACTACTTTTCCTCCATCAAGTGGCGGAAATGGTAATATGTTTGCTATACCTACTGCAAGAGATATCATCGCAAGCATACTTAGGAAGTCTAGTAAGCCTTCTGTCTTAGATACAACTTCTCCTATCCCAACGATACCAGACAGTTGAGTTATTGCAACTTCACCTCTAAATAAATCTACATATGAGCCCACTATTTGAGATATAGTTGATATAGATTTATAATATGAAGTGGCAAGTGTTGTTTCAGTTTGTTCATATCCTAGTATACCTAAATCAAAAGTTGTTTTTGCATTAGGTGTAACTTGTAATGTAACTTCTTTTTCATCTCTTAAAACAACTATC
Organism: Clostridia bacterium; assembly: GCA_045652705.1. Lineage (GTDB taxonomy): Bacteria > Bacillota > Clostridia > TANB77 > CAG-465 > UMGS1649. The sequence goes on from JAZRUV010000026.1 coordinate 10,422, forward strand.
TCTACTTCTTTTCCCGCATTAGCTGCGATAATGTTTACAACGTGTTCAGAATAAGTAACATTTTCACCGTTTACTTTTATTATTTTATCTCCAGCTTTAATATCTGCCTTGCTTGCCGGCATACCTGGTTCAACCATATCTACATAAGTTAATACATTTCCCTGTTCTGTAATCTTAGTTGTGTCAAAATATACCCCCATATAGCCAATTTCTTTTACAGCATCTTTTACAACTACAGATTCTTCGTTACCATTTCTTATATATTTTACTGTAACATCTTTTATATCTGTATCTTTATATAATGCTATATCTTGATATATATGTGTAGTTTTATCTCCAATTTTTGTTATTGTATCTCCTGTTCTTAATCCAGATTCATATGCAACACTGTCTACATTAAGCATAGAAATTTGAGTTGAATATGTTGGTGTAAACATATTTACGCTTAAGAATATCACTGTTGCAAGTATTGCATTGAATACAACCCCTGCGACTAATACAATTATTCTTTTCCAAGGTGCTTTATTGGAAAAAGCATTTTCGTCTTTCGAATCTCCTTCTTCTCCTTCAATTGCTACATATCCACCAAGTGGTATCCAGCGTAGAGAATACATAGTGCCTTTATATTTCTTTTGTAATATCTTAGGGCCAAAGCCTATACTAAATTCATTAACTGTCATTTTAAAAAGTTTTGCAAATAGAAAATGACCAAATTCATGAATTGTGGCAACTATGCCCAAAACTATAATTAGCTTTATTATAGTTAATATTAATGTCATTATTTTCAACTCCCATAACTATTATATGTATATTGTTATAAATAAATATACAATTGGTGCAACAAACATAAGACTATCAAATCTATCTAATATTCCACCATGTCCTGGCATTATATTTCCAAAATCTTTTATTTTACAATATCTCTTTATTGCAGAAGCTGTAAGGTCTCCAAACTGACCCGCAACACTTGCTGCAAGCCCTACAAGTATCCAATAAAATATATTGCCATATATTCCTAATTTTAAATTTCCAAGCAACGTTATTAATACAAATGATAGTATAACCCCAAATATCCCACCAATAGAACCTTCTACTGTTTTATTAGGACTTATCTCTGGTGCAAGTTTTGTCTTACCTAGTTTAGAGCCAACCAAAAATGCAAATGTGTCACTTAAGAAAGCTCCGCAGAATACATATAATATATAAAACCTACCATATTCCATTGCAAGTATTAATTTTACGAATGAGAACATAACTGGTATATATAATAACGCAAAAACTGTTATAGCAACATCAACTATAGTTCTTTTAACATTTCCTATTACAATATATACAAATGCACTAATAAGTCCAACCGGTATTATTACTTTTATTAACATCAGTTTATATTCTTCCGGTATAATACCACCTGTTAAAAATATGGCTAAGCACCCTACATATCCTATCCAAGATATTGGATTATATCCAATATTTTTAAACGCTTTAAAATATTCATATGTAGCAACTATTGCAAGAAGTGCTACAACTGCGGTATCAAATATTGGGTTATCAACTAATAATATAACAACCCACAATACTATAAATATAGCCGCAGAAATTACCCTTTTTTTCATAAACTTCCTCTATATTTCCATTATTTCTTTTTCTTTTTCACTAACTACAACTGTAACAGCATCTATTTGTTTGTCAGTTATTTTTTGTATTTGTTCTTCTAAAGAGCGAACTTCATCTTCACTTGTATTTAGTTCTTTTTGTTCTTTTTTAACATCGTCTATTGCATCTCTTCTGATATTCCTAATTTGAACTTTTGTGTCTTCACCAAGTTTGCTTACTTCTTTAGCAAGCTCTTTTCTTCTTGCTTCGTTAAGTTCCGGGAAAGTTAATCTTATTGCATTTCCATCATTCATTGGGTTGATACCAATGTCTGCTTTAGATATTGCTTTAGATATTTCTCCTAGCAATCCTTTATCCCATGGTGCTATAAGTATTTGTCTTGGTTCAGGCACAGAAATGGATGCCACTTGATTAAGCGGCGACGGCATTCCATAATATTCAACTGTTATTTTATTTAAAATTTGTGGATTTGCTCTACCAGCACGTATGCTAGATAATTCTTCTTTTAAATAATCTATTCTTTCTTTCATTTTAATTTCTACACTGTTTAAATCCATAAATAAACCTCCATAATCTTATGCAACTATTATACTATATTTAGGCAAAAAATCAAGAGCTGTAATACAATTAACACAATTGAAAACAAACACAAAGACACATGGTATTCATGTGTCCTATATTTTTTTGTAGATATATGACTACTCACCTATAGTATATGCTTTTATTTCAGACATATTACCTGCGTTATCTATTGCCATAGCTATAATACTTTTAATATTCTTATCTAAAGTTATAGTTCCATCCTTGCTAATTTTACCAAAAGCCGCCAAATCTTTTTTTGTCACTTCGTTTCTATCCGTATAATATGGTTCTATTATATCGTCTCTAACAATGCTAACGTAATCATAATATATACATTTAATTGAACTGCCACCCATATCTGTGCTAGAAATTTTTACAATATTGTGTTTTTCATGACCATCATCAACTATTTCCATTTCATTTAATAAAGGTGTTTCTATATCTAAGTTATCTATCATAACTTCTTTAATTTGTATAACATTTCCGTTAAGCAGTCTTCTTATCAACAAGCTTTTATTGACTTTAAATTCTGTTTTCTCTGTTTCAGTCATACTTACAGAGTTCAATGTTATTGTGTTGTTTTCCACATTATTTTGCTCCTCAGAGTATCCAACAACATATTTTATAACTTCATTGGATGCCAATTTATTCTTTACTATTATTTTTAATTCATTTGTCCACGTATTTGTGCTTTTCTCTAGTACCAAATCGTTATTAAGTTTAACCTTTTCTTGCTCTTTCTGTAAATTGCTTTGTACTGTATTTCTTTCTACTAACATTACTAAAGAAAAACTAACAATGTCATTGATTTCAGCTCCTTTTAAATAGTAAACATTTAAACTATTGGTAGCAACAACAAATATGTCTGTTTCTTGATTTGTTTTTCCTCTTTCAGCTGTTTCTATTTCCATGCTTTCCAAATCTACTACTAAAAAACTATTATTTTCATCATTGTTTGCAATAATTTCACTATCTAAAAGAGCCCTTTCATTGTTATCTTCTATTTTGCTCTTTAGTTCATTTGCTGTATAAACTATATTTGGCCTTACCGGCAAAAGACCCGTTAACAAATATCTTTCTTCAATTTTATCTTGTATTGTAGATAATTCCACAACAAATTCACTCTTTTCAGCCTCAGCTATTACATTATTTGTTTGAGTAATAACAAGTCCTGTTATTATTGCCAAAACAACAATGCTTATTGTAACTGCTATTAGAGATATACCTCTTTTTGTTTTCATTATAACCACTCCATAATTATTCTATATCATATAGATAAAATTATCAAGAATTTTCAATTAATCTATTCACTAATCTAATATAGTATAGTATAATTATGTTACTTTCGAGGTGAATACATGAAACAGAAAATTTTACTTTTTATAATGTTGTTTGCCACTTGTACTTCGCTAGTATTTGCAAGTGAGAAGTTTAATATAAATTCTAAATCTGCTATAGCTATGGATGCAGATAGTTCAATAGTGTTGTATAACAAAAGTATGGATAAGAAAGTTTATCCCGCTAGTACAACAAAAATTTTAACTGCTATACTAGCTATAGAAAACCTGGATTTAAACAAATCCGTAGTTGTATCTAAAACTGCAATAAATGTTCCTTGGGATAGTTCAACTGTTTATTTAAAACAAGGTGAAGTAATTACAGTTAAAGACTTGTTATATTGCTTACTTTTAAATTCCGGAAACGATGCAGCAAATGTTTTAGCCGAAGCTGTTTCTGGTGACATACAAACTTTTGTAAAATTAATGAATATAAAAGTGCAAGAAATAGGATGTACAAACACACATTTTAACAATGCCCATGGCTATTCTGATGATAATCATTACACCACAGCATTAGATATGGCAAAAATTTTTAGATATTGTATGCAAAATGAAACTTTTGTTGAAATAATATCCACAAAGTCATATATAGTTGAAGAAACTAACAAAACAACTAAAAAAAGACATTTAAACAACACAAATCGTTTAATACTAAAAAAAGAAGATAGTGTTCATGCTAGATTTTATGAATATTGTATAGGTGGAAAAACAGGTTATACCGATGAAGCAGGTAGAACTTTAATAACATTTGGGAAAAAGGACGACAAAACTGTTATAGTTGCAGTATTTGGTGCAAGCTCTAGCGGCAGTCTAGATGTCCGTTATACTGATGCTATAAATCTGTTTGAATATTCATTTAACAACTTTTCTAAGCAAATCATAGCAACAACAGAAGATTACAACTTTAATTATATAAACACAGATAAAAGATTAAATTATTCTATAGGATTAAAAGGAAACGTAGAAGCGTTAATAAAAAACAATCAAACACCAAATATTTCATATGATATACATATAGACGAAACCAATTTAAAAGATTTAGATGAAGATAACTTCAAAGAAGTAACTGCAGGAACTATTACTTTTAATCTAACAACAGATAATCAAACTAGCTATACACTAACACAAGAATTATATTTAAAAGACATTCAAAAGTATTCTTTAATTACAAGTAAAAATATATTATCAATAATTATAATTACAATAGCTATCATATTAGCATTATTCATAATAGCAGTACTAATTATTTCTAATAGAAAGAAAACTATAGTTGTAAATAATAGATCCAGAAAAAACAGAAGGTTAAAGTAATAAAAAATAAAAGCTCAGTATCCAAATGATATTGAGCTTTTTATTATATTTTAAAAATGGTTTAAAATTTACACACTGGATTATATACTGTCCGCCAATATCGTAGCGATGCCCCGATGAACGCCTGCGCTCCGTAATACCCTTTACCTTAAACTCACATCGCATATGCCTATACATATATTCATGTACTGGCACCGCAAGTGGCTAGTGCTACTTCTTTATATAAAGTGCTGGGCGGAACCCGCCGTAACGGCTTGAGCCACTGTTACTACGGAAAGATACCGGCTCGTAGTCGCCGGCGGCGTCAAGGCCGTATGTGCCTCCGCGGCAAATAGGGGTGCCAGAATCGCGGCCTTCCATTGTCCATTCCCACATATTTCCTGCCATATCATATATATTGTTGACCTTAGCTGCTTTTAATGCTCCGGTAGATAACGCCCAGCAAGTTCCTGATGCTTTTGTTGAACTTGTTGTTGCTGTTTGATATGAATTTAATTCTATTTCATACTCACCAATAACCAAAACAGCATATTTTGCTCCTTCATTTAAATTTCCTGACGCTATTACGTGATTAGAATGATTACCATAACTTGTACTATCTATTACACTTGATACCGCTTTTGTATCTAACCACCATTGTAGTATTCTATCCCATTGCACTCCATATGTTAATGTTGATACTACTCCATAATTTGTATTAGTTGCTGGATACATACTCCTTGCTACCTCTACTGCTCCATTTGTATCTTCTGACATACTATCATTTTTTGACCATGGTATATATGTATATGGTATTTTTCCCATCATTGAATACACATTTGTTTCTAATACGCCGTTATTACTTGTTCTTTGTGTATCTATTCCAGCTTCATAACGGGCTATATAAAATCCTTTATATTCTTTTACACTTTCATACATTGCTTGAACTTCTGCTAAAGTTGTTCTTGTCATATATTTTGAATCTTGTGTTGGCAGTGGCATATTTGTTGTTGTATCTAATGCTACTTCCCAATAATCATCAATTGTTCCTAATGTGTTAGATATTGTAAAGTCACTGTCAACAATTTGTCTTACAAACTTGCTAAAATCTTCTACCGGTACCCATACATATTGGTTTCTTGTTCTTTTTGCATCTTCTACATTTGAGTCTGTTACTGGAGTTGTTCCTTCATATATTACAAGCCCACCATTTTTTGTATTTTCTCCTGCTACTGATGATGCTACAAATCCCTTTGGTATTGGCACCCCATCTACTGTTGCTATTACCCAATTCTCTGATTCTTCCGGTTCTACTGGTGTTTCTGGTTCTACTGGCGTTTCAGGTTGTTGTCCACTTTCACCGTTTTCACCTTTAAATGTTACTGTTACCCCTTTACATGTCACTGTTATTTCATATGGTGTTAAGTCTACATTTTCATCATTTAATCTTTTTAATACTTCTTCCTCTAGTTTCTCCTGTGTCCTATTGCCATCCATATATGCTTATGCCCATTTTAATGACGCAAGTGTCTGCACTTCTTTTAGATTTGTTTCATCTACTGCACTTTGAGCTTTTTCTATTATTCCACTATTATTTAAAGATAGAATAATTGTTCCTGCTAGAATTATCATTACTATTATTGTTATTACTAGTACTATTAATGATACAGCCTTTTTATTTTTCATATGTTTACCTCTTTTCCTTTTTGTATTTGTATAACCGAATTTGTATACTGGTTATCAGTTATATTTTATATACCATATTTCTATTAAAATGTAAATATATTATTAACTAATTGTTGTAACATTATAATTTAGGAGGGTAAAGTTATGGAAAAGTTTGTTATGAAAAAATCTAATGAGGCAAATATATATAAATCAATAAGGTTTCCTGCCGAAATAAACGATAGTATTACTGAACTTGTTAAAGCGGCCAATAAAAATAAAAGCAAGAAAGAATATAGTTTTAATGGATTTGTAATTTCAGCTTGTGAATACGCTTTAAAAAATATGGATAAATAGTAAAAATACTCAAACATCAAATAATGATGTTTGAGTATTTTTACTATTCTTATTATTTATTAACCATTGATTTGTTTCATTACTTCTTCAGCAAAGTTCTCTTGTTTCTTTTCAATTCCTTCGCCTCTTTCAAATCTAACAAATCTTCTTATAACTATATTTTCACCAATAGTTGCTATTTTTTCATTTAAAACTTGTTGAACAGTTTTGTCTGGATCTTTAACAAATGGTTGGTCTAACAAACATATTTCCTCGAAAAATTTGTTTATTCTTCCCTCTACCATTTTCTCAACTACCGCTGCTGGTTTTCCTTCATTTAAAGCTTGTGCTTTTAATATTTCTTTTTCAGATTCTACAACTTCTGCAGGAACTTCTTCTCTAGAAACATATTTTGGATTTGAAGATACCACATGCATAGCAATATCTCTTACAAATGTTCTAAATTCTTCGTTCTTAGCAACAAAGTCTGTTTCGGAATTAACTTCAACCAAAGCTCCATATTTTCCGCCGTGAATATAAGCTTCAACTAAACCTTCAGCTGCTATTCTGCTAGCTTTTTTAGCTGCTTTAGCTATTCCTCTTTCACGTAGTAATTCTATAGCTTTATCTATGTTTCCATCTGTTTCAACTAAAACTTTTTTGCAGTCCATTATTCCTGCACCAGTTCTATCTCTTAATTCTTTAACTAATTCTGCTGTTACCATATTATTCCTCCTTTGTTGTTTTTTCTTCTACTACTTCTTCAGTAGCTTTTCTTGGTTTTCTGCTGTTTGGTCTATTTTGTTTTCTTTCTATTTTGTCTTCGCCCATTTCTTTAACTAGTTCTTCCATTGATTCAACATCAGCTTCAAGTTCTAGTGTATCTATAGGTTCACCACTCTTACCATGTAAAACAGCGTCTGCCATTTTAGCTGTTATTAATTTTACAGCTCTTACTGCATCATCATTACCAGGAATTACAAAATCTACATCGTTAGGATTACAGTTTGAATCGATTAATCCAATTGTTGGTATTCCTAATTTTCTAGCCTCCTTAGTACATATTAATTCTTTCTTAGAGTCTACTAAGAATATTAATGATGGAAGTTTTTCCATTTCTTTAATACCACCAAGGTTTTTGTTTAGTTTTTCCATTTCAAGTTTTAATTTAATAACTTCTTTCTTAGGAAGTACATCGAATGTTCCATCAGCTTTCATAGTTTCAAGTTCAACAAGTCTAGCTATTCTAGTTCTTATTGTTTTGAAGTTAGTTAAAGTTCCACCTAACCATCTGCTATTGATGTAGTACATTCCACATCTTTCAGCTTCTTCTTTGATACATTCAGCTATTTGTCTTTTTGTTCCAACAAATAATACTGTTCCGCCTTCACTAGTTACTTTATTAACTAATTCATAAGCTTCTACAACTTTTTTAGATGTTTTTTGTAAGTCAAGAATGTATATTCCATTTCTTGCTGTAAATATGTATGGAGCCATTCTTGGGTCCCATCTTTTTGTTTGGTGTCCAAAGTGTACACCAGCTTCTAGTAATGATCTCATAGGTATAATTGACATTTTTTATTCCTCCTTTTTTAATTCCTCCACAATCATTTTCATCTATATGACCTCTTTCGAGGAAAGGCAATAGACTGTGATTGTGTGTGTATTATCGCACACGCGACAAAAATAGTATAGCATATACTAAGTAGGTTTTCAAGCTTTTTTAATGTTTTTGTTGACATATATTAAAATTTGTTGTATAATATACGTACGTTAAAAATATATAAACAAGTAATTACTTGTTTGAGCGTTTGTTTATTTGTTATCTCCGGAATTGCTTCTTGTAGTCCTCCAGCCCCCTGTAGTCCTACTGATCCCAAGCTCTTCCGTGGATATATAAAACCATTTCTGCTTGCCCTACTTCTTTTGCCCCCAAAATTTCATTATATGTATGTCATACCACCTATCGTCCATCATCCTCTCATATAATCATTTGTAATTTATCGTCCACTTTTATTGCAAGCAGAAGTTGCGAGTACCTGGTTTTTTATGAGTGAGACCATAATTTCGGTACTTGTATATGGGCGCCGCCATTTGAGCGGCAGTGTATGCTTTCTGGATAATTCCCGAAAGCGGAGAGCCGGTAATTTACCGGCTCTCTTTTTTATTTATATTGTTTTTATTCTTAAAATTTATTTACTTAAACTACTCATTCACTAACTGGTTGTTGTATATCTTCACTCACTGGTGTATATACCCAATCTTCTGCTATTATTCTTCTTGCTTCTTGTTTATCTACTAAAACACAAGAAGTTCCATTAACTACATAGGCTATATCTTGTATTGGCATACTTACTGATACAATTTCATTAATATTAATTTCTTTTATTTCAGAAATATATTTCATTGCCTCTCTCACAGTAACATTTGTATTTGTATTATCTAGTATTACATTAGCTATACTTGGTAGCTTTAGTATATTCTTTTTAGACATTAAATTTTCTATTAAACTAGTTAGTACTTTCCTTTGCATTTTCCCTCTAGAAATATCTCCATCTGCATAGTCCCTATTTCTAACAAGTGTTTCCACTTGTTTTGCCGTTAATGTTTGTTCGCCTTTAGGAAATACAAAATACCATTCGCCAGTTTTCTTATTAAGTTTCCATATTTCGTCGTCTAGCGTTATTGTAAGTCCTCCTATTTCCTTAACTACAGCAGGAATAGTATCAAAATCTATTATTGCGTAATAGTCTATTTGTACATCTAGTAATTGTTCAACCTCACCAACAAACTCTTCTGTATACTTTCCGCCATAATAAATAGAATTTATTTTATATGTTGCAAGGGAATTTGTTGTATATGTATCACGTGGTATCGACATCATATATAGTTTATTATTAACCGTATCGTATTTTGCATAAATTATACTATCTGTTCTAAGCCCATCCTTATCTACTCCAGCAAATAGAATAGAAATATTTTCTTTTTTGGGTTCCCCTGAAAAATCATAATCCCAATCGCGGCTGCTTAACGTAGAATTGCCTGTTATATTATTAATTTTATACAATAATATCCATATGCAAATTGACAGTATTGTTACCACTATCGAAAATATTGTTATCTTTGTACACAGACTTTTCTTTTTCTTCTTCTTCAAATTGTTTTTCTTCCTCCTACCTTATAAGTTTAGTTAAAATTAAATTTGTAATTGTATTATGATCGTAAATAGCTTTTGCTATTACGCTTGAATTTATAATATTTACTATATTATTCATAAACGCAAGTGTAGAAATTGCTTTTATTATTGCTAGAATTATACTAACCTCAATTATGAATAGTAATGCTGATGCAATAATTCCGCCTAACTTGTTAAACGTTTTAAGAACAGGGAGTTCAAATACGCTTTCAAGTATTTTCTGTGCTATCCATAAAATAATTCTTGATATAACAAACACAACCGCAAAGCCGATGCCCATAAATACGTAACGTGCTACTTTTAAAGTCATTTCATTTTTTACTGAGTTTTCCATGGTATCTTGTAGCTTTAAAACACTTTCTGAACGGCTTGATGTATTTAATTCCTCGGTTACAGCGTTTGTTATGCTAGTTTGCAAACTTATTCCAAAACCAGTTTTGGATATATATTCACCTACAATTTCAGCCAAGAGATATGCAAGTACAAATGAAAGTACAACAGTTACAAGTTTTGCAATAATTCCAATAGCGCCTTTTTTATATCCGTACAACACTATACATATAAATAGTACAATCAAAATAATATCTAAAATCATATAAACCTCTTTATCATTAAATAGTAAACATTATTAATCTGTTTGATATAGCCATAGCAGCACTTCTTCCATTATTAAATATTACCGGCCTTGTTATAACTATATCACTAGTATAATTTTTAATATTTACTCCAGAATTATTATATGCTTCTATACTTTTAGAATAGCAAACATATATAACACCATTTTCATATTCAAAGTATTTTGGAACATCATTTAGCTCTACTGTCTTTACTTTATCTGAGGACATTTTTCTAACCATTAATAAATAGTTACCTCTACTATCTAATTCAGTGTATGCAAATCTATTTTCATAATCGCCAATATCTATGACTTGCCCTTCGCTTATTTTTATATGCTCAGATTTTTTAGAGGTGGTATTATATACTACATATGCATTATCAAACCTTGTTACAACATCCCCTCCATCCCAATATATATCATATGCCAAAGCATTATCCAAAGTATATATTATATTAGAATTTGATTCATTCTCTTTAATGTTGGACAAATCAATTAAATTCACATTAGTGTATGCACTTATTCCACTAATATCTACATCTGTATATGCTAAATACTTTGAATTATCTGACAAAACATATTTACCAATTATATTATTACTAGGTCTTATATTGTATTTTATATTTCCAGAATTGTCATATATACCTAATATTATTTTATTTCCATTAGAAGAATACTCTATTACACTAGTTCCTTGAGTGTTAATATTTGCACTATGTATTTTTCCATCTAATTTAATTCTTGCCACTTCATATTTGTTCTTATACACGTATACTATGTTTTTATCTTTATTTAGCACTTGTATATACTCACCCGATGTAGAAATGGTAGCCTCTGCGCTGTCTTCTAATTTTATTGTCGCTGTGTTCTTTCCATAATTGTTATATATGTCTATTTTCCCTTTAGAACAAACTAAGATTTCATTCCCAAAAGGGATTATTTCTTCAATTGTTGTTTGAACTTGCAACTCAACTGCATGTTGTCTATCTATATTTCTATTTAATACAAGTCCCAATGCGGTATAATTATTTACAACAATTATACCTATTATTACTATAACACAAACTGCTAATATTGTTATTTTTTTCTTATCTAATTGTATATTTTTTATTTTTTGCTTTACACCTTCAATTTTAGATTTTGCTGTTTTTTTTGCATTTGCATTCTCGTTTGTATTTTTATCTTTTCTTCTTCTGTTATTTTCTTGCACATTTCTTCTCACTAGACAACCTCCCAATCTTTTGGTTTGAAATATTTTTTGTCTTTTATTTTATCCGGCAAATATTGTTGCTCCACTATTCCTTCTGGATAATCATGAGGATATTTGTAACCCACGTTATATCCCTCTTTAGCCATATCTGCTACAGGAGCATTTCTAATATGCATTGGGACTTGTCCCACATCCATATTTCTTACATCCGCCATAGCTTCGTTGATAGCCATGTATGCACTGTTGGATTTTCTAGATTTACACACAATACACACAGCTTCAGCAAGTATTATCCTCGCTTCAGGCATTCCAATTTGGTGAACTGCTTGCATAGCAGCATTTGCTACAATAAGCGCATTAGGATTTGCAAGCCCTACATCTTCTGCGGCACAAATAAGTATTCTTCTTGCAATAAACATAGGATCCTCACCAGCTTCTAGCATCCTAGCAAGATAATGAATAGCTGCATCTACATCGCTACCTCTCATCGATTTAATAAATGCCGAAATTGTATCATAATGAGCCTCTGAGTTTTTGTCATAATGAAGTTTTCTTGACTGTAAACATTCTTCTAAAATTTCTTCCGTTATTGTTACACTACCATCAAACTCTATATCTGAACTAATAACAGCAAGTTCTAGTGCATTAAGCGCTGTTCTTACATCCCCTTCAACAGCTTTTGCTAGAAACTCTATTTCTTTTTCTGTAATATTTACTTTGTAATTTCCAAGCCCATTTTCCTTATCTAAAATAGCATTAGAAATTACCTTAGCAGTAGCGATAGCATCTAAAGGCTGTAGTTTAAAGATTGTAGACCTAGACACAAGCGCCTTATTTACTTCAAAGTATGGATTTTCGGTAGTAGCCCCTATAAGAATAACCATACCCTTTTCAACAAGCGGCAAAAGTGCATCTTGTTGAAGCTTGTTAAATCTATGTATTTCATCTATAAATACTATTGTTTTTCCTTTAGGATTCATAAATAAATTCTTTGAATCTTCTGCTATCTTCTTTATATCTGCTACGCCAGCCGAAGTTGCATTAAGTTCAACAAAATTATACTCTGTTGTATTAGCAATTACTTTTGCAAGCGACGTTTTACCACATCCCGGAGGTCCCCAAAGTATTATTGATGTTAATCTGTCTGCTTTTATTAATCTATATAACAATTTGTCTTTTCCAACAATATGTTCTTGCCCAAAAAACTCATCTAAAGATTTTGGTTTCATTCTATATGCTAATGGTTTATCCATAATTTACCCCTTTTTCTTTACAACATTATATATTAATATATACAAAAAAGCAACGAGACATGATATATTTGTCTCATTGCTAGTTTATTTATCTGTTCTCTTTAAATCCCAAGCCCAATACTTCTCTTGTATCCGAAATATATATAAATGCTGTTTTATCTATGCTTCTAACTATTTTTTTAACTTGCGGTAATTGTGTCACTGTAACTACAGATATTGTGTGCGTGTATTCTTCATTTGTATATACGCCTACACATTTACTAATTGTTACACCTCTATCTGTTCTTTCAATTATTTCTTTTGCTATTTTTTCTCCTTCTTTAGATATAATGTTTACTGCTTTTGTATAATTTACTCCCTCAAATATTATATCCGTAGTCTTTTTAGATATGAACAAAGCTATGACTGAATAGAGAGCTATACTAATGCTTTTAAATACTATTGCATTTGTAATTATTACAAAACTATCTATTACAAGCAGAATTTGACCAATACTTCTAATAGGTCTTTTTTTGTATATAATCTGCGCTAATAAGTCTGAGCCGCCAGTACTTCCATCGGCTTTAAATACCAAAGATAGACCTATTCCGTTTAGCAAACCGCCAAATATACACCCTAAAAATAAATCCTGTTCTATATTTATTACATTATTTATTCCTCTTGTCAATTCTATAAACAATGATAATAATAATGTCCCAATAATAGCTTTAGAACAAAACTTCCAGCCAATATCTTTAAGTGCGATTAGAAAAAGTGGAATATTTATTAAAATTACAGTAAGTCCAACTGGCACTTTATATAAATAATATATAACTAAAGCAAGACCACTCGCCCCACCTGTAGATAAGTTGTTTGGCAAAAACATCATGTTAATTGCAATTGCCAAAATTAACGTCCCTAATACTAATAGTATAATTTGAATAGTTTTATTCTCTTGTTTCATAAAAAGACCACACCTTTATATTAGTATGGTCTTTTAAATATTCACTTATTCTTTAACTTTTATGCTTACTTTTCCACTATATTCACTGTTATATTTGTGTAAATTAGCTTTGTTGTTACCTACAATATAATTTACCTCTTTAGGATTAACCACAAGTTGCACTTGCTTGTTAGGTTTTAATTTATCTAATTTTTGTTTCACATTGTTATATGAAATGTAAGATAAAACTCTTTCTTTATAGTTATCGCAAACAGGTCCTGCAATTTCCATATTTTTAGAGTTAATTTCTTCTGTTGTTTGAAGCCCGATTCGTATAACGTTAATACCATTTTCAACGCACAAACCATACATGGCACTTGCTCTTTTTACAGCATCTTCTAATTCTAATGGTGTATATTCTTTATTTTCATACATATCCCAAAGTTTACTTTCTTTTAATACGTACACCGGATATATTCTAACTATTTCAGGTTTAAGTTCAATACATTTTTTCATTGTAGCAATTTCTTTTTCCATTGTACTTTCTGGTAAACCCACCATTACTTGATGCCCTAACGTAAACCCATATTTCTTTATTAGCTTAGATGCCTTCACAACTTGTTCGGACGTGTGCCCTCTTTTAGCTGCTTTAAGCACTTCATCATCCATAGATTGTACACCCAGCTCTATAATTTGAACATTCTTTTGTTTTAAAATTTTAAGTATAAGTTCAGAAATATAATCTGGTCTTGTAGATATTCTAATATTTTCTACTAACCCTTTTTCTATATATTCATTTGCTACATTTAAAAATCTAACTTGGTCTTCTATCTCGAGTCCTGTAAAGCTACCGCCAAAGAATGCTATTTGTTTTTTGCGAGTATTATCTTTATACATAGAAATATATTTCTCTATTTCTTGCCTTATATCTCCCTCAGTTACGTCTCTAGTCTCACCGCTTATTTTTCTTTGATTACAAAATACACATTCGTTTTTACAACCTCTATGAGGTATAAATATTGGTATTATATATGTATCGTCTTTTTTTATATTAAGCCCAAGCTCTTGACTTAAATTAATTTTCAAGCTTTTTGAGTGCAATAGCTGCTGCAGCCTGCTCTGATGCTTTTTTTGTTTTGCCATTTCCTTCACCTATTTTCTTACCTTCAAAATATACTGAGCTATAGAAAGTTTTAGAGTGATCTTTACCCGTTTCTTTATCTAAAACATATTCTATTTTTACAGTTCCATTTTTTTGCAACAATTCTTGTAATCTCGTTTTATAGTCCAAACTTTCTTTTTCGTTTAAAACTTTTACTATTGTTGTCCTTAAAAGATTTAAACAAGTTTCCTGTGCTTTAATAAATCCGCCGTCCAAATAAATAGCTCCTAATATTGCTTCAAACATATCCGCTAAAATTGCATCCTTTTTATTGCCCCCAGTACTAGTTTCACACTTGCCAAGTCTTACATGTTTAGAAAGTCCTTTTTCTTTTATAACAGCGCTCAAAGATTTCTCGCATACTATTTCTGCACGCTTTTTACTCATGACACCTTCCTTTAAAAGCGGCGTTATATTATATAATTCAAATGAAATAATGTGCTCAAGTATTGCATCTCCTAAAAATTCAAGCCTTTCGTTATAGCAAGAACTTGACACGTCGCCTTTTTCGTAGGCATAAGATTTATGTGTTAGGGCTAGTTTTAATAAATCTTTACTATTAAATACATATCCTAGTTTCTTTTCGATTTCACTGTAACTCAACATTTTGTTGTCCTCCAAAATACACTATATATTCTACCACAAAACATATAAAATCTAAATAGATATACATATAATTAAGTAAAATTGGTAGAAAAAAAGTGGCATAAGCCACTTTCTACTATTGTATAGATTTAATATATTCAACAACGTCTCCAACTGAAACTATTTTCTCAGCTTCAACTTCAGGTATTTCCATTTCAAATTCTTCTTCAAGAGCCATTATTAATTCAACAACGTCTAACGAATCAGCTCCTAAATCATCAATAAATGTGGTAGTCATTGTTACACTACTTTCATCCTCTATCCCTAATTGTTCAACTATTACATCCTTTACTCTATCAAAAATGTTATCCATTTTATTCACCTCCACATGTTATCTAACTGTATTATCCAATATTTTTATTATATTGTCAATATCTTTTTT
>JAZRUV010000027.1:0-46045 GCA_045652705.1 Clostridia bacterium
TGGTATTGGTACTGTGTCTACTATATTTACTACATTTGCTTTCCATGTTTCTGGAATTATTGGTGTATTTGTATTACCATCTTTTAATGCTACCTTTACACCATCTCCTGTTACTGTTATTTCATATGGTGTTAAATCTAATTGTTCATCATTTAATCTTTTTAATACTTCCTCTTCTAATTGTTCCTGAGTAGTATTTCCATCTATAAATGCTTCTGCCCATTTTAGTGACGCAAGTGTCTGCACTTCTTTTAAGTTTGTTTCGTCTACTGCATTTTGAGCTTTTTCCATTATTCCACTATTGTTTAAAGATAGAATAATTGTTCCTGCTAAGATTATCATTACTATTATTGTTATTACTAATACTACTAATGATACCGCTTGCTTGTTGATTGTGTTCACTTTTTGCTTTGTTTTCATATTTTCCTCTTTTTTCTCCTTCCTTTGTTGTTTGCTTTTCCGTTGTCTGTTCGTTTGCTATTTTTTGTTTTGTTTTTCTTGTAATATATACAAATATTCTTACATTGTATTTTATTTTTAAATAACAATAATATTTTCTTTTTAATGTACATTATTTGTATATATTCTCTTACAAAGATTTTGTTTTTTATTTTGCTCTTTTTTCTTATTGTTTTTTACCCTAATCTTTGTCACATTTAGTGTATAACAAAACATATTAATTTTCAATATTTTTATTCGCTTTTTATAAAATAATATGATGGAGTCAAAAGAAAAAAGTATGAGTAACCCCATACTACAATTCTATATCTATTTCAAATATTCCTTTAAGCCCTTTTAGCATATAATCTAAAACGCTATTCTTCCTAATATCTTGGTCTAAATATATATCATTTGTATATAATACCTGTTCGCCTATGTATAACTCTATTCTTCCCAAATAGCTGCCCCTCCTCACCGGTGCATGTAAACTCGGCACTATAGATTGAGAAATATATATTTGTTCTAACTCTCCCTCTTTTAAAGGTAGTTTCTGATTAAAATTAAATTTTCTAACATATGAATATATATCCCCTTTATACACAGGTATGTCTATATACCAATTTATAGCATCTGAAACATCCTCCATTTTGTAATTATCTATTCCATATTTTAAAAGTTCTTTTGTCTCACTAAATCTAATGTCTGTCGTAACAGCTCCAAGTACTACTGCTATAACTTTTAAATCATCTTTTTTAGCTGTAGCAACTAAACATCTATTAGCGCCATTGGTAAATCCTGTTTTCCCACCGTCACAATATTCATATGTAAAAAGCAATCTATTCGTATTAGAAAGATATTTTGACGTAGTTCCCCAAGGTACAGTTATACTTTCTGTACCCAACATTTTAGATAGAGTCTCGTTTGTTTTTGCATAACTTGTAATTAGGGCCAAATCATAGGCTGTAGAATAATTTTTGTCTGAATCTAATCCATGTGGATTAGTACAATATGTGTCCTTTGCCCCTATTTCATATGCTTTTTTATTCATCATGTCCGCAAATTTTTCTACGTCTCCTCCAACATATTCCGCTATAGCTACAGCACAGTCATTTCCACTTTTTAAAAGCATACCATACATAAGGCTTTTAAGACTCACCTCACTACCTGCTTTTAAACCTACAGTAGAGCCACCTGTTCCAGCGGCTTTCTTGGATATTATAACCATATCTTCCAAATCTTTATTTTCAATTGCAACAATTGCTGTAAGTATTTTTGTTGTACTTGCTATTTTTACTTTATTCCTATAATTCTTACCATATAACACTCTTTTTGTATCTTGCTCCATAAGTATTGCAGCTGTAGATGTTATTTTAGGCTCACTGTTTTCTGTTACTGCAAACAATGTGTTTAATGGCAACATTAAACATAGACAAAAACAAGCTAATATTTTCTTCAAAATTATCACCTAAAATATTATATTAATTAGTCTCATTTTCTATGATTTGCTAAAAAAGTGTTTGTATGTTATACTTGTTATACATGAATTTAGGAGTATATATAGTGGAAAATAGATATTGCAGTTTGCAAGGTAGTAATAAAATATATTTAATTGAAAGAGAGATTGGAAATGAAGTTGTTCTAATCTCTGAAAACGTTAAAGTAAGAACGTTAAAAGATAATATTACTCTACTTGAAGAGAATTTTATGCCTCAAAAAAGAAGTAGTACATCAAGTATTAATATTGTCTCAGAAAACATTCCAAACGAAATAATGTTAAGACATAAATTAAAAGATGATGCTATAGCAGAACTCGACAAATACATTGACCAAGCACTTGTGGCAAAACTTGGTAGAGTTAGAATTATACACGGAAGACACGGTGGCGTTTTAAGAGATGCTGTCCATGAATATTTAAAAAACCACCCATATGTTAAAGAATTTGAAATTGCTGGTTATGGCGAAGGTGGAATCGGTGTAACTGTTGCAATACTTGGAAAGAAGAGCTAAATTTTTAAATATTTGTTGCTACAATAGTCTAGTAGCTTATTGATGGGTTGTGTTATGATATTTGATAATATTGATCCGATAATATCATTAGTATTAAAACTAATATTTTTAATTATACTTTTTACAATATATGACGAAAAAACAACAGTTAATAAGCCTTGTCCATATATTATTGTAGTAGTTTCATTGTAGCCAAACAGCAAAACTCTAAACCCATTAATAGTGGCTTCAAAAAGATTTACTAATATTTCCATTGTATCCCTCCTTTCCAAATTAATATCTATTAAATTTATCTGTTTTCAAAATTAAAGATGAAAATATTAGAAGAAAGCAAAATGCTATAAAAGCCATCTTGCTTTCTATAAATTATTTTAGGATATTTAAATTCAAAGTATGCTCAAATGATATGTTCGCAAAATTTTCAGTATTTTTCCAACCTTCTTCTTTATGAGACATATTAGAAATTTCATTTACTTTTTTATTTTTTAGTAATTTTATTACACTATCTATTATTTTAATTTCATTACTATTTAACATACTTAAATCAAAGTTATCATTACTTGTTATAATTGTTTTAGAGCCATTTTTATCTTCATAATCTATTCTTTCAAACTTATTATTTAACATTGATATTTCTTGATACTTTTTATCTATTATTGTAGGACCATATTGTTGCTTTTGATATGTAAGTCCCGTAATAGCTATACCTCTTTGATTAAATGATAGTGCATCAATAAACCACAAATATTTATTCATACTTGTTATTGTTAAATTAGTGACTTTACTCGCTATATAAGATAATATGTTTTCTACTACTTCCAAATTGAAACTTTTGTAACCATTATATATATCTGGCTTTCTAAACAATTCATCTTCTAAACATTTTCTAGATAACATCTCAACATCTTTTCTTGTTGGAGCACCTAATTGTACCTTAGAAACAATTTTTTCATAAGTCTTTCGCGTTATTTTGTTTTGCTTATATGCCTCTTTTGTCTTTTTTATAAATTCATTTTTATTTTCTATTAATAATTTAATATAATCACTTTGAGATTTTGTAGGTACTCCTCCTCTTTCATATCTATTTATAGTCATCTTACCAAAGCCCAAAATGGCTGTAAGTTCTCTTTGTGATATAGAATACTTATCCCTTAATTCGATTATATCTTGTGGTTTAATTATATCCGTTTTCTCTCTATATGCTTCGTATATTCTTTTATTATTTTCATTTTCTAAATCGTTTACATATAAATCATTATTACATTCATTACACATTGCAACTTGTTCAAATGTATCTATATCTATTCCTTTAAATTCTTTAACTTCTCTTTTCTCTACTTTGTAATTAACTTCTTTTTTACAATATGGACAATATACTTTCATTTCACTCTACCTCATCATATTTACCAAATTCATGTACTGATATGCAAACTGCCTTTTCTATATTTTCTATTCTTATTTTAACATATAATTTAATATTCTCAAACATTGGACTGAATTTAAATATCATACCTTCATAACTAGTGTTTCTATCTAATTCTGGACCAGAAAAACAATCTTCTATAGATAATCCTTTTATAATATGTTTTACATCATCATCATTAAGACCATATTCTCTCATAAATTCAATGTTTTTCTTTGTTCTAACAATAATAAACTTATCTCCATTTTTGTCTTTTGTTACAATTTGTTTTATTTTTATTAGGTTCTGACTTTTTAATCCGTCACCTATAGTTTTCAATATACCACCTTCTTCAACCATTGCCTCTTTTTGATGGCAATAATATTTTACCATGGTATTATACCTCTGTCAATATATATTATTAAATTTCTTATAAAAGCACAAAAGATTTATAGAAACTTTCCTATAAATCTCTCTATTGATTATCGTTTTACATTTCTAAACCATATGGCCAATCTACTACTCCACCCATATTATATATATTTGTATAATTAGCTGACTCTAATATCTCACAAGCAATTACACTTCTCGTGCCACTCTTACAGTATACTAATATTATTTTATTTTTATCTTCTAGTTCATCTAACCTTTCTTCTAATTCATCTACTGGTATATTTATTGCATTTGGAATATGTCCTGTTACAAATTCTTCATCTGTTCTAACATCCAGTAATAAAACCTGCCCATTATCTAAAATCTGTTTTGCTTGTTCAAAGTTTATGTTTTTATACATCATTATCTCCTTATTTTTTATCATTTCTCTTATTGTGCATATCTGTAAGCATACCTATTTTCCACCATTTGCTCTCCGCAAAATTATTTGTATCGTTATTCATAGTTCTATCTACCATCTTAGAAAAAGCAGAATATGCAACAATTACAACTATAACTATTATGGCTATTATTATCCACATAATGCACCTCCACACTTGTTTTTTCTTTACATCCATTATATCACTAATTATTACATATAAAAAGTGATAGTAGTATTTTTACACTATCACCTCTAATTTAATTCTGTACTCCTAATATTTCTTCTGCTCTTGCAATATCTTGGTCACTTGCTTCAGGAACTCCTTCTAATGGATAAGTTTCTCCTAGCAGTTCCCATTTATCTTTTCCCATCGTATGATAACCTAGTACTTCTACTTTTTCTACAGCGTTCAACGTTTGTATAAACTCTTTAAGTTTAATTAAATGGTTCTCATTATCCGTATATCCTGGTACAAGTACATGTCTAATCCACATTGGAATATTGTTTTCACTTAAATGCTTTGCAAATTTTAGTATTTTCCCATTACTAACATGAGTTAAGTCTTTGTGCGAATCGTCATCCATTTGTTTTAAATCTAGCAACACTAAATCTGTGTACTCTAACAAATCTTTTAGCTTGTCCGCATCTATAAATCCTGATGTGTCTAATGTAGTGTGAATGTTATGTTCTTTCAATCTTTTAAAAAGTGCTATTACAAAGTCCAGTTGGATAAGTGGTTCTCCACCACTTATTGTAACTCCACCATTTTCGGCTATATATTCTTTGTAATGTAATACTTTTTCTACAATCTCATCTACAGTATAAACTTCACCTAGATTTACATCTCTAGTATCTCTATTATGGCAATATTTACATCTTAAAGGACAACCTTGCAAGAATATTACAAATCTTACTCCCGGTCCATCAACTGTACTAAAGCTTTCAAAAGAATGTACTCTTCCTATTATATTTTGTGTACTTTCCATATTACTCCTTTACATTTTTTCGTGTATTGTTCTATTTATAACATCAAGTTGTTGCTCACGTGTAAGTTTTACAAAGTTTACTGCATACCCAGAAACTCTTATTGTAAGTTGAGGATATTTTTCCGGATGATTCATTGCATCTATTAAAAGTTCTCTGTTAAATACATTGACGTTTATATGATGACCCATCTTAGTAAAGTATCCATCAAGCATTGTAACTAAATTCTCTACTCTAGTTTCTTCGCTGTCTCCAAGTGTTGCGGGTGTTATTGAGAATGTATAAGATATACCGTCTTCAGAATACTCGTATGGAAGTTTTGCAACTGAATTCATTACAGCTAGTGCTCCATTAGAGTCCCTTCCATGCATTGGATTTGCACCTGGTCCAAATGGTTCTCCCGCTTTCCTTCCGTCTGGAGTGTCACCAGTATTTTTACCATAAACAACATTTGATGTAATTGTTAAAACTGACATAGTTGGTTTAGAATTTCTATATGTTTTTTGCTTTCTAATCTTTTTCATAAAGCGTTTTAACACATCTACTGCTATTTCGTCTACTCTATCGTCATCATTTCCGTATTTAGGGAAATCTCCTTCTATTTCATAGCTTACAGCAAGTCCAGATTCATTTCTTATTGGTTTTACCTTAGCATATTTTATAGCAGAAAGTGAGTCTGCAACTACAGAAAGTCCTGCTATACCTGTAGCCATTGTTCTTAGTATTGTTTCATCATGTAATGCCATTTCTATTTTTTCGTATGAGTATTTATCGTGCATGTAGTGAATGGCATTTAATGCTTTAACGTATACATTTGCTACATATTCCATCATATTATCTAGTTTATACATTACTTCATCATAATCTAAATACTCTGATGTTATAGATTCATATTTTGGTGCTATTTGTTTTCCTGTAAGCTCATCACGCCCACCATTTATTGCATAAAGAAGTGTTTTTGCAAGATTACATCTAGCTCCGAAAAATTGCATTTGCTTGCCTATTCTCATTGCAGATACACAACAAGCAATTCCATAATCGTCACCCCAATACGGACGCATTAAATCGTCATTTTCATATTGTATTGATGATGTTTCAATAGACATTTTTGCTGTATAGTTCTTAAATCCTTGAGGTAGATTTTTAGACCACAATACTGTTAAGTTTGGTTCTGGTGCTGGTCCTAAATTAGTTAATGTATGTAGTATTCTAAATGAGCTTTTTGTAACTAAAGTTCTACCATCTATACCCATACCACCGATACTTTCAGTTACCCAAACCGGATCTCCACTAAATAACTCGTTATATTCTGGTGTTCTTAAGAATCTTACAAGTCTTAATTTCATAACTAAGTGGTCAACTAATTCTTGTACTTCAGACTCTGTAATAATTCCTTCTTTTAAGTCTCTTTCAAAGTATATGTCTAAGAACGTGCTTATTCTTCCTATACTCATTGCAGCACCATTTTGGTCTTTTACTGCTGCAAGGTATCCAAAGTATAGCCATTGAACTGCTTCTTTAGAATTCCCGGCCTGATTAGATATATCTAGTCCATATTTTGCTGCCATTTCTTTAAGTTCTCCTAAAGCTACAATTTGGTCATAAATTTCTTCTCTATCTCTAATAACCGTTTCATCAAAATCTTTTCTATCTAGTAGTTCTAATGCTCTTTTCTTTTCATTAATTAATGTGTCAACACCATAAAGTGCAACTCTTCTATAGTCCCCAATAATTCTACCACGTCCATAACCATCTGGAAGACCTGTAATTAAGTGAGAACGTCTTGCCTCTCTAATGTCTGGAGTATATACACTAAACACACCATCATTATGTGTTCTTCTTATATTGTGGAATATTTCAGATACTTTAGGATCTACCTCTTTGTCATAAGCTTCACAAGATTTTTCTACTATTCTTATTCCACCAAAAGGCATAATTGCTCTTTTTAGAGGCTTGTCCGTTTGAAGCCCTACTATTTTTTCTAATTTTTTATCTATATATCCAGCATCATGCGAAGTTATAGTAGATATTGTTTTTACATCTACATCTAATACTCCGCCGTTATCTTTTTCTTTTTTATATAATTTTAAAACTTTATCCCAAAGTTTTTTTGTATTATCTGTTGGGCCTTGTAAAAATTCATCTGTTCCTTCATATGGTGTATAGTTTAATTGAATAAAGTTTCTTACATCAATTTCTTCTTGCCATTTACCTTTATTAAAATTTTTCCATGCATCAAAGTTCATTATATATTTCATCCTTTCGTATACACTGTGATTATATCATTAGTATTTTATTTTTTAAATAGGTTTTGAAAATTATTTTAGATATTTTTATTTTTGTTATACGTCTCTAACTTAGTTAATTAACTTTACTCTATTTTAATACATAAAATTGGTCCCTAGAAAATTCTAGGGACCAAACGGTTAATAATCTGCGCCGTGCTCGCGGTTATATTCGTACTCGCGTAGCAGCTCACTGCGATGAGATTCAACGAAGCGCTCAACTTCTTGCACTTCACTCCGGTCAAGAGAATGACCAGATTCCACATACACAGGGTTCAGCCAAACCTGGGCTACGCGGTAACCATTCTTGGTGATATGGCAGTGCGCAGGCTCACGCCGGCAGTCACTCTTCTTGTAGTCGACCTCACACTTCAGGCCATAGTTGATAGTAAGTTTCAGCATAGCATAACTCTCCTTTAAACAATATTATTTGACTTACCTATTAAGGTTAGTGCTCCTAATTCACTAACAATTTTTATTTTATCGCAAATCCATTATTATGTCAAAGTTTGTAGTAGTTTTAGCCATGTTTTTGTAATTAATTTATTTACATTCGTTAATTTTCATTACATATCTTGCCAAAGGAATATCTACTAATGCCAAATCATAATCTAGCAACTCATTTGCTTCCACCCATTTATACTCAGAATGGTCATGTAATTTAAATTCACCACTTATATACTTACACAAATATAACCTTAAATCTATACTCTTGTTTGGATATCTACATTCGTTATTTATTAAAAACTTTTCCGCCTTAATAATAAGTTCAAATTCTTCTTTAATCTCTCTTTCTATTGCTTGCTCTTCTGTCTCACCATCTTCTACTTTTCCACCAGGAAATTCCCATTTTTCTATTACCTCTTCATTTCCTGTTGTTCTTTTTGCTATTAATACTTTACCCTCTTTTTCAATTAATGCTGCTACTACTTTTAGCATAACTCCTCCTATCTTTTCTCTTCTAATTTATGTTAGGTATTATATCACGTAAGAATATAAAAGAAAATAATAATGTGTTTTATATGTATATATAACTTCTTTATGTATTTTTTAAATAAAACTAGAAATAATATACTTGAGGAGTGATTATTGTGAAAAAAGAAAATAACGAATTAATATTACATATTTACCAAGATGCTGAAATGTCTTGCTATACACTTGAAAAGCTTTTAACAGATTTAAAAGAAAAGGATAACAAAATAACAAAGTATGTAGAAGATATTTTACATGAATACCAGGATTGGAAAAACAAATCTAAAAAGCTTCTTCAAAAAGAAAATGCTGAGGTTTCCGAAAATTCATTTATGGCTAAATTTATGGCTAGCCAAGGTATAAAAAGCGAAGTAAACGATGACAACAGTGACTCTGCTATTGCAGATATGTTAATTAAGGGAATATCTATGGGAAGTATAGATATGAAAAAGAAAATTAGTGCATACAAAGATGAAGTAAACAAAGAAGATTTGGATATGGCTAAAGATTTTATGAAGTTTCAGGAAAGAGCTATTGAAAAGTTGAAACAGTATTTATAACAAAAAAGTATGTGGTTTATATAAACTACATACTTTTTTGTTGACTATATTAGTTGTTCTATATCAATAAATTCTATTCCGTTGTTTTCCTCTATCTTATTTTTTAAAATTAATAATAGCTTTGATAGTAATAATATTACTTCATCAAATGTATTAATTGATACTTTTTCTACTTCTACATCTACATGAAACAAATTGTTTCTAAGGCCATAGTCAGAATAATATTTTTCTACTAAGTCTAACAAGTATGTTGGCAATATTTGTATGGCATCATTTTTTTCCAACATAGCCATAGGAGTCTTCATTATTCCTTGTTCAAGATGTTCAATATCACTTCCTTGTATTAACTTGAATATTTCTAGTAATATTCTCTCAATTAATGGAAATGTATAGTATAAAACTTCTACTCTATTTTCTCTCAACAAATCTATATCTATATTTCCTATTATTTCTGATATTTCAGGCGTTTGGTTATATTTGATTAATGCCAAAGATATTGCCCTATCCATTCTATCACATCCTTTACCCTTTCTTTTTCATCTTCAAAATATTCATAATCAAATATTATATCTTCTTTATTTCTTTTTTTATTGTATTTAAAATCATAATATGTGTCTATGTTTAAACAATTCCTATCTTTATCTTTAAAATTTTTTAACATTTCTTCTAGTTCGCTACAATCGAAATTTTGTATATATAGGCATCTAAATAAATCTTTAAGACCGTGTTTCTTTCCTTCAATATGATTTATATCCATAAAAGATTTATAAATTAAATAATACTTCGCCCAAATCTCTACTATAAAAAATAAATTAAATAATGTTATTGGCTTAGAAATTTTATCTATGCTTATATCTATTAATTTAATGAAATCCTCTATAATTTGTTTATAATTGTTTTGGATGATATCTAATGTTTTCTTTGTTGCTTCCTCAACAGGATTTTCTAGTTGAGGAATACTTTCTATATTAAATTTAATTTGCATTTAACAAAATACTTGCAAATATTAAGCCCGCAAACGATACTATCAAAGGAACCTTTAAATCTTGTTTTATTAATGTACCATGCATAGCTTCGTTTCTTAAATTCAGCCCAGATTTTTCATATAATGTATAATTTAAATACATTAAACCATTAACAACATCATTATCATCTTTATATATTTCCATTAATCTGTTTATATTATCAAAACCACTTTTACTAGGTTGTATGCTTTTATTTTGCACTACATGATAAATACACTTTTCTATACAAATTATATTATTTATTATTGTTGCATAATCATTTTTGCAATCATATTTTAATTCAGACTTCAACTTATCTATTATATTATTGAAATCTTCTCCTAGAATTAACACCGATAGTTGCTGTTGCATTTTAAAAGTTTTAGATAAATATTTTAATAATTCTTCATAATAATCTCTTGACAACGTGTTTCTTAATTCAGGATGTGAACGAGTATACTCTTCACCTATTTTATCAAAAAAGTTCTTAAAGTTATTTTCTGTTAATACTTTTTCTTTATTAAGTGCATATGTTTGATTTAATGTATCTATACTATACCTTGATACTATACTCTGTAACGGATATTCCGAATACATTTTCAAAGCATCCCCCATAGAAACTATAAAATCTTTTCTTGATAGTCCATAAACAGCAAATACATAATCTAAAACTCTTTGCTTCGTTTTTTCAATTTTCTCTTTTGGTATTTCTATTTTGTTTTCAAACTTATGCATTTCACTATTTACATAATCATTATCCGATAGCAAGAAACGTTTAAGTTTTAATACTTGTCTTACACACTCTCTTAATTTGTTACTTTGTACTTCTGAAAACGAATTAACTTTATTTAGTAAGAAATTTAATTCGTTAATTATATCGTTAATTCTCGCCAAACTTCTAATAAATCCTTTTGGTTTGCTTTTTAAATTTTTGCATAAATTATTAACTACTCCTACATACTTATTAACTATATTTTTTCTCGTATCTTCTGTTAGTAAATTCTCTTTATTTAATGTTTCTATCATTTCTTTTACACAATTATAGCCACCAAAATGTTCTAATGAATTCATAATATATTCTATGTATACGTCTATATGTTTTTCTTTTTCATTATCTCTATTAATAATGTGTGCTATATGTTTCTTATTTGTTATAAATAATTCTATAAGTTTATTATATTTTTCCTTCTGTTTCTCCATATTATTGAATATACGTTCAATCAAATCGCCTTGTATATATATCTCTTTTCTTATTCCATATTCTATTAATTCCTTATAAAATTCATATAATTCGTTTACAATTGTAGTAAAAAAATCCTTTTTCAAAGAAAATTCATTTAATAATTGTTTAAAATCACTTTCTGCTTGTTCGGCTTCATTCTTATTCTTCCTATAATCTTTGCTTATTATTCCCCAATAATATGTATATAGAAACTCTATAATTACCCTTTCTACTACCTTATTACCTTTAAGCTTAGCATAATTATATAATTTAAACATTTGCTCCAAATCTGTTTTGGGAATTTTTATTTCATAACTATTTATTATTGTTACCAATCTATCTTTCCAATAAAAAAAGTTACTTATTATGTGCAAAAACTTTTTATACTCTTTAAAAAATTCTTCTTCTGTAGAATCTAAATTAAATTTGTAATCAAATGGTTCATTTAAAGCTTCTGCAGTTAAATTTTCTTCTAAAAAATCTTTAAATAATTTTCTCATAATACCTCCCTCTCTTGGTATTATATATTAAATCGCTGTTCTTTTTTGTCGATTTGTGTCGAAATGCAAAAGATATAAAATAGATATATTTAGCCTTTACCAAATATATCTATTTTAATTATATCTTTATTAATTCATATTCTTTAGTTCCAAAACCAAGCTTATCTGCTACATCTATTGTATGGGTTCCATGTCTTGAATTAATTCTTTCTAGTAAATGTTCTTTTCCAATATCTTCAGATGCTTTTACTAAATCTATACATGCCATATCTATTGCTATAGGGTCTGTTGATGCAAGAATACCTATATCTTTCATACAAGGATCTTCTGCGGTTCCACAACAATCACAATCTACTGACATATTACACATTATATTTATATATACAATATTTCCTTTAAAGTATTCTACAACAGAGCTTGCACTTTCTGCCATTGCTTCTAAAAATTTATCTTGTGGAGCAGCATTTTTCCACACTTCACTTACTTTTTGGGTTACACCTGCTGAATGTATCCACGCTTTACCCGATGCAGATGCACATCCTATAGATAATTGTTTTAATGCTCCACCATATCCCCCCATAGGATGACCTTTAAAATGTGATACTACAAGCATCGAATCATAATTTGCTACATTCTTACCCATATAATTTTTGTCTATAACATTACCGTCTGGAATAACTAATTCTAAAGCCGGCCCTTCACTATCCAATATGTCTACATTAAAATATTTACTCCACTCATGTTCTTCCATAAGCTTAATATGCTTATCTGTAGTATTTCTTGCACCATTATATGCGGTGTTACATTCAACAACCGTTCCATTTACATAGTCTATTAATTCTTTTAAAAATTCTGGTCTTAAATAATTTTGATTTCCTTTTTCTCCAGAATGTACTTTTACTGCTATATTTCCAGCAAGTTCTTTGCCTACAGCTTTATACATCTCCACTAAAGCTTCTGGTGTTAGTTTGTCTGTAAAGTATACTTTTGATTTATTCATTGGTTGACTCCTTATTTAAATATTCTTCCATTTATCCAATTCAACACTGGTGTAATAATGTCTCCTACCGCTTTACCCAGTGTTTTTTCAATAATTGTGTCTATATTTTTTCCATACCTTTTGCCGTTAAGCAACCATCTTATTATTATAACAGTTAAAGGACATATTAGCACAAGTGGCAACAAGCCACTTCCATTATTAAACGGAACTATAGCATGATTTAAGCTCTTTAATAATTCCCAAATACTCGTTCCAACCATATTAACGAAATCTATGACTCCAGTTATACCAGAAGCCTTATAGATTGCAACAACAAACAACAGTAATGATATTATATATCCCATTAAATCACTCCTTGATTTATTTTGCGATATTATATCACACATATTTCAAAAAGTATATTTTTTGATTAGCTTTATTCGAAGAAACTTTCTACAATTGTTTCCTCTTTAGTAATTTTACCTGTATTCTTTGTCAATTCCTTTAATATAATTTGTGTAGTTATTTCTTGTAACTTTCTTAATATCTTGTCTTGGAATTGTATTGCTTCTTCCTTATGCAATATATTGTTTCTTTTACAGCTCGCCATTTTATCTTTCGTTGCTATGCAAATGTCTTTATCGTAAAAATAACACGCACCTCTATGCGCACAGCAATTTCTTCTTTGTTGACAAATTCGCAAAAATTCTCTTACAGTTGTAATATTTTCTATTTTACCTATAAAATTGTTTTCTGTGTATTTACCAAAATTAATTCTAACTAGTTCAAATACATTATTCAAAGCATCGTCCCCTATTTTTTGCAACTGCCCCTTTTTATTATATATTATAGTTCCGTCCCAGCTTTTTAAATTATATCTGTCAAATTTTTTCAATAGCGCCAATCCCTCTAAAATATTCCAATATCTATAATATTGTAACATTCTATCTTCTTCTTTTCTTGCTTCGGTCAACAATTTCATATATACTTCTAAATACCCATTGTCCTTATTCAAATATTTATAGTATTCTCTAATATTAAATCCATTTTCAGCCCACAGTAATAAATTTCCTTTATATCTTGTATCCATTATTGATATTTGAGACATCTTTTCTATTTTATTTAATGTTACAACTGCAAAGCAAGTTCCGTGGCTCCCTAACAAGGTGGTATATATACTATTTAGCATATTAGCTTTTCTCAACGCATAGTTTTTAGCTTGCTCGTAATCTATAGCCATTATATTTCTCATGTGAAAAACAGCCGAAGGAATATCATGTTCATATTTTTCAGAATGTACAGTCAAATCAATGCCAATCTTATTTTTAAAAAACGAATTGATATAATCAACTTCACTCGTTAATTTCAAATATTCATATGGATAGATTTCAATATCTTCGTACTGAGCATTAACATCTATTTTGATGTTTTTACAGAAAACAAAAACGTCGAATGGAATAGCTTTATTTTTTGCACATATATACTTTTCTTTTGCAAAATAGCTTTCACGATTTAAATGTATTTTTTTACATATACTAATCACATCTAATTCTTTATCATTATTTATAAAAAACGCTTCTATTGGATTTGTATTATTATTTTCATCTCCATATAAAACTCTGCCACTTTCATCTTTAATAGCAAGTATTTCATATAATCCTGTTTTAAGTCCATTATTTATTTCAAAAAATAAATATCCATTATTTATTTTTCCCTTTCCATTCAATCTAATAATTTCATCATACCAATCATAAACGCGAGCAATTACAAACACTAAATTCGTTCCTATTAAATCTTTTGTATATTCAAACTTTCCCTTTATCTGTTCTAATGACATAAAATTATGTTTGTCCAACATTTGTTTATCTTCCTTTCTATTAATAACAATGCTAGCATTTTCTACAAATTAAGCTCTTGGCATTTTATATATGGTAGCCTTATTACCATGTTCAACCTTATTCATTTCTCGTTTTAAATATTGACAACAATTAAAATAATAACAATTATACATCCTATTATTTACTTTTTCTTCTTCCTCATTCTTTTTTATATAAAATCCCATTAGCTTACATAACTTTTCATAATTGCATACCTCTTTAGTTTCTATCTCATTTATTGCTTCTAATGTTTTATATGCTGCTTCCGTCATAAATCCTGTACTAGAATGGGCCCTATGTGCAGTTGATGTTGTCCAGTGCTTCGCCCATCTTTTTTGATACATGAAAATTTTCCTATATTCTTTTTCTTTATTTATTATTTCTTCTTCCATTATTACCTCCTCGTTTATATAACTATAGTATAATATTTTACTATTAAACATCGTGTCGAATCCTGTCGAAATATATTATAAAAGCAAGGTAAGCCTGTATACACTACATTCATATCTTGCTTTTCATTTGTTATTTATATAAAACTGTCTGGAACAAGTCCTAAATTGTTTATTATCTCATTAGATCTTTCTAAACAGTCGTGCATTTCCATTACTTCTGTATAATCCCAAGTTTTTAACTTAGTCTCTATATCTCTAATTCCTTTAGCTTCTTTCTTTATCTTTTCTATTTGCTTTTCATCAGATACAGCAACTATAGCTTGTACAGCAAAATTATTAGTTGCTTTTTGCAAATTTAGTATTAGACTATCTATACTTCCATGTGTTTGCACTTCAAATGCATATATAACCTTACCCATGTTACCTATTTGTGCTTGCCATATAGCATCCACTATAGCCCCATCTGCGATTTTTACTTCTGATTTACTTTCAAACCCAAGCCATTGTCCTATTTCTACAATTTGATTGATAATATCATTATGTATAAATTGCTTTGTATCTTTTTCTATCTGAAGCTCTTCTTCGACAACCTGTACTACTTCTTTTTTAGACATTGGATACACAACATCCCAAAACATATAGTCTACTATCAAAAGATTAACATTAGCTATTCCTTCATTAACCATTTCTTGTTGTATTTGTTTTCCTATATCACATAATCTTTTATAGTTAGCTCCCGTATATTGGTAATTGTGCGTAGGTACTTTTTCAACACCTAAATACTTAAAACAAGCACAAGTCACTTTATTACAAATAACATATTCATTTGGATTTATATAGCTTAATAATTCACTCATACTAGATGGGCCTAATCTTGTTTTTGCTTTATAAAATCTATCCCATCTTTTTTCTATAGAATCTGTTCCATACAACAAATCAATAATCATATTTTTAATATTCTCAAAACCATTTATCTCAATAATTTTATCCGCAATATATTTTTTGTTTCCCCAAACAATCATAGACCAAAGTTTACCTATAAATTCAGCAAATTCATCTACAGTCATTTTCTTTATTCTTTCTTTTGTCCACATTTGGTAATATTTCATTCTTTCATTTCTTTCATTAATTTCGTCAACATCTATTAAACTAGAAATATGTTTTTTATATTCCATTACAACACTATTTAATTTTTCATTATTCATAATAAACCTCATTCCTAATATACTTTTATAAATTAAAAGCCAATTGTCTCTTATATAAGAAAGACTTTGTTAATTTAGTTAATATTTCTTGTGGAAGTCTTTCATTTTTTAATTCTTCTTCAAATTTAAGTGCAGTCACTGGATTATCAAATTTCAAAATAACTTTTCCATATTCAGATTCAAAACAATAATAGTTTAAATCAAACTGCTTATGATGATTCTTACATAACCAAACTCCATTATCCCCGGAATTAACCAAATAATATTTTTTGTAGAAAAACTCTCCACTAAATTCGCTACTTAATTGTATAATCTCTTCTAAACTATTAACTCTTATAAATTCATTCACTTCTCTTAGTGTACTATTCTTTATTTGATTAACTTCCCACAAATGAGCCGCATCTAGAAGTTTTGGATCATCTTCTCCACAAATAACACATTCTGTTGGAATACCTTTTTTACGAATATTATTTCTAAATAATGGTTGATTTCTTATTTCATTTGCTTCTTTATATTTAAGATATGTATTATCTTGTTTTATTCTTTCATTCATAAATTCTTCTGTAGTTGAGTACTGTATATCAAGATTTGCTAAATCAAAAATTTCTTTTACTGGTTGTGACAATTCTTCTGCAATTCTTTGCTCTTCTGAATCAAATGAAAAATATTGTTTACCTAGTCTAAATTCTATTTGGGTATTTTCCTTATCTGCTAATACTTTTAGACACCAACATTTTAAAAGGCTATCATATTGTTGAGCAGAAAGAGATTTAAAGGTGTATGTATATTTTTCAGTCATATAACTACTATTACCATCTTCATCAATTGTTTCAACTTCTTCACATTGTAAAAACGAAGGAACATTTCCTGTATTTCTATCTGATATGTATGCAATATCTCTTAAATATTTATTAAAAGATGCAAATTTCAAATTGCTACGATTAATATTGCTATTACACTTTTCTTCATATTCTGAAAAATTAATATCCTCAGTATTTAAAACTTTAAAACCTATTGTTTCTAATTCTCTGTACGATAAAGAATTATATAAATTATTAGGATAATTTACACTTTTGTCAGTATCTAATAGATAAAAACTTAAGTCAGCTGTTTCATTATTTTCAAAATAAAATTTAAATATTTGATTTATTCCTTGTTTTAAATAAGTATTTGCATGATAATTATCCTTACCATACATTGAAATTTCTTTATTAGAATTACCATTTATAAACTCATATTCTCTATCTTCATCATAATTCGTATTGCTCAAGCCAATAATATGCTTAAGTATATCATCCTCATATATTCTTATTATTCTGCCTTTATATATAGAATTTTCATTTACTCTTCTTTGTGACTGAATATTTTTGGTATTATTTTCAGATGTATCTTCAACTTCTATAACCACATTACTTAAATCAAGACTCTCCCCATATAATAAATTTAAAATACGGTTACATATAGGTAAATATGTCCTTTGATAACAACTATAAATTTTTACTTTTATATTCATAACTCCCCCTAATAATTAATAACAATAATTTCTTGTCTATCTTGTCTGTTTCTCCTTGTTATTTTATCATTTTTTATTATTGTATATTTTTTATCATTAGCCCATTTTACTAATGTTGTATCATCCTCTTCAGTTCTAATTAACATATTAGATAGCATGAATTTAACTTTTTTATCATTTAATCTATCTAAAAAATCAAATAGCTCTTTTTCTTGTTTTTGATCCCAACCATTAAAACCTCTTTTTCCATCATTATATGCTCCGCAAGAATTTAAGTATGGTGGATCGCAATATACAAAATCATTCTTATTAATATCTTCTTCAAACGATTTATAATCCATTGATTTAAATACGATATTCATTCCCTTTGTTCTATTTGAATATGAAACTAATTTTTCAAGCATTTCTTGATTGTATCCTGAGTTGCCACAAGGATTATTAAATTCTAATTTGCTATTAAACCTTATTTGATGTTCAAAGCCAAAACATATTAACAAATATAAATCCAATGGGTTTCTGCTCCCTTTTTCTATCTCATTATATTTATTTCTAAAATTAATATACGCCTCTTTGTTAGCCTTTTCTAAACCATATTTTTTTATAGTTTTTTCTATATATTGATATGTATCAATAAAATCATCATGTGTTAATTTTTCTAATAAATCTCTAACTACCCAATTAATATCATTATATACTACTTTTTCAGCTTCCATATTAATTGCAACTGTTCCTCCGCCGCCAAATAAATCATAAAAAGTTCCTATCCTTCTCGGCATATTATTTTTTATTAACGGTAACACTTCCCATTTTCCACCAATATAGTTCAAAGGCGAGATATACAATGGATCTTTTCTTTTTTCTATAAAAAACAACCACTCATAATGCTTTTTATCCTTAGTATTATCTTTTATTTCTCTATTTACTGCTCTAGTGCTTTTATATTTAACAAAATCTATTTTTTTAAATATATATGTTCCGTCTTTAGCATATCTTTTCATAACTTTTTCTATAAATTCTTTTGACATTATTCCTGCATCACTATAACTAAATAATATGTATTTAAAATTAGCATTTGCTATTAATCTTTCAAATTCTTCTTGAACTAAACCTTTTTTACACCATTTTGATATCTGATTTCCATTGTCTCTATGTGCTCCCACTCCATGAGTTTCTGGATTATCATTTCTTGCAATTGTTTCTAAAACATGATATTGACTTATATATTGGGTAGGTGTATATGGTGGATCTAAATACAATATATCGCCATCAATCTTTTTAATTAATTCATTTACATCTTCAATATAAACCTCATTTTGGAATTTAGCACCTCCAAATGTTTCTAATGGTATATATTCCATTCTTTTAGTTGCTCTTGGATCCCATATTTTTAAATAAGCCGAATATACACCTGCAACATTTGAAACTTTACTTACACTTTCTAATAAGCTTCCTATTAAGTAATATTTTTCATTTTCATCTATTCTTTTTTCATCAAACCATATATCTATTGTATTTCTAATAAAATCTATCATCTTTGCATTTTCATCTGAAAAATATTGTCTTCCTGAAACTTCTGGTGCAAAGTTATTATAACAAAAACCTTCTTTATAGTTTTCAATATTTGCATTATTAAAATATTCAAACGGATCAAAGCCTAATGTTTTAAAAAATGTATCTTTATTATATTTTAATTTTCCATTAGCAATAACATATGAAAAATATAATGTATCATTTGCTATTACTTCATATCTATCTTTAAAATAATCTCCTACTGTACAAGTTCCTGAAAACAAATCACAAAATTTCATTCCTTTTTTATACGGAATATTTTCTCTTATAAAATTATCTAATTCATTTAGTAATTTTGTCTTATTTCCTATGTATCTCATATATTCCCCCTAATTGTTATTTTTTATCTCAACAACTTCATCCAACTTACAATTGAAGACTTCACAAATCTTAACTAAGGTCTCCATTTTTACCATTTCATCTTTTCCCATTTTAGCCATTTCATTTGTAGTTATCCCCGCTTTTTCTGATAGTTGCGTTTTATTTATCTTTTTATCTATCATAAGCTTCCATAGTTTATCGTAACTTACTGTCATATATTGACCTCCATTTTACTTTCTTTTGTCTCATGAACATTCTATCATTTTTGATATTTTATATCAAGATTTTCTTGAAAAATTCAATAATACTCTGTCGAATTTTGTCTCTCAAGTGAGCTATTTAGAAGTAGAACTTTTAACGCGTACAACAAAAGAGCTATTTGTATGACGTCTGTACTACAAATAGTTCTTCTAGTTTTCATTTCTTATTTGGTTTTGAAATATTAAATGCATTATGTCTATATTACCTCTCTATTTCCCCATCCCAGTCTATAATACCACCAAACTCTACTAGATTTGTGTATCCTAGATTAGCAAGTTTTGTTGCAGCTTGTTTACTTCTGTTGCCGCTTCTACAGTAGATTAAAATTAATTGGTCTTTTCTTGGTAGCTTAGTTATTACACTTTCATCTATTGTTTCATTTGGAATACATATTGCATTAGGTATATGCCCTTCGTTGTATTCTTCTATTGTTCTTGCATCTAAAATTATATAATCCATATTTTCATTCATTATCTCTTTTATTTCATCCATAGATACATATCTTATTGGTTGTTTGTTTTCTTGATTGTTATCTTTCATACTTAACACTAATACCACTCCTATCACTATTATAACTAGCAATATTATACATATTACTTTTTTCATATATTTGTACCTCTTTATTATTGCGTTTTTTGTTTTCCTCTTTTTCCTTATTCCATTTCCCTATACACATGATTAAACTTACCACTTATTTTATTGGCCTGTGGCGATTTATCTGAAAGTGTTATCTCTACATTTTGAACTCCTTTGCTGTTTAGAAACTCTTGTAGCTTGTCCCTAGCATTGCTAAAGGCTTGTTCTCTATCCTCAGCCACTATTCTTAATTCTAGTTTATCTTGTGCCTTTTGAACTAACTGAAATCTTTTAATCTCTTTTACTTCTTGTAATAGTTTATAAAAAGACATAGGTGCTATAAGTATTCCATTGGCAAATTCTAGAATATCATCTGTACGCCCTTCTATTTCTAACCAACGAGTATTTTTACCACATTTACATTTTTCATTATGAAGGATAACTCTATCTGTTAATTCATAACGTATAAATGGTTGAATATAATTTGAAAGATTTGTAATTAAAACCTTATCTGAAAGTGTACCATATGGCACTGGATTATTGTTTTTATCCACTGGTTCCACTATTACCCAATCTTCATTTATATGTAAATGTTTCTCTTCACATTCACAAGCAATTTCTCCTGCTTCTGTACAAGAATAATGTGTTTGAACATAACAGCCAAATTTATTTACAAGCTTATTTCTAATCTCATCCGTTAAAAGTTCTCCACCTGTAATTACTACATTAGGTTTAATTTTAAGCTCATCATAATCTGCAAGTACAGCAAGATTTGATGGATAGCCACTAAGCATTGCTGGGTTAAATTCATTCAGACTACGTATAATTTCTTGTTCCTTTTCATTTACATCAATAGTTATTTTATTTTTCTTTCTAGGCATTTGTAACTGTAAATATCTAGACATTCCACATGCTAAATAAAAGCCATAGTTTGCAAATACACCTGCTGTTTTCTTTCCATTTTTCATAAATGCATCAAAATCTTGTTTTCTTGCAAATGTTCTAAAAGCAGCAACAGCAGATGCTACGTCTATATTTTGCTTATCGTAAAGGATAGTAGCTGGATTTCCTGTAGAGCCTGAAGTTTTAAATATTAAATATTTGTTATCTAACATACGCCCTACGTTGTCTAGATTTTTAGTATATTCCTCTATCCTATTCATATTAATATTCTTATCTGTAACCCATGTGTCAAAACACTTCATCATATCTATCTTATTTGTTACAGGTAAATCTTCTAACTTAAAGTTATCCTCTATACCTTTATATAGCTCATTAAAATATACACTGTTTTCCCTTGCATATTTTACTATTTTATTAAGCCTTTTTTCTTGAAGTTTCTTTAGTTCCTTTTCATCCATATTGTTTGCTTTATATGTTTTTATCATTGCACTAATTAAACTCATATATTTACCCCCTATTTGTTAATTTATATATTACTAAACCCATTATACATCCAATATATCCTGAACATAAATACCATAATGAATGTACAAGCGCAGATTCGTTATAATATATAAACACAGATGGTATAAAAAGTATTGCGATTATTACTGGATATACATATTTTATTTTTTCGCAAGATATAGCTGTCATTACCATAGAAAGTATTATTGTAGAAAGCCATATTAATACTACCATTCCCATTGCATCTGTTGGACCAGCAAACAATGGAAATATATAAAACATAAACATTTGAAGTATCAATATTATTGTCTCTTTAATATATCTTTTCATGTATTTTTCTCCTATATTATATAATTATATATATCACAAAAAGTAAAATTTAGCAATAAATTTAAGTATCTCGTTTTACAAGCTTATTTACACATTTTTATACATTGTATAACATTTTCATTAATACACAAAAGAACCACCCTATAGGTGGTTCTTTTTACTTTTTAGCTACAATTCCGTACAAAACTCTTTTTAACAATATTCCTTTTTCTGTAGTATTCTTTTTCACATATTCATCAAACAAATCCTTTTCAACTATAGTTCTGTGTTGAAATTCCACATAATTTATTTCAGAAAAATCATCTAATATTGGTGTTTTTAAAAGAAGTGCCATTAAATCATCAGGTGTTTCATAGTATTCATTTTCTAATATTTCAACTCTTTGCATCTCTTTAAAACCTGCTTGTTTTAAATCTTCATAATCTTTGTCTGCTATAGATATTTCATCTAGGTAAGCTTGGCCTCTTCCAAATAGTTCCTTTAAATCCCAACAGTCTTTTCTGTCTATTCCCTCTATAATAACAGTTCCACCTGGCACTAAACAGTCATAAATTTGTTTTGCATTTATTATTGTGTGTCTTGCAGATATTAAATCAAATGTTTCTTTTGGAAAAGTCATCTCCTTGTTGTTCATTACAACAAATCTTACATTTTTCTTTGAATGGCCTTTTAAGTTTTCTCTTGCTGTTTTTATCATTTCTTCTGATAAATCTGTTCCTATTACCATTCCAACAGAAGGATATTCTTTTAATACCCTTTCTCCGCCACCAGTTCCTAGGTCTAAACACAATGAATTCTCATCAGAGTTTTCTCTTATTTTTTCATAAAATTCCCAATCTATTAGACTCTCTGTTTTGTACTTTATCTGACTAAAATCCCAATTTCCTATTCTGTCATAATATTTTAATTCACTTTCTTGCATTTTAATTTCTCCTTTTTAATTCTATTTGGTTGTATATATACTAAAAGAACCTCCCTTCTATGACAAAGCAAAAACAACCATAATTTTGCAATGGTTAAATTTTGCCATTCATAAAGAAAGATTCTCAACATTCTTTATTATAATTTCTTCGGTAGCATCACGCGAATGGACGAATTGAGATGCCACAGTATTAGTATACCATACTAGTCAAAAATTGTAAATATATATTACCAAACAATCAATAAATTACCTGTATTATATATTTCATTGTTTTTATTTCTTTTTCTTCTTATATTTTTTATATCCTAGATATCCTAGTCCACAAACACCACTTGTTATTAACAAATCACCCAAACCTATATCATCCTGCTTGGTTTGTTCTAACACAGGATTTTGTACAGTTAGCTCAGTAGGTGTATCATTTTTACTTCCTATTATATCTTCTTCATATATAACATTTTCAACATTATTACTAGAAGTTATAACAACTTGTTCCTCTTCACGAATAACAACAACCGTATATGTTTTCTTTATTCCATCTTCTGCCGTAACTTCAATATTTATTTTATTTTCACCAATCTCTAAATCTATTTGTTTTTCATAATCTACTTTAGCTGCAGAATGCTTTGCTGTTACATATAAAGTTATACTTTGATTATACGTTGTATATTCTAGTTTATCCAAATCTATTTTCTTTCCGTCTATTTCAATACTTTTTAACGAATTATCTGAACTTTTAGTAACTGTTGTTTTCTTTGTATTGTTAGTTGATGATGTAGAATTTTTAGTTGTAGTTTTTGTATTAGTAGTTGTTGATGTTGATTTCTTAGTTGTGGACGTTTTTGTATTTGATTTATTTGACGTTGTTGTCTTTTCACTTGAACTTCCATCATGGCAATGATACTCGCCTGTTTTTAGACCATACTTTGAACAGTTTGTTCTGCATGTGTGACAACCATTAGAATCAGTTCTCCCAGGATGAGCAAAAACACCATTGCATGCAATTAATAATGTTGTTAATATAATAGCTATTCTCTTTTTCATAAATTCACCATATACCCTTTCACAACTATATTATATATCTACCTTTTGTCGAATTTTGTCGTTTTATGTATATTGCTATCACTATTTAATTTGTTAAAACTCCCCCAAATTTGACAAACTCCCCTTCCCCTTGTATACTTTAATTATTATGAAATTAGAATATAAAGTAAATGAATTAACCAAATATACAAATATACGTCAAGTATTAATAAATGAATTCAACTTATCTAACAGATTAATACTAAGACTTAAAAGAGCAAATCAAATATATTTAAATGGTATTCCTACATATATTCATCATGAACTAAATATAAATGACATGGTGTCTATAGATATATCTTTTGAAGAAGAATGTGATAATATTTTGCCTACAAAAATGGATTTGGATATTCTATATGAAGATGATGGATTGCTTATTGTAAATAAAGGTCCCAACATACCTGTTCACCCATCACTTAATCATTATGAAGATAGTTTATCTAATGGTGTTAAATATTACTTTGACTCTATAGGGCTTAAAAGAAAAATCCGCCCTATAAACCGTCTAGACAAAGATACATCTGGAATTGTGTTATTTGCTAAAAATGAATATATACAGGAATGCTTAATTAAACAGATGAAAACAAATAAATTTGAAAAAGAATATCTTGCTTTAGTTGATGGTATTGTTACTAAAGATAAAAAAAATATAATAGCCCCTATTGCAAGAAAAGATAATAGTATTATTGAAAGATGTGTAAGAGGTGACGGAGATTATGCCGAAACAGATATTGAGCTGCTAGATACATATGAAAACTACTCATTAATTAAATGCAAATTAAAAACTGGTAGAACTCATCAAATACGCGTACACACAAATTACATTGGTCACCCAATCCTTGGTGATACATTATATGGAAAGTCTTCTAGTTTAATTAATAGACAAGCTCTACATGCATATAAAGTAAAATTTGTTCATCCCGTAACTAAACTCCCAATGCAAATTGAATGTGACTTGCCACAAGATATTATTTCTTTAGTATACACTAACACTACTAAGTAACGTTAGCATAAAAATATTCACTAGAAGTAAATCTTCTAGTGAATATTTTTGATTATATGCATATTACAAATTATTAGTCGCATCATCTTGTATCTCTCTATCTTCTAAGTCCTCACTAAATCTTAATACATAACCATTTGGGTCTTGCACTAAAAATTCTTTACAGCCCATTAGAACATTATCTTTTCTATACCAATGTTCTTCCATTTCTACAAAAATTGTATAATTGTTTTCTTTTAATCTGCTATATATTTCATCTATATTAGTTACATCTATTTGAAAATTTATACCATTGCCTAAAGGATACTCTAGTTTTGCTACTTGCCATTTATTATTTTCCAAATCTAATTCTTGTATCATTAATTGAACTCGTTCCATTTGAAGAAAAGCAAACCTATCCTCTTCTCTTGTGTATACTATTTCAAATCCTATAAGCTTTGTATAAAAGTTTAAGCTTTTCTCTAAATCAAAAACGTCCAATTCAGGTATCATCTGATTCCACTCCATATTGTTCCTCCTATTTATGAGGCTATTATACAATAAAGTGTGGTACAAATCAACCTAATAACACCTAAAAAACATTCCATTTGGCAAAAAAGAAAACCCGTTAAATTTAACAGGTTTTCTTTTTATTTTTTACTCTACGATAATTTCAAGAGGCATTTCATGGCTTAAGAACCACAACGTCGATGCACTATAGCAATATGCTCCCGATTGAGTAAGCACTACAATATCTCCAATCTCTGCATGCTCTATAAAT
Source organism: Clostridia bacterium (assembly GCA_045652705.1). Classification (GTDB taxonomy): domain Bacteria; phylum Bacillota; class Clostridia; order TANB77; family CAG-465; genus UMGS1649. The sequence continues at coordinate 26,390 of JAZRUV010000027.1, forward strand.
TCATCCCAAGATATCTTGTCTTCTGTCATGCAAAGCGGACCTTCAATATCTACAGTCTCATTGTTTACTTCAAGTTGCGCTTCATAAAGCTTAGGAGTATTAGTGTTAATAATGTATACCGGATGCTTTCTATCTGTAGCAATAGGAAGTCGCATATGATTAACACCACCTGCGGTCACTATATGTTTCATTCCCTTACACTCTTTGATGTCCACAATACGCGTAGCATAATATCCAGCGCTTCCCACAATAAACTTGCCAAGTTCCAAAATAATTTCTTTGTTTTCGAAAGAATATTTTGTAATCAATGTATCTAAAGCTTTAAAATATGCTTTTGTATCAAAATGGCGTCCGGCTTTAGTATAATCAATTCCAAATCCACCACCAAAGTCAATTACCTCTACCTTACCAACTCTATTTTCAGCCTGATTGACAAAATCAAAAACATAGTCCGCATATTTAATGAGAATATTATAGTCTAGTACGCCATCTGCTGCAAAAACATGAAATCCTTTAACACACAAGTGTTTCAAATCGTTAATGAGCTTAATATCTTCGTAGAACTTAGCTTGGTCAATTCCCATCTTTGTAGACATACCAGCCATATATTCAGATGCACCATCCAAATAATAATTGATATTTACTCTAACGAGAATATTTACCTTATCTATGCCAAGCATTTCAGCAATCCTATTTATTCTAATTGCTTCTACAACCGATTCAACGTTGATAAATCTTAGTCCGCTCTTAACTGCTTCTGTTAATTCAGATTCAGTTTTGCCAGGCCCTGTAAAAAGCACTTTAGAATCATCTTTAAGTCCAGCTGCCCTTGCCTTTTCAAGTTCACCAATAGATGCAATTTCAATACCAGCAACACCATTATTAGCCATAATATGCTTTAACACTGCATGATTAGGATTTGCTTTCATCGCATAATATAGCGTAACATTGTTAAGCTTATAATTGTAAATTTCATCAATCCTTTTGGAAACTTCTTCTAAATCATATACATAACAAGTAGGGTTAGCGATTACTTCTTGATTGCTGGAAAAAATATCGCATATATGCCGTTTCATTTTTTCATTCATAATATTACCTCCACTTGATTAATAAACCTTCGACAGTGACATACATTTTGTTTTTTAGTATGCCACTGTCTTTCGTTTATTATTTTTAATTCGTACAGGTCTTAGTCGTGTTTTTTGTGCTCATAGTAATAGTCATAATCTCCCATGTAGGTTACAAACTTACCCTCCTCCAATTCCACAACCTTATTAGCTACTTTATTAATAAAATAACGGTCATGAGAAACAAAGAGAAGTGTACCAACAAATTCATTCAAAGCCTCTTCTAACACTTCACGATTTTTTACGTCGAGATGGTTTGTAGGCTCATCAAGAACAAGGAAATTTACACCATCTTGCACTAACTCTGCAAATTTAAGTTTAACCTTCTCTCCGCCAGATAATGCAGAAATGCGTTTGTGTACCTCTTCACCATAAAAATGGAATGATGCAAGTACAGAATAAGCTTTGGTTGTTGTTCCACTGAAATGACGTTGAAACTCTTCAAGTATAGTAATGCTCTCATCTTCGAACTGAACATGTTGTGGTAGATAGCCAATTTTTACATTGCTTCCTAATTCCACTATACCTTCATACCCTTCAAGCATTCCTAATACAATTTTCAACACAGTAGTTTTTCCAGACCCATTTTTACCAATTAAGCAAACCTTGTCTTGGTATTTAAGTTCTAAGTCAGCTCCACAAATTATGACGTCATCATCGTAAGCAAAACTTAAATCTTGAATTTTCAAGACTTTTTTTCCAGACCTTGCCTCTTGGTTAAATGTGAGCGCCATATCTTTGGCCACTTTAGGTCTATCTACTTTATCCATTTCTTCAATACGTCTTTCAAGCTGTTTAGCAACCCTATATGCTTTTTCTGAACTTTGAGCACCCCAACTTCTATTCTTACGAATAGTTTCTTCCATATCTGCAATTTTCTTTTGTTGAGTAACGTAAGCCTGCTCCTGAAGTTCACGTTCAGCCTTATACGCTTCAACATACTTGGTATAATTTCCAACATATGCCTTTACTTTTCCATCAGAAATTGCAAATACTTTTCCTATAGTCTTATCCAAAAAGTATCTATCATGAGAAATCAAAATTACAGAACCTGTATATGATTTAATGAAATTTTCCAGCCATACCAGTGTAGGAATATCCAGGTGATTTGTTGGCTCATCTAAAAGAAGAATATCTGGTTCATTCAGTAAGAGGCGGGTCAAACAACAAATTGTCTTTTGTCCTCCACTCAAAGACATATACTCTTGGTCTAAAAACTCAGTAATTTTCAAGTTAGCTGCCATTTTTTCAATATTAGCTTCTACTTCATAACCACCCATGTTCATAAACATATCCTGAGCTTTGCCATAAGAATTAAGGACTTTATTTAACTCTTCTTCAGATATATCACTATCTGCCATTTTCTTTTCAAGTTCAGATATTCTAGCCTGAATATTTGAGATTTCGCCAAACGCTGTTCTTAAAAAATCTCTTACAGTTACACCACGTTCTTGTTCAGGTGCTATTTGTGTCAAAAATCCTACAGTAGCATTTCTTCTTTTGCTAACAGTACCGCTAGAAGGAGTTTCAATTCCGGCTATAATGTTGAATATAGAAGTTTTGCCAGCTCCGTTACCACCAATAATAGCAACCTTATCTCCACTGTTTACTTGAAATGTTACTCCATCAAGTACATTCTTAAACCCGTAATTTAAAGTAACATTACTAATTTCAAGATCTAACATTACAGTTTCTCCTTTCTACTTTTTCGAGTGTATATAATGCATGCACTCCATTATGATGTTTACTACTACTAGTCCCGTAATAGTAGCACCCTCACATAAAGGATTATACTCTACAATATCCATTCCTACAACCTCTTTTGCATAAGAAATTATATTTTTTAGATATTCTAGTGTTTCTTCATATGAGGGGCCTCCTGGTTCTGGACAATTCGTAGCAGGTGCAACTGCAGGATTAAGGAAATCCATATCGAAAGAGATATATACTTTCTTGCCTTTTACTTGTTCTAAAACATAGTTAAGACTAGAAGATATATCTTTATACAGGATCACCATATTCCCATCAGCAACAGTTTGTTTGATAGCGGGACCAGAGTTTAAATTACCTCTAAGACCGAAATGCATTATTTTCTCCACTTTATCTAATTTAGAAATCTCATTCATCACAGAGCCATGCGGATATTCATAATACTCATCAATATAATCGCTATGAGCATCAAACTGAATAATGACAATGTCATCATGTGAATTTAAGATGTTCTTTACAATTGGATAACTTACACTATGGTCTCCACCAACAAAAATTGGAACACAGCCGCTTTCAAGTTTAATGTTCGCCAATTTATCTTCGAGTTCACTCAAATTAGCTGTTACATTTCCAGCATCGAAGGCTACAATTTTATTTAGGATAAAGCCTTGTTCTGCATTGTAGACTTTAAGCGGAAGATGACTCCCATCTGCATTTGCATACCTTTGGGACAGATTTCTCACATTATTTGCTGCACATTCGACTCCCGAAAGATACTCTGCACTACAACATTCAATGCCTATAAAACAAAAATCTGCTTTCTGTTCGTTGGAATTAAGGTTAAGAAAAGTCTTTTGCATGATTAACTCTCCTCAAACAATTTAATAATTCTTTTAAGTCCATCCATAAACTGTTCATAGCTTCTTGAAATAGTCACTCTAAAGCTTAAATCCTCTAATGGTAGACCAAATACATGGCCGGGAGTAACTAAAATATTCTCCTTTTCAAGAATATATACAAACAGTTCATGAGATGTAAAAACTCCTCTAGTATTGCATTGTTCTCTTCTTAAAGTAATATGCATTATATTGCCAGCATCAGGATAAACTACGTTTTCAACAACTGTACTTTTTTCATTTAGGTACTTATATGCAGCTTCAAACAAATCTATGACCTGTTTATGATACTGTTTTTTCTCCATAATGTATTCCAGCGTTTCCAATGTAGTATCCCCTCTATCCACGTTGACCCTTTGAGTCATTTCAACAATTCCCAAAGCTTCTAAAAATGTTGAATTGGAGTAATTTGTAGCTTCACCTAATTCCAAAAGTCTCTCAATAAATTGAGGGTTCTTACAGACAGTCCAGCCACATCTTAAATCGCTAAGCTGAGGAATGTCCTTGCTAAATCCCTTTATTTTAATTAGTTTAGGATAATTGTTTGCAAGCTTAAAGATATTTACTCGTTTATTACAAAACATTGGAGCTTCTTCAAAGATTGCATCATATACAATATATATGTCACGCTCTATACAAAAGTCCACTATTTTCTTTAACTCATCTTCATCAATAAACTTACATGCAGGATTAGCAGGATTAGTAATAAGAAGTGCAACCGTTTTTTCGGTATATGCTTTTTCTACATCTTCAAGTCTCATTTTATAGTCGTTTTCCTTGTCCATTAAAACAACACGTGGCACAAGACCATAAAATGTAAGACTTTTCATAAGTCCTGCATATGCTGGTACGGGATAAATAATTTCTGTGTCTTGAGCAAAATTATTCTCTTTAGCAATAATTTGAGCAATAAAATTCAATGTGCCTGTTGTACCATTACCACCTACTACCACATCGGATGCAGTTATTTCTTGTTGCTCAATATAAGATTCGTGAAGGGCAATAAGTTCTCTTAATTTACTCTTCCCTCCGGGATAAGAATATCCCCAGTCCATATCTTCATTAGGATCTTCTAATGTTCTGTATATCTCTTTCCTTATACAGGAAAACAGCGGAAATGTAAACCAATCCAGATTAGATGCGTCCATTAAAAGTGCTTTCCGTTCAAGACCGATATCAAAATATTCAGACATGGTAAGTTTATCATTATGCTCATTCATCAATAATTCCTCCATTTCTGTTTTTACATGTAATAATAGCCACCATCTTTTCATCTATATGACCTTCCATTAATCTGTTAATAACAGGCATAACAGCAAGCGATGTGTAGTCATACTTTTCAGCGTACTCTGGATTTTGGGAAATAAAGTTATCAATTTCTCTATCACTTACTGAAACAAAAAATCCCTCTCCGCGTTCTACTATTTGATAAATGTTTTTATAATTAAAACAAGTATCATTTGAAATGATGGTTTTAGAGTCTACCGGTTCTTCTATTACATGTAGCCAACTATCATTTTGACTGGCCACTCCTTGAGCAATAGGATTGCCACCTTCAATTTCCACTATTGCAATTTTAGGCATTTTAGAAATAATTTTTCTTTCATACATTTCTTTAAATGCAAGATTTTGAGCAACTATGTTCATTCCACTACCACAAGGGAGTACAACAATGTCCGGCGTATCATTTAAATCACTAACTATTTCATACGCTAAAGTTCTAAGACCTAACATATATGACATATTAGTATTCAAGAATCCCCAAAACACTTCACAATTATTTTCAAGGCAGTATTTCATATAGTCTTCATAACTTTTTATAAAATTTTCACTATAGAAAACTTCATCTGCCTGTGCAATAAGCTTCTTACTGCTTTCGTCTATAGACTTATGGACAAATACTAAAGATTCTATGCCATATTCCTTTGCATATCTAATAACAGAAATTGCACCGCTTCCACAGGAAACAACCGCAATCTTATTTTTTTTATGCATAAGAACTTCGTTCATGAGGTTTTCCATGCCTCTATCTTTGAAACTCCCGGTTGGATTTAAAGACTCATCCTTAATATAGATATTTTTACCTAGGCAAATAAGTGGAGTGTTTCCAGAACTTAAGGTGGATTTTTTCACCCCTTTAGGGGTGATTACTTGTCCGAAGTCCCCAAAATCAATAGAAAACTCAGGCAAGTAATCTTTTATCCCCCAAAAGTTCGGCGGAACCAAATCAAGCTCAACTTCTTTATGCCTATGCGTTATTTGCTCTACAGGATAGTCAAATACCTTTCCACATAGTTTACAAATAAGCTTCATAGTCACTCTCCTCGTTATTTAAGGACATCCATAATTCTCTGAATAATACTTCTAGAATCACGAATTCGCTTAGAATCAAGCCACAAGTTATAACAATGTGGGCATTCTTCAATATCATCCAAATCCTGAACATTATAAGTCATGTTAAATCGCTTTATGGCCTCGACAACCTTATTAGTACAGTGGCAACAATTACTTGAAGTCATATGTGGGAATATTTCGTTTCTTCCACTAAACCCCACACCTTGACTACCACTCAATACCTGTTCATCAAAATACCCACCCAAGCGAATATCTATATCTTCATATTGTACATTATCATAAATACCGTGGATGATATCTCTCAAACTCCAAAGCCAAGGAACCCGATACAATCCCAAGTTATACATGTGATTAGCTAGCGAATTTTCTTGTAAAGAAGTAGGTTCAATAGATACTGCATCAAAATTATATTTTAAGATGCAATCTGTGGCTGTCCTGATAGCATCGTCTATAGCTTCCTGTTCAGTCAAAAATACAGGTTTAAAATTAACGTATGCCAGTGCTTTCATATTACACTTGTGAAGATTATTAACAGCAGTTGCAATAATGGCCTTATCTTGTATCGCTTTATGATGACAAAGTTCACGAATGGTATAATTTGTAGACTCTACACCTATTCCCACTTCCACTATACCATCATATACTTCTTTTATTGCCATTAAAACTTCTAAAGTTACATATTCAGCTCTCGATTCAATAATTACCTTTTTAATTCCTTTATATTTATTTAAGGAACTAAAAATATATCTCACTGTATCCAGCTGAATTTCCTCTGAATTTAACAAGCTTCCCAAATTGTACACACAGACAACCGGATAATCATTAAGATCAAAAGAGTGTTCTGTGTCTTCTAAAAATGCACCTGTAATGACACTATCCCACTGCTCAACATAATTTTGATGAGTAATAGTTTCGTTAAGCGGAGAGCCATTTAAGTGCGCACACATCGAGCAACCGCCATTTGTCTTATAGTGTTTGCAACCATTGGAGCGAAGAACAATCATTACTCGGTCAACTGTTTCTCCATTTAGGAAAAACTTGTTTATTTCCACCTCTGCAAGTTTATTCTTATCAAAAGGTAAATTGGGTGTATTGCTACGAATCTGTTTAATACGGGTTTCTACTAAATTAAGAGCATCGTCAAATCCTTCTTGGAACTGACAATTTAATTGTGCAGCGTAAGCATTATAATCTCGCATATGTTTACCTCCCAACAAAACTTATCATAGGCTTATACTTCAACGTTTCTTCATAAGGTAGTTTATCTACCTTGTGAATATTGATGACTGTAGTTTGCGGTACCAAAGTATAAAGAGCTTTTTCTACTATAGAGGATTCAACAACATATTTATCTTCGATAAGATAAATATCCAGTTCGCCTATTTTATGTTGTACAAATTGATACTTTAAGCTATGTACTGGAATTTCATAGTCTAAAAACCAGTTATACGCTATGTCCATAAAACAAGATGCTGGTATACGCTCACCTGTTTCAGTAATAAAACAATCCATACTTCTGCCTTGCACTCCAGCTATAATTCTACCGTTATTCCCACATGTGCACTTCTTTGTGTTTTCTATCTTTGCAAGATCACCCTGAATATAACGAATTATAGGAGTAGCTGTATTTAGTAAATTAGTTCCAACAACAATTCCTACTTCACCATCCGGAAGCTTGTTTCCCTGTTCATCAACAATTTCAATAAAACAAGCATCTTCCTCCAAATGATAATTATGATTAGGGCACTCTAGCGCAATTCTAGTAAGCTCTTCACTACTATATTCGTCCAACACTTCCACGCCTAGCATATCTGAAAGCATTCTTCTTTGAATTGCATTAGATTGTTCAGAGTGTACGACTACAAGACACACTCCATAATCCGACAGCTTAATACCTGTGGAAGCAATTTTTTCTATATATGTAGGATATGTAGAAATATACTTAGGTCTATGAACCTTTATATATTCTATTGCTTCCTCTGCCTTGGTTGTTGTTGGTAAAAAGTCTTGAACAAATTTTCCGTTCATCTCTGTTATCCACCAAGGACATGTATAGATAAACAAAATAGTGTCATTTTCGTTATACTTTCCACCAGATTGGTTGTAAAACTGCCTAATAGTCTGTAAAGTGTCTTTGTATATTGCTTCTTCAGACACTGCAAGAGTAACAAATCTACCACTAGAGCCGGAGCTTCTCGTCGAAAGTATAAAATCATATACATTTTTTACAATTTCTTCAGGGAACCCATCAATCAATTCTGTCTTTGTTACGTAAGGTAATTTAAAGAAATCTTCCCATGTCTTTATTCCACCTTTTTCATAACCTATTTCCGAATATTTTTTATTATATAGTGGGATGTTTTCAAACGCATAATCTACAATATACTTAATACGTTCTAACTGCCAATTTCTAATTTCTTGTGGTCCTAACTTTAAAAAACTGCTTAGTTCTTCCCATGTTTTTAAATAATCTTCATAAATGTGAGTTCCATGATCCATCAGGCTCATATAATTGATACCCATTTTTCTAAGTTCTAAATAGCCTCTACTAGAAATATCCCGCATAATAGTACCTCCTTATATTATTCGGTTTATTTAATTATATTTCGCTTATTTTATTTAAACTAAGTTAAACATTAAAATCCGCAATATTATATCACAGTGCGCCTTACAAGTCAATCTAAGCAAATATCATTGATTACATAATTTTTCCTACTCTTACTATATTAAAAAATAATAGTTGCATATATGTTTATTTATGATATAATGTTGCTGTATCAAATTTAAGGAGGATATATTATGAAAAAATCAACAATGATAATAATAGCTGTAGCTGTTGTAGTTGTTGCAATCCTTGCAGTAATGTTCTTTACAAAAGGAGAAGCTTCTAACCTACCAGCAATAAACAGCGCCGAAGATTTAACTAAACTTGTAGATTCAATCTACTCTGGTGTAACAGATGAAATGCCAGGCGTTATGTCTCAACCAATAGATGTTACAGATAAAGATTCTGTAAACTATATGACAGGTTTAGAAAATGGTGATGAACTAGAATATCTTGTAGTTTCAGAACCAATGATGTCTTCTCAAGCATATTCATTAGTAGTTGCTAAAGTTAAATCTGGTGTAAATGCAAGCAAAGTTGCAGAAACTATGAAAACTAACATAAATACTAGAAAATGGATTTGTGTTACTGCTGAAAAACTATATGCAACAAATAGCGGCGACGTTGTTTTCTTAGTAATGACAAGAGCTGACCTTGCAGAATCTGTTTTTAACAGTTTCAAAACTCTAGCAGGAAATATTGGACAAGTGTTTGAAAGAACAGAACAAGAAGTAGAACTTCCAGCAGATATGTATTAATTTAAAATTATCGCCGAATAATGACTTTATACGGCGATATTATTATATAAGGAGAAAATTATGGTATTTTCAAGCATAGCTTTTTTATTTTACTTTTTACCAATAGTTCTTGGTATATATTACATAGTACCAAATAAAGCAAAGAATTTAGTGCTACTTTTGGCATCTCTTTTCTTCTACTTTTATGGTGAACCAACCTATGTAATAATAATGGTACTATCTATTGTATTAACATATATATTTGGACTACTTATGGATAAGTATCCAGATAAAAAGAAAACATTTTTAACACTTTCCATTGTAGCCAGTGTCGGAATACTTGTATATTTTAAATATTTTAACTTCCTAATGGACAATATTAATATGTTTATTGGCGGCAAAATCGACTTTATTTACGTCGCTTTACCTATAGGAGTATCTTTCTATACATTCCAATTAATGAGCTATATAATTGACGTATATCGCGGAAATGCAAAGGTGCAAAAAAGTTTACTTAAACTTGCTACATACATCGCCCTTTTTCCTCAGCTTATAGCTGGACCAATTGTAAGATATACAACAATTGAAGAGCAGTTAGAAAAACGCGAACATAGCTTTGCTAAATTTGCACATGGTGTTAGAAGATTTATAGTAGGTCTTGGTAAGAAAGTTTTAATTGCAAATATTTTAGGAGAACTTGCAAACAACTTCCTAAGCTCAACAGATAACTCTACTCTATTCTATTGGATGTATGGAATTTCTAATATGCTACAAATCTATTTTGATTTCTCTGGATACTCAGATATGGCAATTGGTTTAGGTAAAATGTTTGGTTTCAATTTCTTAGAAAACTTCGATTACCCATATACTTCAACAAGCATAACAGAATTTTGGAGAAGATGGCATATGTCTCTTGGTACATGGTTTAGAGATTATATCTACTTCCCTATGGGTGGAAACAGAGTAAGCAAAATAAAATGGATTAGAAATATTATGGTAGTGTGGCTACTAACTGGTCTTTGGCATGGTGCCGCGTGGAACTTTATTATATGGGGATTATACTTTGGAATACTCCTTATGATAGAAAAATTATTCTTAAAGAAGTTACTAGATAAACTACCAAACATTATATCTAGAATATATGTGTTATTTATTGTGATGGTAAGCTTTGTAATATTTAGTGGAACTAGTACAACTGAAATATTTAAAAACTTAGGTGGACTTGTTGGTATAAATACAACTTCCCTTGTATCACCAGAAAGCATCTACTACTTAAAGAGCTTCTTTGTGGTGTTAGTGATAGGAATAATTGGTTCAACTAGATTGCCTAAAACGCTAGCAATTAGTGATAAATTAAAGAAAGTAACAAATGTGTTAGAACCTATCTTTTTAATAATAGTTCTTGTACTTTCAACAAGTTATATTATAGATAGTACGTTCAACCCATTCTTGTACTTTAGGTTTTAGGAGGCAGAATATGGAAAACAAAATAAAAAACATAGTTATAACCATTAGTTTTGTTATAATAATCTTTGCTACTTTCATAATGAACCTAATAGCCAAAGATAAAACTATATCTGAATCTGAACGTAGAGCACTTCAAATGTTTCCTACAATCTCACTTGACACAATAAAAAGCGGAGATGCAATGGATAAATTTGAAAAATATACAACAGACCAATTTGCGCTAAGAGACACTTTGAGAGATATTAAATCTTTATTTAATATTAATGTATATAACCAAAAAGATAACAATAAATTGTTTGAAAAAGATGGGGCTATTTACAAAATGGATTATCCTCTAAATGAAACTAATCTAAATAAATCTTTGGATAAAATAGCAAATGTATATAACAAGTATTTGAAAGATAAAAATATGAATATATACTATTCTATTATTCCAGATAAAAACTACTACTTGGAAAACGATGACCATTTAAAAATAGATTATGATAAAGTAAAAAATACTGCAAATAGTAAACTAACTAATTTAACATATATAGATATATGGAACGATTTAACTTTAGAAGATTATTATAGAATAGACCTACACTGGAAACAAGAAAGCTTAAGTAAAGTTGTAAACACACTTGAACAAAACATGAAATTAAACTCTACACATGGTATAGTGTATAATATTCGAAGCCTAGGAGATTTCTATGGTACATATTACGGACAACTTGCTACAAACGTTAAACCAGATACATTATATACTTTAACAAGTGACACAATTTTAAATGCTACAGTATATAACTACGAGAACAAAAAAACTGGTCCTGTATATACAAACGAAACTTCAGCAGATAGATATGATACTTATCTTTATGGTGCTACTCCACTTATTAGAATAGATAATCCAAATGCTAAAACAAATAAAGAGTTGCTACTATTTAGAGATTCTTTTGGAAGCAGTTTAGCACCACTTTTAATAGAAAATTATAGCAGTATTACACTTATAGACTTAAGATATATTTCAACTAGTTTATTAGAACAATATCTAACTTTTAATAACCAAGATGTGTTATTTATATATAGCACACTTATACTTAATCAAAATGTGTTGAAATAATATTAAAGCCTCAGAGAATTTTCTCCGAGGCTTTTGTCAATTTTGCAACGTTTTACTGATATCAATAAAACGTTTATATATACCTCTTCACTATTTTCATACTATGTAAAAGATTGGCTTACTACCGTCAGTAATTCAATCTTTACTAACATTTTGTTATTTTCACATTAATTTATAATTTCCTAACATACATATTTGCACTACTTTTCAAACAACTTGTCAGCATTGACAAGTTGTTCAAATATAGTATTTATACCATTTTATCGCATTAATAAAATGGTATAAACAAAAAATTAAACCGTAGATATATTATAAAGTTTCACTAATATATAAAAAGAGTGCACTTCAAATAGAAGTGTCCTCTTTTATTTGTTATTATTTTCTTCTGCTTTGTACAGCTTTTACTACTACTATTAGTATTAAAACTGCTAAAACTATTACAATTATTATAGGCCATATTGTTGTTAAATCCATTTCTTTTGCTGGTTCTTCAACTGTAGGTTGTTCTATTGATGGTTGTTCAACTGTTGGTTTATCAGATACTGCTGGCACATCTTGTGCTTTTTCTTTTTCTACATTTACTATATATTCTTTAACACTTCCGTTTTCAGCTGTAACCGTTACTTTAACAACGTTTGTTCCTTCAGTTAATGTATCTGGTTTGTCAACTTTTACTGTTGCCTTTGTATCTTCTGTTCTTGCTGAAACATCTATAGTTTGAGTATCAGCTGATACTTTATAACTATATGTATCTGTTCCTGCTACAAAATTCTCTATAGATACACCATTTATTGTAATACCCATTAAATTTGCATTTGCAGATTTTACTGGTTCTACTTTTTTAGCTTTTCTAGTTATAACTAGATTGTAAGTTTTTGCACTTCCATTTTCAGCAGTTACTTTTACCACAAATGTATTTTTACCTTCTTTAAGAGTTTTTGTTCCTGCTCCAGATACTGTAGCTTTACCATCTGCAGCTGTTGCTGTTATCTTAATAGAAGTTTTAGAATTTTCTACTTCTCCTAAATTATATGAAGTAGTATTTTTGTTAAAGTTTTTAACTTGTGATCCATCTACTTTTAATGAACTTAAGTAGTTGTTTGTAGATTTTGGTGCTACTTTTCTAGTTACTGTTATTGTATATGATTTAACGCTTCCATTTTCAGCAGTTACTTTTACTGTAAATGTATTTTTACCTTCTTTAAGAGTTTTTGTTCCTGCTCCTGCCACTGTAGCTTTACCATCTTCAGCTGTTGCTGCTATCTTGATAGAAGTTTTTGAACTTTCTACTTCTCCTAAATTATATGAAGTTGTATTTTTATCAAAGTTTTTAACTGTAGCTCCATCTACTTTTAATGAACTTAAGTAGTTATTTGTAGATTTAGGTGCTGGTGTTCTTGTTATTGTTAGTGTATATGATTTAGCACTTCCATTTTCAGCAGTTACTTTTATTGTAAATGTGTTTTTACCTTCTTTAAGAGTTTTTGTACCTGTTCCAGATACTGTAGCTGAACTGTCTTCAGCTGTTGCTGTTATATTAATAGATGTTTTAGCTGTTTCTACTGTTCCTAGATTGTACGAAGTTGTGTTTTTATTAAAGTTTGCAACTGTAGCTCCATCTACTTTTAATGAACTTAAGTAATTGTTTGTAGATTTTGCTTTTACAACATTTACTGTTTTAGTTGTAGATGCTGTAATTTTTCCACCGTTTGAATCTACACCTTTAAGAGTAATTGTTATTGTTATATTTCCCACAGCTTGTGTTTTTGGCACTTCATATTTAAATGTAGCAAGATTTGTTCCTGCTGATATAACTTTTTTGTCTGCTTGTGCAGAAATTTGGAATAGTTTTACTATTGATTTTGTACCACTTGTAGAAGTTGTACTTCCACTATATTTTGAAGTAACTGATGGTAGTGACAAACTACCTGTTGAGGCAGCAACTTCAAAGTCTGTAAGTTTTGCTCCACTGTTTACAGATATTGTAAAGCTTTGGCCTTGTTCTACTGTTGTTTTGCTTACGCTTGCATTTAAATCCGCTGCAAATACACCAGTACTTAATACCAACAAGCAAACCATTAATAAACAGCTAACTTTTAATATTAATTTTTTCATTCTTTTCTCCTTTTTTATTTATATAAATTTATTAGTTGTTATCATATATATGTGAAATTAGTGTAGTAATATCAAAGAAATCTACTTCTCCTTCAGCTCCAAATTTAGCTGCGCTTCTTACTGCTTCATTCCATATATATCCTTGTGGCATATCATAAACTAGAGATATAAGATCAACTACATCAAAGAAGTCTATAACACCATCTCCATTTATTTCTCCATTAAAGCTTAAAGCTTTTTCGTATATAACGTTATTATTAGCATCTACTACTTGTAATTTAGTACCTGTTCCCATAACGTCATCATTTACTAGCACATCACCTGCTATATTTTTAACTACAACTTTTAGCCCTGCAGCAATTTCTATTTCAGTAAGTGCTGTTGTGTCTGTACCTACAACATTGTTTTCTAATGTAATTTTAGCTAGTCTTTCTTGTAATATTTCGCTTGCCACTATATATGTTAAGCTATGTTGTTTTGCATAGTTTTCAACAACTGCTACTCTTTTTGCTGTAACTATAGTATTTCCTTCTTGTATTGCTTCTAATATAGTTCCTATTGTTGAAGGTAGTACATATGTTGCTCCTTTAACCCCTGGAAAATCTTCTATTCCAACAACAGTATAGCCATTTATTTTTTCTGGCAAGAAATATTTTGTTTTTGTTTTATCTGGCCAAAATACAACTACAGCTTCATTATCTTCATTTAAATCATAAACTAATTCATTATTATATAAATGTAACTTATGATTTGTTATTGCTTCGTGTGGCAACTGTTCATCATAATACCCACCAGAATTTGCTCTTCCTATAAGTTCCACATCAACATAATTCACTTTACCATTTTTATCTACATCCGCATTTTTTAGTCCTTGAGTACTTAATTGCTCATTACCTAAAATATAATTCCATAGTACAGTGGCATCAAGAGGAGTAATCTCTCCATCACAATTTACGTCACCATAAAGTACATAATCTGTTATTGGTTGTACAGGTAATATGTCTTTATATCCTTCATGATTTGCTATTACTTTTGATAATAATGTCCTATCTACTCCATTAATATTACCATCGTTATTTACATCTGCATTCTTTAGTCCTTGTGCACTTAATTCTTGGTCATAAGACTCATCTAAATATCTTGTTAGTATCATTCTATCTAATGTATCCACTAAGCCATCACAGTTCACATCACCATAAAGAATGTAATCTGTTATTGGTTTTTCTGGTAATGTACCTTTAAACCAACCTCCTGTACGCATAAATAATAGTTGATAATCTTCTCTATTTATATTACCATCTTTATTTACATCTGCATTTTTTAATGCTTGTGCATCTAGAGTTACACCTTCTGTTCCTTCTAAATATCTCCACAATATCGTTGTATCATTTGTCGTTATATCACCATCACGATTTGCATCTCCATATAGAACATAATCTGTTATTGGCTTTTCTGGTAGTGTATTTGGGAAATAAGACGCTAGATACATACCAAGTAATTTTACATCTTCTGAGTTTACATTTCCATCTTTATTTACATCTGCATTTTTTAATGCTTGTGCATCTAATGTTACTGTTCCTTCTAAATGTCTACTTAAATGTGTTGTATCTGTTACATCTACAACACCATCACAAGTTACATCTCCATATACAGCTTCTTTTACTTTTACTGCACTTGTTAAAGTATATGATTGGTTTTTACCATTGTCTGTTATTTTTATAGCAACGTTTACTCCTAACTCAGCAACACCTTCAGCATCTTTATTTGCTGCATAAAATCCTTCTGGTATTGTATAAGTCAATGTTGCAAGTTCTGTACCTGCAGGATAAACTGTTTTGTCTGCTTGTGCAGCAAGTTGTATCATGTATAGTACTCTTGTGTTTCCACTTTTGTTTGCAACGGAACCTTGAAGTTTGTTTACTACTTCAAACATTCCTTCACCAGTAGGTGTTACTCTTAATTCGTAATCTGTTACTGGTTTTAATGCTTTTATAGTAAGTGTTACTGTGTTTCCTTCTAATGCTACAGTTTTATCTAACTTTGCTTCAACGTATCCTAGGTCTGCAGCAAATACATTAGAAACTAGTGTACACACCATCATTACTATCATAAGCATTGATAATAATTTCATTCGTTTTTTCATTTTTACCTCCATTTTATATATTTATTTAAATTATTTTATCTTTTGTTTATTTTTATCTTTATCTTTTGTTTATTATTTATTTTTTCTTTTGCTCGTATTTTATTTTAGTTTTATCTAGCTTTTACGCTATATAAAGGAGAACTATTTTATTCGTATATGTGTTGTATTAAGCTCATTATATCAAAGAAGTTTGGTTCTCCCTCTTGACCGAACTTAGCAGCATTTCTAAATGCTTCTTCCCACACATAGTCTTCTGTATCATATATTAAAGATATCATTGTTATTATATCGAAGAAGTTAACTTCACCATCTCCGTTTATTTCTCCATGTATTGATACTGTTTGAGTTAAGATAGTATTTCCTTTTTCATCTACTATTGCTACTGTAGTTCCTGTACCCATTTTATCTGTAGCATCTAAAGTGTTTCCATCTTTATCTTTTATTACTACAGTTAAACCTGTTGCTTGTTCTAATGATGCTTTAATAGATTCCACACTATTGCTTTCTACTGTTATTTCTTTTAATGTTTCTTGTAATACTTCATGTATATTTATTTCTTTTACTGTAACATTTTCTGTTAATACATATTCATAATTTACAGCATTATCTGTTATTCTTATTGCACATGTATTTACTACTGTTGCTGTACCATCGAATCCTTTATTTGCTTCAAAATATCCATCTGGTATTTTATATGTAATCTCTGCCAGTACAGTACCTGCTGGGTAAACAGTTTTATCTGCTTGAGCTGTAAGTTGTATCATATACATTGTAACTGTATTATCTTTAATTTTAGCATTTGAACCCACAAGTTTATTTACTACAGTTATGTTTTCTGTAATATTATCTAGTGTTAATATCATTTCATAATCTGTTACTGGTTTTGCTGCAATTATTTTTACTGTTACTGTATCTCTATCATAACTTACTGTTTTATCTATAACAAAATCTATATATCCATAATTCTCAGTTTCAGCTTGTACTATTTTAAATGTAACTGTTTTAGTTCCAATATAGTTTCCTTTACCAGTTACTGTTACTGTTGCTGTTCCAACATTTACATTATTGCTATATGCTAATGTATAATCTGTTCCTTCTACTAGTGTTGTACTTCCCACCTTAACTACCGGTTTTGGTGTTATTGCATTTCCAGTATATATTTGAGTATCTATTGGATTTACAATTGCTAGTGATACATCCCCACATATTTCAAATGTAACTGTTTTTGTTCCTATATAGTTACCTTTACCTGTTATAGTTATTGTTGCTGTTCCTATATTTACATTATTGCTATATGTTAACGTATAATCTGTTCCTTCTACTAATTTACTATATCCTTCTGTCCTTATTATCACGTCAGGAATTATTGGATCTCCTGTATATACTAACGGCATTATTTCTGAAACTATTAAATCTGCAATATCTCTTGCCACTATTTCAAATGTAACTACTTTTGTTCCTATATAATTGCCTTTTCCAGTTATTGTTATTGTACCTATTCCTAGATTTACATTATTTGTTGTAACTCTGTCATAATCTGTTCCTTCCTTCAATGTTTTTCCATTTAAGACTAATGTTGTGTTTGGATATATTTCAGATCCTGTGTATGTTTGAGTTCCAACTTTTGAAACTTCTGCTAGTGATATATCTCCATATATTTTAAATGTAACGCTTTTAGTTCCTTTATAGTTACCTTTACCTGTTATAGTTATTGTTGCTGTTCCTATATTTACATTATTACTGTATGTTAATGTATAATCTGTTCCTTCTACTAGTGTTTCACTTCCAACTTTAACTACTGGTTTTGGTGTTATTGAATTTCCATTATAAGGCTTGTTTTCTATTGCATTTACTGTTGCTGTACTAATATCTACAATTTCTTCTGGTTCTACTATATTAAATGTTATTGTTTTTGTTCCTGCATAATTACCTTTACCTGTTATAGTTATTGTTGCTGTTCCTACATTTACATTGTTACTATAAGTTAATGTATAATCTGTTCCTTCTAGTAACCTTTTACCATTATATGTTATTTTTGCTTCTAGTTTTGGTGTTATTGCACTTCCTGTATATGTCTTGTCAGATATTTCTCCAAATGTTAAAGTAGCAATATCTTTTCCTACTATATTAAATGTAAGTATTTTTGTTCCTGTATAGTTATTCATGCCGGTTATAGTTATTGTTGCTTGTCCTGCATTTGTATTATTACTATAAGCTAATGTGTAATCTGTTCCTTGCATTAATGCAGTGTCTCCATTTTTAACTACTGGTTTTGGACTTATTGTACTTACCATATATTCTACATCAGCTATTTGTTCAAATGTTAAAGTATTAATGTCTTTTGGTACTATCTTAAATGTAATATATTTTGTTCCTGTATAATTTCCTTTACCAGTTACGGTTATTGTTGCTGTTCCTACATTTATATTATTTTTGTAAGTTACTGTATAATCTTCTTTATTTACAAGTTTTATTTCATCATATGTTATTAATACACTTGGTTCGATTGTTTTTCCTGTATATACTTGTGATTCAACCGCGCCAAAATCTAGTTCATATACAGCTTTAGGATCAATAACGAAAGTCTTTTCTATTGTTCCATAATAATAACCTTTACCTGTTATTATTACTGTTGCTGTTCCTACATTTTTATTGTTCTTATACTCTATTTCATACGCTATTCCATTTTCTATAACAACATTATTGTCTTTTATTACTACATTTTGTAATACGTCTTTACCTGTATATACTTTATTAGATATTCCACTAATTTGTGTTTTAGAAATATCTTTAAGAATATTGTATTTTACTTCAATACTTCCTTTATATTCTATTCTACCAGTTATAACTAAAGTAGCTTGTCCTGCATTTATATTATTACTATATGTTAAAGTATAATCTAAGCCTTCAACTAATTTTTCACCATTATATGTTAATTCTACCACTGGTTTTATTGCTTTTCCTGTATATATTTGATCTTCTATTTTACTACATTGTGCAAGTTCAAAGTTCTTTGGTTCAAAATATGAACATACAATAGAATTGTCTTTTGCATATTTATCTAATGTAGAACCTTCATAGCAATAAATTACTAATTCTGAACTATGACTTAATAAAACATTGTTACCAAGTTTTGGATCGCCTAGAACTGTTAATTTTACCAAATTTTCGCAACCTTCAAACGCATAACTTCCTATGTTAGATATCTTTTTACTCAATGTAAGTTCAGATAGTTGTTTACAATTTTTAAACGCAACCTCTTCTATTGTTACTACTGTGCTTGGTATTGTTATTTCTGTTATTACTGTTTCTGCTAATAGCGCTTCTGGTATTTTTGTCATTCCTTCTTCTAATGTTATCTTTTTTAGTCTTGTACATCCATCAAAAGTACTATATCCC
>JAZRUV010000028.1:0-47197 GCA_045652705.1 Clostridia bacterium
TTTATTCTATCTACACTTTAATTTTACACCATTTTTATGCAAAAAACAACTCCTAGAGTTCAATTAATCGCTTTTATATAGCTTTTAATCGTTCTCTAGAAGTTACTTTTTCTAAATAGAATTTACTTTTTCAATTGACCTTTTTTTATAAATTACCTAAAAAAATAGTAGGTGATTAATTAATCACCTACTATTTTTTAGTTGGAATTCCATAAACCTAAATACGGGTTATACTTGCACCTAGGGTTCTTTTCTGCCATGTTACCATTTTCAGCAAAAGCTAAAGGTCTACAATCCTTGCAAGCAAAACGACACTCACATTCTCTACAAGTATCTACCTTGCTAAAGTCCCAATACCAATATTTATCTACAGAATCACTAGTTATAATATCTACTATAGACTTATCTCTAATATTTCCATATAAAATATTGTGTTCAAACTCACAAGGATATACACTGCCATCTGTAGATATAACACACTTACCATACCAACATGTATTACGATGGTATGCATTGTTAAACCATTTAGCATCTGCTCTAAAATTAGGTTTAACAATTAACAACTTGCTGTTTTTTACAAGATGTTTATCTTGACAACCACCAAATACTTTACGTATCTCATCATACCTTACTAATGTAATTCCCATTTTAGAAAGCAACTGATATATGGCCTCTCTATCATGTTCATTTTCCTTCATTAACACTATATGAGCTGTGAGTTTGATATTATGTTCTAACATTTTTTTGACATTATCTATCATATTGTTAAAACTACCACGAACTTGAGTAATAGTATCATGAGTATCTCCATCAGAGCCATAAATAGAAAAATGTACGGACACATTATTTCTTGTTATAGCACTAAAAAGTTCATCACTCATAATGTAGAGATTCGTGAAGATTGAGATGTTGCTAATCCCCTTGCTTGTAGCATAGTCTATTAACAAAGGCAATTTTTTATACAAACTAGGCTCTCCACCTATAAATTGTATGCTTTTGCATCCCATTAAACTCAAATCACTTATCACTTTTTTCCATTCATCAAATGTCAACGGATTTTTAACCTCACAATGTTCATTACCCTCATAGCAATGAATACATCTGCTTGTACAACATTGCGTAAGTTCTAACCAAGCGAAACTTAACTGCTTATTAGGCTTTTTAGGGAACTCATAGTCTTTTTCGTCAACGTCGGAAATTTTCAGCATTTGCAAAACCTGATATATAAACTCCTGCTCTTTGCCAGACAAAGGCAATGAACTTAGATATTTAGTAATTATTTGTGTGCCTTGTTCATTTACAGAATACACTTTTCCATCGGTAAAATTGTATATCGCACTACATTTAGGTCCTGTAACAAACACCACATTTTCAGATAATTGCTTTACCATATTAACCTTCCCTTCTTATTGTTTTAGGAAGCAAGTAGATTCCATCTGCAAGCATCCTATCATAGCATCCATTACACCAGGATGAATCACAAGAATTCAATCTACCCGCAAATTCTCTCCATCTATCTTCAATATCTTGCTCTAAGATATTCCCCACATACACATCCTCTCTTCCGCTACAAAAAGACACCATACCATCAACATCAATTACAGGAGAAGCTGTACATTTGTTATAGCATTTCTCGCGATAATGTTTTTCTCCAAAATTAATGCCTCTAGTATCAATGTTGTGTGCCTCAAGAAATTCTTTGGCTTCACAAATAATATCATCCAATTTGCTATCATGAATAACTCGATATGCAGCCAAATCCTTTTCATAGCCTTTAAATACTTTCAGCTCTGTTAAGTAAATCTCAGATATTCCGTTATCCACGGCAAATTTACAAAAGGGTAAAATTTGTTCAATGTTACTCTGATACACAGTAAAGTTTAAATATAAATGTTCAGGACCATATTTCTTTGCCACTGCACTTACATTGTGTTTTACTTGCTCAGTATCTACGCCTTTTTGAAGGCCTTGCAATGTAGCTTGTTCAAAGGCATCCATTGTAACTCCCCATTTACACCTTTTGTTAAAAATTAAGGGATTATTATCTTCACATAACAACATTCCATTAGTTAACAACCTAAGCCTTGTTGTGTCACTAACATTTAAAATGCCGTCAATGAACAAGTCCAAATTATGATATAATAAAGGTTCGCCAGTACCCACGCTTACTATTCCAGAATAATTATTTGCCTTAAGTAATTCCAAAATCCGTAATATTACAATTTCGTCCATTTCAATAGACTTGTTTACATGATACCTTGTCATACATTTTTTACAAAACGCATTACATTTGTATGTAAGTGCAACAAATATATTTTTATTTTTAAACATTTTTACTCCTCCTAATTAAAATTAAAACCGGTCGCTTTTCAGCAACCGGTTTTATTATGGGTTATTCCATGGGCGAGCAGCAACCAGGAGAACAGGTTACCTGATCTGCTTTTTCATAAGTTACACACTCAATTTTAGGCATATTAGTCGCTCCTTTCTCATAAAATTTTGACTAAATTTTACTGTACATCGGAATCCCCTCCAAAATATTTGAATGCGCTTTTTACAAAGCCATACTTTACTTGTTGCTTCCCTCTTATAACCATTACAACTAAACACATCAACAAAACTTTTTATTGACCTAACTCTAAACTCTTTATTATTGTATCATAATATAGTTATATGTGTCAACTCTATTATATATACTTATTCATCAATTTTATATTTTTTAATTTTTCTAAAAAAACATTAATTTGGTATAAATATTATTCTACTATTTAGTTATTTGTCTAAAAATCTCGTTTTTTGTTGTATTTTGATTTACATTGTGTTAGAATTCTTTGGAAACCTAATTTTGTATGCTTAATAATTAAAGCATAAAACTACAACTTTTGAAGGGAGCTATATTTATGCGTTACGATTACCCCACTTTAAAAAAGCAGTATATTGAAACTGCTAAAAACCTTTTTAACAAGGAACTCTCCGAGCTTAGTCCCCATGAACTAAACGCAGTCATAGCAAGCGTTGTGAAGAAAGATATTGTAGCCACTAACTTTAACAAGTCCTTGTGTCTTTACTCTGAAAAGAAAATTGCTATTTATTTTTCCATAGAATTTTTACTTGGCCGTATTGTTCTTGATACTCTTATGAACACCGGTTTAATGGAAATGACAAGAAGTATTTTCAAAGAACAAGGCGTAGACATCAACTCACTTGAGGAAGTTCCAGACACTGCCCTTGGCAATGGTGGTTTAGGTAGGCTTGCAGCTTGCTTTATTGAATCTGCAGCAACTACTGGTTATCCTCTATTTGGTGCCGGACTTTATTATAGATACGGTCTATTCAAACAAAGTTTTGATGAAAACGGAAACCAGATAGAACTTAAAGATGATTGGACAATTCATGGTGAACCTTGGTTTGAGCCAAATCCAGACGATGCTGTAATTGTAGAATTTCAAGATACTAAAGTAAAAGCAATTCCATATATTTTACCTATTATAGGGTACAGCAAAAAAGATGATGAATATCTTGGAGGCGCCTTTCCTCTTACCTTGTGGAAAGCAGAAGCTATAGATGGCACTAATGAATCCGCTAAGAAAATATCTGACTTTCTATATCCTAAAGATGATACTGATGAAGGTAAAAAATTACGTTTGAGACAAGAATACTTCTTTACAAGTGCAATGATGCAATATATTTTTAACATTCATTTGAAAAAGCATGGTAATTTAGATAACATTGAAGACTACTATTGTTTCCAAATGAATGATACTCATCCTGTCCTTGCGTCTTTAGAGTTCATAAGACTTCTCAAACTTAATGGATACTCTTTTGAAGAGGCATCGGCAAAGGCTAAAAAATGTTTTGCCTATACCAATCATACCATTATGAGTGAAGCGTTGGAAAAGTGGCCTATCATTATCTTTAAAGATATTCTTCCAAATATTTTTAAAGTAATCGAGGAACTTAACCAGGAGCTTATAAACGAACTCATTAGCAAGCCAGAATTTAATTTCACTAATATTGTTGATGGTAAAACCATATATTATCCTAACTGGGAAAAAGTGCGTGAATATGAATTGTTCTCACACGGTTTAATTCATATGGCTAATATAGCAAGCTATGTGGCCATGAAAATCAACGGTGTTGCCGAAATTCATTCTGAAATTATAAAAAAATCTACACTCGCTAAGTGGTATAGATTGTATCCTGAAAAGTTTACAAACGTAACCAACGGTATTACTCCTCGCAGATGGTTAAAACTTGCTAATCCTACTCTTGCTAATTACCTGAATAGATATATTGGTCAATATTGGCCTAGTGATTTGGCTAAGCTTAAACTATTGGAAGATGCAATGGATATGAAATATGTCCTTCCTGAATTTGCCATGGTAAAGAAAGAAGCTAAACGAGAACTTGCTCACTATATCTTAAAGCAAGAAGGAATCATTATTGATCCGTTAAGCATAATCGACTGTCAAGTAAAAAGAATTCATGAATACAAACGTCAACTCATGAACGCCTTAAGAATTCTGTATATCTATAATGGTCTTAAAAAAGGAACTATCACAGACTTCTACAGTACTACATTCATTATTGGTGGCAAAGCAGCTGCTGGATATTCTGCCGCTAAGCAAATTATTGCGCTAATTAAGGATATTCAAGAGTTAGTAAATAACGATCCGGATATGAATGGTAAAATGAAGGTAGTATTCTTAACTAACTTTAATGTAAGTTATGCTGAAAAAGTATATGCAGGTGCTAATTTTTCCGAACAAATTAGTACAGCAGGTACTGAAGCATCTGGAACTAGCAACATGAAATTCATGTTAAACGGTGCTCCTACCATTGGTACTTTAGATGGTGCAAATATTGAAATCGTTGAAGAAGCAGGCGCGAAAAACAATTATATCTTTGGCGCATCAGTCGAAGAAATTGGTCGTATTAGCCCAATTTA
Organism: Clostridia bacterium; assembly: GCA_045652705.1. Taxonomy (GTDB): domain Bacteria; phylum Bacillota; class Clostridia; order TANB77; family CAG-465; genus UMGS1649. The sequence continues at coordinate 4,949 of JAZRUV010000028.1, forward strand.
TAACCATCGTTCTTTCCTTGATGCAAATAAGGACTTAGTTGAACTTCTATCCTACCTTAAAGGCGAACGTACTCTCAAGCGTTCCTATTGGGACCTTGTTAATACTCTCCTTTACGATGATAGATACTTTGTAATGTATGACCTTCGCTCGTATATCGACACTACATTACGTGCCATCAAAGATTATGCTAAAGAACAAGCAACCGGAGACCTTTCTTACTACACTAGCAAAGCTTTTAAAAACACAATACGTGCAAGCAAGTTTTCTTCTGACAGATCAATCGCAGACTATGTATCATTAATCTGGCATATTCAAAACGTATCAGATATGTAACCTTGAGCCTCCTTGGAATTAAAATTCTAAGGAGGCCTTTTATATCTTATTTATACATAAACACATTCTATAGTCCCAAATATTCTTCTAATGTTAATCCTCTAGTGAATATCACTTTAGCATATTTTCTTCCAACATAACGCAAATGCCACGGCTCATATTTATATCCCGTTATTTTTTCTTTTCCTTTTGGATAGCGAATTATAAAACCAAATTTGTAGGCATTTTTTTGTAGCCATATATCTTCTTTTGTTCCAATAAATTTATCGCTATCTTCACATAAATCTATTGCAAGTCCTGTTTGATGTTCTGAATGTCCTGGTTTTGCAGAAAACGTATTAGTCTTCTCTTCTCCAAATTCTTTTACATATATGTTATATATTTTTTCTTGGTAATCATAACTTCTAAATCCGGATATTATTTTTAATTTTGCTCCATCTTTTAGAGAACATATTTTCATTAGGTAATATGCAGCAAGAAGCTTTTTACTGAGTCCCGGATTATAATCTTTAGGTAATCCTATATCCTTATTTACAATTAATATTCCATTTATATATGTTGGTTTTAGCACTATTATCACCCATATAATTTTATGATAAATAATTTTAACTTATCACATAAAGAATACGTTTGTCATAAGATAAAGTATTAAGGAGGATAAAAATGGCTACTATACTAGTATATAACCAAGATACAAACAAAATAGAAAGATATAACCGCGGTCCAAACGAAGCAATGCCATATGTTACTGGTAATACACTAACTGTAAAAGAATTTAGAGGAAGTTCTGGTTCAGATATAATGTGGACAACTAAAGCTTTTATGGAAGCTTGGAATTCTCTTAGAAGACAGTGGGGCAAACCAATTTACGTGGGTTATGCATTTAAAAGAATATGGCAAGGTGGACATTCAGGAATGTCTCAACATTATGCAGGTCTTGCAATGGATATGGCTCAAACTTTTTCAAATAGTGAAAGAAATAGATTAAGAGAATTGGCTATTGACTCAAGACTTTTTACTTATGTTGAACCCAAAGCTTTAACACCTACGTGGGTAAGTGTATTTTTGGAAAAGAATAAAAAATAGATGCACAAAAATTTCGTACAAGTGAAATATTGACTTTATACTTTTAAAGATTTATACTATATATAGTTAAACAGTAAGTCCTTGAACTTTACCATAATCTAGGTAAGCGTTATGTGTTAACGCCATGCCAAGGCAATTTAACATTTTATTAATATATGTTTGACAAAAGTTAATTCATATGTTATTATGTATATATAAGATAAATAATACATAAAATAAAAGGGAACATTCAGTTTCGCGTATTGAATGTCTACCCAGGATATTAATTTATTAAGTGCTCATTCTTTAACGAATGAGTGTCATTTTTTTATTGCTACAACTAATAAAATTAGGAGTAATAAAATGGTAGCAATGTAACGAAGAAACTTTAATATAAAGATTCTTTTATTCATTTTACCAAACCTCCTTTCCATTTCAAGATTGGAGGTAGACACTCAACAACTGATATTCCCTGTGTGTATTATACAACGCCGTAAGGGTTTTTGCAATCAAAATTGCAAAAGTTATAAAATTTCTTAAAAACTAAAGATATAAAAGAAAAAATTAATAAAATACAACTCATTACACTTTGTAACAAATTGTACTTATATATTATTAAATTTAAAATGTATTTTTATTTTAGAGTGTTCAATGTGAGCACCTATTTCTATCTTATCTATTAATTGCAAAATATCATTTCTATCAAAAACATCAGTATCAAAAAACTTATTTATGATATTAAGCATATCTTTTTTACTTTTAATATCATTGTCCATATTTTCAAGACTTTCATTTATGCTTTTTATTCTATTTTCATAACTTTCAATATCTTTGTTAACATTACTTACAAATAGTGTATACTCTTTTTCGGATATAACAGAATTTACTTTATCCTTATACAAATTAAATTTTATATTATTACTTTCATTAAGTTTCAACTCTAGACTTTCTTTTTCTTTTATTAAACTACTTTTTAAGTTTTCATTACCATTATTATCGATATTATTTAGTATATAATCCTTATTGGCATATTTAGAAATAACATCTTTTATTGAGGTAATAACAGCATTATTTAACTCTTCTTCTTTTATACTCTTGCAGTTACAAACCATATCACCATATATTTTTTTGTTTCTACATATTGCATAACTTTTATTTTTATAGCCCTTTATATAAGTATATTTTGCACCACACTTTTCACAATATATAATTCCAGTAAGCAAATGTGCTTTTCCGTTTCACAGGAGCATATGACCTCTTATCTAATATGGTTTGTACTTTATCAAAATCTTCTTTTGAAATTATAGGTTCATGTGTGTTTTCTACTTTTATCCAGTCATCTTTATTTAGCATTACTTGTTTCTTTAGTTTGTAATTTATTTTCTTAACCTTATGACCAATAGTATTTCCAATATACACTTCATTTTTAAGTATTCTTCTAATAGTAATTGCGTTCCAAAGAGCATTACCCTTAATATTATTACTTAAACTTGCAGGAGAAGGAATATTATCTTTTATTAAATCTCTACAAATACTATTTATACCGTTTGCCGCTCAAGAACTCACTATATATTCTTTTAACAATGTAAGAAGTATTTTCATCTATTATTAATTTATGTTTATTTGCTTTATCTTTAATATATCCAATAGGAGCATTAGTTCCTAAAAAGTCTCCATTTAATTGTTTAGTATAGAGTGCTGAACGTACTTTTTTAGAAATATCTTTAGCATACATATCATTAAATACATTTTTAAATGGAACTATGTCATTTGCTGAAGAATCTTCATCTAAACTATCATAGCCATCGTTTATAGCAACATAACGAATATTATGAGTAGGGAAGACTTTTTCAATTAAGTTTCCAGTTTCAATATGGTCTCTACCAAGTCTTGATAAATCTTTTGTTATAACCATATTTATATTCCCATACTTAATATCTTGCATTAATAATTTAAAGCCGTGGTCTATCAAAGTTTGTACCAGAAAAGCCATCATCAACATAAATATTAATCAAGTTTAAATTGTTATTCTCAATATATTTTAATATATATTCTTTTTGATTATTTATACTTTCAGAAAAGTTTGACTTTTTTATCTCATCATCTCTAGAAAGTCTTACATATGCACCTACTTTATATTCCACCTTAACACTCCTTTAATATAATTATATTAACTTTCATTATCAAAGTCGACCACCCTGACTTTAGAGTTAAGTATAGAAATTAGAATGTCATCTAAAGTAATATTTGTATTATCATTAAACACATATTCGACTTCAATGTTATCCACAAAAATCACCTAATACATCATATTATTACAAAACTTGTACTTATGATATATATCCCTTCACTCCTTAACATTCATCATAAGGTAGGTAAAATTAAAAAATATAATAAAAATATGTACCCAAAATTGGATACATATTTTAGTTTCTGGACACATGTTAAAAGCTCTACTTTTAAGCTGTACGTACGATGTATGGATACATCTATTCCTGCTTTAAAGCAAAAAACGAACAAGTATATTTCAACTTGCTCATCTATCCTTTTATATGAAATGTAATTTATCGTTAAATTTTATTCCAATAAACAAAATCCGCAATTTCATTCCTTTCAAAATGTAATTTGCTTGGTTTTGATTCTTCTGAAGGATATCCAATTGGCAGTATTGCAACAGGAATCAAATTTTGAGGTACTTCGTAAATTTTAAGTAATTTATCTGGATCAAAAGAACCAATCCAAGTCGTTCCCAGCCCTAAGTTTTGTGCTTCTAGCATCATATGTGTAGCTACTATACTAATATCAATATCTCCAAATTCTTTATTATCATATTTATCTCTTTTATATGAAACTGATTTATCATAAAAAAGTATCATAATAACCGGTGCATTCCAACCATATTGTGTGCAACCATTTAATTTTTCTAATTGTTCCTTTTGTGTTAATACTAATATTCTTTGTGGCTGTAAATTTCTTGCTGTTGGAGCTAGTTTGGCGGCTTTTAAAATTTTTTCTATTTTTTCTTTTTCTACTTCTTTTGTAGAAAAACTCCTACAAGAATATCTCTCATCTACTAATTCTAAAAAATCCATATTTTATCCCCTATAAATTTCTATTTGTAAGTATTTTATCATATTAAATAATTTTATACAAGTATAAAAACATTTCCAAAATCACACCCACCTGGGTACATATAGACAAAAGATATGGTACTCCGGCCTGTCCTACTGGTGGATATCCAGTAATTCGTCAAGGGAATCGTGGAGTATATATTATGGTTCTTCAAGATGCTCTAAATTATTTGGGATATAATACCGGAAGTATTGATGGAATTTTTGGACCTAATACAAGAGCTGCCGTCATTAGATTTCAAAGAGCTAACAACTTATCTCAAGACGGTATTGTTGGCTGTAATACTTGGAGACGACTTACAAATAAATTTTAAAGGAGAAAAGTGTGCATCCATTTGGATACACACTTTTTTTTATTTTATACATCAGGTTCAAGATACATTGCATTAATGTACTGTTCCCAAAAATCATGGAACGCATCTACAGTACCATCATACCATTGTTTAAGGATATTATCCTCGTCTCCTGTCCTATGTTCAAAATGGCAACTAAACAACCTGTTAGTAAATACACTAAAAGGGCTAGAATTGGAAAGTGACATACAAAAAACATAATCTGTATAACCATCTCTCCATCCACCACGACTTATTCCTACGCGATATGCGCCAAGGTCTATTTCAACATTTCTGCCTCTTCTTTGCCATTCATCAAACGTGGGCAAATTAAAACGTCTTACTTTGTAAGCAATCTTTTCTGCTTTTGAAGTATTTTCACACACTTCAATATTTGGATTATACCAATAAACCAAATAACAGGGATTTTTTACATCGTAAAAGTACGGTACAAGTACCAATGCTGGCTTGGAACTATCTATGAATTCCTTTCCAAGATGCGTTTTTTCATCTTGAACAAAGAAGATTCCTTTGTGCGTATATTTATTGGTCCATTCCAGTTCATTACATACGCACTTTTCCACACAAACTCTTATGTTTCTTTTAACAACGTTGTCAAAGAGCCACTGCTTATATACCCTAGGCAGCTCCTCTTTTGCACTTTCGGATAAAACCTTAACTACCCATTCCCACCGTGTCATATTACATCCTCCTAAAATAATTATTTTGTGGTAATATTAATTTGCTAGAAATATTATACCACAGTAGTTCACATAAATCAAGAAATGCTGTGGTATTCATTATTTATAACTAATCATTATGAACCCGTACTTTTATACTTTTTCATGCCAGCATTAAATATTAAGCAAGCTGGTATTAGTGTAAGTATGCTTAGTAGTGGTAAGAATATGTACCATAGGTTATTTGATGCGCCTGTTATATATAGCATTGGAAAATATGATGTAAGGCCTATTGGCACTAGATATGTAAAGAATATTCTTACTGCTTTATTATATATCCCTATTGGATATTGTGCAAAGTCTCTTGTACCATATATAAATATATTTATTACTTCTAGCCCTTCTATTGTAACAAAACATAGTGCCGCTCCAATTATTAACACAGAACCAAATACTATACTACTTCCTAAAAGCATCAGTATTATTATTGGTATATGTACTACACTTATTTGCAGTTTAATACATGCATAAACTAATAAAATTAGGGATATTATACATTTAACAAATTTTGAAAGTTCCACCTTATACCCTATTACTTGAAGATATATGTTTTGTGGTCTTACGAGTAGTTGGTCTAAATGTCCGTGCTTTATTATTTCTGAAAATTTATCAAAACCTCGAAGGAGTCCTTCAGCAAAACTTTCTCCAAATTGCACAACTGAAAAGCAGAGTATTACTTGGTATATATTGAAAGATTTTACTATTCCAAATTTATCAAACAATGAATAAAATACTACACAATATACAAAGAATGCTATTAGTTGGGCAATTACTAAAAATATAAATGAGCTTTTATATTCTAGTTGCGATTTAATATGCATAGATATATATTTTAACATTCTAACCTCCTTGTATATATACTTTTTTCATAGCATACTTTAGTATTAACATTCCTATTATTACTAGAGCTACTATCCAAAATATTTGTAATCCTAAAAATTTGTAACTAGCCATAAGGGTTATATCCCCTGAGTATATTCTAAAAGGCAAATCCCCTATAAGCCAAAACGGGAAAAAGTGACATATTGTTTGCACTATTTTAGGCAGTAGTGGTAAAGGTAAGCTTGTACCACTTAAAAGCTCTGCAAAGTTAAATATTATAGTACTTATTCCTTTATCTTCGTAGGTAAAGAAGGCTATTGTTTGTATTATCATCATTATGCTTGTTATTATTAATGCCCCAAGCAATAAGTTAATTATAAACATTGCAAAAGTCCCAAAAGATGACGGTAACACTAGATTATATGGTTCCGGTAAAATTACTGCAATTAAAAGTATTGGTACACACCTTAACGATACTGCTGCAAATCTTTGTGCAATGCATTTTACAAACCACCATACATATATATTATATGGTCTAACTAGTTCGTATGCTACCGTTCCGTTCTTTATACTTTTTGCTACACTCTCATCTTTATTTCGTATATATACTAAAGCTAAGAAAGCTTGTTGAAGCCACACATAGGCAACTAATTTTTCAAAATCCATTGGCACATCTTGTCCGACTCCAGCGTAAAAAGCCTGGTAAATAAATATCTGTAAAAAGCCCCAGAAAAATTGTGTAAATATTCCTGCAAGCGCTGCTGTTTTGTATTGAAGACTAGATGTCAAAACCGTTTTAAAATAACTTAAATATCCTTTCATAACTCATACTCCTTATACATTTGAAGTATAATATTATCTATGTTGTTTTCGTGAATATTTACATCTTGTATTTGACATACTCTACTATACTTTTCTATTATGTTAGATATGCTTTCACCTGTATTATTTCCTACTTCTATTACTACCTTTGTATCGTCTTGTTCTAGTATTTTTGATTGTATTTCTGGTTTAGAATTTAAATTAGTATATACTATCTCTAGTTTTTTTGTTGATTGAAATTTTGATTTAATTTTTCTTAAGTCTCCATCATATAGCAATTTGCCTTTCCCTATAACGACTACTCTTTTAGCTAATTCTTCAATGTCTGTCATATCGTGTGTTGTTAAAATAATAGTTGTCTTTTTCTCCTTATTTAACTCTTTTACAAATTGTCTAAGTTGAACTTTTGAAACTGCATCTAACCCTATTGTGGGTTCATCTAAGAATAAAATATCTGGATTATGTAACAGTGCTGCTGCAAGTTCGCATCTCATTCTTTGCCCCAGACTTAATTGTCTTACTGGTACATCTAATAAATTTTGTAGATTTAATTTGTCTATTAACTCTTCTTTTGTCTTTTCATACTCCTCTTGTGGTACTTTATATATTGCCTTTAGTAATTCGAATGATTCAATTACTGGTATGTCCCACCATAGTTGCGACTTTTGACCAAATACAACACCAATTCTAGATACATATTCCTTTCTGTTTTTAAAAGGATTTATGCCATCAATAATAATGTCACCACTGTCCGGTTGTAATATTCCACACAACATTTTGATTGTTGTAGACTTTCCGGCTCCGTTTGGTCCAATGAATCCAAGGATTTCTCCTTTTTCTATACCGAACGTTATATCATCTACTGCTTTTAGAATTCGGTATCTTGGTTTAACAAATGCTTTAATTGCACTTAATAAACCTTTGTCTCTTACCTTAATTTTAAAGTGTTTGGTAAGATTATGCACATTAATATACATTAAAACACCTTCTTTCCACGCAAAAAACACATTACCTAAAGGTAACTATTAGATTTAATCTCTTTCGTTCTCTATAAGTAATGTGTTTAACAACGTAAAAATAATGTTATCACAAACAAAAATAAATGTAAATAGTTTTATGAAAATTTATTAAATTTCTTATCGAATTTGTGTTGGCATAAATTATAGCTTATTATATGCAACAAACAAGCACCAGAAATTTTCTGATGCCTGTTTAAAACTTACTTTTTCTTCCTGTCTCTTATAGCCCACCAAATACTTGCTAAGGCGTCATCCGTAACATCAGTAATAATAATACATTCCCCTTCTATTAAGTCTATGAAAGGATGCAGTATCATAGCTGAAACAAGAATAAGGATTTTTATCCACAACTGTATTGGCAAGATAAAATCTACTATAACAAACGCCGTAAATATTATTGTATTAAATAAAAGTCCTATATGACTATCCTCATTAGATTTGCGATAAAAAATATTGTAGCCAGAATCATCTGGTGCAATAATAACCGCTACCACTGTTATTACAGATGTAATTATAGCCCATTTAATATTTACAATAGCTGCAATAATAAACATAATCGCGTGTACACCAAAATAAATACACGAATGTAATAGGCTATCCTGTGCTAAGTCTTCTGTTCCGTAATATGCAACCATGAAATAATGAATTGTTGGTAGTACGGTAAACACTATTCCTGCTTCAGGACATAACCACCATACAAGCATAAGATTAATTACAAGCGCTAAAGTATAATACCACTGACTATTTCCTTCACCTGTAAAACCATACTCTGCTCCAACAATACATCTGTAAACACTAAGTAATTTTTTCATAATACTTGTTGCCCCTCTTTAAGTTGTTTTAATTTGCAAAATTTGCGATTCTTTTTTCCATAATTTCAACTTCGTTTCCAGATATTACCCATTCTTTATACTCATACGCATCATCTCCATCATATTCATCCTGGAAGGTACACTTTCTAGAAAAACATCTCGCCTCGCTTTCAGATACACTACACCTAATACCTAAATCGCGTATTTCATGTGGATTATACTTTAAAGGAATAAGGAATTTAAATTCTTCTAATTCAAAAAACTTTAGATAGTTTGCAAAAGCCAATGTATTAACGTCCCAATTAGAAATTTGAAAGACACCTTTGTTTTCTCTAATAAGGTTACACACCACCTGTATTGCATGATTATACAATTTACAGAATATTTCAGCTGTACCTTGTTCATCAATACATTTTGCAATGTTTCTCTTAAATACATATTCATCTATATCTCTACATTGTCCTGGCCATCTGTTTTGTTTTATTTCCCTATTTACATACTTTTTAATAAGTTCATCTACAAATACAGCCGCCACTTTCTTTGCAACACTTAACTGTTCTTGTGAAACAGGTTTTGTTTGTAATTTATTAGGTGTATTTTTCTGAAACTTTGCATCAATAACTCTGTGAAAAACATTTTGTTGCATGGTATACCAGTTTAATTGTACCTCTGAATAAACTGAAGATTTATACAAATTACATGTAGGTCTTGCTACCAAACAACCTCTATACATGTATCCTTCTATACCATTTCTAGTACAACTAGCTAATACATTTGCTTTTGCAATTATATCTTCAAAACTTTCATCTTCTACTACATACTCGTAAGAAAGCACTTTGAGTTCATCCACGTTTATCTTCTTTAACGTTTCATTTATAATTGCAAAATACTGCTTTTCTGTTACAGGTTTAGTAATACCTTTCGACAACAAGTGATAAAAAAGATTTACTAACAACCGTTCGTGTTTCAATACAACTTTTTGCATAACATACACTCCTTGCACACAAATATTATTAAGATATATTTTGTATTGCTTTTAAGCAATGCTAATTCTTATTTCTTCTTAGTCCTATAAATTGCACCTCTTGGTCTAGGCTGGTATTCAGCAGTAACAACACGATACTTTCTTGCGTCAGCAAAGCAGTTGTTTTCATACTTCTCAGCGTCCGGATTTATCTCAATTAGACGTGGTTGCTCCCAGCTTCTATCTTTAATTCCTTTTGCTAATTTTTCCATCGAATACATAACTTACACACTCCTTAAATAATTATTTTCTGGAATAATTTTGATATGACCATAATTATATCATATCTGTCAATATTCTAAATTTCATTTGACAAACATTTGTTTATATGGTATACTAGTTTTACTTGAGGTGAAATATATGGAAACAACATTAATTATAATAATAGGTGTGCTTTTAGTTATTGTGTTTATACTAGCTATTGCAGTATCTAAGAAAGGTAAGAAAATAGACATAGAAGATATTAGAAAGGAACTTGCCTTCCAACTAAAAAATAACCGTGAAGAAATAACAAATAATATTGGAAGTAAAATTGTAGACAATACTACAATACAACAAAATAGCATTGCATCACTTACAAATTTAAATGAAACAAAACTTGAAAATATTCGTAAATCTGTTGAAGAAAAACTTTTAGCTATACAAAAAGATAATGGTGAAAAGTTAGAAAAAATGAGACTTACAGTAGATGAAAAATTACAGTCTACCCTAGAAAAAAGACTTAGCGAATCTTTTAAAATAGTAAGTAACAACCTAGAATCCGTACAAAAAGGTTTGGGTGAAATGCAATCTTTAGCAAAAGGCGTTGGAGATTTAAAAAATGTATTTACAAATGTTAAAGCTCGTGGTTATTGGGGTGAAATACAACTTGGAAATATCCTAGAGCAATTCCTTACTCCTGAGCAATACTTAACATCTGTAAAAACAAAGAAAAACTCAAATGACTTTGTAGAATTTGCAATTAAATTCCCAGGCAAAAACAACTTAGACTGTGTACTTCTTCCAGTGGACTCTAAGTTCCCAATTGAAGATTATTCAAGACTTGTTTCAGCTGAAGAAAGTGGAGATGTATCATCTATTAATGAATGTAGAAAAGCATTAGAAAACCAAATTAAAAAATGTGCAAAAGATATTTCAGATAAATACCTTGATCCACCTTATACTACAGACTTTGGTATAATGTTCTTACCTACCGAAAGTCTTTACTCTGAAGTTTTAAGAAATACTACTTTATGCGAAACATTAAACCAAAAATATAGAGTGGTTGTAGCTGGTCCATCTACATTTATAGCTTTACTTAACAGTCTTCAAATGGGATTTAGAACTCTTGCTATAGAAAAACGTTCAAGTGAAGTTTGGGAGCTTTTAGGGGTTGTTAAAACTGAGTTTAGCAAGTTCGGCGATTTATTAGATAAAACAAATAAAAAACTTATTGAGATATCTAATACAATGTCTGATGCAACACGTAAAACTCGTACTATTGAAAGAAAACTAAAAAATGTTGAAGCTCTTCCAATAAATGATGAAAATGAATTTTATGGCTTAGCATTAGATTCAGCTATAGATTTTACAGATGCTGAAGAATAAAATAAATTATTAAATAGCACTTAGGTGCTATTTTTTGTGCACTTTTGCACATAATACGTCTGGTGATTATATGATGGATAAATTATTTGATGCTATATATTATGAAGAAAACATTTTAAACTATCCTTTAGGAATAGAACTTATGGAAAAGTTTAAAGAGCTGCCTAAATTTAAAATAGAAAACCATAATAACATTGAAGAGATGAGAAAAAAGGAAAACAAAGAATTTCCAAGGCTTAAAAGAAATTTAATTATTGGAGTTAGGCGTACTCAAAAATTTGTACCAAATTATAAAGTATCTAACTATCTAGTTCCTTATACCTCATCTGGTTGTACAGCAATGTGTATGTATTGCTATCTTGTTTGTCACTTTAATAAATGTGCATATTTAAGACTGTTCGTTAACCGTGAAGAAATGCTAAACAAAATTATTAAAACTGCTGAAAAAGCTGATGAAGATTTAGTATTTGAGATAGGTTCAAACAGTGATCTTATATTAGAAAATACTATAACAGGTAATCTCAATTGGACTATAGAAAACTTTTCAAATTGTAAAAAAGGTTATCTTACCTTCCCTACAAAATTCCATATGGTAGATGATATCTTAAACATTAAAGGTAAAGATAAAATAATAATTAGAATGAGCTTAAATCCACATTATATAATCTCACGTGTAGAACTTGGTACTTCTAATTTAAAACAGAGACTTGAAGCTATTATTAAACTTCTACAAGCGGGTTATAAAGTTGGCATACTTATCGCTCCAATAATACTTCTAGACAATTACAAAGATTTGTATGAAGAATTATTTGTTACAATAAAGGAAACTATGCCTGAAGACTTAGTAAAAGACGTATTCTTCGAACTAATATTCATGACATATAGTTTTGTACATAATGCTATAAATACTGATGCATTCCCTAACGCAATTAAGATTTATGATAAAACTAAATTCACATCTCGCGGGATGGGCAAATATACATATAAAAAAGATTTACGCGATGAGGCTACTATATTTTTCAAGGAACTTTTGAATAAGCATTTTCCTAATAACAAGCTCTGGTATATATCCTAATCTTCACCATAGTTGCTATTTTCACCTTTTTATGCTATTATTATCTAAGCTAATAACATAAATAACTTCCTAATTTGGAAATTAGAAAAGGAGAATTTACATGAACTATAAAGTTAATTCTAGCTATACAAGCTGTTGGCGCGATGATTTCTTTGCAATGTGCTTTATGCCTCCAGGAGGTGCTCGGCTATATTCTCTTAGCAAAAGTAAACTCTTAAGATACTTTTCTGAGCTTAATACCCTAAGCGTAACCCACACCTTTATCTTAGATAATTTGTCTAAGATAAATCAAGTAAACTATTATATGGCAACAAGCACTTTAGTTCTTAAAATGAATAAAGACAAAGACACATTTGAAATTTCAGTACCATTACAAACATTTGAAGACATTCTCATAAACTGTACTATTAAACAACTATATTAAAAGGAGAAGGATATGAATATTACAATTAACGCTACTTTTAACTCTGGTTTGAATGATCGCATTTGGTACAATTGTTGGTATGAAGGTGAAAATTTGAAATCACAAACGGGCTATATTAGTAAAAAGAAATTACTCAAATATTTTTCTGAAAAAGAAGAACTTGATGAATTTCATTTGTTACTATTAGACAATATCATAAAAATATTTTCTTTTATTTACTACACTGAAGATGGTGAGTTTACAATGCATCTGTATGGAGACAAAAGCATAGTTATCCACATTCCTCAAAAAGATTTTGAAAATATAGTTACAAATTGTGCTGCAGACTAAAATTTCAACTAACTACCACAGTTAATTCTGTGGTAGTTTTTCATTTCTCTTTTTTATTTGTTATTTAACTTTGTTTCCTTGTTATAACAACATCATTTTTCTCCTTGGAAAAAGACATTACTATATCATCTTTCATATCTATTTTCTGTTCTATTATATAGTCTGCAAATTTATCCTCTATTTTGCTTTGTATTGCCCTTTTAAGAGGTCTTGCTCCTTTTTTAGAGTCATAACCCACCTTGGATATATAATCTATTAAATCGTCTTCAAACTTAATTTTAATACCTTGTGTTTTCGCCCTATGCTCTACATCTTTTAAAAGTATTCTTGTTATTTTCTTTACACTAGGCTCGTCTAGTTTATTAAATACTATTACATCATCAAGTCTATTTAAAAACTCCGGGCTAAATTTTTTATTAACTTGTTCCATTACTTCTTTTTTCATTTTTTCATATTGTTCTTGTTTATTTTCCTCTTCTTTAACAAATCCTATACTTTTGTTTTCTACTATATTTCTTGCACCTAGATTTGACGTCATAATACAAATGGTATTTTTAAAGTCTACTGTTCTTCCCCCAGAGTCTGTTAAACGTCCATCATCTAATATCTGAAGAAGTATGTTATATACATCAATATGTGCTTTTTCTATTTCATCAAATAAGACAATACTGTATGGGTTACGCCTTACCTTCTCTGTAAGATAACCTCCATCTCCAAAACCAACATAACCCGGCGGAGAGCCAATAAGCTTTGAGGTACTATGTGATTCCATATATTCTGACATATCTACTCTAATTATTGCATTTTCATCATCGAAAAGTTCTTCTGCGAGTGCTTTTACTATACCTGTCTTCCCCACACCTGTTGGACCTGTAAGTAAAAAAGAGGCTATTGGTCTTTTAGGGTCTCTTAATCCTACTCTGCTTCTTTTTATTGCTTTGGCAAGAAGTGCTATTGCTTCATCTTGACCTACTATTTTCTTTTTTAGTTTATTTTCTAAATCTTTAAGTTTTAACATATCATCTTTTTGAAGTTTTTCTACAGGTATTTTTGTAATTTTAGCAACAACTTCTTCAACATCTTTTGTATATATTGTTATACGTTTTCCACTATTCTTTTCATTTAATATCTTATTTTTTATTGTCTCTATTTCATCAGCAGTTTCTTGAACATTATTTTCACACTGTACATATTTTACCTTTGAACAAGCTTCATCAATTATATCTATAGCTTTGTCTGGTAAGTTTCTATCTAGTATATATCTTTTGGATAGCTTTACTGCTTGTTTTATAGCATCATCCGTAATTTTTACATTGTGGTATTTCTCATATTTAGACTTTATCCCTTTAATAATTTCTATGGCCTCTTTTTCTGTTGGTTCATTCACATTTACTATTTGAAATCTTCTATCTAAAGCACTATCTTTTTCAATATATTTTGTATATTCCTCTTTAGTAGTAGCTCCAATAATTCTAATTCCCCCACGTGATAAATATGGTTTTAGTATATTAGCTGCATCAAGTGCCCCCTCCGCACTTCCTGCTCCTACTATAGTTCTCATTTCATCTATGAATAAAATAACATTACCCACTTTTTTAGTTTCAATAATACACTTCTTAAAACGTTCCTCAAAATCTCCTCTGTACTTTGCTCCTGCTATCATAGAAGAAATGTCTAAAAGTAATATTCTTTTATCTATTAATTCTTCTGGAACATTGCCTTTTTCTATCATATATGCAAGCCCCTCTACTATAGCAGTTTTGCCTACTCCAGCTTCACCAATAATTAAAGGATTATTTTTTGTTCTTCTAGTTAATATTTGTATTACTCTGTTTAGTTCATCTTTCCTACCTATTATTTTATCTATCTTACCATTTTTAACTAGAGTATTTAAGTCTTCTGAATACATATCTAGTGTAGGTGTTGTAACAGATGTTGTATTATATATGTTAGATATTGGACTTTCTTTACTCACTATTTTTAAAATATCTGTAAACATTTTTTCAGGGTCAACATTTGCATCGATTAGTATTCTTACCCCTATGCTATCCGTTTCTTTCATTAAAGACAAAAGTATATGTTCTGTCCCTATATAGTTATATCCTAAACGTTTAGATTCCTTCATGCTATTTTCTAGTACTCTTTTAGCTCTTGGTGTAAGTTCCGGCTCTTTTACTTTTTTAGGATTCATTTTCCCATCAATTTTTATAATCTGTTCTTTTATATATTCTGCATTTATCCCCTGCTTTGTGAGTATTCTTGCAGCAATTCCTTTTTCCTCACAAGTTAAACCATATAACAAATGCTCTGTACCTATATAACTATAATAATTTTCTATTGCAAACTCCCTTGTATTTTCTAATGCAATTTCTGCTCTTTTAGTAAATTCATACATAAAAAATATACCTCCGCTAACTCTTAGCTTCGGTATAATTATATTATATTGATTTATTACATGATATGCTTTCGACTATACATGTATTTTTATGACATTTGTTTCTTTTCTTTGTTCTTATTTCTTATTTGCTCTATAAATATTCTACGTATAATACTAAAGTTTGTAAATAATCTTGTGCTAAATACTATTACAGCTGCAAGATATATATCCACGTTTAACTTTTGTCCTAAATATACTAAAAACATTGCTATAATTGCATTTAAGAAAAATCCAGAAATAAATATTACAAAATCAAATTTGTTTTGCATATTTGATGCAACTCCACCAAATATTGAATCTAAAAACGCAAGTATTGCTACTGCAATATATTCTGTAAATGCGTATGGAATTTCCAAGTTATATCCAAATAGGAAGCCTAATGCTATTACAACAATTAATATAAATGCTACTATTATTTTTTTCATTTGCTACCTCCTATTTAACTTCTGAAGCATATCTTAGTTTTAATGCTAAATCATATTTGTCAATTGTTATCTTATTATCTGTTTCTATTTCAACTTCTATTCCATAAGATTTTAAGCTATCTACTACACCATTTCTAATATTTAATGCGCTTTCCAAATATTTAGAGTTACCGATTGCTTTTATATAAAACGGTGATGCAACTTTTACACTATTTACTTGTATTGTTGGCCCAACACATCTTATTGCTGTTGTTGCAATTACTCTTTGACCATTAATGCTTATAGCTTCTGCCCCGGCCGCTTTAAGTTCTGTTACTATAGCTGTAAGGTCTGTATCGTGAACAAGCCCAGCTTCTGCAGACATCTCTGTATCTGTACTATCTTTTAACGTAATAACTACACCTTCTCCTCTAACAGTAGCAAGTCCAGCTAATACATTTGCTTTTTCAAGTTCAGACTGCATAGACGCAATAAGTGCATCGTTTGATGAACTACTTGTTTTATATTCTTCAACTATTTCTTGACTGTCTTCATATTGCTCTTTTAATGTTTGATATTCTTCTTTAACATTTTGAAGTTCTCTTAAAATTTCAGCTTCTCTCATGCCTTCAGATATTATATTTGTATTTCCAACCGTATTAAGCTGAGCAGCTATTACAAAAGAAAATATAAACAAAGCAAGCGCTATCATAACAGTAGCTGTTATGTTATATTTTTTTATAACATCAACCGTCTTTTTCATATGCTGTTTTTTAGCTTTAACACTACTTTGTTTTTCTACTTCTTTCTTTTTAGTATCTGCTTTCTTGTCTAATGGCTCTGTTTTTGTTATGTCTATTGTTGGTTTTGTTTCCTTTTTTGCTGCCATAATGCTCACTCCTTATCTTATACTTTCTGTAAATACAGGATTTTCTTTTGTCATATCTATAGTTCCTGCTTTACCTTCAATTTGTTCTAATATACTTTTTAAAAAGTTCATGTCATAATCTAAATCTTGGTCATTAAATATAACGTTTATATCATGATTTAGTGTAAGTATTATATTTTTTTCTTTAAATTCTATATTTGTTACTTCTTTATCTATACCAACATTTTCATATACTTTATTTGTCTTTTCATATAACTCAAGCTTATTAAGTTCCGTATCCGCTATAGTTGTTTTTAGTTTTACATCATCATCAAAGGAAATTCCAAATACTAAAAGTTCATTCTCTTTTTTTAATTCACCTTGTGTTTCTTCTAAAATTATCCCATCTGATGTTAATCTAAAATACGTATCTGTCTCGTAGTTATATGCAAAATATTTTGATTCATATTCTTCAACAGTTATTTTTATTGTATCTGGCCTTATTCTTTTTACACTAATATCTTCAATATATGGTAGTGTTTCCAAATTAGTTTTAATATACTTTTTGGAAACTTTATAAAGATTCTCTCCTATTGGTACATTTGCAGTGTCAGTTAACGTTTGTGTATCATAAATGGTATTATTTACAAACTCAACTTTTGTAATAGTATACTCAGGGCTTGTACTAAAATGATACACACCATACCCTATTAAGAACAATAAAGAAAGCATAAATACCACAAGTACTATATATACAAGTACCCTTAATATTTTTTTCTTATGCTTTCCTTTTGTTTTCTTTTTTATTTTTTCCGCCTGTTTTCTTTTAATATTATTATTCTCTTTCACTTTACCACCAATTTTATCTCATTATATATCTCTTGTTCAACATTTGGCCTGTACAGCTTAGCTGCATTTTCACCCATAGTCTTTAAAAGTTTTTCTTTAGATATCACTTCTTTTATTTTACCATATAAAATGTCTTCATTCAATATGTTTTCTTCGATTACTATTCCTGCACCTGCATTTTCCATAGATTTAGCATTAAATAGCTGGTGATTTTCTGCAGCTGTTGGAAGTGGTATTAGTATTGCTGGTCTACGACATATGCTTAATTCAGTTATCGTCATTGCCCCTGCTCTTGTAATAAGTAGGTCTGCAGCTTTATACATTTTATCCATATCATAAACAAATTTTTCTACTTTTAAATATTTGTCTATGTCTTTTTCATCTTTTAGACTTTCTACTACACTATCATAATTCATAGGCCCAACTGCTATTACAAAATATATATCCTCTGGTTTATATTTTTTTACCATATCTATTACTGTCTTGTTAAACTTAATAGCTCCTTGGCTTCCACCAGTTATGAACACTATTTTTCTATCATCAGATATTATATTTTTTCTACATTGTTCTTTATCCAAGCTCATCATATGGTCCATATCGAATTTAGCTGGTGTTCCAGTAAATACTGCATTTGTTCCTGCTGGCAGTTTAGTCTTTGCATCTTCAAATCCAAGCAAAACTTTTGCAGCATCTTTTGCTACCATTTTTACCGAAAGTCCAGGATATGCATTACTTTCGTGAAGTATGTATGGTATATGTTTCCTTTTAGCTGCTTTACATACAGTTAAGCACACAAATCCGCCAGTTCCAATTATTACATCTGGTTTAAACTTAGATATTATTTTCATTGTATCAAATATACCAAGTCCAGCATTTACTATGTTTTTTATATTTTGCAAAGTAAGTCTTCTATGAAGTCTTCCAGCCCTTACGTGTGCTAGATTATACCCTGCTTTTTTAACCAGGTCATTTTCCATGCCTGTTTTTGTTCCAATAAATAATATTTCGCTATCTTGTTCATTTTTCATTATAGCGTTTGCTATTGCTATTCCTGGATTTATGTGTCCACCACTACCAGCGCACGCAATTATGGCTCTCATACTTTTTCACCTCTACTTTGAACCTTGTCTAGATATGTTTAAAACTATTCCCATTGCCGCTAAGTTAATAACAAGTGATGTTCCTCCCGAACTAAAGAATGGAAGTGGCATACCAGTTGTAGGTATAAGCTTTGTTACAACCGCTATGTTTATTACTATTTGGAATGCAAACATTCCAATAATTCCTGCTGCTATAAGCATACCGTATAAGTCTTTAGATTTTAATGCTATCGTTATTCCTCTAATTATTAAAAAGGCGAACAGACCAACAACAATTATTGCTCCCACAAAACCAAATTCTTCTGCATATACAGCAAATACGAAGTCATTTTGCGCTTCAGGAAGCCAAAGATATTTTTGCCTACTTTGACCTATTCCTCTACCAAATATTCCACCTGAGCCTATGGCATACAAGCTTTGTGTTGGCTGCCAGTTTCCACCTTGAATATCTGATTCTGGGTCTAAGAATGATTTAACCCTGTCTAATCTATAATCTTCTGAAAACAAGAAAGCTGCAACTAAAGCTATAGCTGTAAGTCCAACGATTATTATTGTTCTTGTTTTAACTTTAAATCCTGCGGATATTATAACAACCCCACAAATTGCAAGCATTACTATTGCACCACTTAAGTGTGATTGGAAGTACATAAGTACACATACGAGTCCTGCCATACATATTGGCACAATGTAACCTTTCCATGTTTTCATTTTTTTCTGGTTTTTAACTATATATGTTGACATTCCAATTATTAATGACAATTTCATTATTTCTGAAGGTTGGAATGTAAATAAGCCAAGGTTTAGCCAACGCTGTGCACCTTTTGCAGATGAACCTATTCCTGGTATAAATACCATAAGCATTAAAGCTATTCCTAGTATATATATTAAATATCCATATTTTTTGTATTCTTTGTAATCTATTTTTGAGACTATTATCATAACGATAATACCAGCAACTGCAAATATTAGCTGTCTAATCAGATAGTATGAACTATCTCCATATTCTGTTAGTGCATAATATGAACTTGCGGAAGAAAGCGCTACAAGTCCAATAGCAAGTAATATTATTAGTGTAAACAAAAATGTAAAATCTAACTGTTTATTTTTGCTATCTCTAGTTAAATTCTTAAAAAACTCTAGCATTTTCCTCCCCCTTAAAATTTTAATAATTATATTTATTTTATATTGTTATATAAAATACGCAATTATAGATAGAACTGCTGTAACTACCCAAAACATTAATACTACGTGTGTTTCCTTCATACCACAAAGTTCAAAGTGGTGATGCAGTGGTGCCATTTTAAATAATCTTTTGCCCTTAGTTAGCTTAAAGTATACCACTTGCAACATAACAGATACAGCTTCTGCCACAGGTATAAATGCAACTATTAAAAGGTATATTGGCATTTTCATTATTATAGCTGCTGATGCAATGGCTGCACCAAGTGCAAGTGATCCTGTATCTCCCATAAATACTTTTGCAGGTTTTACATTGAATATTAAAAAGCCTAATGTTGCACCCACTGTTGTTGCTCCTAATATAATCATTGGTGTATCGCCATTTTTTACTGCTACTACAGTAAAGAATGTCATAATTATTGCTACAACGCCTGATGCTAATCCATCTAATCCATCTGTTAAATTTACAGCGTTACTTGTGCCAAGTAATACTACTACTGTAAATAACACAAATATTCCAATATTTAAACTAAATGGTACATTCATAAATGGTATTATTAGTTCTGTTCCTAAATCAAAAACTGTTAGATACAGTACAATAAATATTGCTGAGAATACAAAAAGTAATATCATTTTCATCTTAGCACTTATTCCATCACTGCTTTTTTCTACTAGTTTTTTTCTATCGTCTATAAATCCTACTATACCAAATCCTGATATTAAAATAATTGGTAGTATCAATATATGATGTTGGAACGCGAATATTGCAAGTATTACAATTATTGCTATTAACATCATTATTCCACCCATAGTTGGTGTACCTTGTTTTTTCAAGTGTGTTTCAGGTCCATCTGTTCTTACCATTTGACCTACTTTAAGTTTTCTTAAATATGGTATAATACATAAACTTAAAATAACTGTAAGAGCGAAAGATATTCCACCTATAACCATTTGTATATTCATAATTTTCCTCTTTCTAATACTTTATTTCATCTTTACCAGGCATTTTTTCTGCCGCTTTTTTTACTATTTGTCTTTCGTCAAAAGGTATTTTTTTGCCACCTGCAAGTTCCATATATGTTTCGTGTCCCTTACCTGCAAGTATTACTGTATCATTCTTCCAAGCAATACGCATTGCAAATTCAATTGCATCTTTTCTTTTTTCTATAACTTTATATAATCCGCGTGTTAACTTTATTCCTTCCTCTATATCTTTTGCAATTTTAGCTGGTTTCTCATCTCTTGGATTATCTGTTGTAATTATTGTAAAGTCTGCATATTTTCCTGCTATCTCACCCATTTTTGCTCTTTTTTCTGTGTCTCTATTTCCACCACAGCCAAATACTAATATAACTCTACCTTTTACATATTTTTTAGTGTTCATAAGTATCGCTTCTAAGCTTGATGGGTTGTGAGCATAATCTATTAAAACTGCAAAACTCTTTCCTATTTCTACAATTTCACTTCTGCCAGGTACTTTAACTGTAGCAAGACCTTTTAATACGTCTTCCATTTGAGCACCCAACATACTTGTAACCGCAACCGCTGCAATAGCATTATATACTGTGTATTTTCCTGGTATTGGCACTGTTATTGTTTGAAGTTGTTTATTTATATACATCTTAAAATCTACATAGTTGTTATTTATACGTATATCTGTAGCAGATATATTTGCTTCATTATCTAGACCATATTTTACATATTTACATTTTACTTTCTTTAATAGCTTTGGTGTATATATATCATCTGCATTTATAACTCCAAAAACAGACTGGTCAAATATTTTAGCTTTTGCTGCTAGATAATTTTCCATATCTTTATGGAAATCTAAATGCTCACGAGCAAGATTTGTAAATACTCCTATTTCAAACTTGATACCGTGTACTCTATGTAACTCTAGCGCATGTGAAGATACTTCCATAACAACATATTCTATACCTGTATCTACCATTTCTCTTAATAGTTTGTGAAGTTCCAAAGACTCTGGCGATGTTCTATATGCTTCAATTTTCTTGTCTGCATAAGTGTTATATATAGTACCTATCATACCAATTTTCTTACCAGCAGCTAGCATAATATCTCTTATCATATAGGCTGTTGTAGTTTTTCCTTTTGTTCCAGTTATTCCTATAATTCTAAGTTTTGATGCTGGATAATCATAGTATTTTGCAGAAAGTTCTGCTAAAGTTATTCTAGTATTTTCAGTTATAACTACTGTTACTTCTTCAGGTATAACTAGACTACTACTTTTATCTTTGCTTATAACTACGGCTGTTGCACCATTTTCAATTGCTTCTTCTATATAATCATGGCCATCTTGTTTAAAACCTTCAATTGCTACAAACAAGTCGCCTTTTTCTACTTTTTTAGAATCATATTCTATTTTATTTATCTCTATATTTAGATTCCCTTTTGTTTCTTTTTCTATTTCCTCTACTAGATATTGTAATAACATATTATATCCCTCCAATATGCATGATAATTATATCACATTTTAAATCAAATTAATATAGTTTAGTGAATATCTGTTGTATCTACAAATTTTACTGTTATTATTGACCCTTTAGTTACTACTTCTCCTGGACTAGGGTCTTGTATTATAGCATTTCCTTTTCCTATAATACGTATGTTAAGTCCTGCAGTTTTAAGTTTAGAAATTGCTTTTTTCTCACTATATGATCTAACATCAGGTATAGTTGTTGTTTGTTTCTTAGCTGATGCATCAGTATATACTCTAATTGTTGCACCATCTATTAAGCTTGCTCCTGCTTTTGGTATTTGTTCTTTTATAATTTCATCATCTTTTATACTAACGTCAGATGCAATTTTAAATCCTGCACTCTCTATTATCTTTTTAGCTTCTGCATAAGTTTTTCCTGTTACATCAGAAACTATAGTTTCTGTAGTTGTTGTTTCTTCTACTGTATAACTTGGATTTACATCCATATATCTTAATGTTTCATCAATAATATTGCCAACAACTGGCGCACAAACTGTTCCTCCTTGGTGCCCTTGTGGTCCTCTTGGATTGTAAAGGTTAAATATAACAACAACTTCAGGATCATTTACCGGAGCTATTCCTGCAAATGATGCCATGTACCAAAGGTTACTTCCTCTACCTTCTTCAGCTGTTCCTGTTTTTCCCGCAACTGTATATCCACTAACTTTTGCTGCCTTACCCGTTCCTTTATCTACTGTATCATAAAGTGCGGATAAAATCTTTGATGCTGTAGTCTCAGATATTACTTGTTTTTTAACTGTCGGTGTTGTTTCAGAAATTAAACTTCCGCTTTCAGACCTTATTTCTTTTACAACATATGGCTGCATTATTTTCCCACCATTTGCAATAGCAGAATACATTACTGCTGATTGAAGCGCTGTAATCGATACTGTTTGCCCAAACGATGTTGTTGCAAGGTCAAGTTCTGTCATAGTTTTAGGGTCGTGTATTATACCTGTTGTTTCACCAGGCAAATCTATTCCTGTTTTATCATAAAGATTATATGCTTTTAAATATTCTGTATATGTCTTTATTCCAAGTTTAAGTCCTGCTTGCATAAATGATGGGTTACAAGAATTCATTATAGCTTGACGAAGACTTTGAGAGCCGTGAACTCTTGGATATCTCCAACATCTAATTTTCCATCCTGCTATACTTACATACCCTTTACAATTAAACGTTCCCGCTGTATCTATATCTGTTATATTTTCTTCAAGTGCCGCTGATGCTGTTAGAACCTTAAATGTTGAACCAGGTTCAAATGCATCAGATATTGCTGTGTTTCTCCACATATCTAATAGCGCATTATTTTTTTCTTTAGAAGATAATGTATCCCATTTTTCGGCTAGTTCTGCATCATTTATTTCAAATGGTGAATTTAAATCAAAATCTGGATATACCGCCATCGCCAAAACTTCACCAGTGGATGGTCTCATTACAACACAAGCACCCTTATCTGCAATATTTTCTTTTACTGCTTTTTCTAGATTTTTCTCAACTATAGACTGTACTGTAGCATCCACTGTAAGAACTAAGCTATTACCATTTTGTGGTGCTACGTATTCCTCATCTTCATATGGAGTTTCATTTCCACCACCATCAATACTTCCAACTATTCTACCGTCTGTTCCCGCAAGTTGTTCTTCATAATATGCTTCAAGCCCATACAAACCTTGGTCATCTGTTCCTGTAAATCCTAAAACGTGAGATAAAAGCGAATTGTATGGATATATTCTATTTGTAGACTCATCTACATATATTCCCTTTAATTCATTTTCTAATATATAATTAGTAAGATTTGTTGCCATCTCTTCGCCAATGTTTGTTTTTATTGTAACAAGAGATACCGTTTTGTTTATTTTTGCTAAAACAGTATCATAATCTTCTCCTATTATTTCACTTAAATCTTTAGCAACTTTTTCTTTATCTTCTTTTTTAATATTAGTAGGTGCAACGGTTAATGTATTTGTTGATACACTAAGTGCTAGTTTATTTTCATTACAGTCATATATTGTTCCCCTGCTTGCTGCAACAGTTCTATCTTTTGTTTGTTGAGTATATGCTTTTTCTTTATAATAGCTACCTTTTATTATCTGCACATAAAAAAGCCTTGCTATTAATGCAAAAAAGCCCACGAGTGCTATAATTAGCATCCATGTAACTCTCTTTTTATTTTTTACTGTAGCAAAAGCCACGGGCATTCCCTCCTTTAAAAAAATAATCACAAATAAGCTATCCATTCTAACAACATTAGCTATCTTTATGATTATTTACATACCTATTAAATTTTTTAGCTTTTCTATTCCAATTTCAAATATATTTTTTGTATCAACTTTTTCTACTTTAGTTTCGTAATTCGAATTCATATACACTATTTGACTCTTTTCGGGTTTTTGCATACCAAGTTGTTGTTTGGCATAAGACTCTACTGTATCTTTATCTATTATTCTATCCGCCCAAACCTCTGTAGTAGCAAGTTCAGACTTTGCTGTGGACTGTTCCATTTTTAGTCTTTGTAATTCTAAATTCTTCTCACTAATTAAGTTATATCTATAACTTATCATAAGCGCCATAACAAATAGTGCTACAACCGATAAAACTAGCGATAACTTAGACTGTGGTTTAGCCTTGGGCTTTTTAGCATTATTAACATTGGTCTTGGTTGCTTTCTTAGGAGCTTTAACTATTTTAAAATCCTTTTTATTTGGCATATATTCTGGTACAATTTCCGGTACACTTAAATCATATGCATATGCTTTGTCTGCTATCACTAATTTCACCTCATTTCTTTTGTAAATCTTAATTTATTTATTAGTTTATTTATATTCTAAACTCTTTCAAAAACTCTAAGTTTTGCGCTTCTTGATCTTGGATTTTGTTCTAATTCATCATCTGTAGCTATTATTGGTTTTTTAGTAATTACTTTTCCATAAGACTTAAATCCACAAATACACTTTGGAAAATCTGGCGGACAAGTACACTTACCTTGAAGATTTTCAAATGTTTTCTTTACTATTCTATCTTCTAATGAATGGAATGTTATTATTAGTAATCTACCACCTGCTTTTAAACTCATTACTGCATCACAAATAGCATTTTCTAAATCTACAAGTTCCTCATTCACTTCAATACGTATTGCTTGGAAAACTCTTTTTGCTGGATGTTGCTTTTCATTTCTTGCTTTAGCTGGTATTGCAGATTTAATAACATCTACCAATTCATATGTAGTCTCTATTTCCTTATTTTTTCTTACGTCCACTATTTTTCTTGCAATAGATTTAGAATATTTTTCTTCACCATAATTAAAGAAAATGTCTGCCAAACGTTCCTCAGAATATTTATTAACTACATCATATGCCGTAAATTCTTGGTCTTTATTCATTCTCATGTCAAGGGTAGCATCGTGCATATAACTAAAGCCTCTTGACGGTTCATCCAATTGATATGAAGATACTCCTAAATCTAGAAGTATTCCGTCAACCTCTCCTATTCCTAAATCTATTAATATGTTTTTAATATTCTCGTGATTATCTTTTACATAGATAATATTTGAATATTGTTTTAATCTTTCACTTGTATGAGCTAGCGCTTCACTATCTCTATCTATCCCTATAAGTTTACCTGTGTTATTTAACCTTTTTAAAACGCGCGAAGAATGCCCGCCACCGCCAAGGGTACCATCTACATAGATTCCACCCTCTTTTATGTTCAGACATTCAATACATTCATTCAATAATACTGGTACATGATTAAACTCCACAATTATCTTTCTCCTGTAATATAAAATCGCTATCTTTTGTTTATTAAAATTTTATCCTTTGTTTATTAATCTTTTTATCCTTTGTAAATGATGTAAATCTTATCTTAAGTATGAGTAAGTAGTTTTTAATTTTTAATTCTTTTGTTTTTTATTATTTTATCTTTTGTAATTTGTTTGTTTTTCCTTTGTATATTTTAATTTTATCTTTAGTTTAAATCTATATCATATGCCAAACTCTGACATGTGACTAGCAATTTCATCAAGGTCAATATTGTCTGCATTTGTATATGCATTCCAAGCATCTTTATCCCAAATTTCCGCTCTAGTTGATACGCCTGTTATAACAACATCTTTTTTAAGACCCGCATGTTCTTTTAAGTTTGCTGGTATTAACACTCTACCTTGTTTGTCCACTTGACATTCAGTAGCTCCAGCCATAAAGTATCTTACATATTTTCTTGCATTTTCATTTGAAAGTGGTAATGCTTTTAGTTGTGATTCAAAATTTTGCCATTCTGAAATCGAGAAAGCGAATAAGCATTTGTCGAAACCTTTAGTTACAACGAAAGTACTACCAAGGTCATCTCTAAATTTACTTGGTACTATAACTCTAGACTTTTCATCAATTGTGTGGTTGTACTCTCCTAATAACAAGTTTCAACACCTCCTCCACTTTGCTCCACTTTCTACCACCTGCACCCATATTATATACAAAGTTATATATAATTGCAATAGTTTTTTATAATTTTTTCTAAAAAAATATGCAATTGTTTTTCTAAAAAGCTTAGTATGCTTTGAAATAACAATTGCACATATAATTAGTGGTTTAAAGTGGAGGGATTTTTATTAAAATTAAAGAAAATTTTAGAAATTTTAAATATAAAAAGACAAAAAACAAAATGAAAAATAAAACAAAAAAATCTTAAAGGCTTATCCCTTAAGATTTTAATTTGTTAAATATAATATGCCGGGTTATATCTTGTCATTGTACCACCATTTATTACTCTTATTTCAAAGTGTAGATGAATACCTGTAGATAAACCAGTAGTTCCCATTCTACCTAAAACTGTAGATTGTGTTACCTGTTGTCCTACGCTTACATTTATATTGTTTAAGTGAGCATATAATGTTTGAAGCTCATTACCATTTGCATCTTTTCCATGGCTTACTATTACGTAATATCCATAACCAGTTCTACCATAAACTACTTTTACTACTGTACCAGCTTTATATGGATAAATATTCGGTTTAGAATTATCCGCAATATCTATACCTGTATGCATTGAATTACCATATAAAGAGTAGTTATAATTACCATATCCTTGAGTTACTATACCAATTGTTGGCCTTCTACCGCCAGCAATAAATGAATGTAAAGAACCAGATGCTTTACCTTTGTTACTTGTTTTTCCAGACCAAGAAGAACCAGACGTTGCTGTATAAACTCTTACAACCGGCTTATATCTACTCACAAGATTGTTATATATCTTAGTAGCAGATGCCTTCTCTGTAGTTTTTACTAATTCTTCAGTTGTAGATTTTTTCACTTTAACTGTAGACTTAACTGTAGATTTAACTGCAGATTTTATTTTCTTAGCATAATCATTTGCTTCTTTTTCAGTAGCAAAAGTCATCTCTGTTTTACCTTTAACTTCTACATTATATACTGTGTACTCTGTTTTTACAAAAGCCCTAACATTTGTATATAAATTTTGTTCTTCAGTAACAGAATCTCTAACATATTTTAATTCAAATTCCGGTTCAGAAGCCAAATACACATCAACTTCTAAGCCATCTGCTTTTTTCTCTTCAACTAATTTTTCATAGATTTCATCAAACTCAGCAGGCGATTGAAAATATCCCACTTCTTTTCCATCTATTTTTGCTAAATATTCAGGTACATACACATTAAGTACTGTAACAATAACGGCACTAAATGATAATACAAATAACACAACTGTTATAAATATGAATCTTAGTGTTCTGAGGGCACTCCCTTTTTTCACTTAAAATACACCTTTCCTTTCAGTCACAATTATAATTATACCACAAATGTATAAAAAATGCAACTTTTTAACCTCTTACGCTGTATAATGTGTGTTTTTTACCCTACTTACACATTATATAACTGTTTATATTTTATCACATAGTATATTATATGTCAAATTTTTATTCATTTAACCATTACAACAACACTTACACATCTTATTCCTAAAAATCTTTAGTGTTCACTACCTGGCGGAACACCCTGCCTTATGTTGAAATAACTACATCTAAAACAAAAAGCACTTCATTTAATAATTCAGAGGTTTTATTTTTACATTTATTTTTCTGTTAAAAGATAATTTGTTAATAATAGTTCGTTACTTTCTGAGTCTATAGCAATAGAATTTATACCTGTTTTATTTTCAGTTAGCTCGTCATTAGTTATTTGTCTAACATCTATAATTTCAGCTAAACCTTCAATTTTCTCAAATGTATAATTATCGTTAGCTATTAATGCTTGCTTTTCTTGTTTATACAAATTACCATTTGAATCTAGTAGTACAATATATTTTTTAATATCCTTTTCATTCGACGCCTCAACCTCATATGCTCTAATAATATTTGTTAATTCAATTTTCTTTTCTTTATTTAAATTTTCCTTATATATTTCTACTTGTTCGCTATTCCTGTTTTCTGTCAAAGTAATTCCTACTGTTCCATCTTTATATACAATTAATTCTAAATTTTCTGTAACTAGTTTAAGATTATATGTTCTTTTATCCAAATCATATTTTATCTCTTTTTTTACTTGTATTTGTTGTTCATTATATACGTTAATTTCTTTGTATATGTCCACTGGCTTTTTATCAAACCAATCCAAATCTAAAACATAATACAAAGCTATACCTACTCCAAATAACAATATTATTACTATAATAACTAATAGTATTGTTGTATATTTACTCGTTCTCATATATTTCCTCCTAATTATTCTTTTCAAAATTCCAAGCGTCTCTTACCATATCCTCTAATGTCTTCTCTGCCTTCCATTCTAATTCTCTTAATGCCTTCGATGGATTTGCATAACATTTAGCAATATCCCCAGGTCTTCTATCTACTATTTTATATTTTATATTTACTCCATTTTCTTTTTCAAACACTTTAATCATGTCTAGGACACTATATCCATTCCCCGTTCCAAGATTATATATAAATACACCTGTATCATCTTTTGCAAGTCTTTCTAATGCTTTTAAATGTCCCTTCGCTAAATCCACTACATGTATATAATCCCTTACACCAGTTCCGTCATGTGTAGGATAATCATTTCCAAAAACACTTAAATATTGTAATTTTCCGGTTGCAACTCTAGATATATATGGCATAAGATTATTAGGAACTCCATTTGGATTCTCTCCTATTATACCGCTTTCATGAGCGCCTATTGGATTGAAGTATCTTAATATTGCAACTTTAAAATCTTTATCCGCTTTGGATACATCTGTAAGAATCTGCTCTATCATAAGTTTAGTTGTACCATATGGATTTGTAGTAGAAAGAGGCATATCCTCTGTTATTGGTACTGTTTTTGGCGCTCCGTAAACTGTAGCCGAAGAACTAAAAACTAATTTATTTACTCCAAACTCTTTCATGACTTCCAACAAATTCAATGTACCTACTACATTATTTTTGTAGTATTCCATTGGTTTTTCTACTGATTCGCCTACAGCTTTTAGTCCAGCAAAATGTATAACAGCGCGTATTTTGTTCTCTGTAAACATTTTACGCATAGCTTGTTTGTCTAAAAGGTCAGCCTTATAAAACATAAAATCTTTACCTGCTATTTGCTTTATTTTTTCTTTCATTTCAAGCTGGCAATTAGAAAGATTGTCCATAACTACTATTCTTTCGCCATTTTTCAACAATTCTACACATGTATGGCTACCTATATAACCAAGTCCACCTGTAATTAATATCATATAATACCTCCCAAGCATCATAATTCTCCTTATATATTATTATAAAAACTAGTATTTTGCAAGCCTTAAAATGGTAAACAAAAAGAAAACAAGTATTTTACTCGTTTTCTACTAAATATCTTTTAAGAATACCATCTTTAATTTGTCCTAGGCCTCTATATTTGTTACTCTCATATACTTTAACAAGTTTATCCTGTTCGTTATACTCCAACTTTACACCATTGACAAATTTAGTATACTCTATCTCATCCATATTTATTCTTTTTAAATCTGTATAATAATCATCTATACTAATTATTTTCTTTTTCATTTCATCAAAATTTAGCTTTAAAAATTCATATAATGGAATACTGTCTTTTATATCAAAATTACCATTTTTAAGTCTAATAAGCTCTACCATAGTTGCGCCGCAACCAAGCTTTTTACCAATATCATTTACAAGGCTACGCACATAAGTACCTTTAGTACAATATACATCAAAAGACACTTCACGTTTCCTTAAATCTACGGCAATGTTATTTATATCATAAATTTCTATTGTTCTAGGTTTAAGTTCTACTTCCTTGCCTTCTCTAGCATACTGGTATGCTCTTTTTCCTTCGACTTTTATAGCACTATATTGTGGTGGGATTTGTTGTTGTACCCCAATAAATCTCTTTATTCTTTCGCGTATATATATTTCATCTTTGTTTACAACTGAAGCATACACTATTTTTCCTGTTATATCATAGGTATTAGTCTCTACTCCAAGCAACATTTTTACTCTATATGCTTTGTTTTCAGCAGTTAAGTTATCTGATAATTTTGTTGCATCTCCTATAAGTATAGGTAAAACTCCTGTAGCTACCGGATCAAGTGTTCCAGTATGTCCTACTTTTGACCCAATAAAAAGTTTTTTTATAACATCAACAACATCATAAGATGTAATCCCTGCTGGTTTGTCTATATTAAGTATTCCTGTTATTCTCACTTTCCAACAACCTTTCTAGTTTTTTAATAAGCTTAATCTTTGTTTCATTTATATCTTTTGTAGAAAAACCTGCTGCTCTTTTATGGCCACCGCCACCAAATTCAGCTGAAAGTTCTGAAGCATCTATAGGTTCACTCGCACGAATGCTCACTTTATATTCCCCATCTTGTAAAGCTCTAAAATATACAGCAACTATTGTGCCTTCAATACCTCTTAAGTAATTTACCATATTCTCAGCATCTTGTTCTTTAGCATCAAACTCTTCTAATGTATCATTATCTATTGTTCCAAACCTAACCTTGCCTTCAAAATACGATTCCATATTATTTATTAATTTAGATAACAATTTCATTTTAGCTTCAGAATATGTGTGATTTAATATTTTACAAGTTCTAACATAGTCTGCACCTGCATCTATCATCTCACCAGCTATCTTATGTGTTTTAGAAGTTGTTCTTTGGTAATTAAAGCTACCTGTATCAGTCATAATTCCCATATATATATATTCTGCTATATTCTTTGAAATATTATGATTCATATATTTTATTACATCATATATTATTTCACAGTTTGCTGGAGCTTCTGTATCTACATATTTAGCATCTGCTTCTATTGTATTATTCATATGATGGTCAATTACAACTATATTTTTAGCTTTAATCATATCTTTAGAAGCAATATTTAATCTTTCTACATTCGAAGTATCTAAACATATTAAAAGGTCATATTGTTCCACGTCAACATTTTCTATTCTTTCGTCAATACCTGGTAAAAAGTCATATGTGTTTGGCAAATTTGGCAATACCATATATACTTCTTTTCCTATTTCTTTTAGCATATGGTACATAGCACCAACACTACCCACAGCATCACCATCTGCAAATACATGTGCTACAAGTACTATAGTGTTAGCTTTATTTATATATCCTTTTATTTGTTCAAAAACTTCCATATATTCCCCCTGAGTATTATTTAATCTTCGCTCTTTATATCTAAGTTATCTATAAGCTTATCCATTTTTTCGCCATATTCCATTGAGTCATCAAGCTCAAAAACTATATCTGGTATACTTCTTGCTTTAAGCATAGAAGCTAAATTTTTTCTTACAAAACCAGAAGCGTTCTTAAGTTTCTCGAAAGTTTGGTGAGTATATTTTGTACCAAATATACTCACATATACTTTAGAATATCTTAAATCTTTTGTTGTTTTTACTCCTGTTACTGTAATAATACCAGTGTTTGTAAACTTAGATATATTTTCTCTTAAGATTTTGTCTATATAGTATTTAATATCTTCATCTATTCTTTCTGTACGCATTATTATTTCTCCTCAACTAGTTCGTAACATTCTAGGATATCTCCTTCTTTTACGTCACTAAATTTCTCTAGTTTAACACCACATTCATATCCTTCTGCTACTTCTTTTACATCATCTTTCTCACGTTTTAATGATTCTAGTTTAGTTTCCACTAAAACTTCACCATTTCTAGAAAGTCTAATCATAGCATTTCTTGCAAGTTTTCCTTTTGTTACATAGCTTCCTGCAATTACACCAGCACCAGTAATTTTAAATACGTGTCTAACTTCTGCTGTTCCAAGTGGCGATTCTATATATTTAACTTTGTGTAAGCCTTTCATAGCAGCTTCTACATCTTCTATAGCATCATAAATTACTTTGTATAATCTTAAATCTACCTTTTCTTTATCTGCCATATTTTGAACTGCACTTTCAGCTTTTACGTTAAATCCAATTATTATTGCATTCGAAAGTTTTGCTAAAGTTACGTCTGATTCTGTAATTCCACCAGTGTTACTTGCTATAACTCTTACTCTAATTTCTTCATTAGATAATTTTTCTAAAGATTCTTTTAATGCCTCTGCAGAACCTTTAACGTCAGCTCTAATTATGATGTCTAGGTTTGTAGTTTCACCATCTTTAATCTTGTTAAATAAGTCGTCTAGAGTTACTATGCTGCTCTTTTTAATAAGGTCAAGTCTATGTTGTGCTTTTCTCTTTTCGATAAGTTTATGAGCAGTCTTTTCATCTTTTACTTCGTAGAATGTATCTCCAGTATCTGGTACTGAACCAAGTCCTAAGATTTCTACTGGTGTAGATGGACCAGCACATTTAACACTCTCGCCTCTATCGTTAGTCATATTACGTACTCTACCAACTATATCTCCAAGTACTATTGTATCTCCAACATTTAGTGTTCCTCTTTGTACTAGAACTGTTGCAAGAGGGCCACGAGATTTATCTAGTTTAGCCTCAATAACTGTTCCCTTAGCTTGTTTATTAGGGTTAGCTTTAAGCTCCTTAACATCTGCTACAAGAAGCATCATTTCAAGAAGATTTTCAATTCCCTCACCAGTTTTAGCTGATACAGGAACACATATTGTGTCTCCTCCCCATTCTTCTGGAACAAGTTCATATTCTAACAATTCTTGTTTTACTCTTTCTATGTTAGCACCTTCTCTATCTATTTTGTTGATTGCAACAACTATAGATACACCTGCTGCTTTTGCGTGATTTATAGCTTCTACAGTTTGCGGTTTTATACCGTCATCTGCTGCTACAACTATTATAACAATATCTGTAACTTGAGCACCTCTTGCTCTCATCTCAGAGAAAGCTTCGTGTCCTGGAGTATCCAAGAATGTAATTTCTCTACCATTAATTTGTACTTTATATGCACCAATGTGTTGTGTAATTCCACCAGATTCACCAGAAGCAACACTTGAACTTCTAATTTTATCTAGAAGTGATGTTTTTCCGTGGTCAACGTGTCCCATTATTGTAACAATTGGTGGTCTTGCCTCTAGGTCTTTTTCATCATCTTCTGAATCGTCAAATAACACATCTTCTTCTGTTACAACTACTTGTTTAGTTGCATTTATTCCAAATTCTGACGCAATTAAGAAAGCTGTATCAAAATCTATCTCTTGGTTTACTGTTGCCATTATTCCCATTGAAAACATCTTCTTAATTATTTCAGAAGCTTGTTTCTTTAATTTCTCAGCGAAGTCTTTTACAGACATTGATTCTGGAAGTTCTACTTCTGTTAGAGGTATTATCTTAGTTTGCTGCATTTCTACTTTTTGTTTTTTACGTTTAGCAGAGCCCTTACGATTTTCTCCTCTATCATAAAAGTCCATAAGACCATCTTCAGAAACTTGCATTCCTCTAAATTTGCTAAAGTCCATTCTAGTATTTTGTTCTCTCATTTCATTAGCATTTTTAGCCTGTCTTCTTGTTTCTTCTTTTCTTTCACCTTTATCTGAATTATATTTTTTCTTATCTATTAGAGTAGTTGAATAATCTCTAGTTTCTTTTTGAATACTGTCTGTAAGTCCAGTTTCTTTTATGAACTTATTAACTTTATATCCTGTGCTTTGACCTCCATTTTGGTTTCTATTTTTAAAGTCTGGTCTGCCAGCTGGTCTATCTCCTGGTTTTGCACCTCTATTAAAGTTTCTATTCTCCCCATCTCTATTTGGTCTAGAATTATTATTTCCGTTATTATTGTTTCTTTGGAATTTGTTTTGGTTATTGTTTACATTCTTAAAGTTTTGCTCACGTCTTTCATTTATTCTTTGTTCTCTTTGCTCTGCAAAACTATTAACTATTCTTTTAGCGTCAGCTACGCTAACCTCTGGTCTATTATATACTTTTTCCACAGGTTTTTCTACTTTTGGTTCAACTTTAGGCTCTATTTTCTTGCCGTTTTGAGTAACTACAATGTTTTGCATAACATTTCTATTATTTCTTGAACGATTGCTCTTTACTACACCAAGTCCTTCTTTACTATATGCTGGTTTTTCTTGTTTCTTTTCACGAACAACACTTTGGTGTATTGTTCCACCTGCATTAGTAGTAATTTTTTCTACTTTATTACCTTGTTCATCTGTAGTTACTACTTTTACTTTTCTACGTATAATATGTGGTCCAGCGTTTGCAGAAAATCTTTGCCCTAAAGCTTCATCTACTAAATCTTCACCAGACTTAACATCTATAGCTATAGCCTTTAATTTTTTTATTATTGCATCTTCTGTCATATTAACCTTTTTTGCTAATTCTGCTACTTTTATTTTACCCAAATCTTATTCCCCCAAATTCCTTAATAATTCTTTCATACTGTCCATATTGACATCTATTTTTATACATTTACTAATATCTTTTGCTTTTAGCAGCTTATTTATACAAGCTTTATCTTTGCATAAATATATTCCGCGAGCATTCTCTTTATATGCTTCATCTAAAGTTGCTTTCATATCTTTTTCAACTATTCTTAAAAGTTCGTGTTTTTGTTTTTTTGCTCTACACGCTATACACGTTCTTATATTTTTCATTAAGTCTCCTATTCAACTATTATATTTTCTATTTCTGTTTTAGTTTTTATATCTATCTTCCATCCAGTAAGTATTGCTGCAAGTCTTACATTTTGACCCTTAGCACCTATTGCTAAAGATAATTGGTCATCTGGTACAACTATAGTTGCAACGTGTTCTTCATCGTTTATATCTATTGCCATTATTCCTGCTGGTGCAAGTGCGTTTACTATAAAGCTTGGAACATCATCGCTATATGGTATAACATCAATTTTTTCTCCGTTTAGTTCTTCCATTATACCGTTTATTCTCATACCTTTTTTACCGATACAAGCTCCTACTGGGTCAATGTTTTCGTCTTCAGACCAAACTGCGACCTTACTTCTTTGACCAGCTTCTCTTGCTACTGCTTTTATTTCAACTATTCCTTCTTCTATTTCTGGTACTTCAAGTTCAAACAACTTTTTAACAAACCCTGGGTCACGACGAGAAAGTACTACTTGTGGTCCGAATTTTGCTGAATCATCTACTTTTTGCACATAAGCTTTTATCCTCTCATGTGTTTCAAATCTTTCTGTTGGAACTAATTCTTTTGATGGAATTAAAGCTTCAACTCTACCAAGGTCAACTATCATACCCATTTTGTCTGTTCTTTGAACAACACCAATAACAATTTCACCTTGTTTATCGCTATATTGTGTAAATACTAAATCGTGTTCAGCTTCTCTTAATCTTTGAATTATTATTTGTTTACCAGCTGATGCTGCTATTCTTCCAAAGTTTTTTGGTGTAACTTCAATTTTTATTTCACTACCTTTTTTAGCCCTTTTATTTATTAGCTTTGCTGCATCTAATGTTATTTCCGTGTCTGGATTTTCAACTTCATCCACAACCTTTTTAATAGCGTAAACAGATATAACACCTGTATCTTGGTTAATATCTACATTTACTTCTTCTCCTGTTTCATAGTTTTTCTTATATGCTGCTTCTAAAGCTAATTTTAAAGATTCTACCATATAATCTTTAGTTATTCCTTTTTCATTTTGAAGCTCATCTAATGCTTCTAATAATTCTACTGCACTTGCTTTTGCGCTAGTTTTCTTTGCCATTTTTTATTCCTCCCAAAATTCATATACTGTGTTTCCACAAGCTATATTTTCTCTTTCTATTTTAATTTGTTTATCTTCTACAAGTAATACAATGTAATCTTCTTCAGATTCTACTAGTGTACCTACTAATTCTTTAACATCTTCTACTTTTTTGTATAGTTTAATTCTTACATTATTACCTATGTACTTTTTGTACAATTTATTATTCTTTAAAGCTCTTTCTAGCCCTGGTGATGAAACCTCTAAAACGTACGCTTCATCTTTTGCCATAAGGCTATCTACCGTGTCTTCAATTTTTCTACTAACATTTTCACAGTCATCTGTTGTCAAAGACTCACCCGGCTTATCTATTACTACCCTATAGATTTTGCTTTCGCCTTCTTTTACATATTCTGTATATTCTAGTTCATAACCTAAAGCTTCTACATCTGCTACAATTTTTGCTTCTATATTATCTGTTAACTTTGACATTACATCCCCCTTTACATTACATTAAGTGAGAGGACTTATGTCCTCCCACCTGCATTTCTCATATTGACAATATTATTGTACTATAAATTCATACATTTTGCAATAGTTTTGTTAATATTTTAACAAATTTTGCCTATTTTTAGTTAGCTACTTTCACTACATCATATCCGCTATTGTCTTCTTTTATTTTTACTGTATATTTTCCATCAGATTCTTCTAACACATGTTGTTGAAGAGTTTTTAAATCTTGTTCGTTTACTTTATATGACTGACCCGGATTTGTTTGATAATGATTGCTTAAAACCTCTGCATATCTTAAAGAAAGTTCTGCCATTGCATCTGCTTTATCTGCGGTTTCTACTGCATCTTTTGCATCTTCTATAATCTCTCTATTATGCTTTAATATCCTAAACATATCTTCTTTTATATATTCAGTAAATTGTGTTGCATACTTTCTTACTTCTGAATCTGAAAGTGTTGGATATTTTTTCTTTATATGTTTTTCATTTTCCTTTATCATTTCATTTACAGATTCATCCCACTCTTTTTGATAACTTACTCTTTCTTCGGCAGTTAGTTTTGGCAAATCTTTTACTGCTTCTTTATTATATAGTTCTTTAGCAAGTTCATCAAAATCCACTTCTACTTTTTGTTCTTCTTTTTGAGGCTTTTTAGATTCCGTATTAACCTCTTCATTTTTATTTTTACTTTCTTCTTTACTCTCTACTTCTTCTTTTGGTTCTTCTTTACCCTCTGTATCTTCTAGTTTTTCTTGGTATACATTAACTTCTTCATCATCATTAACATTTTGTTCTTTATCTTCAACATTTAATTTTGTATTGTCTTGTCCACCAATTTCAGGTTTATGTGCTTTTACTTGTAATATAACAAGAGTAATTATTGCTATTAATGCAACTGCTAATACAATTAATAATACAACAGCGTTTTTAGACTTTACCTTTTCATTATCTTTTTTTGCTTCATTTGTTACCTTCTCTTTTTCATCCATATTTTTATCCCCCTATTTAACTTAGTAAAATTATATATTTACTTATATATATTGTCAAGCACACAAAAAGGACAAGTATTTTTATACCTGTCCTTTTTAATTTGATATTACCAAGCTGTTCTTAACATAGCTGTTTGAGCTAAATATAAAGTTTCATTTATTTCCGCTTGTGTAAGAGATGCATGGCCTCCAAAAGGTCTATCACTTCTATCTATTTGCAACTTTTCCATGGTTTGCATTGTCTCTATGTGAAGCAACGCTTTTGAAGTATCGCATCCCGCATCACTTATTGCTCTTAACATAAAAAGCACTCCTTTTTTACCAGGCTGTTATTTTTCTAGAGTCTTCTACCAATTTATTCCCACTTGCAATTTCTTTACGTGTAAGTGATGGTGTTCAACCAAAAGTGCTCTCGGGTCTATCTACTGTGAGTTCTTCCATTCTCTTCCGTACCTCTAAACGTGCGAGCACACCAGCACCCTCACACTTTGTTTCATTAATTAGTTTTATCACAAAGCTCATCCTTTCTACCAAGCTGTCACTTTATGTACCTGTCTACATTTTCTTGCAAACTCTCTTATCTCTTGTTGCGTTAATGCTCCTTCCCATCTACAGTTGCTACCTTCTTTTATATTTTGTGGTATATATACCTCTTGTTGTCTTGGGATTGGAGGTTTCACCGATTTTGCTTCAGTTAACATTCTTAACATATAACATTCTCCTTAAAATTATTTAATGGCATTTAATACTTTAATATACAAATTATACATCACATAATATGTAAAAGCAAGATATAACACACAGCAACAAATACTGTGTGTTTTCTAATTATTCTATGAATAGAATGTTACTCTAAGCAGCTGGACCTGTTGGACCTTGTGGTATTGTTAAATTTAGCACAAAGTCTGGTGCTGTACCAGTTATTGTAGCTGTAGCATCAGTTCCAGGAGCTCCTGTTGTAACTGTACCAATTGTAAGAGTTGGTGTTAATCCATCTGCTCCAGTAGCACCAGTCGGACCTGTAGGTCCTGTTGCTCCAGTAGCACCTGTAGCTCCAGTTGGACCTATTGGGCCAGTTGGGCCTACGTCACCTGCTACACCTTGAATACCTTGTATTCCTTGTTCACCTGTTGCTCCTGTAGGGCCCGTTGAACCAGTTGGTCCTGTTGCTCCTGTAGGGCCCGTAACGCCAGTTGGTCCTGTCACACCAGTTGGACCCACATCACCCGCTACACCTTGAATACCTTGTATTCCTTGTTCACCTGTAGCTCCTGTTGGTCCTGTTGGTCCCGTTACACCTGTAGCACCAGTTAAGCCAGTAGCTCCCGTTGGACCTGTTGGACCAGTAACACCTGTTGGGCCTGTTACTCCAGTAGGACCTGTCGCACCAGTGGCTCCAGTAGCACCAGTGGCCCCAGCAACGCCTGGAACACCAATTGGACCTTGCGCTCCTACTGGACCTTGTGGACCCATAGGGCCTTGCGGACCTGTTGGACCTGGTCTACCCATTGGACCTTGTGGACCTATTGGGCCTTCTAAGCAACAATTAGGTCTTGGAGTTGGTCTGAAGTTGCAGTTATCTATTTCATCGAATCCGTTATTACAACAATTTCTATAGTTCATTATACTACTCCTTCTAGATGTATATAACATCTAATGTATTATATGCAAAAGTAAAATTTATGTAACAAAAGGAGTAGATATTTCTATCTACCCCTTTTGGTTTTATTACCAACCGTAATAACTGTTTTTGTTATAGTTTCCAAAGCCGTAGTTATTAAAGCCTTTATCTTTAGCATTGCAGCCACAATCATAGCCTTTGTTCTCATTGTTAGAATGTGAACAACCGCACTTTGAAAAATCTTTTTCTTTTCCGTAGCCACAGTCTTCTTTTTCTTCCCAACAGTAACAAGTATATTTGTGTCCATCTTTTTTGTAATTGTCATATCCTTTGCACTTGTCTTGGTTTTGTCCCCATCCCCAATTTGAGTTGAAATTCCCATAACAATTACATCTACTATTTTCCATTATTTTAATCTACCCTTTCTTAGGACCTACGTCCTCTATATATTATGCTTTGTCCAACTGTTTTGTGTCACTTATATATTAATTTATTCATATATTACATTAGGTGATTTTATGATATCTCTTTCTCTTTGTATGATAGTTAAAAACGAGCATGATACTTTGGGTAGATGTTTAGACTGTGCAAAACAACTAGCAGATGAAATAATAATTGTAGATACGGGTTCTACAGATGATACTAAAGAAATTGCTTTAAAATATACAAACAAAGTTTATGATTTTAAATGGGTTAATGATTTTGCTAAAGCCCGAAATTTTTCTTTTTCTAAAGCTACCAAAGATTATATTATGTGGCTTGATGCTGATGATGTAATACTAAATGAAGATATTGAAAAAATTAAAATACTAAAGAAGATACTTACACCAGATATAGATATGCTAATGTTTAAATACAACTTAAATTTAGATGAAAATGGTATTCCAGCACTTTCATATTACCGTGAAAGAATAGTAAAACGTTCCAAAGGATACAAATGGATTAGCCCGATTCACGAAGTAATTCCAAGAAGTGGGAAAATACTTTATGAAGATATTGCGATAACTCATAAAAAGCTTCATCCTTCTGACCCTAAAAGAAACATTACTATATTTGAGAATATGAAAAAACAAGGTTTAAAATTTGATGCAAGACAAACTTTCTATTATGCTCGTGAACTTATGTATGCTAAAAGATTTGAAGAAAGTATTAATGAATATAACAAGTTTTTAACTCTAGCTGATGCGTGGCTAGAAAACAAAATATCCGCGTGTTTAGATTTATACAGTATTTATTTAAATTTGGGTAATGAAACTAAAGCTTTGTCTTGTTTGGTTAAATCTTTTGAATACGACATTCCTCGTGCAGAAGTTTGTTGTAATATTGGTAGGTATTTTATTTCAAAAAAACAATACTCTATAGCTATATTTTGGTTAGAACAAGCCTTAAATAGCAAATATGATATTTCCTCAGGTGGTTTTTTCTCAAAAGATTATTATAATTTTATACCATATATAGAACTATGTGTTTGTCATTACTATTTAGGGAATACTAAACTTGCTATAGAATATAACGAAAAGGCTGGTAGTATAAAGCCTAATGATATTAGTTATTTAAACAATAAATCTTTTTTTGAAAACATGAAAAAAAATCCTCTTTAACCGAGGATTTTTTATATATTTAATTATTATTTATTTTCTTCACTTACTTGCTCTTTAGCTTCTTTTTTCTTTGTAAACATAGTTAAAACTATAGCAAGTGCGATTAACATTATAGCCATATTAGCATATCCTGCCACAAATGTAATTTGTGTTAATGTATATAATACTGTATAAATTAATGTTATTGCTAATATTTTAAATTTAGCAACCTTACCTTTAATCGAATCGTATATAGCCATACCTACGATTAACATTGCTGTTGTTGCAACAAGTAATAATAACGCCACATATGCGATTAGTATTGGCCAAGCAATTAGTCCAAGTCCTGTAAATGCAAGAACAATTAAAATTATAGGTAATACTATTACTAACATCAAAGTTATAACTGATGCTATAATTCCAAAAGATGTTTTAGCTTTAAATTTTTCGCAAGCTCTTTCTACAATGTTGTTTGGTTTTCTTGTAACAAGCCATGCTACAAAAGTATATACTATAACTTTAATTATTCCTTTTGTAATTATACCCATCCAATCAGTTTCTTGTTCTACTTCTTCTGCCATT
>JAZRUV010000029.1:0-89499 GCA_045652705.1 Clostridia bacterium
ACTCATAAGATACCTCTTTTCCTCTAGAACCATCTACATTTTAATTATACCAAACGGAAGTAACTCTTACAATAACTAAGTGTAATTACAACTTCTACTGTTCTAGAGGAGCAAATAGAATTTACTATTTCAGTTGACTATTTATAAAAAA
Organism: Clostridia bacterium; assembly: GCA_045652705.1. Lineage (GTDB taxonomy): Bacteria > Bacillota > Clostridia > TANB77 > CAG-465 > UMGS1649. The sequence goes on from JAZRUV010000029.1 coordinate 152, forward strand.
ATTACAATATAGAAAGTGTAAAACTTGAAACACATATATATTTATGGTATATTTTCAGTGAATAGACATATTCATTGGAGGTATTATGAATATACAAAAACTTGATATACAAGATGTGGAATTAGTAAAACAATGTGATAATATGTTTGTAGAATTTTTAGATAGTGAAGGTAAGTATGATGAAAACTATTTGAAAAGAGAACGAACAAATAGTTTTATAAATGATTTAAATGATAGTAATAATATTTTATTTGTTGCAAAACAAGATGAAAATGTAATAGGATTTTTATATGGATATATAGAAAAAAGAAAGGGAGCAAAATTGCCAGTTGCTCATTTAGGATTTCTATATGTAAATAGTGAATATAGAAATAGAAAAGTTGCAACAAAATTAATAGATACGTTCATTGAATATATTAAAGGACTGGCTATAAAGATAATAGAGGTTAAAGTATTTGAAAATAATATAGCTGCTAAAAAACTTTATGATAAATATGGTTTCAACGCTTTATGGTGTAATTATAGAAAAAAGATATAAAATTAATCAGTTTTTGATAAATTTCAAAATTATTTGTTGACAATACCTATCCTATGTGTTAATATATATGTACGGTCGCGAGTGTGGCGGAATTGGCAGACGCGCCAGACTTAGAATCTGGTACCAACCGGTGTGTAGGTTCAAGTCCTATCACTCGCACCAAATTGAGAGCTAACATTTTGTTAGTTCTTTTTTTATATATAGAAATAAAAAAATAATATGGTATAATAAACTTATGGAAAATCAAGTTGTAAATAATATTAAAAAAATAATAAATAATAAATTAGTAAAAATTAAATTAGATAATCTAATAAATGGGAAAATACAAAATAATTTTTCTTGTGATAATTTATATGCTTGTTTTGATTTACAAGCAAAATTAGTATTATCTCAAATATTTGTTGGTGATTATGAAATAGAAATAAATGAACAATATTTAGAAAACATTATAAACAATTTTGAAGGCACTATTGTGGATGTAATTCAAAGAGTATATAAACCTAAAACAAAATTAGAGTTTTTACAAATAGTAACAAACAACTATTTAATAAATGGTTATATGTGTCATGGCACAAGCAGGAAACATTTTGAAAATATAATTAGAAATGGACTTAATGGCAATAACAATTTTAGAAATATTGAAATGTTAAACGAGGTTAACGATATTTTTTTAAGCCACAAAAGAAAAAAATGTTTTGAAGGGAAAATGAATCTTTTATCATCGAATTCATTTTATTTGTCCGATAACATATATAGTGGAATATATTATGCTTATCAATCACCAGAATATTTTTCTAGATTTTGTGCTAATGGACATTTAATGAAAGAAAATTGTTACGATAATTTTGCATATTTTAGAAGGGATAAAAGAGCCTGTAGAGAAAATTTACAACAGTTTTGTCGTGATAACAAGTTTGCAGTAAAAGAACAACAAAGTATAATGTCTTGTTTCGATATTCTATGGGCGGAAAATGTTCATATAAACGAAAAGTTTTATTTATGTTTAATACCAAGAAGTTTAGTAAATAGAATAGAAGAACCACTAATAAAATATTTGTCAGATAATATTAAAAAATTAACCAAGAAACAGATAATAAATATTTTAATTAGACCTAGATACATACACGATAAGACATATTCATCAATATTACCTAAAAACATTCAATATGTTCAGCTAGTAGATTTGTATAAAAAATTTACTAGTTCTAGTAAAGGTAAAAAATATATAATGGTGGACGATAAAAAATATGTATATGATATTGTATTAGATGTGCCAAATAAAAATAAAAAATTCTTTGTATTTAGAAGTATAGATGAATGTAAAATAAGAAGTGATATAGTTTTAGTATCTAAAATAAATGAGGAAAGAATACTGAAAAAATATGTAAATACAATAGCTAATGAATGTACAGCTAATACAGCTTATGGTAATAAGATTATAAAAAGAGCAAGGACTTTAATAACATTAGAAAAATTAAAATTAAAATTATTAAGAAAAGCTATTCTAGATTTAAATAAGTGTAAGTTACTTCTACATACGGACTTGGATAAATGTTTTAAACTTATATATAAGATGTTATTTGGTTATGTAATAGTATTGAAAACTATGATAGATAACAATGACTGGTTTTCAAATTTAAATACAGCAGATTACTATACTACATATGGAATTTTAGATCCGGATTATTTAATATTGAAAGCAAAAGACTCAAAAGTTTATGATTATGATTTGCTATCAAGTAGAATAGAAAATATAGAAAGATTTATTAATAATATAAACAAAGAAAGTTTGTAACATAAATAGCGTATAAGCAGATGCTTATACGCTATTTATAGTGTTTTGTATGTTTATCTAGTCGGCAACGATTCCCACCAAGCAACTTTGTCTTTAGGAACCGAGTTATAACACCAAAAAAGTCCATCTCCATCAGGAATTGCTGGTATCATTGAAGTTCTACCTGACGACCAAGATTTATCAATATCTCCGATGTTTGCGATTAATTGGTCTGTCATAAAGTGGGTTACTCCTTCAGGAACAGGCCCGTGGTATGAAGGAACTCTGCCAAGAGTATCAACAACCCATCTATTACCCTGGATTTTTCTGCCAGTGGGGATTCCTATGTAATTTCCATTATCAGATTTTTCCCAGGTTACTTCATCATATTCGAATGGTGATTGCCGAGTTTCTAAACAACAGGCACATACAAGTGGGGAAGAATATCCGTAGGGTCGCCAAAGTTTAACATTTGAACGTTTGCATGAAGCGCATTCATAAGTAGTTTCCATAGATGTGTTTCCTCCTTTTAGTAAGTAACATTAATTATTGTTACTCTTAAATTTTTATACGTGCTAATTATATCACAAGGTATAGATATTTTCAATGTTTTGCAGTTTTAAAAAGTAGTAGTAAACAAACATAGAACAATATACATAAGAATATTTTAAGTATTAAAGCAAGTGTAGTTCCTAAATACGAGAAACTAAATAAGCTAGATATAATTATAGAAATTCCTATACATATAACAGGTAGTATAACCCATTCAAAGTATTTAAATTTAAGTTCAGTTTCCTTAAATAAAGTAATAACACTAATTGTATAATTTAATATCTCACTTATGTACGTTACTATAATATATCCTACACTTCCAAATATAGGGAGAAGGAAGTATATGAACGATACAGATATTACTAAATCTAAAATATTACAGCACATAACACTAACTTGTTTTCCAAGTCCTTTTAAAATGTTATCTATAACATTATCTAGATACATAAGTACAATAAGCGGTGCCATTATTTTTATATACCAACCAACATCTTGGGTGTTATATAAAAGATTTCCAATTTCTTTTCCAAAATACATTAAAATTCCAGCTATAGCAATAGAAAAGTATAATGTTATTTTAAACATTCTACTAATATTTCTTCGCATAACAGATTTATCTTCGTGAACACTAAATCTAGAAAATTCCGGAACAAGCAAAGAACTATATGAATATACAATAACACTTGGAAACATTATTATTGGAATTGCCATACCACATATAATGCCGTATTCAGCTATTGCTTTTGTATAAGACATACCAGATAGTTTAAGCCTAATAGGTATAATTATTTGTTTTAATGTATTAAGTCCAGAACGTATATATGAAGTAATTGCAATAGGTAAAGAGATTTTAAGGATACGCCCGGTAAGATTAGCGTTTTTATGTTTTATAGAATTGTAATTTTTCTTATCTTTTGCATATGTAATGTATAAAAATATAAAAGAAATAATTTCGCTTACAGTTCCACCTATAACAAGAGCAAGGGCAGAATTGTTAATGTTATTTGGAAAAATGTACATAACAAGTATAAATACTATTCCTATACGCATAAGTTGACTGGCAATTTGAGATATGGATGTTCTAAGTACATTACGTACGGCTAAAAAATATCCCGAAATTGCAGATGTCATAGAAACAAATGGAAGGGAAATAGCAAGTGCGTAAATAACAGTAGTAGAGACTTTATCCATTAGCCAATGCTCACATATATATGGTGCAAATGTTATAAGTAGTATACACGCAAAAATACCCATTAAAAAACTATATAAAAAGCAACGTTTAATAATTCTTGGCACGTTACCACTGTTATTTTTTTCTAATTCTTCAGATATTACTTTAGTTGCAGCTAAGTTTACACCTGAAGTTGAAATAGTTACAGCAAACATATATATAGACATTATGAGGGAATAAACTCCTATGGCTTCAGCTCCTATTTGGTTTGCTAGGAAAATATCAAAAGTAGAGGAGATTGTCTTAATTATTAGTGCACTTAGCATAATAATAGCACTGTTTATAACAAATAATTTAGATTTTTTAAGAGTTGTAGTAGCTAAAATTTTCACAATTTTCACCTAACCTAATATATGAAAATAGCTTACAGTTATATGTCTATTATTGACAAAACCGCTACTTGGATGTTATTATATTTCCATAAAATATATTTGCTTTGAAAGGAGACTTTTATGAAGAAGTATAGATATGAGTTAACTAACTTAGATTGTGCAAACTGTGCAGCAAAAATTGAAGATGCATTAAAAAGAAATAATGCACTTAAAAATGTAGTAGTAAACTTTGGTACATCAACACTTTCTTTTGAAGTAGAAAACGAAGAGGAGAAGCCTAACGTAAATGCGATTGTGTCTAGGATTATTCCTGGAGTAAAAGTAGTAGAAATTAACGAGAAGAAAGAGAATGATGAAAAAACTCATAAGATAAACATGGATTTAATGGTACTCGTTATAGGAATTGTTTTTGCGGGACTTTCTTTTGTAATAAAGATAAGCGTGGTAAGTACAATATGTATTATTCTTTCATATGTTCTTTTAATGTATAAGACGTTTATTACAGCGATTAAAAAGCTAAAGAACAAAACTATAGATGAGAGTGCTTTAATTTGTATCTCTGCAATAGGTGCTTATCTAATTTCAAAACCTATGGAAGGTATGATGGTTTTAGCACTTTACGATATAGGTAAAATTCTTGAAGCACGAGCTGTAAATAACACAAGAAAAAGCATTAAAGAGCTTATGAACATTAGACCAGAGTACGCAAACGTCCGTGACTTTAATGACGTTATAACAATACCTCCGGAAGAGGTTGAAATTGGGGATATCCTTGTTATAAAAGCAGGAGAAAAAGTACCTGTAGATGGAAAAGTAGTTATGGGTCAAACCAAGCTAGACAAATCTGTTCTTACAGGTGAATCAATGTATGTTTCTGTAGGAGTTGGAGATGAGATTTTATCTGGTAGTGTAAACGTAGGAGCTACAATTGAGATAGAGGCAACGAGCACATACGTAAACAGTACGGTAAGTAGAATTTTGGAACTTACAGAAAATGCTACGGATCGAAAAGCAAAAACAGAAAACTTTGTTGCTCGTATGGCAAAAGTATATGTTCCGATTGTTATGATACTAGCAGTTACAGTTGGTGTATTTATGCCTCTTGTAACAAATGTAACATGTTCTGAGAGTATATACAGAGCACTAATGTTCCTTGTAATATCTTGTCCTTGTGCTATAGCAATTTCTGTACCACTTAGCTATTTTTGTGGAATAGGAAAAGCATCGTCAAGTGGTATTCTGATTAAGGGGAGCGATTATTTAGATGCCTTGAGAGGAATTAAAACACTTGTATTGGATAAGACAGGAACGATTACTACTGGTAAGTTTGGCATAGACAAAGTAAATGTTTTTGACGAAGCCTATACCAAAGAACAAGTATTAACACTTTGTAAACTGGGAGAAAGTTTTTCTAATCATCCAATAGCTAAAGCAATTATTGAAGGAAACGAAGAAAATCTAGATACAAAACAAGTTACTGAGCACAGAGAAATTGCTGGTTTAGGAATTAGTTTTAGCGTTAACGGAAAAACTGTACTTATTGGAAATGAAAAGTTAGTAGGTATAGATACGGGAAAACAAGCTGCTGCTGTTACTACAATATATGTTTCTGTAGATAGTAAACTGGTTGGTAGTATTGAACTTAAAGATAAGGTGAAAGATGGTGTAAAGGAGACACTAAATAGCCTTAGAAAGCAAAATATAAGTGTGCATATATTTACTGGAGATAATGTAGCTGTTGCACAAAGTGTAGCAAGTGAAGTTGGAATAGCAGATGTTTCTGCTGAACTTCTGCCACAAGATAAGTACGAAAAATTGGAAGCAATAATCGCTGCTAAAACGAATGAACAAGATAAAGTAGCTTTTGTAGGTGATGGAATTAATGATTCGCCTGTTATAGCAAGAGCAGACATTGGAATTTCAATGGGCGGCGTTGGTGTAAGCAGTAGTATAGAAGCATCTGATGTAGTAATTATGACAGATGAGATTTCAAAGGTTAAAGAGGCTATAGATATTTCCAAGTACACAAATAGGATTATAAAACAAAATCTACTATTTGCGCTTGGAATGAAAATTACCTTCTTAACGCTTAGTCTGTTTGGCTTAACCAATATGCTTATTGCTGTATTTGCTGACGTTGGTGTAACACTTATTACAATTTTAAACAGTGTTAGAATTTTGAAAAAGAAATAAGTAAAATAATGTGTAAAAAGAACCCCGCATTTGCGGGGTTCAATATTTAGTTTTTGGCTTCTTTGTCTATGTAAATGTCGACCTGACCGTCAGGTTTTTCAACCTTGGTGAAGGTTTCGGTATACGTACCGCGATCATAAGTTTCACTGGTTACAGTTGCACCTTTTTCGTTGGTGCCGCCGGAGATAATGGGATAACCATTCTTACACATTATTTTTTACCTCCTCTGAAAACGTTACCGTCTTTGTCACGCCAAACTCCATTACCGTCCTTGTACAGGGGGCCGTTGGCGTCAGGGTTTCCATCCCAACGGGTTTTGTCAGGATGATTGTGCACCGTGCCGGAATTGCCGGAAAAGTCGTGGTTTACATCACCACTGGAATGATAAGAAGTGTGGGTCTTAACCGTACCATTGTTGCCATTCTTGTTACCAGACATAAAGAAGCCCTCCATCATAAGATTAATTATAACCTTAGCATAAGCTATTGGCCGTATATATATTAACATAATTGTTGTAAAAAGTCAACTAAACATAAAAAACAACTTATGGTCATTACTTATAATTAGGTAGTTTGACTTTTGAAATAATGTATGATATAATACGAGTCTTATTGAATTTGGAAGATATTAATTATGTATCTAGTTGTATATTGAAGTGTTTGTACTGATTAACACTTTAATATAAATATGCTAAAACTTGTATTTAGCAAGAATGGAACGGATTCCAAGAGGAGTCTAGTCCAGCGGGGAAGGCGGAGGAGAAGGTGTTGAGCCTGCCATATTCTTATTTGAATAATTGGCGCCTCGTCGATGAAAGAAGTTATTACTTCTATCGGAAAGCCTTAAAAGCCAAAAGGGGGCGAGAGCCTCCTTTTGTTTATTATTATTTTTAAATTTCTTGCAAAGTTTGAGGTACTGTAGTATAATGTATGTAGCTTTTTAGGAAGAGGTAGTAATAATTTGTGAGGCTTTAAAGGACAGGCTTTAGAAATTATTACTTCCTTTAAAAGAAGCTAGAAGGAGGAACATTTTATGTTTAGAAAATTTGAAACAGAATTTGCAGGCAGACCACTTGTTATTGAAACAGGAAAAATGGCAGGCTTAGCAAATGGTTCGTGTCTAGTAAGATACGGAGACACTTGCGTTTTAGTTAACGCTACAATGTCAAAAGAGCCAAGAGATGGTATAGACTTTTTACCTTTATCTGTAGACTATGAAGAAAGATTATATGCAGTAGGTAAAATACCAGGTGGCTTTATTAAAAGAGAAGGAAAGCCAACAGATAAAGCAATCCTCATATCAAGGGTTATAGATAGACCTATGAGACCACTATTCCCTAAAGATTACAGAAACGATACAGCAATAAATGCAGTTGCTATGTGTATGGATCCAGATGTACTTCCAGAAGTACCAGCAATGCTTGGGGCATCTATAGCACTTAACATTTCTGACATACCTTTTGATAGAGTGGTAGGTGCAGCAAAAGTTGGTCTAGTTGACGGTAAACTTGTTATAAATCCAGGTCTTTCAGATAGAGAAAAATCTGATTTAGATTTAACAGTTGCAGCAACTAAAGAAAAAGTTTGTATGATAGAAGCAGGAGCAAACGAAGTTCCAGACGACGTTATGCTTGAAGCTATAAAACTAGCTCATGAAGAAATTAAAAAAGTTGTTGAATTTATCGAAGGAATCAAAAAAGAAATTGGCAAACCAAAAGCTTCTTACAAATCTTTTGATGTACCAGCTGATATGTTTGAAGAATTAAAAGAAAGATTTAATGATAAAGTATATGCAGCACTTCAAACTACAGATAAAGTAGTTCGTGACGAAAATATGGCTAAAGTAGATGAAGAAATTAAAGCATACTACATAGAAGCTCATGGTGAGGATGCATATAACGAAGCTAAAAAAGATATAGCTGAAATTGTATATAGACTAGAAAAGAAAAATGTTCGTAATATGATAATAAATGAATCAAAACGTCCAGATGGAAGAAATTTTGATGAAATACGTCCACTATCTGCAGAAGTAGACTTGTTACCAAGAACACACGGTAGTGCATTATTCTCAAGAGGACAAACTCAAGTGTTATCTATAGTAACACTAGGACCTAAATCTGATGAACAAACATTAGATGGACTAGATGAAGAATTAACAAAACGTTACATTCACCATTACAACTTCCCTCCATATAGTGTAGGTGAAGCAAGACCAACAAGAGGTCCAGGAAGACGTGAAATTGGTCACGGTGCTTTAGCAGAAAGAGCATTAGAACCAGTAATACCATCAGTAGAAGAATTCCCTTATGCAATAAGAGTTGTATCTGAAGTATTAAGTTCAAATGGTTCAACTTCACAAGGAAGCATTTGTGGTTCAACTATGGCACTTATGGCTGCAGGTGTTCCTATTAAGGCTCCAGTTGCAGGTATTTCTACAGGATTATTTACTAAAGAGGATTCTGAAGATTATATAATGGTAACAGATATTCAAGGAATAGAAGATTTCTTTGGAGATATGGACTTTAAAGTTGGCGGTACTAAAAAAGGTATTACTGCAATCCAAGTAGACATTAAAGTTGATGGTCTGTCATATGAAATAATAGAGGAAGCTTTTGCAAGAACAAATAAAGCTAGACAATACATACTTGATGAAGTAATGTTAAAAGCAATACCTGAACCTAGAGAACACGTATCTGAATACGCTCCAAAGATTAAAACAATAAAAATTGACCCAGAAAAGATTAAAGATGTTATAGGTAGCGGCGGAAAGACAATAAATAAAATTATTGAAGAAACTGGTGTTAAGATTGACATTGAAGATGATGGAACAGTATTTGTTTACGGTATGGATGAAGACAACATAATGAAAGCTTTAACTATAATAGTAGGTTTAACTGAAGAAGTTGAACAAGGTGCTGTATACATGGGTAAAGTTACAAAAATTATGCCAGCATTTGCAATAGTTGAAGTATTACCTAACAAAGAAGGACTATTACACATATCTCAAATATCTAAAGAAAGAATAACTAAAATTGAAGATAAATTAGCAATAGGCCAAGAGATAATGGTAAAAGTTATAGAAGTAGATAAGGAACAAGGTCGTTTCAAATTATCTGCTAAAGACGTTTAAAATTGAATTGAAGGATAAGTGAAATTATGAAAGTTTATGCTTTTGTTGGACCTTCGGGTACAGGAAAAAGTCACAATTCACAAAATGTAGCATTTATAAATAAAATAGATTATATTATTGATGATGCACTTTTAATAAAAGAAAATAAAGTAGTAGCAGGACGTTCTGCTAAAACAGAACCTACAAAAATAGGTTCTGTTAAGGCTGCTTTGTTTACAGATGAATCAAGACGTGATGCAATGCGTAAAGCCATAAAAGCAGAAAAGATACAGTCTATTTTAATACTTGGAACTTCTGATGAAATGGTTGAAAAAATTGCTGAAAACTTGGGACTTCCTGAAATAGAAAAAAAGATATATATTGAAGAAGTATCAAGTGCGGAACAAATTGAGGAAGCCAAGAAAATTAGAAAAGAGCAAGGTAAACACGTTGTTCCAGTTCCAACATTTGAAATAAAAGAACAATTTTCAGGATACTTTGTAGACCCATTAAAAATGTTTGAAAAGAAAGACAAAGTATATAGAGAAAAGAGTGTTATTCGTCCAACGTTTAGTTATCTTGGAAACTTTACAATTTCAGATAAAGTGTTAAAAGAAATAATTTTGCACGAAGGTAAAGTTATGGAAGGAATAACTAGAATATCTAAAGTAGATATAGATAAATATGCTGATGGTGTGAACATTAATCTAGATATATATATTAAGTTTGGACACAATATACCACAAGCTACAACAAAACTTCAAACAACTATAGCAGGTAAGATAGACTATATAACAGGAATAAACATTCTTAGTATAAACGTCTATGTAAAAGGAATAGATATGGATAAAAGATAGAGTTTAACTCTATCTTTTTATCTATGTTATAGCAAATATTCACTAGTTTCTTTCAATCCTTCAAACTTACACTGTTTTTGTGCTTCATAAGCAACTATTGCAACTGAGTTAGAAAGATTTAATGAGCGTATATCAAAACCCATAGGAATACGTATAGTTTTGTCTAAATTTTCTTTAAGTAAATCTTCAGGAAGACCTTTTGTTTCTTTACCAAAAAGCAAATAAATATTATCATATTTAGAATAATCTACATCGCTATATACGTGAGTTGCTTTAGTAGATACTAAAAACATAGCATTTGTACGTATATCATATTTATTAAGAAATTCATTTAAGGTTTTATGCTCTTCTATTTCCAATTTATCCCAATAATCTAGTCCTGCTCTTTTAACACTTTTTTCGGATATATCAAAACCAAGAGGGTGGACAAGGTGGAGTTTTGCTCCTATCGCAGCACACGTTCTTGCTATATTTCCTGTATTTTGTGGTATTTCTGGTTCTACTAATACTATATTTAATTTCATGTTTTTTCTCCTTAAATTAATTTTAAGTTTGTATATATTATATAACTTTTAATTACAATTTCAACAAATATAACCATATTTATTTTCTTTTGGAGTTAGTTAGTATATAATCTAGTTAATGGGAAAAATAATATTAACATTATTAATCGAGGAGGTTTAATAAAAATGGATAATAAACCAAAACACATAGCTATAATATTAGATGGAAATAGAAGTTGGGCAAAAGCAAAAGGTATGCCTGCGACTGACGGTCATAAACACGGCGCTAAGGTGCTAGAGGAAACATCTAAATATGCAAATAAAATTGGAATAAAATATCTAACAGTATATGCTTTTTCAACAGAAAACTGGAAACGCTCTGAGCAAGAAGTAACTCTTCTTATGTCACTTTTTGAAAGTTATTTAGATAACTATTCTAAAGAGGCTCTTAAAGAAAATATAAAAGTTAATATAATAGGAAGTAGAGAAAAATTAAGCAAAAGCCTTGTAGAAAAAATAAATAAATGCGAAGAAATAACAAAAGAATGCACAGGACTTAATATGAACATAGCCCTTAACTATGGTTCAAGGGAAGAAATAACAAATGCGGTAAAAACTGTAGCAAAAGCTGTTAAAGAAGGAAGAATGGATGTGCAAGATATTAATGAGCAAAGTATAACAAATGAGCTATATACAACGCACACACCTGACCCGGATTTAGTTATAAGGACTAGCGGACAACAAAGACTAAGTAACTTTTTATTATGGCAGTTAGCGTATGCAGAGTTTTTGTTTATAGATAAACATTGGCCAGATTTTGCTGAGAAAGATTTAGACATGGCGATAGAAGAGTATGCAAAAAGAAATAGAAAGTATGGTGCATAATGAAAAAAATAGATTATAACAAAATAATGTGTGTTATAGGTGTTACACTTATCATTGCATTTTGTATAGTGTTAGTTATAGATTATAACTCTTATGATATGTTTAATTCTGCACCATTTTCAGCAATAATATTAGTACGCGCACTTGAATTCTGGTTACCTGGGGCAATACTAATTTATTTGTATAACCAAAATACCAATTTAAAAGAAACAGAATATTTAATAATAAGTCATAAGTTACCAAAATCTTTCAATGGTTATAAAATAGCACATATTTCAGATTTTCATAATACTAACTCAAAAAGGGTAAAAACTCAGATAATAGAATCGTTAAATCATAATAGACCGGATATTATTGTAATTACAGGAGATTTAATAGACTCAAGACGAACTAATATATTAAATGCGAAAGAGTTCTTAAAAAGCATTGTGAAAATAGCACCTGTATATTATGTTTTTGGAAATCACGAGTCAAGACTTTATGATGTACAAAATTTAATAAATGAAGCACAAGCTGTAGGTGTAAATGTTTTAAGGAACATGAGTGCCAAAGTTGCGAAACAAAGTGAAATGATAGAGTTTTTAGGCCTTGATGATCCTGCTTTTTATATACCACTTGAAAATAATTGTGAGATAAGGCAGAAGACAGACAATGTATTAAAAACTGTTGCAAAACAAAGTGATAGTTTTAAAATATTATTAATACATAGACCGGAACTTTTAGACATATATGAAAAATATGGTTTTGATTTAGTCTTTACGGGCCATGCACACGGGGGACAAATACGCTTGCCATTAATAGGAGGTATTATTGCACCAGGGCAGGGAATGTTTCCAAAATATACAAAAGGAATATATAAAAATGGAAAAACTCAAATGATTTTAAGTAGGGGAATAGGTAATAGTAAATTCCCATTTAGAATAAACAATAGACCTGAAATAATAATAGCAACTTTAAAGAACAAATAACAAATTAAAGAAACAATGAATAATAATGAATAAAATTGGAGCTGTAAACGACAAAAGCAGCTTCTTTTCTTGACTTTTAGGCATTCACGTTATATAATCTGTGCCATAACTAGCATTACCCATTATTAACTAATAAAAGGAGTGTAAGACTATGAATGAATGGAAAAATGCAAATGTAGACGCTAATGCAAGAAAGGCATTTGAACTTGCTACAAATATTGCGTGGCGGTTTGATGATGAAAAAGTAAGAAGTGCATATCTGCTTTTTGCGGCAATGAATATTCCTGAATCAGGAATAGTTAAAGCAATTGGAGATATGGGAATGCAGCTTCTTCCTAGTATAGATAGCATGCTTGAAGATAAAGAAGTGTTCGCTAGCATCTTTGGTGAGAAAGCGGCTGAAAAAGTTTTTCAGGAACAAGTAGATGAGCAAGAAGAAGTAGCCGAAACACCCGAAGAAAAAGAAGCCAATGAATTTGCAGCGAAAGTAATAGATGTGCTTGCAGATGTTATGGGCTGGGTTGAAGATGACGAGGGACGTTTGGAAATCATGGTCCCTGCATATTCGGACAAGCTTGAACTTGCTTGCCAAGAGGCTTATCTCAGATGCAAGGCAATGAAGCAGGATTATATTGACTTGGATGTTATTGTTTATAGTATTTTGCAAAATAAAGAAACGAGTGCATATAGATTCATTAGTAATCTTATGGAAGCTTTTGAAATAGATATGGATAATTTCATGCAAAGCTTGAAGTTTGCCGCAAATATTGTAGATGATATTTCTGAAGCGAATATGACTATAGTTATTCCGCCTGCTCTTGAGAATTGCCTGGAAGTTTTAAATGACAAGTATACTAAGGGGCAAGAGATTGCAATTCTTGGAAGAGATAAAGAGAAGGACAAAGTGTTCAATGTTTTCTCTAAGAAAACAAAAAGAAACTGCGTTTTGATTGGACCTCCAGGTGCTGGTAAAACGGCTATTGCAGAGGCAATTACTCAAGAAATCGTAAATGAAACTTGTCCAAAAGAATTTATTGGATATACAGTATTGTCTTTGGATGTTACTTCTATGGTAGCAGGTACAAAGTATCGTGGCGAATTTGAGGCGAAAGTATCTGTTTTAAAGAAGTTTTTGGAAGGAACTCACAAGATTATTCTCTTTGTAGATGAAATGCATCAGATGCTAGGCGCAGGTGGAGTAGAGGGTGGTACAACCGATCTTAGTGGTTCACTTAAACCTATTCTTTCTAGAGATGATGCCACGTTTTTGGGTGCTACTACAGTTAAGGAATATGATACTATCGTTTCTCTTGATGGAGCTTTCAAGAGACGCTTTGAAGTAGTTTTTGTAAACGAACCGAAGGTTACAGAAGTTAAGCCCATGATAAAGGCCAAGCTTAAAGTATTAGAAAAGTATCACGGAGTAAAAATGCCAAATAAATTGGTAGATTATATAATCGTGTGCTCCGCATGTTTTAGCTGGGAAAATGCAAATCCTGACAAAACTCTTGACTTGTGTGACAGAAGCATGGCAATGACAAAACGCCTAGGAGGAAAGGTAGTTACAAAAGCCCATATTCATAAAGTGTACGAGGAATGTTTCGAAAGACTAGATAAAGTTAGTAAAGCGGATATTGCTTCTACAGCTTATCACGAAGTAGGTCATTATATTACAACAAGACTCACTAAGAGAAATAAGGCATATAATGTTGTGGCTATTTCCATTATTCCCACTGAGGACTTTATGGGCGCTAATATCATGGAAGATAGAGATGCCATGATACCTTGTGATATGGAATTTGTAGAAAGCTATTTGATGGCTTTGCTTGCGGGTAGAGTTGCACAGTATAAACTTACCAAAACCATAGACAGTGGTGCAAGAAGCGACTTGAAACGTGTTAAATCCATTGCTACAGATGTAATTGCCAAGTACGGTATGGATGACGGGGAGTTTAAACACATATACCTTGATGATGAGATGTTGACTGAGAAAATGGCAGATGCTGTTCAACAAAAAGTAAATGAGCTAATTTCAAGAGTATATAAAAAGACAGAAGAATTTGTAGATGCCCATTGGAGAGAAATAGACCAAATGGCAAAATACCTTATAAAGAAAAAGATTGCCACCTCGGACGAACTAGACCAGTTTCTAGAGCATTAACCTATAGCACAACCTGGACAATATTCCAGGTTGTGTTTTTAAGCTTTAAAACAAACAAAAGTTCTTGAAATTCTTGACATAGGCTTTTCCCCGTGATATACTCTTGATGGTGATTATATGAAATCATTAATGTTAGATGAAAATGTACAATATTTAAAAGGTGTTGGGCCTGCTAGGGCAAAACACTTTGAAAAACTAGGAATACTTACTATTTATGATTTGCTTACACATTTTCCTAGAGAATATGAAGATAGAAATAATATTAAAAAAATAGAAGATTTTGTGGTTGGAGAAAATGTAGTATTTGTAGCAAGCATATGTACTAGGCCACAAATGATGAGAAAAGGTAGAGGGTTTAGTTTAACTAACTTTTATGTGACAGATGGAACGGGACAAGTACAGATAGCTATATTTAATCAATCATATAAAAACGAGAAGTTAGAAATGGACAAAGAATTTGCTTTTTATGGCAAAGTAGAAGATAACAAAGGTCGTTTTGAAATAGTAAATCCTGTAATGATAGAAGTAGATAAAATAGATAAGATAAAAGGCCTTTATCCAATTTATCCTTTAACAGCTGGACTTAAAAATGGTAATCTTGCAAAGATAATATCTGAACTTTTAGATAAAAAATATGCATTACCAGAGGTGCTATCTACATCTCTTAGGCAAAAATATGGATTATGTGAGATAAATTATGCACTAGAACAAATACATAGACCATCAAGCCTAACTGCAATAAGTGAAGCACGTAAAAGATTAATATTTGAAGAGCTATTTATGCTTCAGCTAGCACTTCTTGTTATGCGTAACCAAAACTTTTCAGAGAAGAAGGGAATTTCATTTAAAGATACTTGTTATGACGAGTTTTTGGAAATACTTCCTTTTGAATTGACTTCGGCTCAAACAAGCGTGCTTGGTGAGATAATGAAAGATATGGCATCTACTAGGTCTATGAATAGACTTGTTCAAGGAGACGTTGGTAGTGGTAAAACTATAGTTGCGGCTATTGCAATGTATGTAGCTGTAAAAAATGGGTACCAAACAGCACTTATGGCTCCTACAACAATACTTGCTAAACAGCATTATGAAGAGCTAAAAAAATATTTTTCTAAATTTAATATGACAGTAGAACTGCTAACAGGAAGTACAACAAAAAAGAACAAAGATATTATTTTAGAAAAACTAAAAGCTGGAGAAATAGATGTTTTAATTGGAACAAATGCTTTAGTAACAGATAATGTAGAATTTAAAAATGCCGGCCTTATTATAACAGATGAGCAACACAGATTTGGTGTAAAACAAAGAATGAAATTAAATGCTAAAGGTGAAAATACTGATGTACTTGTTATGACAGCAACTCCAATTCCAAGAACACTAGCATTAATGGTATATTCAGATTTGGATATGAGTATTATTGATGAACTTCCTAAAGGAAGAATACCAATAAAAACATATGTTGTAAATGAGAAGTTAGAAGAAAGAGTAGATAATTTTATTCGTAAAGAGATAGACAAGGGAAGACAAGCATATATAGTATGTCCTTTAATAGAAGAAAATGAAGAACTAGATTTAACAGATGCAACAAATCTTTATGAGAAATATAAGAATGAAATATTTCCAGAATATGAAGTTGGTTTCTTACATGGCAAAATGAAGAAAAAAGAAAAAGAAGAGGTAATGGAGAATTTTAAATCTGGTAAAACACAAATTATTGTATCTACAACTGTAATAGAAGTAGGAGTAAACGTCCCAAATGCAACCCTTATGATAATAGAAGATGCAGATAGATTTGGTCTTGCTACACTTCATCAGTTAAGAGGAAGAGTAGGAAGAAGTACATTTGAATCTTTCTGCGTACTTAAGACGAAAAACATGTCTCAGAAGTGTAGAGAACGTCTTGGTATAATGGTTAAATCTAATAATGGATTTGAAATAGCAGAAAAAGATTTAGAGCTTCGTGGACCAGGAGACTTCTTTGGAATAAGACAACATGGCCTTCCGGAATTTAAGCTTGCAAATCTACTTACAGATGTAAAACTATTAAAGCTTTCTAATGATGCAGCAAAAGAGATAATAAATAACGACCCTGAATTTAAACTGGCTGAGAATAAAGTATTAAAACAAGAATTGTTTGGAAGATATAATGAACAATTATTAAATATTGGAACTTAAAAATATGTCTGTGAGAAAATGTGTAATATTAAAAATTTTCTTGCAGACATGTTATAATTATGATATAATTTGCCTATGTAAAATTGGAGGTGTTTTTATGGCATTAATACGACCTTGTGCAGATTTGAGAAATAATTATAACGAAATTTCTAAAATTTGTCACGAAACAAAAGAAGCAATGTACATAACTAAAAATGGTGCAAATGATTTGGTTATATTAAGCAATGAAGCATATGATGAGTTAGTTAATAATAGAGAAACAGATGATGAGAGAATAGATAGACTTGTAGCTGCGCATTTTGAAAAGCATTATGAAAGTTTTGAAGAATTTCAAAAAGAAATATTTGAAAAAATAGACCAAGCTTTTAGAGATATTGAACAAGGACATTATATACCAATGGAAAATGCTGTAGCAGAGCTGGAGGAAAAATATGGACTATCTGAAAGCTAAAAAATATGAGGTTATATGGCTTAATAGTTTCAAACAAGAATTAAGCCATATATATCATTATTTATCTATAAATTTAAACAATAGATTAATTGTTAAAAGACTTCACAAAAAAGTTTTAAATTCATTATTTTATTTGTCTTATAGTCCCAATATATATCAAAAAATAGAGCATTCAAATAATGTTAGAAAAATTACAATAGACAAATATGTTGTTATGTATACAGTAGATGAGAAGTTGCGAAAAGTATATATTTTACATATTTTTCATGGTAATCAAGATTATTTAAGTAAAATTTAATCAAATGTTTTAATCAAAATTATTATATATCAGTTAATTAATTTTAATCAAACAATCTAAATACATCATATATGTGTTAAATAGAAAACAATTGTAATAATATTTTCATCCTCTCATATTATTTATTAAGTAGGAGTGTGGTTTGATGGAAAATATAAAACAATATACAAAATTTCTAATTTTGTCATATATAATTGCAATTGTTCTTCTTGGTTTAAGCTCTGTTATTTTTGCATATACTAACATAAACGATAGCTTAATAAATATATTTGTGTTTGTAATAATAGTAATTACAAATTTAATAGGGAGCACATTAACAAGTAGAAAACTAAAAAGAAGAGGACTACTTGTGGGCTTAATATTTGGCGTAATTTATTTCCTAATTATATATTTACTTACGGCAATACTTTATACGGGATTTTTTGTAAATAAAGCAGTAGGTCTGTATCTTTTAATGACAAGTGTAAGTGGAATTGTTGGTGGAGTTATCGGAGTAAATATTAGGTGAGATAACAGTGGATATTAAGTATATAAAATTTAGAGACAAAAAAAGAACTAAAATACTTTTTGCAATATTAATTTTTCTTATAGTAATATATGTAGGATTACAGTATATTGAATCAAGCGAAGTTTTAGCAAATAAAGTTATATTTGAAAAAGATATTAAAGATTTAGAATTTGTTATAGGCGGTGAAGCTTGTGGAATAAAACTTCTTGCTACAGGCGTTTTAGTAGTAGAAGTGGATAACAATAGTGTAGATTTAAATGTTTCGGATATAATACTTGAGGTAAACGGTATAGCTATAGATAGTAACGCAGAGCTTATAGAATATATAAATAAAGAAGATGTAAAAGGAAAAGAAATTACACTTACTGTACAAAGTAATAATAAAACAAAAAAGGTAAAAGTTACGCCTAAATTAAATGATGAAAGCGGAAAATACGAATTGGGACTTTGGGTAAAAGATAGTAGTGCGGGAGTTGGAATGGTTACATTTTATGAATTAACACATAAATATTTTGCAGCCCTTGGACACGGAATAACAGAAACCAGTAAAAATATAGTACTTCCAATACAAAGTGGGGCAATAGTTAAGTCTAAAATTACTTCTATAAATAAGGGACTTCCTAAACAACCTGGAGATATTAGAGGAACAATATATAAAGATGTGTATGGACAGATTAGAAAAAATACAATAAATGGTATATATGGTAGTTTGGAAAACACAGAAATATTGAATCAAAAGAATATAATAAAAGCAGCATATAAAAATGAAATAAAAACAGGTGAGGCTAAGCTTTATTGTACGTTAGAAGATAACGAAACTAAAGCGTATAACATTGAAATAAAAAATGTATTAGATACAGTAAGTTCAAACAAGAATATGATAATAGAAGTAACAGATAAATCTTTACTAGAAAAAACAGGTGGCATAGTTCAAGGAATGAGCGGTAGTCCAATAGTCCAAGATGGAAAATTAGTAGGAGCTGTAACACACGTATTTTTAAATGACCCAACAAAAGGATATGCTGTATTTATAGAAAATATGATACAAGATATGATGACTATTGAATAATAAATTATATATAAATAGAATTTTTGTTTTAAAAGCATAGGTTTTTTGCCTATGTTTTTAAGTTTTTATATATCAATGTTATACGGTGCTAAATTGACATAATGTAAAACGCGTGGTATAATATTCTTGCAAATAAACAAAAACCAATTAGTAATTATTATAGGAGAATATTATGGAAAACAACAATATTTATGACATTATTAAAGGTAACGGTTGTATTGAGGGTGGTACATATGAAGCGTACGTTAAAGCCCGGGAAGTAATTTTAAACTGTTTCGATGGAGGGCATAAATTAATTATTTTAAGCAATGAAGTAAACGTCTCAGAGTTCATAGAAGCAGTAAAGGTTCTTATGACATTTGCAAGTAAGCATCCTGATGCAAGAGTAGAACTTTATGAATGCAATATGAGCTGCAAACATTTCAAAATGAAACCGTGTCCGGGAGACTGTATGGTTTCAGATAAAGCGACCAAACGCTGCCCGTTTTATGAAGAGTAATTTGAGGAGGAGTTTTATGGAAAATATCAATCAGCTTATTAAAGAGAACGGTTGTATTCACGGCGGAAGCAAAGAGGCGGCAATTAAAGTACGTGCGGTTTTGAAAAACATCTCGAGGGCAAACGAAAACGTTTTACTTTTAGGTAGAAGTGGCGTAGATGCTGAGGAGTTTTTAGAAGCTGTTCGCAAGCTGATTGCTTATGCAGAAATTGGTACAGATACAAAAGTAGAGCTTTGGTACTGCGAAACAGATTGCGTAAGAGCTCCGAATCCGAATTGCTTGTACAGACAACATACATTTAGTACAGGAACTAAAATTTGTCCTCATTATATCGAAGAAGACAAATAAAAAAGAAAAAAGCACTTCAAATTTGAGGTGCTTTTTCTTACCTTTTTTATAAATTACTTGCATTTTATCCTCAAATTATATAAACTATTTATATATAAAGAGGGATTTTATGAAAAAAGAAGGAATGAGCTTAATAACACTAGTAATTACAGTTGTAGTCTTAATAATTATTACCGGTGTTACAATTATAGGTATAGAGAATACAGGAATAATAGATAAGGCTGAAATGGTTGTAGAGGACATGAACTTAAAAAATTTGGAGCAACTAGCCAATATGTCTTATGCTAATATTTATTTGGAAAACCTATCTAAAGGCATAAGGAGAGAAATTACAGGTGAAGAGGTAAAAGAACGTATGCTAAAAGATGGGGTTAAAGAGGAAGCTTTAAGTAAATATGATATAATAGTAGAAAATGGGGATGTATTTGTTAAAGTCAAGGAGGAAGAATGAAAGTAGCAATAATTGGAGCAATGGATAAAGAAATAGAAAGATATTTGGAATTATATAATCCAGAACTTGTAGATGATAAGAGAAAAATATATGTTAAAGATAATGTTGTTATTGCAGGAAGTGGAATTGGAAAAGTAAATTCTTCTATGATGACTCAACATTTAATAGATAAATATAATGTGGATGTAATAATTAGCTCAGGCTGTGCGGGAAGTTTAACAAATGATTTAAAAGTGCTTGATGTTATAATTCCATCATATGTTACTTATCATGATTTTTTACCGGAAAGAGTTATGAGATATAGTGTACCAGACGAAGGAAATATAACTGTAGATGCAAGGTTAAGGGAACTATTTAAAGAGACCATAGAAGATATGGAAAATGTACATTATGTGGAGACTCCAATATGTAGTGGGGACTGTTATGTAACAGATAGTGGAACTGCTAAAAAGATAGTAGAAAGAACAGGTGCTACAGTAGTAGATATGGAAAGTGCATCTATTGCACACGTGAGCCGAAAAAACAATATACCATTTATAACAATAAGGACAATTTCAGATTTTGCTGATGGAAATGATAACATGGAAAAACAAGCAGCAGATGTATCATCAGAAATAATATATAAATGTGTAGAAAAAATATTAACAAACAGTTGACAAACCACACATACGGTAGTATAATAAATGAGTAAAGTAAATTTGCTTTACTCATTTTATCTTTTAGAGGTGAACAAAGTGGAAGATAAGGAAAAGAAAATAGAACTTTATATGACATATAAAGAGATGTTAACATCAAATATGCAAGACGTATTTGAACAATATTATTTTTCAGATCTATCCCTAAGAGAAATAGCAGCAAACAATGAGATTTCATTTCAAGCGGTAAGAGATACTTTAAAGAAAGTAGAGAAACAACTTACAGAATTAGAAACAAAAATTGGTATGTTTGCTTTGAAAGAAAAGATTAATGAAATAAATGAATATGTATCTAGTCCAAATATGGAAATAGAAGAATTAATAAACAAAGTGAAAAAGTTAGGAGAATAAACAATGTTTGAAAGTTTATCAGATAAACTACAAAATATAGCAAGAAAATTAAGAGGGACAGCAAGAATTACTGAAAAAGACTTAAAAGAAATGTTAAGAGAGGTAAAACTTGCACTTCTTGAAGCAGACGTAAACTACATGGTTGTTAAGACATTCATTAAAGCTATTGAAGAAAAAGCTTTAGGTGAAGATGTAATGAAATCTTTAACACCAGGGCAACAAGTAGTTAAGATAGTAAAAGATGAGCTAACTAAAATGCTTGGTGGTACAGATTCAAAGATAAATATATCTTCAAACCCACCAACAGTGATTATGCTTATAGGGCTTCAAGGTAGTGGAAAAACAACACTTGCTGGAAAACTTGCAAACTACTTAAGAAAGCAAGGAAGAAAACCACTTCTTGTTGCGTGTGATGTATATAGACCAGCAGCAATAACTCAACTTAAGACACTCGGTAATTCATTATCTATACCTGTATATAGTGAAGAACAAAATAAAGATGTTGTAGATATAACAAAGAATGCATTTAAAGAAGCAAATTCTAAAATGTGCGATACTGTAATTATAGACACAGCAGGACGTATTCAAATAGATGAAGTTCTAATGGATGAGTTAGTAAGACTTAAAGCGTTTGCAAAACCACACGAGATTATGCTTGTTGTAGATAGTATGACAGGTCAAGAAGCTGTAAATGTGGCAAGTGCTTTCAATGAAAAAGTTGGCATAGATAGTATCACACTTACAAAACTTGATTCAGACACACGTGGTGGTGCAGCACTTTCTGTAAAACAAATTACAGGCAAACCAATAAAGTTTGCATCTGTAGGTGAAAAGCTAAGCGATTTAGAAGTGTTTCACCCAGATAGAGTTGCATCAAGAATTCTTGGAATGGGAGATGTGTTATCTGTAATTGAACAAGCTGAAGAATTATATGAACAAGAGGAAGCTGAAGATTTAGAAAAAAGAATTAGAAAAAATGAATTTAGCTTAGAAGATTATAAAGCTCAAATAAAGAAAATACGCAAAATGGGAATGAATAAACTAATGGCTATGATGCCAGGTGTTCCTGCAGAACTTAAAAATGCTGAAATTGATGAAAAACAGATAGATAAAATTGAGGCTATAATAAATTCAATGACCGCTAAAGAAAGAAGAGACACTGGTCTACTTAATGCATCTAGAAGAAAAAGAATAGCAACAGGTAGCGGGACAGAAGTTTCAGATGTAAACAAAGTAGTTAATCAATATGAACAAATGAGAAAAGTAATGAAGGATATGTTAAATGGGAAAAATCCACTAGCTGCTTTAAATATGAAGCGCAAGGGTTTTAGATAAAAAATAATTTATATAAATTTTAAGGAGGTGACTTTAATGGTTAAAATAAGATTAAGAAGAGATGGTGCTAAAAAAGCTCCATATTACACAATGGTTGTTGCAGATTCTAGATATCCAATGGATGGTAGATTTATAGAAAAAGTTGGTACATACAATCCTATGACTGAACCAAAACAAATAAATCTAGATGCTGAAAAAATAAAAGAATGGATAAGAAAAGGTGCAAAACCAACAGATACTGCAAAAGCATTAATCGCACAAGCAGGAATCAATCTTAAGGAGGTCTAGTCATGTATAAAGATTTAGTAGAGTATCTTATAAAATCATTAGTAGATAATACAGAAGCAGTTGCTATAACTGAAGCTGAAGTTGAAGGTAGAACTGTTATAACAGTTAAAGTGGATTCAGCAGATATGGGCAGAGTTATTGGTAAAGATGGAAGAATTATAAAATCTATCAGAGAAATAGTTCGTGCATATAGTGCTAAAAATCACGCTAAAGTTTCTGTAGATATTGAAGAGTAGGCATATGGCAGATTTAATAGAATTTGGTAAAATAGTAAATACACACGGCCTTAAAGGTGAAGTTAAAGTTTACTCATATACAGACAATGTAGACAATATACTTAAGCTAAAAAAAGTATATATATCTGGCACAAAGTATGATATTCAGAGTATCAAACCTTTTAAGAATATGTTTATTATGAAATTAAAAGGCATAAATATAATTGAAGATACAAAACCACTTATAGACAAAATGTGTTTTAGAGAAATTGTTTCAGGCGAATCGAATGACGATGAAGGCTACTTTATAAAAGATTTAGTAGGACTTCAAGTTGTAGATGAAGAAAGCAATGTTATCGGTACACTTAAAGAGGTGTTTAGCACTGGTGCAAATGATGTATATGAAGTAGTGTTAGAAGATGGTAAGTCTATCTATCTTCCAGCAATAAAGCAAGTAGTAAAAAAAATAGATATTGCATCTCACATAATGGTTGTAAAAATCATGGAGGGATTAATATAATGAAGTTTACTATAATAACACTTTTCCCAAGTATCATAAATGAATATATTTCTACTAGTATAATTTCAAAAGCACAAGATAAAGGGCTTGTAGAAATAGAAGTAGTAGATTTAAGACGATTTGGAAAAGGAGCAAGACGAAATGTAGACGACACAGTTTACGGCGGTGGAGATGGTATGGTTATAACAGCACCTGTACTAGATGAGGCTTTAGCTTCAATAGAAGGTATAGAAGAAGCACATATCATATACTTAAGCCCAAAGGGAAAAGTTTTAAATCAAAAAGTATCAAATGAATTGCTAGAACATAATCATATTGTATTTATAGCAGGACATTATGAAGGTATAGATGAAAGAATATTTTCATTATACAACATACACGAATTGTCTATAGGAGACTATGTATTAACTGGTGGAGAATTACCTGCACTTGTAGTATTAGATAGTATAACACGTTTAATACCAGGTGTTATTAAAGAGGGTTCAAGACAAAATGAAAGTTTTGAAGGACTTCTTTTAGAGGAACCGCAGTATACAAAACCTGAAGAATATAAAGGATTAAAGGTGCCTGAAGTACTTTTATCCGGAAATCACGGAAAAGTTGATGAATATAGATATGAAGAAAAACTTTACCAAACATTAAAGAAAAGACCGGACCTATTTAAAAGATACATAAATGAAAACAAATTAGACATAAACAAAATTAATGAAATCATAACCAAGAAGGAGGGAAACTAAAATGGATATAATTAAAGCTATAGAACAAGAACAAATAAACGAAAACGTTGCTAACTTTAAAATTGGTGACCAAGTTAAAGTTCACGTTAAAATTAAAGAAGGAAACAGAGAAAGAATCCAAGTATTTGAAGGATTTGTTATAAAACGTCAAAATGCTGGTTCTAACGAAACATTTACAGTAAGAAAAATATCTTATGGTGTAGGTGTTGAAAGAACATTCCCAGTTCATTCTAAAACAATAGATAAAATCGAAGTTGTTAGAAGTTCTAAGGTAAGACGTGCTAAATTATACTACCTAAGAGATAGAGTAGGTAAAGCAGCTAAACCAGCTGAAAAGAAATAATTAGCAAATTTAAAAATATAATAAAATATTGGGGGAGCTAGAGAAATAATCTCAGGCTTCTTTTTTTGTCGAATTATGTCGACGAAAAGA
Source organism: Clostridia bacterium (assembly GCA_045652705.1). Taxonomy (GTDB): domain Bacteria; phylum Bacillota; class Clostridia; order TANB77; family CAG-465; genus UMGS1649. The sequence continues at coordinate 25,628 of JAZRUV010000029.1, forward strand.
AAGACTTTTTAGTAAAATTTTATTGACAAACGGATGTTCTGTGAATACAATATAACAAATGTAAGTGTTGAAATAAACACTAATTATAGGAAGGGGTATTTATATGGAAAACAGTATTAAATTATTTGAAGACAAAAGAGTAAGAGCAGCGTGGAATGAAGACGAGGAGAAATGGTATTTCTCTGTAATTGACATTGTTGGAGCATTAACAGATAGTGATTATCAACAAGCAAGAAATTACTGGAAATGGCTAAAAAACAAATTAAATGAAGAGGGAAGTGAATTGGTTAGTAATACTAACCAGTTGAAAATGGAGGCTAGTGACGGAAAAATGAGATTAACAGATGTAGCAGATGTTGAACAAATATTTAGACTTATACAGTCTATTCCTTCTAAGAAGGCAGAACCTTTTAAATTATGGCTAGCTAAAGTTGGAAAAGAAAGAATAGATGAAACTTATGACCCTGAAATTGCTATAAATAGAGCCTTAGCAACTTATAGAAGAAAAGGTTATTCCGAATCATGGATTAACCAAAGATTAAAATCTATAGAAGTGCGCAAAGACTTTACAGATGAACTACAAAGAGTCGGAATTAACAAAAGTAAAGATTTTGCCATATTAACAAATACCTTAACACAAGTTTGGAGTGGACATACTGTAAAAGAATATAAAAATATAAAGGGACTAAAGAAAGAAAACTTAAGAGACAATATGACAAATACAGAACTAGTATTCAATATGCTCGCTGAAATTTCTTCTACGGAAATATCAAAGTGCAAAGATAAACACGGATTTGAGGAAGCAGAGGATTCTGTTATTACAGGTGGTGGTATAGCTAAAAATGCAAGAGAACAATTAGAAAGAGTTACTGGAAAGAAAGTAATAACAGATGAAAAGCCTAAAAGAAAAGTAAAAGAATTAAGTGAATAGACCATTTTGTTGACTTTAGCAAAATGGTTAAAGCTAGTGTATTACTAGTATAGAAGGGGTGGATTTATGGAAGATGATAATATAATAGTTCAAAATGAAACATCAAGTAAAGATATTAAAAGCTTAATTTATACAGTAAGAGGAAAGCAAGTGATGTTAGATAAGGATGTTGCAATGTTGTATGATTACCCTACTAAAAGAATAAATGAAACTGTAAGTAGAAACAAGCAAAGATTTCCTCAAAATTTTTGTTTCCAATTAACTACTGAAGAATATGAAGTTTTGCTAAACAAAAATTTAAATTCAAATAATGATAAAATACAAAAGATAGTAGTAAAGAATTCTTTAAGGTCGCAAATTGCGACCTTAAACGAAGAAACAAAAAGAGGTAAACATAGAAAATACTTGCCATACGTTTTTACAGAACAGGGTATAGCAATGCTATCTGGATTATTAAAAAATGATATAGCAATTCAAGTTAGCATAAATATAATGAATACATTTGTAGAAATGCGCAAGTTTTTAATGCTTAATGGACAAGTCTTTGAAAGACTAACTAGCATAGAATATAAATTATTAGACTATGATAAAAAGTTTGATAAGGTTTTTGACCAATTGCAACTTGAAGAAAATATTAAGCAAAGAATATTTTTCGACGGCCAAATTTATGATGCATATAGTCTTGTTCTAGATATTATAAAGAAAGCCAATAAAGAAATTTTAATTATAGATAATTATATTGATGATAGTGTTTTAAAGATGCTTGCGAAAAAGAAAAACAATGTATTGGTAACTATTTTGACATCACTTAAAAGCAATATTCAAAACTTGGATGTTCAAAAATTCAATTTAGAGTATCCGGCTATAAAAATTTTAAAGACAAATAAATTTCATGATAGATTTATAGTAATTGACAGTAAAGAAATGTACCACTTAGGAGCATCTATAAAAGATCTAGGTAAGAAATGCTTTGGAATTAATAAAATAGAAGATATAGAAATTATACAAAAGATTATCAGCATTAAATAACTATAAAATCTTGACAGTTAACGGCTTGTGTTACGCGATAGTGACGTGTATAACAGGGGGTGGAATAGCAAAAAATATCAGAGAACAGTTAGAAAGAGTTATTGGAAAGAAAGTAATAACTGAAGAAAAGCCAAAATGAAATGTAAAAGAGCTAAACAAGTAATTTTATAGACCATTTTGTTCAAATGGATAAAATGCTCAAAGGCTTGATAGAAGTGAAGCAGAGGGGAAGTAGTATAAACAATAAACATTAATTAACTTTCAAAAGGAGGAATATATAATGAAAGTGTTAAAGGATGGAAAGTATAAAAATTTTGAAGATATAAAAAACATAAGGGAAGATGGAACTGAGTTTTGGTATGGTAGAGATTTAGCAAAAGTATTGCAATATGTAGAATGGAGAAATTTTGTTAAAGTAATTAATAAGGCGAAAAGCGCTTGTGAAAATAGTAGAAGAAATATATTAGACCATTTTGTTGAGGTCAACAAAATGGTCCGAATAGGCAGTAATACTGAAAGAGAACTGTTAGACTATGGACTTTCTAGATATGCTTGTTATCTTATTGTGCAAAATGGAGACCCTAAGAAAGAAGTAATTGCCCTTGCACAAACATACTTTGCAATTCAAACCAGAAAACAAGAAATTAGTGAGAAAGAATACAGTTTGTTAACTGAAGATGAAAAAAGATTATATAATAGAAATTTAACAAGAAAAGGTAACTATTCTCTTAATCAAACTGCTAAAAATGCAGGAGTTAAAAATTTTGATAAATTTCATAATGCTGGTTACAAAGGATTGTATAATGGAGAAACTGCAGATGATATTGCTAAAAGAAAAGGCTTGAGATATAGAGAAGATATATTAGATAATATGGGAAGTGATGAGCTAATAGTAAATCTGTTTAGAATATCTCAAACAGAACAAAGTTTAAAAAGGGAGAATGTAAAAACTGAAAACAAAGCAAATAGTACTCATTATAACATTGGAAAGAACATTAGAGAAGTAATTGCTAAAAATGGTGGAACAATGCCTGAAGATTTGCCAACACCAAAAAAGAGTTTAAAAGAATTGGAAAAAGAGAGTAAATTAGTTAAATAAAAACGGATTTTGTTTTGACTGGTATCATTTTTAAAAGAAATAAAATATGAAAATCTTGACTTTTAGCGCTATATATACTATAATAATTAACGTAAAAAGATTTTGTTGGTACTTATTATGTATCAAGTTGGTATTAGAGCTAAGATTGTGTGGCCACCCACATTTGAAACTACTATCGTCCAGACCGGATGTGAGGGCTCTTCGTGGGATACAGTGAACCTGGACAGGTTTATTTAGCCTCTACTGCGGGGGACCGTGCGTAGCTAGCTATGCTGATTCTATCGTGAGCAACCATGCATAGTAAGGCAGTTAGGCAATCTAGCTTTGATATAATTTTACTGAGATATCGGGCGCTTTAGCGATATCAAGGTAGTGATGGTAGATAACGTGGGAAGTTATCATACCAGCGGGGAAGACTTTGCAAAGCTGTACTATATGAAAATCATTTCCGGAAGTGGTTTTCACGAATAACGTATAGCTCCTCATGGCAATAGGAATTCCCAGTTCCTAGCCGATAGTCTATAAAGCAGGAAATGAGCACCACCAAAACCGAGTGGTGCCTTTTTCTATACAAAATACGCTAAAAGACTGTCAATGAAACAAGAAAAATTTTAAAATCTTGACATTTTACGGTTTGAGTTGTATAATAATTAATGTAAAAATATTTTGCTGATACTAATTATGTATCAAGATAATTGTTATTAGAGCTAAAGGTTGTGTGGCCCCTGAACGGAAGCGACTTGAACCGGAGTGCACGCTAGTTCAGACTGCAACAAGTAGGGATTAGTGATTCTTGCTGCAAGAATCTTTAGGCTTTTATTTCGTTAAGACGTTATAGAGTCTATAATGCCGCTGCTGCGTGGGAACGTACGTATCACGGTTTTGTGTCTAGCGAATGACAGTGTGTCTAGAGACAGGTCTGTGAGCAATCTAGCTTTGATATAACTTTACTGAGATATCGGACGCTTTAGCGATATCAAGGTAGTGATGGTAGATAACGTGGGAAGTTATCATAACCAGCGGGGAAGACTTTGCAAAGCTGTACTATATGAAAATCATTTCCGGAAGTGGTTTTCACGAATAACGTATAGCTCCTCGTGGCAATAGGAATTCCCAGTTCCTAGCCGATAGTCTATAAAGCAGAATTGAGCACCGCCGTCCGTAATCGAGCGGTGCCTTTTCTTATTTAAAACACATATGCTGTTAAAGACTTGACATAATTACATTGATAGTGTATAATGTATCTACGCTTAAACATTAGTTGATACTAACTATGTATCAAATGTATGTTAAAGCTAAAGTTGTTAGACGTCGACCCCTGGCGGGCCAGCCGTGACTAACGGTTTCCGAGCGTCTCTTCCGTGGGCAACCGGGCGTAGATGTGAACTTGAATAAAGTTTACATACAACTTAGCTTTGATATAAACCTGGTTCGAAAGTTTGGCCAGATGAGTAAAACCAGTCGGGGGAGACGGCAAAGTTGTACTATGTTAAATTCTAGCTAGCGAGAATTTTTACGAATAACGTACAACCCCTCATGGAAGTTATAGCTGAATATTCGGCTCAATGTTCCAAATGTCTATAAAGCAGAAAAGGTTCCATCAGTAAGCTGATGGGGCCGTTTTCTATTCATCAGAATGTTGAAAATTATCGTAAATTGTGTTAAACTATATATCACGTTAAGGAGAAAAACATGGTATTTAGTAGCGCAATTTTTTTGTTTGGTTTTTTACCACTTTTGTTAGGGTTGTATTTCCTTGCAAAAGATAAATTTAGAAATTATATATTACTAGCATTTAGCTTAATATTTTATGGTTTTGGTGGACCAAAACTTTTAGTAATGATGATTGCAGTAGTAATTATAGACTATATTGCGGCAATATTATTAGACAAATATACAAGTAATAAAATTAGAAAACTTGTAATTATACTTACAGTAGGTTTAAACATTGGAACGCTATTTTATTTTAAATATATGGGATTTACAGTAAGTGTTATAAACAGGCTTGCAAGTTTAAATATTCCAGTACCGGAAATAGTTTTGCCAATTGGAATATCTTTTTATACATTCCAAGCAATGAGCTATGTTATAGATGTGTATAGAAAAGAAGTTAAAGCACAGAAAAATCTGTTTAATGTACTACTTTATGTAAGTATGTTTCCACAACTTGTTGCAGGACCAATTGTTAGATATAAAACTGTAGCAGAAGAAATAGAAAAACGTAAAGTTACATTAGCTACATTTACTTTAGGTTTAGAAAGATTTATATTTGGACTTGCTAAAAAGTTAATTATAGCAAACAATACGGGAAAGTTAGCTGATGTAATATTTGAAGCGGAGACCATAGCAACGCCGCTTGCTTGGCTTGGTGCCGTAGCTTATGCATTACAAATCTATTTTGATTTTTCTGCATATTCAGACATGGCAATAGGTTTGGGAAGAATGTTTGGATTTAATTTTGAAGAAAACTTTAATTACCCATACATTTCCAAAACTGTTACAGAGTTTTGGAGAAGATGGCATATATCTTTATCTACGTGGTTTAGAGATTATGTGTATATTCCGCTTGGAGGAAATAGAAAAGGCATAAAACGTCAAATACTTAATCTATTGATAGTATGGAGTCTAACAGGTATTTGGCATGGGGCAGCTGCAAACTTCCTTTTATGGGGATTATATTATTTTGCATTCCTAATGTTAGAAAAACTAGTACTAAAGAAATGGTTAGACAAGCTACCAAATTTTGTAGGACATATATATACATTATTTGTAGTTTTAATTGGCTGGGTGTTATTTAGAGCTGAAGGACTTACACAGTGTGGTCGTATGCTTAAAGCACTATTTGTGCCACAAATGACTACAGTTGCTATGCAACAACTAGGAATATATCTAGAAAGTTATGGAGTATATCTAGGACTTGGGATATTACTATCCATACCAGTATTCCCTAAAGTTAAAGATTGGATACAAACAAAATTTAAACAAAGCACAGTTGTAAATGTGGTGTATTATATGTTTGTTCTAGGAATATTTGCGTTAGGTATTATCTTCTTGTCGCAGGCTACGTATAATCCATTTATATACTTTAGGTTTTAGGGGTGAGTTATGAACAAAAAAGAAAGAATAATACAAATATGTTTTTGTACAGTATTTATGCTTGTTATATCTGTTATGGGAATACTTACTCTTATGAATAACAAAACCACAAGCAAAAAAGAAGGTAGAAAGCTTACCACTTTTCCAAAAATAACATTATCTAGTTTGAAAAAAGATGATTTTTATACAGAATATACAAATGCCTTTGCAGACCAATTGGCATTTAGAGAAGAGTTAATAAAATATTATTATTTATTTAATCTTCAAAGGTACGTTGGGGATGTTATAAAAGGAGAAGATAACCAACTATTTTTATCACCGTTAATTATAGAAAATGAGGAAAGTTATGTAAAAAAACTTACAAACGTAATTAAGAATGAAATGGCTGATGTAGCAAAAGATGTGACAGATGCTAGTTCAAAATTTATTTTCATATCTATACCTAGAAAAGATGTATTAATGGATAAATATCTACCAGATACATATATAAAAGGAACAGAAGCATATTTAGAGCATGTAAATATAGTAAAAGAAAATGTTTCTAGAAATATAGAAGTGTGGGATGCATATGAATTGCTTAAAGATAATGTGGAAAGCCCATTTTATACAACAGACCATCATATGAATATTAGTGGTGCATATAAAATATTTGAAGAGATTATACGAAAAATTAATAAAGATGGATATGACATTCATCTTGGAACTTTACAAGATGAGTTTGAAATTAAATCACAAGTTTTAAATGGTTCGTATAACAGAAAAATAGGCCAAAGTGTTGATGCTGGTGAAGAAGAGTTAAATCTAATATACAAAAACAGTAAACTAGAGTATATAAGAAAAGATAATGGAGAAGTAGTAAACATTCCAATATTCGGAACAGGAAATACATATGCGTCAGCCTATATGGGAGATGACTATGCAGAAACAGTAGTTACTACTAACAATGAAGGTGCGCCAAACATATTGTTTGTAGGTTCTTCATATACGAACATACTAGAATCATTATCTGTATGTAAATTTAGAACAATGGTTTCAATAGATTATAGGCATAATGTGACAGGAAAAACAATTGCTGACTATGTAAAAGAATATGATATAGACTACACAATATTTATTTGTGCACAACAAACAGATTCGTTATCTGTATCTTCAATAAAAGAGCATTTAGGCCTAAAAAAATAATATAAAATAAAAACAACCATCATAATACATTTTGTAAAACATACAATGTATTAGGGTGGTTTTTATGACGGTTAATGCACTAAAACTTGCAAATGGTAATCCATATGCTGTGGCATATTTAAAAGGAGATAAAGATAATCCAAAATTGAAAGGTACAGTGGAATTTTTTCCATGGGCTACAGGTACAATAATTAAATTAGAGATAGTAGGCCTGCCAACAGGTAATTTAAATAATTTCTTTGGGTTTCATATTCACGCAAATGGAGTTTGTGATGAGAATAAAAAGTTTGAAACAGCAGGTAGCCATTATGATATGGGAATGAATATGCATCCAAATCACACGGGAGATTTACCTATGATATATTCAAATAATGGATATGCTTTTATGCTTTATTATACAAACAGATTTAAACCAGATGATATTATAGGAAAGAGCGTTATAATACATAGAATGACAGATGATATGGTAACTCAACCATCAGGGAACTCAGGTGCAAGAATTGCATGTGGCGTAGTTATAAAAAGAAGATGGATGTTTGCATAAGATAAATATACTTTAAGATAGAGGAGTAAAATCCTCTATTTTTGTTGTAAAAGAAGGACAAGCTATTTATTTTTCATATTTTTAGTAGTATAATAACTACATAATTGAAAGGGAAAAAATATGAGAATAATTGCAGGAAAATATAGGGGAAGAAAACTACAAGAATTCAATGTAGAAACAACAAGGCCTACGCTAGATAGAATAAAAGAACCGCTATTTTCAATACTTATGCCGTATATGGAAGGGGCAAGAGTCTTAGACTTGTTTAGTGGTACGGGAAATCTAGGAATAGAAGCCCTGTCTCGTGGTGCTAAATTTTGTTGGTTAAATGATATAAATAAAAGCGCATTAAAGGTTATAATTAGCAATGTTAGATTGACAGGATGTGAAAACTGTGTTAAAATAACTGGGAAAGAATATGAAAAATGTTTAAAACAAATTCATAATGAGGGTGAGAAGTTTGACGTTATATTTTTAGACCCGCCATATAATGCGAATTATGAATCAAAGGTTTTAAATTTAATAGTAGAATATGACATTTTGGATAAAGGTGGAATTATTGTACTTGAGAGTGACAAAAGAAAACCAATAACTGAAAATATACCAGGGCTAAACCTTAAAGATGAAAGAACATACGGAAGAGTAATTATTAGGTTTTATGAGTTGGAGGAATAGATATGGAAATATTTACACTATTAGAAAATTTAGAAGAAATAATAGAATCAGGTACAAAAGTGCCACTATCTACAAAAGTTATGGTAGATAAAGAAGAGTTAAATGAAATTTTAGAAGAAATTCGTTTAAAATTACCAGATGAATTAAAACAAGCAAAATGGGTTAAAGAAGAAAGACAAAGAATTATAATGGATGCTCAAAAAGAAGCAGACCAAATAGTTAAAGAAACTGAAACTAAAATAATTTCTTTGGTTGACGACCACGAAATAACAAGACAAGCTTTAGCACAAAAGGAAGAGATAATAGAATCTGCAGATAAAGTTGCTCGTGAGATTACTACAGGTACTCGTGAGTACGCTGATGCTTTACTTGAAAGATTAGAAGAAATATTAAAAGAAGCTTTAAATGTTGTGCATGACAACAGAAAAGAACTTAAATAAGGGAGTATGGCTGTAAGTAGGTATTAGTGTATATATTTGCTAATAATAACTTACGGCCTTTTTTAAAAGAGGTTATATACAATGGGAAGAAGAAAAGGAAGTAAAAATAAAAAAAGAAAAGGTACTACTAGAACTAGTAGTACACAAAACACATTTATGACAGAATTTTTAGGGGGTCTAACAGTCGTTTTAGGGTTAGCCCTCATTGTCATATTTAAATTCGATAATATGGGAGTGTTATCTCAGGGGATAAATAGTGTATTTACAGGTCTATTAGGTGAAATGAGAATGATTTTACCTGTGATTTGCTTTTATGTGGGAGGAGCAACTATTATATCTAGTAAAAAGATAAAAATACTACCAGAGCTATTAAAGGGATTTGTAGTTGTAATGTTAATATCTGCCTGTGTATTTGCTTTTGACTTTGCACGTTATGATTTATGGACAAATCCAGCAGAGTTTGTAGATAGCACATATAATGGCGCGCTTCGTGGTGAAAACATAGCAGGAATTTTAGGTGGAATAATAGCAAACGTTACATATCTTACAGGAGATATATTATCTAAAATTATACTTATAACGTTTACGCTATTCTTTACCCTGTATTTTATAAACTTGGGTTTAAGAGACTTCTTTGCAATTATATATAATATAATAATTGCAATAGTAGAATTCTTTGCAAATATCTTTGTTACAGTGTTTAGCACTGATGAAGAGAAGATTAAAAAGCGTGAATTAAAAATAAAAGAACGTGAAAAAGCAAAAAGAGAAAAAGAAATTGAGAAAATACATAAAATCGATGAACAAAGAGCAAAAGCAGTAGAAAGAAAATATGAAAACATTAAAGATGATGACGGTCAACTTAGAGTAGACTTGAATTCTGAACAAGAAACGGCACAAAGAAAAGAGAAGCTAAAAGACCTTCAAGATGAATTCTTTAAAAAGCAAAAAGATGTTGAAGAAGATAAAAACGTAAAACAAGTACTTCAACTAGACCACTCTCAGCACGAGGAAGATGATGCGGATTATAATTTCCCACCAATAAGCTTGCTTCAAGACCCAGCACCACAAGGTAAGGTGGCAACACGTCGTCAACTTGATCAAATTGCAGATAAACTAGAAAAAACATTACTTAGCTTTGGAGTAGAAGCAAAAGTTACAAATATTACACGTGGACCTACAGTTGTACGTTACGAGCTTACTCCAGCTGTTGGTGTTAAGGTAAGTAAAATAGTTAACCTTGCCGATGATATAGCACTTAACTTAGCTGCCAAGTCAATAAGAATAGAAGCTCCAATACCAGGTAAAGGAACAGTTGGTATTGAAGTGCCAAATGAGACTAAAGAGGCAGTGTACATCAAAGATGTAATTTCATCAGATAAATTTAAAAAAGCTGAATCTAAACTTGCTTTTGCACTTGGTAAAGATACATCTGGTGATGTAACAATGGGAGATATTGCAAAAATGCCTCACGTACTTGTTGCTGGTGCAACTGGTTCAGGTAAGAGTGTATGTATAAATGCAATACTTACTTCCATACTATATAAAGCGAAACCTAGTGAAGTAAAATTAATATTAATAGACCCTAAAATGGTTGAACTTTCAGGATATAACGGAATACCACATCTTTTAATACCAGTTGTAACTGACCCTAAAAAAGCAGCAGGTGCTCTTGACTGGGCAGTAAATGAAATGGAAGCAAGATATGCTAAATTTGCTGAAGCTGGTGTTAAAGAAATAAAAGGATATAATAAGTTAATGGAACGTGATGCAAGTGGCAAACGTCTTCCACAGATTGTTATAGTAATAGATGAACTTGCAGACCTTATGATGGTTGCGGCAAATGATGTTGAAACAAGTATTTGTAGAATAGCACAAAAAGCAAGAGCTGCAGGAATGCATTTAGTTATTGCAACACAAAGACCATCTGTAGATGTAATTACTGGTGTAATTAAAGCAAATATACCATCAAGAATTGCATTTACTGTATCTTCTCAAGTTGACTCAAGAACAATTCTTGACCAAGTAGGAGCAGAAACCCTTCTTGGAAAAGGAGACATGTTATACTTCCCAACAGGAGAAATGAAACCACAAAGAATGCAAGGTGCATTTGTTTCAGAATCTGAAGTTGAAAATATAGTAACATTTATAAAAGGAAGTTCAGAGGTAAAATATAACGAAGATATAATAGAACACATAGAAAAACAAGGAAAAGTAAACAAGGGTGTAGAAGACCCTGAAGCAGAAGATGATGACGCAGATGCACTTTTAGATGCGGCCATTGAACTTGTAGTGGATATGGGTCAAGCCTCAGCATCAATGCTACAAAGAAGATTTAAAATAGGATATTCAAGAGCAGGAAGAATAGTTGACCAAATGGAAGCTAGAGGTATAGTTTCTGGATATGAAGGTTCTAAGCCACGTCAAGTATTAATTTCTAAAGAAGAATGGGAAGAACTAAAAATGGGACCTGCTATAAATACGAATGAGGGGGAATAGAAAATGGGATTTTTTGATAGATTTAAGAAAAAGGAAGAACCAAAGGTTGAAGAGCAAAGAAAGCAACCATTAACAATACAATATCGTGATGGCACAGTTGCTGAAGTTAATTTTAATGGACTTTGCGAGGTAGATGGCAAGACAGTTCATTCTGTAAGTGTAATGTATACAGATAAAGATAATGGCTTCACAAGCAGAAGTTTATTACTTGAACCAATAATTGTAGCCGGAGATAATGGGATAGATGTAGATGCTACAGAGAGATATTATAAATCTATGGCTGAAAGAGATGGTACACAAGAAGCTAGTGCAAGATATGGTGTACTTAAAGGTTTCTTTAAAAAAGAAGAAATTACTGAACAAAAAATGGGAAGTAATTATATAGGTCGTGTTTCTAAAAAAGAGAGCGGAGAGTATTTTAGAGATTTTGACGAAAGTTTTAGAAATAGATGTATTGCTAGAACAAGAGCAGAAAATCAGGCACGAGAACAAGCTAGAGTTCAAAGAGAAGATGCGTTTATGGATAATTTAAGACAGCAAGTAGAAAGTAGACCAGTTAATATTAAAACATCTCACGCAGAACATTTGACCCCGGAAAAAAGTCCTTTTGAGGGGAGATAAAATATTAGGAGGAAACGAATGAAAATAACATTTTTTGGAGCAGCAAGAGGTGTAACAGGTTCGTGTCATATGATAGAAGCCGCAGGTAAAAAGTTTTTAATAGACTGCGGCCTTTATCAAGGAACATTAACAGAACAAATATTAAATTATGAACCATTTCCATTTGATGTAAATGAAATAGACTTTGTTATACTTTCACATGCACATATTGACCATAGCGGAAGAATACCAAAGTTATTTGTAAATGGATATAATAAACCTGTTTATTCAACTCATGCAACAAGAGATTTGTGTACAGTAATGCTACCAGATAGTGGTCACATTCAAGAAAAAGAAATAGAGTGGGTAAACAGAAAAAGAATGAGAGCAGGTAAAAAACCAGAACCAGCAATGTATACAGCAAAGGATGGTTTAGATAGCTGCAATTTATTTGAACCTATAGAATATGGAAAGATTAAAGTTATAGATGAAAATATCTCATTCAAATTTATAGATGCAGGACACATGTTAGGTTCAGCTATAGTAGAAATTTGGATTAAAGAAGGAGAAAAAACAGAGAAAATAGTATTTTCTGGGGACCTTGGTAATGAAGAAAATCCAATAATACGTAGTCCGGAACAGGTAGAGGATGCAGATTATCTAGTGCTAGAATCTACATATGGGGATAGACTTCATGGTTCAATAGAAGACCAATCAAAAGAGTTTATTGAAATAATTTTAGAGACTATAAAACGTGGTGGTAATGTTGTAATACCGTCATTTGCTGTGGGTAGAACACAGGAAATACTATTTGAACTAAACCAATATGTATCTAAAAATCTAGATAATGGTAAGTATATAGAAGAATTAGCGCATGTACCTGTTGTTGTAGATAGTCCTTTGGCAAGAAACGCAACAGAAATATTTGAAGATAATTTTGACTGTTATAACGAAGATGCGTTAAGTTATCTTTTAACAGGAGATAACCCTATAGGATTTAGAAATTTGAGATTTACAGCATCTGCAGATGAATCCAAAGCAATTAATGATGACCCTACACCAAAGATTATAATATCTGCAAGTGGAATGTGTGAGGCTGGTAGAATAAAGCATCACTTAAAACATAACTTATGGAGACCAGAATCAACAATATTGTTTGTTGGTTACCAAGCAGAAGGAACTTTAGGTAGAAGAATTTTATCTGGTGAAAAAACAGTAAAAATATTTGGTGAAGAAATTGGAGTACATGCTGAAATTAGGAAACTAAATGCTTTCTCAGGTCATGCAGACCAAAACGGATTATTGGATTTTGTTGACGGATTTACTAAAAAGCCAAAAAGAATATTTCTAGTACACGGTGAATACGAGGGACAACAAGTATTAGCTGAGGTTATTAAGAATAGATTTGGAATAGATACAGTAATACCAGAAAGGTCAGAGAAATATTACCTTGGCGATGAAAAGTTTGAAAAAGCAAGCTATAATCTTCGTGAAACAAATCTAAGATTAGATATATATGAAATGCTTACATATTTAAAACAAGATATGGAGCAATTATCTAAAGTTGTGAAATTTGATGTAAAACAAAATATTACTGAAGAAGAATTGTTTGAAATAAAAATAAGGCTGGAAGGATTAAGAGGCGAGATGAACAAAATAAAAAACAGAGAAAAGGTGGAAGGATAGATGGTAGAATTACTAATATTAATTCTTCTTACTGGCGTTAATGCAATGCTTGCAATGGCTGAAGTTGCTTATCTTTCTGTAAATAAAAGTAAAGTAGCACTCCATGCAAAAAGAGGAGATAAAAAGGCGATAAGAGTGCAAAAAATATTAGATAACTCTAGTACAGTTCTTGCAACAATACAAATAGGAATAACTTTTGCTGGCTTTTTTGCAAGTGCTTTTGCGGCAGATTCTTATGCGGATGCTATAGTAGCTAAGCTTATGTTTTTAGAAATAGACATTGAAGTCTTAAGGTCAATTGTTGTAGTACTTATAACGGTAATACTCTCTTTCTTTAATTTAGTGTTAGGTGAGTTATTTCCTAAAAACATAGCAATTTATCATCCGGAAAAAATAACGTATTTGATGGCAGGAGTTTTAAATATAATGTCTAAAATCTTCTATCCATTTGTATGGATACTTACAAAATCTACAAATCTACTTTGTAAAATATTTAAGGTAAAAGCAGATTCAAAAGAAAAGATAACAGAGGAAGATATAAAGTTGCTTATACTTGAAGGTTACAAAGAAGGTACAATAGAAAAGGATGAGAAAAACTACATATATAACGTATTTTCTTTTAATGATAAAAAGATAAAAGAGATTATGATAAAAAAAGAAAATATTATAGCGTTAAATGTAGATAGTGATACAAAGAAGATATTAGATACTATAAAAAAGTCTAAACGTTCTAGAATACCAGTATATTTTGAAACAATAGACAATATTATAGGAATACTTAACATTAAAGATTTACTTGTATCTCACGCTAATAAAGAAACCATACAACTTAAGGATATATTAAGAGAACCTTTCTATGTATCTGAAAATGATATTATAGATGATGTATTTAAATATATGCAGCATGAACAACAAGGTTTGCTTATAGTGCATGATGAACATCATAAAGTTGTAGGACTTGTTACAATGGAGGATATAGTAGAAGAAATTGTAGGCGAGATTTATGATGAGTATGAAGAAAATAGTGAGAATAAAAAAGAATAAACTCATATGAAGATTTTGGGGAGACTCAAGTCTTCTGTTTTATTGTGGTTTAGAGCTATTTAATATATTAAAATAATATGAAAATTTTGCCATTTTGCATTGAAAATATACGAATTGTGTTATATAATACGCTTGTAGGGAACATCGGTTGTTGAGTGTCTGCCTCTATTCTATATAAGGAAGGAGGCATGGTAGTAATGAATAAAAGAGTTTTCGTTTTGAAAGTTCTTCGATACATTGTTATCATATTATTCTTTCTTACCTCTTTGGTAATCGAGATTAAAAAATGACACTCATTTTTGCATAAATGAGTGCGTTACCTTAAATTTATTCGGGTAGACATTCAATACGCGAAACTGAATGTTCCCTATATTTTATATATTCATAATAACATATATATGTGAATTTGTCAAACAAATTATATAAATTAATCTTCGTTAGGAATAAAGTAATCAATTACACCATATATTAAAGCTGCTATAATACTACTTAATACGGAAATGTAATACCCTGATACTATAAACTGAGTCATATATATTATGACAGTTGCAGCTACAAATCCAACAATTCCACGGCCTGTTGGACTATCGTGAATGCCTGTTACGGTAGCTACTAAATAATCTAGTATTACTATAGTAAATGCTGCAAGAAGTAGTGTGGGAAATGACTCAAAATTAAAATTTGGTGCAAAGAGTGCTGTTGTTCCAAGGATTGCAATAGATGTTATATATCTAATTATTAATTGTTTCATTCTAAGTAAATTTAATTCTTTTGTGTTTTCCATTAAAAACATCTCCTTTTTTGTATTATTTGTATATTTGAATTAAATATGCAAAAAATAATTTTATGGAGGTAAAAAAATGTTAGTAGTTTTTTTTAGAGCATTAATACTTTTTGCGGTGGTCTTTATAGTTATACGTTTAATGGGAAAGAGAGAACTTTCAAAAGTGCAACCTTTTGAACTAGCAATTATAGTTATGATTTCTGACCTTGCGTCAGCTCCTATGCAATCAAGAGATACTCAAATTTTTTCAGGAATAATACCGATTGTTGTACTACTTATTGTATATGGAATATTTACAATTTTGATACAATCAAGTAACAAAGTGGAGAATGCAATTTGTGGTAGTCCAAGTCTAGTTGTTTTTAAAGGTAAAATATTAGAAGAAGAGCTAAGGAAACAGCAACTTACTGTTGAAGAATTAATGGCGCAACTAAGAGAAAAAGATATATACAAAGTGCAAGATACTGCTTATGCTCTTCTTGAAACTAATGGAACATTAAATGCGGTAAAGATTAGCGATGCAGTAGGACAAATGCCTTTAAATGTAATAAGTGATGGCGAGTTTTTAGAGAATAATTTAAAAATATTAGAATTAAATAAAGCTGATGTTGAAAAGCAAATGAAAAAATATAACTTGAAGTTAAAGGAAATATTGGTAGGAACTATAGACGAGAAAGGTAAATTTGTCTTCCAAAAGAAGGAGGAGAAAAAATGAAGCAATACATAATTATTGGTGTAGCACTGCTTATTATTATCTTACTCAATTTTTGGCAGTCAAGTTACCTAAAAGAGACAAGTATGTATATACTTGCAGACATAAATGAAATAGATAATAGCGTAAAAAGGCTGGATTTTGATGCGGCTTTAAGTGGTGCATATGAACTTGAAAAAACGTGGAAGAATGTACAACATATATGGGATATTTTTGGTGAACATAATGATGTAGAACGCGTAACAGAACATATTGATAGTATTAAAGTTTATACAAAATATGAAGATAAGGAAGAATTAGTAAATGAATATACTTTGCTTGAAGGATTAATTAATCATATAATAGATGCAGAACAAGTCAATATTGGCAATATATTATAATAAAGTAATGTGAAATAAATAATTTACACATTACTTTATGCTAAATATATATTTATTATTTTAAAAGTTCACTTTTTAAAAGTTCGTGAGTATCTTCTAAAACAGAAGTTAAAGGAAGACGACATGTACCTACATCAAAGCCTAAAATGTTTAGTGCATCTTTAACAGGCATAGGATTTACTTCTTTAAATAGTAACTTAATAAACTCAGCATATTTAAGTTGTAAATCTTTTGCATATTTTACATCACCACTTATATATGCTTTACACATAGTGTGAACATCTTTTGGGAATACGTTAGACAAAACAGAGATTACACCAGTACCGCCCAAAGATAAAAGTGGAATTATAGTATCATCATTTCCAGATATAACTGAAAAAGTAGCTGGCACTTTAGAGATAAGTTCCAATATTTGTGAAAAATTATTAGAAGCTTCTTTTATACCAGCAATATTTTCATGTTCTGCAAGTTTTGCAACTGTATCTGGTAATATATTAAGCCCTGTTCTTGATGGCACATTGTATATTATAATTGGAATAGTAACGCTATCCGCAATAGCCGTGTAATGTTCTATAAGCCCTTTTTGAGTAGTTTTATTGTAATAGGGTGTAACAATAAGTAATCCATCAGCACCGACTCTTTCGGCATATTTAGAAAGCTCAATAGAGTGCCTAGTATCATTTGAACCTGTTCCGGCAATTACCGGTACACGGCCATTAACAGTTTCGACAGTATATTTAATTACCTTTTTCTTTTCTTTATCTGTTAAGCTAGAACTTTCGCCGGTAGTTCCGCATATTACAATTCCATCAATATCATTTGTAATTTGGAATTCAATAAGTTCACCTAGTTTTTCGTAATTTACTTTTCCATTTTTAAATGGAGTAACAATGGCAGTATATGCTCCGCAAATCATAATTATCTACCTCCATACATATATATATTTTATGTAAAAAATATTTTGTTGTTAATTTGTTGAATATTTTTTTACATATTACACACAATATGTTTGAACAAATAATTTTTTAAGGAGGTATGAATATGAAAGTATTAAATACAATAGTGCTTGTGCTTATTATAATAGGTGCATTAAACTGGGGACTTATTGCGTTATTTAGCTTTGACCTAGTAGCATGGCTTTTCGGTAACATGACAATGCTTTCAAGAATAGTATATGGTTTAGTAGGTCTTGCAGGTCTTTGGGCTATAACTTTCTTTACAAGAATATCTGTTGACGAATAATGCAAATTGACAAAGTTTACATAAAATGGTATAATATACTTGGAGTTAATAAAAAGCTCCTAGATAACAATCTGGGAGCAATTTGCTTCCAGAATTTTTTGGAGGTAAAGAGATGCTTAAAGCACAAAGAATTGCAGCATATATTGCATGTGGTATCACTAGTATCTTGGCAGTAGCGTGTATTGTTTATATTGCTTTTATTATGTAAGTAAACGATATACAAATAAAAGCGAGTTCAATTTGAACTCGCTTTTAGCATATCTAAATTTCTATAACAAATCGCTAAGTTTTGTTATAGTACCAGCACCTATTGTAAGGACAATATCGTTTGGTTTAACTATTTCGTGAATATGTTTTGCTATAGCATCTAATGTATGAAGATTTTGTGCAGTAACACCATTTTTTACAAGTGCCTCAGCTAGCATATCCGAAGATACAATACCTTGGTCTTTTTCTCTTGCTGCATATATATCTGCAAGAAGAACAATATCTGCATCATAAAATGCTTCTGCAAATTTATCAAAAAGAGTAATTGTTCTTGTATATGTGTGCGGTTCAAATACTGCAATAATTCTACCAGGTGCTTTTTCTTTTGCAGTAGACAGAGTAGTCATTATCTCTGTTGGATGGTGAGCATAATCGTCATAAACATTTACATTTTCACCAATTGTTTTTTTGTATTCGAAACGTCTACTAGCACCAGTAAATTCTTCAAGTCCATCCTTTACAAGCAACATATCTAAATTATTTGCAAGAGCTACAGCTATTGTTGCAAGAGAGTTGGATACATTGTGAATACCAGGAGCATTAAGATTTATGTGACAAATTAATCTCTCTTTGTTATAAACGTCAAATTCATAACATCTATTATCTGCAAGTTTAATATTTTTAGCATAAACATCCGAAGATACATTTTCCGTAGAGTATGTATAAACGCGAATATTTTTTGAATCAATTACATCTTTAGCTCTATTTAAAACATCAACCACATTTTCGTTTTCTATATTTACAACAAGATTTCCACCTTGGTGTATAAGAGATATGAACTTAATGAATGAGTCTTTAATATCTTCTAAATCTTTGAAATAATCTAAATGGTCTTCTTCAATGTTTAATATAACAGCAGTGTGTCCGGGGAAGTTTAAGAAGCTATCTACATATTCACAAGATTCTAATACGAAATATTTATTATCTCCGATACAGTAGTTTAAATTATTTAATTCTTTAAGTTTTGAACCCACAAGCACAGTTGGGTTAACATTTGCAGTTTTAAGAGCAGAAGCTACCATAGAAGTGGTTGTTGTTTTTCCGTGCATACCAGCAATACAAATTGGTTTTTCATATATTTTAAGAAGTTTGCCTAAAAATGGCGCTCTTTCAAATGTAGGGATGCCAAGTTTTATTGCTTCTAAATATTCTTTGTCTGTTTCTTTATTTATAGCAGCTGTATATACTACAACATCAGCTGAATGTACAAGCTCAGGATTAGAACCAATAAATACAGGGATATTTTCGCTTTCAAGCATTTTAACCATATCTGATCCCATACTATCTGAACCAGTTACTTCAAATCCGGATTTTTTAAGCATAACGGCAATACCACTCATGCTTATTCCACCAATACCTATCATATGTATTTTGGATATATTTTTAAATTCTTCAATATCTAATTTATTCAAAATTTTCACCTCTAAACAACGTTATTATACTACACGATAAATTTACTTGCAATATTATATACACCATTTTGACATATTAGTTGAAAAAAGTGGATAACTGGTATATAATATACCCACGTAGGTGATATATATGTGGTTAGTAAATGTAGTAATAATAATTGCCTTTTTGTTCTTTGTACTAAAACTTGTTACAAGAGCAATAAAACAAAAAGAAATTTATTTATTTGTAATATTAGGTCTAGCAAATATATTTGAAGCAATATTTTTAGGCTTCATATTTACGGGAAAAGGACTTCCTAATATCTTACAAGTATTAGTGTTAGTATTTTCATATATAATACCAATGGGAGTTGTAATGTTAAATAGTGCGCATGTATCTATTAGACTTAAGATATTATATGCGATATCTTGTATAAGCTATTCACTAAAGAAATATGAATTTGCGGCAGGACTTCTTTTAGGTGCTATTAAAAACGATAAAAAGAACGTTAACTTCTATTATCTAAGAGGAAAGGCTTTAGAAAAACTTGGAGATTTAGCTGGTGCTAGAGACATGCTTTTTAAAGTTATTGAACTAGATAGAGATAACAAAGAAGTATATTTAGAACTTGCACAGATACTAGATAGAGAAAATAAAAAAGATACGGCGTTAGTAATGCTTTCTCAAGTATTAAAAATAGATGAAGACTATGTAGAAGCAAAAGAAATGATGGGAATTATCTATTCTGAAATTGGCAGGTATAAAGAGGCTCTTAATATATATGAAGAACTAGCTGCAAGTGATTCTGGCACATATAACACATACTACAATTTAGCTATAATATATTGGCAAAACAACGAATTAGACAAAGCAATGAAAGCATATAACGTAGCAGTAGGAATGAATTCAAAACTATATGAAGCATATTATGCCTTAGGCAAACTATATTTCTTGAGAGAAAATTATGAACAAAGTATATATAACTTAAATAAGGCGCTAAAAGATGATGAGCTTAAAGGTGCAGTAGAATATACCTTAAGTCAAAACTATATAAAACAAGAAGAATTAGAAAAAGCAGTAGAACATTTAGAAAATGCTATAAAACAAGACAAATCATATCTTGAAAAAGCAAAAAGAAACGAACTGTTTGATGTGATTTCATTAGAACTAAGTAGGCTTGAAGATGAAAATAAAGAGTTAGAAACAATAACATATGATTTGAAAGAAAATTTAGAGTAAAACTTTACAAATAAAAAATTGCGTGGTATAATAACCGTGCAATTTGAATTTGTCGGAATGGTGGAATTGGCAGACGCGTCAGACTCAAAATCTGATATGGGTAACCATGTGTGGGTTCAAGTCCCACTTCCGGCACCAAATTATAATAAAACTCGGACTACAGTAGTTCGAGTTTTATTATACACAAAAACTGTAACATAGGCATCGGTTGACTTATGTAAACAAATATGCTATAATGTTAACTGTAATACGTTTTTAATAATTTCAACGATTGGGGGATTTAATGAAGTTTTTTATTTTTTAATACAACACTATAACAATATTAAGGAGAATGTAATTATGTTAAAGAAACTTACAGCTTGGTTGGTCTGTTTTGGACTTAGCTATGTAGTGCAAAGCTTTGGATGGACAGGAAATGCTGAGGCGTTTATGTATATATACCTTGGATATACAACGCTTCTTATGGTGGGGGCTGCAATCATTTTTTGTTTGGCTCAAAGAGAGTCTTGGACAGTCAAGTTGGGGTCGGTAGCAATGGTTATTTTAACTTCGGCCGCTGGAATTTTATTTGCCATTGGCGTAACGTGGCTTGCAAGCAAATTGTTTAATGTGAATTTCTATGTTGTATATCAGGTTATTACCTTTGTCATGTGCTTTGTTAAGTACAAAACTAAAAGGTGATAAAAATAAACGGGGAACAGTGGGGTTCTCCGGTTATTGCAATTTAGAGAATTTATGATATAATATATAATGATATAAATAAGAGATAAAACTTAACATACTAACTAGTGTTAAGAATTTAACTTCCAGCTTATTAGTTTAACTCATAAAAATTAATACATCAATAAAAGTAATATGGAGGAAATGTTATGCAAGAACAAAACAAAAAACTATTTCGGTGGGTATTAGGTAGTGGTATAGTATGTATTGCGCTTAGTATACTAGGAATATTAATTGTAAAATTAATTTTTGGTGGTAATACACAACAGTATAATACGTATGTAACATGTATACTTGCAATTATGATGTTTGTTTATCTGGCTATTGCTGGTGTCGCAATGACAAGGTATAATAAATACTTAAAAAATTATGAGATGGAAAAGTTAGAAAAAACAAAGAAAGAATTAACGAGTGAATATAAACCGGTATTTTTAAAATATTCGGACACTATTTCTCCGGAAATGTTTAAGTGCCGGGTGAAAGTTGATGAAAATGGAGAAATAGTCTGTGAAATTAAACTTGACCACAAAGTTAAATTTGAAAGTTACAAGGAATTTTTAAGACATTTTGATTTGCCAGAAGAATAAAATTATTGAGGAGTGACAGCGATGAAAAAATTACCTTTTAGGAAAAACATGTCTTTTTGGACTGTTTTAAAAAGCAATTTAAAATGTGCCTTTTGTAACTACAAGAATTGTCGGTTGAGGTATTATCCTGGCCGGAAAAGGTACTACATGTGTAACGGCACAAGATACGTTGACGAATGCAAGAAAGACATAGATAAGCGATTTGATAAAGCATTTAAAAGAAAGTGGCCATAAGAATAATAAAATGGAGTCTAACAAGGCTCCATTTTGCTATAGATAATAAACTTAAAAGAAACAGCAAAATAAATATGCTAACTTTTATATAAAAAAGTATTTGCATATTTGTTTTTTTATGGTAATATATCCATAGATATTAGAAAATAATATCTATATAGGAGGTATAAATATGTCAGAAAGATTTGTTTTAAATGAAACATCATATTTTGGAAGAGGTGCAAGAGCTGAACTTGCAAATGAAATTACCACAAGAGGATTTAAAAAAGTACTTGTTGTAACAGACAAGTCATTAGTAGCTTGTGGAGTTACAAAGAAAGTTACAGATGTACTAGATGAAGCTAATATAGAGTACACAGTATATTCAGAAGTAAAACCAAACCCAACAGTAAAAAATGTACAAGATGGAGTAGAAGTGTGCATTGCATTTGGTGCAGACGTTATTGTTGCAGTAGGTGGTGGCTCTGCAATGGATACTGCTAAAGGAATTAGCATAATAATGACAAACCCAGATAGAGCAGATGTTGTATCATTAAATGGATTATCTAACACTAAAAATAAAGGACTACCTATGATAGCTCTTCCTACAACTCATGGAACAGCAGCAGAGGTTACAATTAACTATGTAATAACAGATGAGGAAAGAAAAATAAAAATGGTATGTGTTGACCCACACGATATACCAGTTCTAGCAATAGTAGATTCTGAGTTAATGGAAACATTACCAAAAGCAACAGCAGCAGCTACTGGTTTAGATGCTTTAACACATGCTGTTGAAGGATATATCACAAAAGGTCATAACATAATGGCGGATATGTTCCATATGAAAGCTATTGAATTAATATTTGCAAACTTACCAAAAGCAGTAAATGAAAAAGATGCTAAAGCAATTGAAAACATGGCACTTGCTCAATATATAGCTGGAATGGGATTTTCAAATGTTGGCCTTGGTATAGTACACTCAATGGCTCACCAATTAGGAGCTGTTTATGACACACCACATGGAATAGCTAACGCAATATTACTTCCAACTGTTATGAGATTTAACGGAGAAGTGTGCGCAGATAGATTTAAAGAAATACTAGCTAATTTAGGCGTAGCTAATGCAAGTGACTTAACGGATAACGAAGCAGTTGAAATGTTCGTAGCAAAAATACAAGAATTATCTAAAGAAGTTGGTGTTACTCAAACTGTTAAAGATACAGGATGTAAGGAAGAAGATTTAGAAATGTTAGCAGAAAAAGCTATGGAAGATCCATGTAAACCAGGAAATCCAAGAGAAGTAACTAAAGAAGACTTTGTTAGATTATATAAAGAGGCTATGTAATAAATTATAAAAATGCTAATAAAAAGATTTCAAGACTTATTGTTTTGAAATCTTTTTATTGTATTTATCTAATTATTAAGAATATATATAGCACTGTTTAAAACTAGAGCAAATGTAACCCAAATAGCATAAGGTATTTGTAAATAAGCAGCTGTTTTATTTAACTTTGCAAATTCATATATCATATAAATAATTAGGCAAAGTAATAGTACTAACCATAATGCAGAGAATAAGAACCAGTTAAGCCTAAAGAAAAATAGTGACCAGAGAGCATTAACACCTAGCTGCACAAAATACACTGTAAGAGCAGTTTTGTTATTTTCTTTTTTAGATATCATATATGAAGATATTCCCATTAGTATATATAAAATACTCCACACTATAGGAAACAAAAAGCCGGGTGGAGCAAAAGACGGAGTTTTAATTTTTTCGTAAATATCTGTACTTCCACCAAGGAGATTTCCAATAAACCCTACTACTAAAGGAATAAGAATAAATATTATTAACTTTTTATATTTTTTCATTTTATCACCTTAATATATTTTATGAAAGTTAAAATTAAATATACGTGTATATACGAATTAAAACGGTATAATTAAACAAACTTTGTACAAAATATTTGTATGGAAAAGATAAGAAAAATGTTAAAAAATATAATATTAATAACGGTTATAATAACAGCTTTAGTTATAGCATTATATATTTCATACAACTTAGAAAACATTGAAATATATGATGGTGTTTATGCTGCTATAAAAGACCAGAGCTCAACAAGTACAAAGAAAAATACAGACCAAAGTTCAATAGATAATTCTGGAGATATGGTTGACCTTTTAGCAAGACTCATAAATGGTGAGGCAAGGGGCGAACCATATAAAGGACAAGTGGCGGTTGGTGCTGTTGTAATGAATAGAGTTAAAAGTTCAGAGTTTCCAGATACGATATCTGGGGTTATATACCAAAAAGGACAATTTTCGTGTGTTACTGATGGACAGTTTAATAAAGCTATAGATGAAGATTCGACTGTATATAAAGCAGCACAAGAAGCAATAAATGGTTCTGACCCTACCAACGGTTGTATTTTCTTTTATAATCCTAAAACAAGTAAAAGTAAATGGCTATATACAAGAACTACAGTTATAACTATTGGTAGTCACAGATTTGCAAAATAGAGGTGATAATATGCTCGCAAAATTAGAAAAGAAAATAACAGAATTTAAGAAGAGGCAAGACCCTAGATTTATAGGGGTATTTATGTTTGGAATATTTGGATTTGTTACTCTTATAGCAATGAACTTTGCAAATGTATATGGAAGAGAAAAACAAAGTACTACAGATACATATAATAGAGCGATGTATGAGGTAATAACTAGTGTAAATAATGTGGATACATTGGTAGCAAAAGTAAGAATTACAATGTCCAATGAGTATAATATAGTTACTCTTTCTGAAATTACAACAGAAGCTACAAAAGCCAAAGAAAACTTAGGACAGCTTCCTGTAAATCAAGGGGCAATGGGAAATGTTTCTAAGTTTTTTAGTCAGGTTATAGGGTACTCACAAGCCCTTACAAAAAAGTTAGCAAATAAAAATGAGTTAACAGATGAAGACCATAAAAACTTAAAGAAAATAAATGATGTGTCGAACAATTTAAATAGTACCCTTCAAGACATATATGTAGATTTAACTCAAGGTAGGCTTAAATGGGATGAAGTAGAACAAGTGGCAACATATAAATTAAATCAGGATAAAAATAAGTTGGAATTAAGTGGACTAGAAAAAGTTAAAGATGAGCTAGAAGATTATGAAGGATTAATTTATGATGGTGCATACTCAAGCCATATAGAATCATCTAAGCCTAAGGCTTTAACAGATAAAGAGGTTACAGTAGCTGAAGCTAGTAAAAAGGTAAGACAGTGCGTAAAAAATGCAACAGATAGAGAAATAGAAGAAGTTATATATAATGGAGAGTCGAAGGGTAAATTAGATTTGTATAATTTTGAGGTTAAATTTAAAGATACAGATTATACAATAGACGTAGATGTAACAAAACAAGATGGAATGTTAGTACTACTTATGTCAGATAGACCAGTTGAAGAAAAGATAATAGAAATAGAAACAGCAAAAGAAATAGGAGATAAGTATTTACAAAGTTTAGGATTAAGTAATTTTGAATCAACTTATTACCAAACGACACAAAATATGACTACAATAAATTATGCTGCTGTGCAAGATGGTGTACTTCTTTATCCAGATTTAATAAAGGTAAAAATTGCAATGGATACAGGTGAAGTATGCTCTGTTGAATGTACAGGATACATATTTAATCATACTCAAAGAAGCAATTTAATACCGATGATATCAGAAAATCAAGCTAAGGCAAGTTTGAGTAAAGATATGAAACTTGAAAAGATAAGACTTGCAGTAATTCCAACCGATTCAAATAAAGAAGTGTTAACATATGAATTTAAGGGAACAATAGAGGATAATACGTTTTTAATATATATTAATGCTAGAACAGGTAAAGAGGAAAACATATTAATTCTTCTTAAAACAGAAGGTGGACTTCTTACTATTTAGAAAACTACTGTTGCAATTTTAAATTCTTTAGACTAAAATATATTTAGGTGATAAATTATGTATGGAATTGCTTTAGAAGGTGGAGGAATGAAAGGTGCATATCACATAGGTGCTGTAAAAGCTATACGTGAATGCGGATATGATATAGGAGCATATGTTGGTACTTCTATAGGTTCATTTAATGCTGCTGTACTTGCACAAGGAGATTTTGAAAAATTGTATAAACAGTGGTATAATGGCTCATCGGCATTGGGTATAGATTTAAAAGAAAAAGAATTAAATAAATTATTTAGCAAAAAGCTAGATATAGATAGCGTTAAATATTGGGCTAAATTTGTTACAGATAGTTTTGCAAATAAAGGTATAGATTCTTCTAGATTAAAATCGTTATATGATTCATTTATAGACGAAGAAAAATTAAGGAGTTCTAGTATAGACTATGGTATGGTAACAGTGTCTTTAACAGATAGAAAACCAGTATATATGTTTAAAGAAGAAATCCCAGAAGGCCTTATATCTACTTATGTATTAGCAAGTTCATATCTACCAGTATTTAAACAAGATAAAATATTAAATGATGATAAGCTTTATCTAGATGGTGGCTTTTATGATAATTGCCCAATAATACTTCTTAAGAAAAAGGGGTATACGGATATAATTGAGGTAAGAACAAAAGCTTTAGGCGTAAGCAAAAGAGTAAACAGAAAAGGATTAAATATTATAACGATATCTCCTTCAAAAGAATTAGGCGGAATTGTTTTAAGCGACAATAAAATGGTAAGGAAAAATATCCAAATGGGATATTTTGATGCTATGCGTGTCCTTAAAGGATATATTGGAGATAAGTATTATGTTGTTCCTACAGAAAACGATAAAGCATTTAGCATGTTATTAAATCTTACAGATGAACAGATATTAAAAATAATTGATGAAACCAAGATCACTGGTATAGACAATCTGGAACCTAAAAAGATTTTGTTTGAAAAGGCGCTTCCGTTGATACAAACAAAATTAAAAAATATGGATACAAATACATACCAAAAATTAATTATTTCTATGATAGAGTATCTTACTGATGAAGAATTAAAAATATATAAATTATATACTTTTGAAGAATTAATTACAGAGTTTAAAAAGAAAATACCAAAACTATTAAAAGAAGAGAAAAATAGTTTAATAAAAAATGGAGTAAATATTTTAATGCTAAAATTGTTAAAAGAACTCGAATTATAACAACTAATAGCAAAACGCTTTTAAATTAAATTTAGATATAGTACAATAAGTTTATAAAAGTATTAAACTCAAAATAAACTTATTGGGGGATGTAAAATGAAAAATGTTAATAGGTATGAAATGATACGGTATGCAACATACTTTGCCCAAAATCAGACAACGGTTAGAGGTGTTGCAAAACATTTTGGAGTATCTAAGACACACGTACATAATCAACTAGTTCTAATGACGGAAATTAAATTCCGTCACGAAAGAAATCAGAAGCTTAGTAAAGCAGTAAGAGAATTATTGGATAAAAATAAACGTGAGCGGCATATTAGAGGTGGCAATGCAACAAAATTAAAATATCTTAACAGGACGAAAAATAAATAGTAGAAGACAAAATGTCTTCTACTATTTTATGTCTTGTTATGTGCTGGATATATTCAATATATTTACATTTATAGCTTTGTATGATATAATAAATACTGCAAAAGAACAAAACGAAAATAAATTTATTGGAGGAACAAGATATGGATATACTTATCCCTAATGTTGATGTACCATCTACAAAAGAAATCGGATTAGATACTTTGCCACTTGCATCTAGTTATGCTAAAGATGCTATTTTAAGCCAAAGGAAAAGAATAGATGAAATCATTTTAGCAAATATGGATAAGAGTTATCCGGCTATCGAACTGTCCTTTGGACTTTTTGATGA
Source organism: Clostridia bacterium (assembly GCA_045652705.1). Classification (GTDB taxonomy): domain Bacteria; phylum Bacillota; class Clostridia; order TANB77; family CAG-465; genus UMGS1649. Next base: position 53,850 of record JAZRUV010000029.1, read on the forward strand.
AATTGAACGAGAAATGTTTGCAAATGGATGGTGTAAACAAGAGGGTGGTTGGTGGCATCCTATTGGGCTCATAGAACGGTATACAGAAGTTCAAATAAAGGATGAAGAAAACAAAGTAATATCGGCAGCAACTTTTTATAATTCAACAATGAAACAGCAGCTTATAGAATTACATGCAGAAATTGATAAAGCACGAGAAAAAGGTTTAAGAAGTGTCGAGTTAAAATTCCCCCTTTATCAAGTAATTGTAGATAAACTAAAGGAACAAGGGTGGAATGTTTATGTTCATAATAATTTTTATAGCAGTGCAACACCATATACGTCGCTTAAAGCTAAATAATAGTAATTGTTTGCAGAGAGATTAAATATCTCTCTGCAATTTTCTTTATGTTTTTAAATGTATTTTAAGTTCGTTTTTCATTGACAAAAAGGTGCATAGAAGGTATACTTTTACCAAGGTGATTTTGTGACAAAATATGCAGTTGTAGATTTCAGGATGAGAAAAATTGAAAAAGAATATATAAAGTCGTTAGGCTATGAAATAATAGAAAATGGATTTAATTTAAACACGTATGATGAGATAGCATCACATGTGGATATATATTATTTAAAGGTAGGAGATATGGTGTTTTCAGCACCAGAGAAAAAAGGATTAGTACCTTTTACTACAGTATCGTGTACTACTCCTATAGGACGAGACTATCCAACAGATATTCCATATAACGTATGTGTAGTTGGAAATAATGCAGTGCATAATTTTAAATATACAGATAATATAGTTAAATTCTATTTAGAAAGGCACGGATATAATTTAATAGATGTTGAACAAGGGTATGCTAATTGTAGCACTTGTGTATTAGATGACAATTCTTGCATTACATCAGATATGGGTATCGCAAAGGCTTTAATGGATGCTGGTGTAGATACACTTTATGCATATGAACCAGATATTAAATTAAAGAAAAGACTTAGTGATATATTTAAAGATGAGTCTCGTATGAGTTTTGTGGATTCTAAAATGCAGGGCTTTATTGGAGGTGCGATGGCACGCCTAGGTGATACAGTTGTGTTATTTGGGGATGTACAAAATTTAGTTAATGGTACTAAAATACAGAGGTTTATAGAAAAGAAAGGGTTAAAATTCCATCATTTTGAAGGACTAGATGTAGTAGATTATGGTGGAGTATTAGAGGTTATAGTTAATGAGTAGTTTATTAGATGGATTAAACAGCGTGCAAAGAGAAGCTGCGTCATATACAGATGGTCCACTTTTAATACTGGCAGGTGCAGGAAGTGGGAAAACAAGAGTATTAACATATAGAATAGCGTATCTTTTAGAACAAGGTATATGCAGACCATGGGAAATTCTTGCTATTACTTTTACAAACAAAGCAGCAAAAGAAATGAAAGAAAGAGTAGAAGGACTAGTAGGAGAAAATGCAAAGGATATATGGCTTGGAACATTCCATAGTATATGTGTAAGAATATTAAAAAGGGAAATAGAATGTTTAGGTTACACAAGAGACTTTAATATATTAGACGAACTAGACAAACAAAAAGTATTAAAAGAAATAATGAAAAAAATGGACATAGATGAAAAAAACTATGGTGTAAGTTATATAGTAAGTGAAATAAGCAAGGCAAAAGATGTATTAAAAAGTCCAGAAACATATATTAAAGAAGCACAAGGAGATTATAGAAAAGAAACAATTGGTAAGGTGTATAGTGAATACCAAAGAACTTTAAAAGCAAATAACTCACTAGACTTTGATGATATCTTATGCTTAACCGTTGAAGTATTTAAGAATAGTCCGGATAGACTTATGTATTACCAAAATAAGTTTAAACATATTCTAGTTGATGAGTATCAAGATACAAACCATGTTCAGTTTATATTAATTAGTATGCTTGCAAGTGCACACGGCAATATTTGTGTTGTAGGTGATGAATCGCAAAGTATATATGCATTCCGTGGAGCAGATATATCTAATATACTAGATTTTGAAAAGGAATACGACCAAGCGAAAATTATAAAGCTTGAACAAAATTATAGAAGTACAAAAACAATACTTAATGCGGCTAATGCTGTTATAAACAACAATACTTCTAAAATAGACAAGAATCTTTGGACAGAAAATGATGAAGGTGAAAAAATTAAGTATTTTACTTCTAAAAACGAATACGAAGAAGTAGATTATATAGTAGATAAAATAGATGCAATGTGTAGAACTGGAAAGTACACATATAAAGATTTTGCACTTCTTTATAGAACAAATGCGCAAAGCCGTGTTATAGAAGACGTATTTATGCGTGCAGGTACACCATACAAACTTATTGGTGGAACAAAGTTCTATTCAAGAAAAGAAATTAAAGATATGGTAGCTTACTTAAAATTAATAAATAACTTAAAAGATAACGTGTCTTTAACCAGAATAATAAACGAACCTAAAAGAGGAATTGGGGACACTTCTGTATATAGAGTAAGGGATAGAGCAGAAGAGGTAGGCTTAAGTATATTTGAATATATTTCAGAACCTGCCAATATTGCAGAACTTAGATGTTCAAATGCCATGACAAACTTTGTAACTCTAATTTCGGATTTAAATGCTATGAAAGATAGCCTAACACCATCTGAACTTATGAAAAAGGTGTTGGAGCTTACAGGTTATGAAGCAGAACTAATGAAGGATAAGACTGCTGAAAATGAATCTAGACTAGAAAATATTTATGAGTTTATTGGTGTTGCAAAAGAGTTTGAAGAGGAAGAAGTAGAAAATACTCTTTCAGATTTCTTAGATAGCATTGCTCTTGTTGCAGATGTAGATAACTTAGAAGAGGGAACAGAAGCAGTAACTTTAATGACTATGCACAATGCAAAAGGTCTAGAATATCCAGTTGTATTTATAGTAGGTTTAGAAGAAGGACTATTTCCGTCTAAACGTTCGTTAGATGAAGACAAAGGCGTAGAAGAAGAAAGAAGACTTTGCTATGTTGCAATAACACGTGCAAAACAAGAATTATTCTTAACTAATGCACGTCAAAGAACGATGTATGGTATGACAACAACTACAATACCATCTCGTTTTACTGAAGAAATTCCAAATGAGTATTTAGATGAATCAGCAAGAGAGAATCTAGAACTAGGCAGAAGAAAGCAAGAAAAATATACAGATAATGAATATGCTAAAGTTGAAAGTTGGTTGTCGAATACGTTAAATTCAATGGATAGAGATAGTGATTATTCTTACTCTAGTTCATACAATTCTTCATATAGCAATTCATATAGTTCTTATGGAAGACGTGCTGGAGCAAGCGTGAGTAGTTCAGTCGGAATAGATGCATCAAGCTTCTTGAAGAATATGAATATTGGAAGTGTGACTAAGAATGAATCATCAACGGGCGTTAAAGCAGGGGATAAAGTAAAACACAAAAAGTTTGGCATAGGAATAGTGAAAAATATTAATTCCGATGACGATATGGTGGTTGCAGAAATAAACTTTGAAAAGTTTGGAATGAAACGATTAATTGTAACGGGAACAACATTAGAAGTTGTTGGATAATGTAGTATAATTGGTTGATTAAGAGAGGTTATTTAAATGAATGTTGTAGTATTATGTGGTGGAACAAGTACAGAAAGAGACGTATCAATATCTTCTGGTACTTTAATATGTAAAGCTTTAGAAAGTAGAGGGTATAACACGGTACTTTTAGATGTATTTTTAGGCTTAGATAGTTTTTCTAAAGAAACAGTGTTTGGTTTGGGAGAACAAGGACTTAAGGTTAAAGCAGGAGTGACTGAAGGAGCACCAAACATATCTAAAATAAAAGAAATGAGACAAAATCCAGAAGTGTTTTTTGGACCTAATGTACTGGATATATGTAAAGCAGCAGATATTGTATATATAGCGTTACACGGAGAAAATGGAGAAAACGGAAAAGTACAAGCAACATTTGATTTATTAGGTATAAAATATACAGGTACTGGTTATGAAGGAAGCTTACTTGGAATGAGTAAAGATTTAACACGTAAAGTATTAATTCCATGTGGTGTTAATATGGCAAAGGGAATTACACTATATAAAGAGGAGAGTTATGAAAGTGTAAAGAATAAATTGTTTGTACCTGCAGTAGTAAAACCAGCAAATGGTGGGTCTAGTATAGGTGTAGCAATTGTACATAATGAGAATGATTTAAAAGAAGCTATTGAGCTTGCCAAACAGTATGACGACACAGTAGTTATAGAAGAGTATATAAAAGGTAGAGAATTTTCAATAGGTGTAATAGATGGTAAAGCTTTACCAATAATTGAAATAATACCAAAACAAGGTTTTTATGATTACAAAAATAAATACCAAGCAGGTCTTACAGAAGAGGTTTGCCCAGCAAATCTAGATAGTGAAAACACATTAAAAATGCAACAATTGGCGGAAAAAGCGTACAAAGCGTTAGGTCTTAATGTATATTCAAGAATAGATTTTATCTTGTCTAACACAAATGAACCATACTGTTTAGAAGCAAATACACTACCAGGTATGACACCAACAAGCTTACTTCCACAGGAGGCGGCACAAGTTGGAATGTCATATGTAGATTTATGTGAAAGAATAATAGAGTTATCTTTAAATAAATAATATAAGTTATAAAATATATATGGAGGATACTATGGAAACTATAAAATTAATTGACGTTATAAAAGCAGTACAAGGAACAGTTATAAGTGGGGAAGTAGAGGAGAAACAAATACTATCTGTTGCAACAGATAGTAGAGAAAATATGCCACAAGGATTATTTATAGCCATAAAAGGTGAAAATACAGACGGCCACAAATATGTAGAAGGTGCAGCAAAAAATGGTGCTATAGCAATTTTAGTTAGTGAAGAATTAGAAGAGTATATAGATGGTATAGTATATATTAAAGTAGAAGACACAATAAAAGGCTTACAAGATTTAGCAACTTGGTATAGAAGCCAGTTTAATATACCCGTTGTAGCAATTACAGGAAGTGTAGGTAAAACTACAACTAAAGATATGGTATCTTCTGTGCTTAAAAGAAAATATAACGTATTAAAAACACAAGGCAATTTAAATAGTGAAATAGGTGCACCTATGACTGTGTTAGGGTTAAATAAATCTCACGAAATAGCTGTTATAGAAATGGGAATGGATCATTTAAGACAAATAGCAAGTATAAGCAAAATAGTAAAACCAGATACTGCAGTTATAACAAATGTAGGAGTAGCGCATCTTGAGTATTTGAAAACAAGAGAAAACATTTTAAAAGCAAAATGTGAAGTATTTGAAAATATGGATGAAAATACAGGCCTTGCTATTTTAAATAAAGATAATGATATGTTAGCTACTGTAGATAACAATTTTAAAAAGATATGGTTTGGAAAAGATAAGGGTGCAGATATATATGTAGAAAACATTAGTGTGGATTATACAGATGGAGCTACTAAAGCAGATTTGTATATAGAAAACACAAAGTACGATTTAGTAGTTCCAGGACTAAGTGAGCATTTAGTATACTCTGCAATGTCAGCTATAGCAGTAGGATTAAGATATGGTATGACTGTAGAAGAAACCTTGCAAGGTGTTTTAAGCTATACTCACACAAAAATGAGAATGGACATATATAAACTACAAGACAATATTTTAGTTATAGATGATACATATAACGCAAATCCAGACTCTATGAAATCTTTAATAGACACAGTACAAAGAGGAAATAAAGAAAATAAAATATTAATACTTGGAGATATGTTTGAACTTGGGGAAAATACCATAGAATTACATCAACAAGTATTAGAGTATGGTATAAATGCTGGTGCAACAAAAATTATTGTTACTGGTGAAAATATGAAACAAGCAGTAAAAGGAATTCAAAATGGTGTAATAGTAGCATATGAAAATAAAGAGGATGTAATAAATTCTCTAGACGAAATAATTGAAAAAGAAAGTATTGTTGCATTAAAAGCATCTAGAGGAATGAGATTTGAAAATATAACTGAAAAAATCCTTGAAAAATATAAAGCTTTGTGATATAAAAAAGGTAAATAGTGGAGGTAATATATATGGATTTTAAAGATAAAGTAAAAGATGTATGGGAAAAGGCAGGAGATGTTGCTGAAAAAACATATAAGACGGTAGCAGATAAATCTAATAGACTAGTAGAAGAAGCAAAGCTTAAAATAAAAGTAAGTGATACAGAAGCAGAAATTACAGGTATGCTTCAAGATATTGGAATTAAAGTTTATGAAAAATACAAAAGTGGAGCAGCTCTTGAAAAAGAACTTGCTAAAGATTGCAAAGCTATAGAAAAGTTATATAAAGATATAGAAAAAATGGATATAAAATCTTTATACCTTAAAGATTTAAGAGTATGTGAAGCATGTGGTGAAACAATAGGAATAGAAAATAAATTCTGTCCAACTTGTGGGGCTAAACAAAAGAAAGTAAGAATACCTGAAGAAAAGAAAGAAGAAGTATTAACAGAGAAAGTATGCCCGGAATGTGCAACTGTTCACGGAACAGAAGTAAACTTCTGCACAAAATGCGGACACAAATTTTAATAGGAGATATACATGATATTTTCAAAAATAAAAGAAGCATTTACAAATAAGTTCAATGAAATATTTAGGTCTAATGAAGAAATAGAAGATATTCTAGATGAGATAGAGGAGCTCCTAATATTATCTGATGTAGGAATGAAAACTACGTCAGATATTTGTGCTTCCTTAAGAAAAAGACTGAAGGCCGAGCAAGATACTTCAAAAGAAAATGTAATTAGACTCTTAAAACAAGAAATGGTAGAAATTTTAACTGTAGATGATAGCAATGAGCAAGATGAAAATGAAAGTTACAAAGACAAACATGTAATACTAGTTGTTGGAGTAAATGGAGTTGGTAAGACAACATCAATTGCAAAACTTTCTAACATATATAAAAAAGAGGGAAGTAAGGTGCTTCTAGCAGCTGGTGATACATTTAGGGCTGGTGCAAGAGAGCAGTTAGAACTTTGGGCTGAGGTTGCAGGTGTTGAATGTGTGTCAGGTAAGGATGGACAGGATCCATCATCAGTAATATTTGATGCATCTAAAAAGTTTGCAAGGGAAGATTACAATACTCTTATATGTGATACGGCTGGACGTTTGCATAATAAGAAAAACTTGATGGATGAGATAGAAAAAATAAAAAGAACTGTAGATAAAAACTTACCTAATATACATGTAGAAGTGTTAATGGTAATAGATGCTACAACTGGCCAAAATGCCGTAGAACAAGCTAAAGCTTTCTACGATAGAACAAGTGTAGACGGAATAATTCTAACGAAACTTGATTCTAGTGCAAAAGGTGGAGTTGTATTTGGAATAATAAACGAATTAAATATACCAATAAAATATATTGGTATAGGGGAAAAGATAGATGATATAAAAGAATTTAATGCCAAAGATTTTGTAGATTCTATAATATAAGGAGGATAATTCATGCGAATAATACTTATGAGGCACGGTTATTGTAAAGGGTTAAAAGAAGGTATAATAAATGGTTGGAGAGATTTGCCTTTAACACCTAAAGGAAGACAAGAACCAATAATCGCTGCACAAAGCATAGTAAAACTTTTAGGACAAGTGAAAATACATAAAGCATATTCTTCATATATGTCTAGAACTTATGATACAGCCGCTATATTTAGTGAAGTGTTAAAGTTTAAAGGTAAGATTAAACAAGATTTAAGACTTAATGAAAGACATTATGGAATGTTCCAAGGAATGAAAAAAGAAGATGCAAGAGCTTTTAAAGAGTTTAATTCGTTATCAGATAGTGATAAAAGACTAGATAATAAACTTGTTCCTGAAAATAGTGTAAGACGTGCAGCTACATTAAATGAATATTCCGAAAAACTAAAAAAACCAGTTAAAAAAATAGAAAGTATTATTCCATTTTCTGAATCTATATTAGATGTAGAAAAAAGAACGAGTGAGTTCATAGAGGAACAAATTTTAATCCCTGAAAATCAAAATAAAACAATTTTAATTGTAACTCATGCAAGTACAGCAAAACTTATGGTTAAGAAGTTTGAAAATTTAACATATAAGCAAACGTCAAAATTAAGATTCGCTACTTGTGCTATGAAAACTTATGATATGAGATATAAGGATAATAACTATGAAATAGTAAGCGAATATAACATAAACAAAGAGTGGGAAGGTTAATTGAAATGGGAAGTATTAGTGTATTTACAGGTCCTATGAAATGTGGGAAAACAAAAAGAGCCATAGAAGTTGCTACAATACAAAAGATACGTGGTAAAGATATTAAAGTTTTCAAGCCAGAGATAGATGATAGATTCTCTACTAACAAATTAGTTACAAGAGCGGGGCATGAGATAGACACATATAATATTTCTAAAATAGAGGATATAGAAAAGTATGATGCAGATGTATATGTAATAGATGAATTTCAGTTTTTAGATGGTGATTTAGATACAATTAATCGTCTTGCTAATAAGGATAAAAAAATATACATATCTGGGCTTAACTTAACATCAGACAGAAAACCATTTGGAAAAATGGGAGAAGTTATGTGTATGGCTGACAGAATAGAGCTTATGACATCAGTTTGTGAAGTTTGCAAATGTGAAGAAGCTATATACACCTATTATAGTGGACAAAAACAAGGAGACATTTTAGTGGGTGAGACTGGTTATATGCCAGTTTGTAGGACATGCTACGAACACCTTAATGCAAACAATAATATATTTTGATATAAAGCTAGGAAATGCCTAGCTTTATTTTTTCTTCTTCTAAACAATTTTTATCTCGTTCATCTAAATTGTCTAGAGCAAATTCAATTAGGGTAGTAACTACTTTGTTAAATGACAAGTTTTTTATATTCGCTAGAGTTTGTACTTCGTCTACTAAATCTTCAGGTAGCCTTAAAGTTTTGCTAATTCCACTGTGGTTTTCAGGTATTTTTAATTTATTCATTTTCATACTCCTCCTAGCACTTATTTTATAATATAAAACAAAATAAATATGCACCCAAAAACAATGTCAAAAATGCTTGCAAAAACAAAAAATATATTGTAATATATTTTTGTAATAAGTTAAAGTAAGGGCATAAATACTTTAACAAGGTAGCAAAATAATTGTATTAGGAGGAAAAACAGATGATAAAACAACAAAAAAACAAACAAGGTGTATCGCTAATAGTACTAGTAATAACAATAATAGTAATGATAATATTAGCAGGAACAATTATTCTATCTTTAAATAATAGTGGAATAATAGAAAAGGCCAAAAACGCAGTAGATGAAACGAACTTAAAAGAAGTTCAAACACTTGCGTCATTAAAGTGGGCAGAAGCATTTGTGGATGGGAATATAACACAAGAGCAATTAGAAGAGGAAGTATTAAAAAGATTAAATGATGAAAATGTAGACTTAACACCATATGAAATAACAGTAACAGAAGATGGTGTAAAGGTGGCGTTAAGAGCGCCTATTCCCGAAATATGGAAAGCAAATGTAATAGCTATAGTAGACACAGTACCAATACCAAAAGGATTTGTAGCATCATCAGTAGCAGGAGAGAACACAAAAAATGGTGGCCTTGTAATATATGAAGGAACAACACCAGTTACAGCTGCAAATGTAGAAGATGCAAAAAGAACAAGAAATCAATATGTATGGGTGCCAGTAGAAGATTTTAGCAAGTTTGTAAGACAAGATTTTTATAATTTAAATACTATATCTAACACATTAGGAACAGGTAATTGGGAAGTAGTATTGGATACTACAACAAATATGCCACTTGCAACACAAGACGAAAATTATGTGACAAGTACAACATTAGCAGAAGTACAAGCAATGTATGAAAGTGTAAAGGAATATAAAGGCTTTTATATAGCACGTTATGAAGCAGGAATAGATACACAAGGAACAAGCGAGACTACTTTAGTAAAAGGTTCAAATGTATATTCGATGATGGGAAAAATACCATATGAAATACCATGGACAAAAAATGATAAGATGAATGAAGATACAGGTGGAGCAGTAGAGGTGGCAAGGAGTATGTATCCTGTAACAAATACTAATTATGGAGTAGTATCAACATTAACATATGGGGTGCAGTGGGATAGAACGTTAGCATGGTGGCTAGAAGTTGGTGCTAAAGATGGAAAAGGCAATGTTATAACAAGTGTAACAGATAGTGCAAGTTATGGTAATTACGATGATCACGTAATAGCAGCAGGAGATTTAAATGACGGTGCAAAATATGGTGTTTATGATTATAATGAAGGTACAATTGAGTTTCAAACAGCAACAGCAAGTTCAACAAAAGCATCAGGAACTTGGTGGGCGTTAACAACAGGAGCATTAAAAGCGGCAAGCGTAAACAATATTTATGATATGGCAGGAAATATGATGGAATGGACAATGGAAGGCAGCGGTGTTTATGAGCGTATAGCTCGCGGTGGCCATTTCGAAGGTTATGGCGATGGAGACGATGTATCATCTCGTACCAGTGTCTACGGCTCTTCTGGGTTCCGTTCAGCACTTTACATAAAGAAGTAAAATGTACATGACTTAGTTGCCACCGACACAGTAAATATAGAATGTGTAGCAAAAATAAATTTAATATCAAATACAACCTAACGTAGGCTTTAGTTTACGTTAGGTTTATTACATTATTTTCATTTCAATTATATCTAATACTTTATCTAAATTAAGCTTGTTTTCAGTAGAGAAAGGAATCATCTCATGTGCTGAAAATAAAGCCTTTTCTATATCTTTTTTAGCTTGTTCTATTTTAGCATTTGAAAGCTTATCTGCCTTGTTTAAAATCACTGTAAAATCTTTTTCATGAGCTTCTAGCCAATCATACATATTTCTATCATCTGTAGATGGTAAATGTCTAATATCTATTAGTGAAAATATATGCTTAATGTTTTTATTAGTTTCTAAAAAGTAATTTGTAAGTTTATTTATACTTTGTTTTTCTTTTTCAGACATAGTAGAGTAACCATAACCAGGTAGATCTACTAAATAGAACTTATTATCTACCAAAAAGAAATTTAAGCATTTTGTTTTACCAGGAGTTTGTCCAACTTTAGCAGTTCTTTTGTTATTTGTAAGCGTGTTTATAAAAGAGGATTTGCCAACGTTAGATTTGCCTACCATAGCAATAATAGGCAAATCATCATTTATTAAATCTTGTTTGTTATATACAGATTTTACAAATACTACATTTTTTAAATAGTTCATATAAATTTATTACTCCTTAACAGGTGTTATTTTTTCCATTCCGCCCATATATGGTCTAAGTGCTTGTGGAATAGATATTGTTTTGTCTTCGTTATAATTATTTTCTATAAATGCTATAAGTCCACGTGGTGTAGCAAGAACAGTATTGTTTAATGTGTGTAAGAAATAATTTCCGTTTTCTCCTCTTGCGCGAATTCCAAGTCTTCTTGCTTGGGCGTCACCTAAAGTAGAGCAAGAACCAACTTCAAAATATTTCTTCTGTCTTGGAGACCAAGCTTCAATATCACAAGATTTAACTTTAAGGTCTGCTAAATCACCACTACAACACTCAAGAGTTCTTACAGGTATGTCTAAACTTCTAAAGAATTCTACAGTATAGCTCCACATCTTGTTATACCAGTCCATAGATTCTTCAGGAGTACAAAGTACAACCATTTCTTGCTTTTCAAATTGGTGTACTCTGTAAATTCCTCTTTCTTCAATACCGTGAGCACCAACTTCTTTTCTAAAGCAAGGTGAGTAAGAAGTAAGAGAGATAGGAAGTTTTTTCTCATCTACAGTTTGTCCTTTAAATTTACCTATCATAGAGTGTTCAGAAGTACCGATTAGGTATAAATCTTCACCTTCAATTTTATACATCATAGCACCCATTTCTTCGAAGCTCATAACGCCATTTACAACGTCAGATTTTATCATAAAAGGAGGGATGCAGTAGTTAAATCCTTTAGAAATCATAAAGTCTCTAGCATATGCAAGCATTGCGGAGTGAAGTCTTGCTATATCTCCCATAAGGTAATAAAAACCATTACCGCTAGTTCTACCGGCACTTTCTTTATCTAAACCATCAAACATACCTAAAATATCTGCGTGATATGGTATTTCATAATTTGGAACTACAGGTTCACCAAATTTTTCTACTTCAACATTTTCTGAATCGTCAATACCAACGGGAACAGAATCATCTATAATGTTTGGTATAACCATCATTTTTTCTTTTAATTCTTGAGACGATTCAGCTTCCATTTTTTCTATATTTACAAGTTCTTCGTTTATTTGAATAACTTCAGCTTTCATGGCATTTGCTTCGTCTATTTTTTTATCTTTCATAAGCATTCCAATAGACTGACTTATAGAATTTCTTTTAGTTCTTAATTCATCACCTTGTTGTTTTAAGGAACGTACTTTTTTATCTAGTTCAATAACTTCATCAACTAAAGGCAATTTCTTATCTTGAAATTTCTTTTTAATATTTTCTTTAACAACGTCTGGGTTCTCACGAATAAATTTAATGTCTAACATATTAATTCCTCCTAAAATATGTATCTATTATATTACACAATTAAAGGTTTTGCAATAATTTACATAATTTTTAATAAAAATATACAAAGCAAAAGCCAAGCGTATTATAACGTTTGGCCTTTACTTGTTAGACCCACTTATCTATACCGTATGTTTTGGTAACAGGGTCCTTTGTCATATCTAATCTTATAGGAGAAAAGGTATTAGTTACAAATATTACAAATAACAGGGCTAGTGCACATGCACCAACTATAGTAGAGTTTTTTGTTTCTGCTTTGAAATCTTCGTTATATATTCCAAGATACAAAATAAAGTAAGAGCTCATAACACCTACTATATAAATAATAATGTTGTATATCATATTATCTGTAGCAAATATAGCATCACCTAAATAATATAATGTTGTTACAACAAACATTCCAACTATATTACCAAAAAGGGTAACGAGTAGCAAGTTAGAAAATTTTCGCTTTGTGTAAAAATAAAATGCGATACCAAATGCTGTAAATGGAATAAGTATTAGCTTTAAATGTTCCCAAACGCTTTCGTTTACAGGAGCAAATATTCCAACGATTGTATTATGCCCGGAAAGGTCATATACAAAATGAAGAAATACACCAAATAGTATAGAAACTATACAAGCTATTATTATAATTTTTTTATATGTTACCAAATTATCCAAAAAAATCACCTAATACAATTATGTGCAATAGGTGTTTTTTTAATACATATTTTATTACAAATTCAAATAATTAGAAAAAATGATAAGCAAGTCGTTTGCTATTATATAATATATGGAAAGTATATTAACTAAAATACACAAAGGAATTCCTACTGTGAAGCTTAAATGCTTCGTCTTATGCCTAAATTTGTACATGCCTATATATACACCAATAGCACCTAAAATAAGAGAGAGTATAAATATTGCTTTTTCACTTATTCTATATTTTCCGTTTTTTGCTTTGTGTTTATCTAGTTTCATAACCAAAAAACCAATGATATTTATTAATATAACATAAGCCAAAAAATATAAATATATCATGTTATCACCACAACAATTATATAATATAAAAATAATAATGCAATAGCAGATTAAATTTGTATTATTTCTTTATTTTTAAAGGGGTATTTGGGTTGAAAAAATAATATATTTGTGATAGTATAATCGCGAGGGAAAGTATGAAACGAAAGTTAAAAAAACAAATTACTGGAATTGTAACAAGTCTAGTTGTTATAACTATAGCTTTGTTATTAGATAAATTAGAAGTTATAGATATTAAGGAATATATAAATAGTAATGAAAGCTTACAAACCGAAACGCAGAGAAAGCAACAAGTTAATGATAGTTCTTTGTATGAGGTCGTAAGAGTGGTAGATGGTGATACATTTGTTATAAACTACAATGGTAAAAATGAAAAAGTAAGACTTATAGGAGTAGATACACCTGAAAGTGTTCATCCAAACGCGGAAAAAAACACCGAATTTGGGAATCAAGTTTCAAATTTTTCTAAAAAAATGTTAACGGGAAAACAAGTTCAAATTGAACTCGATGTTGAACAGCGAGATAAATATGGGAGATTATTAGTCTATGCATATATAGATGGGCAAATGTATAATAAAATTTTATTAGAAAAAGGATATGCAAAGATTGCAACATATCCGCCAAATGTAAAACATGTTGAAGAATTTACTGCATTGCAAAAACAAGCAAGAGAGAATAAGGTTGGATTATGGGCATACTAGGAGGTAAAAAATGCGAAAGAGGATAGGAATAATATTATTATGTACTTTAATAATAACGCTAGTTATAGGGCTGATAGTTTTTGTGTCTCAAGATGAACAGCCAGTTAATAACAATGTAGATATAAATAGTGATGAGGAGCAAGGAAGTACAAACAATGCTCCATCAAAAATAGAAGCGAATGAAAAAGAAGTGTCTAAAAAAAAGAAACAAGAATTATTTAATTTTATACCTAAAGTTTATACAGAAGGAATTGCTCCTTTTGATAGCGTATTTATGTTAGATTCAGTAATGAGTAAAATTGTGGTTACAAATGAAGAAATGGATTTTAGTGTAACTAATGTAGATAAAATGGTAAAGAAAATATTTGGGGAGGATGCGGTTATAAATACAGAGGAGGTATCAGAACCAAATGTAGCACAATCTTTATTTTATTATTCAAAAGAGGCACAGTCGTATGCTGTAATACCTGTGGGATATGAAGGAATATTTGAGCATCAAATATTTAAGAATGCTACTGAAACAGATGAAGCTTATTATGTGTATACCTACACTTTAATTGGAGGGTACTCATATGATGAAGATTCAATAACTCAAGATGAGTTTGGTGATGTGAGCTATGAAACAGCTAAAGTTCAGGTGATTGTGGGAGATAAAGATGGTAATGATTTAATTCATATTTTCGACAACTATACACATATGAATGATGATGATACATGGATAAAGTTATATGGCAATATAATGCCGGTATTTAGATATACATTAACAAAAAAAGATGGTGGATACTATTTGACGGAAGTAGAACAAATAAATTATTAAAAGGTTTTGGGGGTAAACAAATGAGAAAGGTTATTATAGGATTATTTATAATTTTTATGCTTGGTTTCCTATTATTAGAAATAATTACAGTTGTAGATTTGGTGAATGACAAACAACCACCGACAGTATGGATTGGAGACGAACATTAATAAGGAGCTAAAAGGCTCCTTTTGTCGCCATTTGTCGTATGTTACAAAAATATTAAATTTGAGTTATAAAGTCTCTAAAACTATTGCAAAATATATAGTAGTGGTATAGAATATACACATATCATATAGGAGGTTTTATTTATGATAAAAGTAGGAATTAATGGATTTGGAAGAATAGGAAGACTTGTAATGAGAGCTTCTTTTGAAAGAGAGGATATAGATGTTGTTGCAATAAACGACCCATTTATAGACCTTGAATATATGAGATACATGTTACAATACGATACAATACACGGAAAATTAAATAAAGAAATTGAAGTGCTAGACGATGGAATAATGGTAGATGGTAAAAAGATAGTTGTATATAACTGTAAAGAACCATCAGAAATACCTTGGAAAGAGACAGGAGCTGAATATATAGTTGAATCTTCAGGTGTATTTGCATCAATGGAAGGTGCTTCAAAACACTTTGCAGGTGGAGCAAAAAAAGTAGTAGTTTCTGCTCCAACAAAAGATACTCCAATGTTTGTTATGGGAGTAAACCATAAAGATTATACTAAGGATATGAATGTTGTATCTAACGCATCTTGTACAACAAACTGTTTAGCACCTTTAGCTAAAGTTGTACACGAAAAATTTGGAATAAAAGAAGGTCTTATGACTACAGTACACTCTGTAACAGCAACTCAAAAAACAGTTGATGGACCATCTAAAAAAGACTGGAGAGGTGGTAGAGCTGCAACATATAATATTATACCATCATCAACAGGCGCTGCTAAAGCTGTTGGTAAAGTTATACCAGAACTTAATGGTAAACTTACAGGCATGTCATTTAGAGTGCCAACTTTAGATGTATCTGTTGTAGATTTAACATGTACATTAGAAAAACCTGCAAAATATGATGATATAGTTCAAGCAGTTAAAGAAGCTTGTCAAGGTGAACTTAAAGGTATTATGGATTATACAGAAGATGCTGTTGTATCTTCAGACTTTATACATGACCCACATACAAGTATATTCGATGTAAAAGCAGGTATTGCTTTAACAGATACATTCGTAAAACTTGTCGCTTGGTACGATAACGAATGGGGCTACTCAAACAAAGTGTTAGACTTAGTATCACATATGTATGATGTAGATAATAAATAATTAAAATCTACGTTAAATTAAAATAGGGGTGTTTATGGCGAGCGAACTAAGAGGACAAATGGAAGAGCAATTGGGCTTATTAGAAACAAAAGTAGAAAGAGCATATGATGTTAGTGAAAATAAAGAAAAAGATATAATTGCTAAAAAGCTACAAGAAATGTCTATAAATATTAAACAAGTTTTAGCAACGAATATTATAGGAAAAGAGTATGATACTTTTACAAAAATAATAGATATAATAAATGACGAGCTAGAGGCTGTTATAATACATATAATAGCTAGCGCGAGAAAACAAGAAAAGCAAGAGGCTATGTACAAGGTTAGCCATTTATATTCAAAAAATATAGAAGAAATTATAAATGGTCGAGAAGAAATAAAAACTATGTGTGTAGCGCAAATTAGAAGTTGTGTTATTCCTATAGACAATGCTTTTAATGAAATTGTAAAAGTGTATATGGAAAATTTGCAAGACTTTAAAGACAATATTTCACAGCAAGTATTAAATAAAGTAGTATATGAAATACATAGATGTGCAAATGAGGTTCAAGAAACTCATTCAGTTCAAACATATAGTATAGAAAATCAAATAACTACCAATATAGATAAAATGGTAAATGCTTTGCAAGCGCTAAAAGAAAAAAATGTTACAGAAACTAAACACATAAGGATAAAAGGTGGGGTAACAAATTCTCAAAATGCTAATGTGTCTTTAAGTGATATATTAGCCTCTAAAGTAGAAGTAGAATATGATATACCTAAAAGAGATAATATACAAGGTTTATTTGATTAAGGAGTTTATATGAATAAGAAAAGTATACAAGATATAAATGTAGAAAATAAAAAAGTTTTAGTTAGATGCGACTTTAATGTTCCGCTAGATATGGAAACTAAAACAACTATCACTAATGATAAAAGGATTAGAGAATCTTTAAAAACAATTAACTACCTTATAGAAAACAATGCAAAAGTAATTCTTTGTTCGCACATTGGTAAGACTAAAGAAAAACTAAGTCTTAAACCGGTAGCGGGAAGACTTTCTGAACTTTTGAGAAAAGATGTACCTTTACTAGAAGAGGTTATAGGAGAAAGTGTTAAGACTGTTATAGATAATATGAACCCGGGAGATGTAGTATTATTAGATAATGTAAGAAAATTTGATGAGGAAGAAGCAAATGATGAAATGTTTGCACGTGAACTTGCATCACTTGCAGAAATATATGTAAATGATGCATTTGGAACTGCGCATAGAGCACACGCGTCTACCGAAGGTGTTGCGAAATACTTACCAGCTGTTTGTGGTTTCTTAATTGAAAAAGAATTAAAAGCATTAGGCGATGCAATAGATAATCCTAAAAGACCACTTGTAGCAATAATAGGTGGAGCAAAAGTTTCAAGTAAAATAGCAGTACTTTTAAATTTAATGGAAAAAGTAGATACTATCTTAATAGGTGGAGCTATGGCATATACTTTTGTAAAAGCTGAGGGCGGTAATGTAGGTAGTTCACTAGTAGAAGAGGATAAACTAGATACTGCACTTGAAATAATAGCAAAAGCGAAAGAAAAAGGTGTGAAACTAGTACTTCCAAAAGATAGTATAGTAGCAAAAGAATTTAAAGAGGACGCTGAAGGCAAAGTAGTAGATTCTTGTGATATACCAGAAGGATATCAAGGACTAGATATTGGTCCTGAAGCTATAAAAGAATATACAGAAATTATATCAGTAGCTGGTACTGTTGTTTGGAATGGACCAGTTGGTGTGTTTGAATTTGCAAAATTTGCAGTTGGTACAAATTCAGTAGCAAAGGCTATGGCAGAAAGTGATGCCATAACTGTAATAGGTGGTGGAGATAGTGCATCAGCAGTTGCAAAAGCAGGTCTTGAAGATAAAATGACACATGTGTCAACTGGTGGTGGAGCATCACTAGAATTTATGGAAGGAAAAGAACTTCCTGGAATTGTAGCATTAAATGATAAATAAAAAACAAGGGGAATATTTATGTTAAAAAACAAACCTATATATATATTTGCTGCGATACTTATAGCAATAGTAACTATTGCTATAAGTGTCGTTGTGTCTGTATATAATGAAAACAAACCAATTGTACCTAATCAAGATATAGAGGTTGTTTCTTCAAACGATATGTTAAAAGTAAAAAGTGCATATGAAACACAAGGTAAGAAACAAGAATTTTTGGAGTTGTGTTCAAAAATAGAATTGGGTGTTGCAAACAAACTATTAGATGGAACTGTTACTAATGATATCGAGTTAAAAGCTGCTATAGAAAAAATAAATAAAGTGCTTTTAACAGATGATTGGTCATATATAGGACTTGAGGCTTCTAGTTACTGGATGGGGAAATGGGAATTAAATGATAATGGAGCTGTAACATTTACATTTAGAGATACTAATTTAAAACCAAATTGGGCAGTGGACGTTGATGTAAAACAATATATAAAATAGGAGAGTTAAAGTATGAGAAAGAAAATTGTTATTGGAAATTGGAAAATGAATATGACACGTCAGGAGGCTAAAAGTCTTCTTACTATAGTAAAAGAGAGTGTAAAGGATAACATAGTAGATGTTGCTTTTGCAGTACCTTTTACAGATATAGAAACGGCTGCGGGTATACTTGAAGATACAGACATTATGGTAGGTGCACAAAATGTACATACCGAACCTAGAGGTGCATATACTGGTGAAATAAGTGTAGAAATGCTAAAGGATTTAGGTGTAGAGTGCTGTGTGGTAGGACATAGTGAAAGAAGAAAATATTTTTCAGAGACAGACGAAATAGTAAATAAAAAAGCTAAAGCGCTTATTGAAGCAAATATTATACCTGTAATATGTGTAGGCGAAACACTAGAAGAAAGAGAACAAGGAATACATTTAGATTTGATACGTACTCAAGTTAAGAAAGCAATGGCCGACATTGAATCTACACGTGTAGAAGAAGTAGTAATTGCTTATGAACCACTATGGGCAATAGGAACAGGAGTTACTGCAACAAGTGAACAAGCTGAAGAAGTATGTTCGTTTATAAGATACATAGTAGCTGAAGTATATGGTGTAAGCATTTCTGAAAATATTAGAATACTTTATGGTGGAAGTGTAAACGCATCTAATGCAAAAGAATTATTTGATATGGAAAATATAGATGGAGCACTAGTTGGTGGTGCAAGTTTGAAACCAACATTTATAGAAATAATAAATGCTGCAAAAGAATAGGAGATTATATGAAAGATAAACAATATATGCTTATGATATTAGACGGTGTAGGCTTAAATGATGATGAAACAGGTAATGCATTTAAGCTTGCAAAAACACCTAATATAGATAAGTTAATTATGAAATACCCGAATTCACATTTAAAAACAAGTGGACTTAGTGTAGGTCTTCCAGAGGGACAAATGGGAAACTCTGAAGTTGGACATACAACAATAGGTTCGGGTAGAGTAGTATACCAAGATTTAACATTAATAACAGAGAAAATAAAAAGCGGTGAGTTCTTTAAGAATAAAGTACTACTTGATGCAATAGAACATGTAAAAAGAAATGATAGTAAACTTCACATATTCGGACTTTTATCTGATGGTGGTGTTCACTCTCACACAGAGCACATATTTGCGCTTCTAGAGCTTGCCAAAAGAGAAAATATAGAAGAAGTATTTATACACGCTTTTATGGATGGAAGAGATACTGCTCCGACTTCAGGCATAGACTATATTAGGAGTTTGGAGAATAAATGCAAAGAGCTTGGCATCGGTAAAATTGCTACAATAAGTGGTAGATTTTATGCAATGGATAGAGACAAGCGTTGGGATAGAGTAGAAGCTGCATATAACGCAATGACGGTTGGCGAAGGAAAACATTTTAAAACTGCAGAAAGAGCAGTTGAAAATTCATATGAATGCCAAGAAT
This sequence comes from Clostridia bacterium, assembly GCA_045652705.1. Lineage (GTDB taxonomy): Bacteria > Bacillota > Clostridia > TANB77 > CAG-465 > UMGS1649. Next base: position 74,195 of record JAZRUV010000029.1, read on the forward strand.
TTGATGAGTTTATACAACCAATTGTAATTGTTGATGATGAGAATGTTCCTGTAGGTCTTGTAGAATCAAAAGATTCTGTTATATTTGCAAACTTTAGACCAGATAGAGCGCGTGAGATTTCTCATGCATTCACAGATAATGCATTTACTGCATTTGTTAGAAAGTCTGGAAAACTTACATCTTTAAAATATGTATCTATGACTGAATATGATGAGACGTTGGAAAATGTAAAAGTTGCTTTTAGAAAAGAAGAAATAAAAGAAACATTAGGTGAATTTCTAGCTAAAAGAGGATATACGCAACTTAGAATTGCTGAAACAGAAAAATACGCCCATGTAACATTTTTCTTTAATGGTGGTGAAGAAAAAGAATATAACGGTGAAAGTAGAATACTTGTACCATCACCTAAAGTAGCGACTTATGACCTGCAACCAGAAATGTCTGCATACGAAGTAACAGATAATCTTATTGAGGCTATGGAAACAAAACAGCACGACGTAATAGTAATAAATTATGCTAATGGAGATATGGTAGGACATACTGGTAACCTAGATGCAGCAATACAAGCAGTAGAGGCATTAGACGTTTGTGTTGGACGTGTTATGGATAAGCTAGTTGAACTTGGTGGTGAAGCAATTATTATAGCCGACCACGGAAACTGTGAGCAAATGATGGATACGAAAACAGGAGAAGTAATAACATCTCATTCAACATTCGATGTTCCAGTAATTGTAGTATCAGACAGGGTTAGTGGAATAGAATCAGGAACTTTAGCTGATGTAGCACCAACACTATTAGATTTAATGGGACTAAATAAGCCAAAAGAAATGACAGGTAATTCAATTATTAGAATAGAAAAGGAGTAGTAATTATGGAAAAATTTGAAATAGAATGTGATACAAGAATAAAGAAAGTTCACGCAAGAGAAGTGATGGACTCAAGAGGTAATCCTACAGTAGAAGTTGAAGTAGAATTAGACTGTGGAGTGATAGAACGTGCTATTGTTCCATCAGGAGCTTCTACAGGTGCATTTGAGGCTGTAGAATTAAGAGATGGGGATAAATCAAGATACTTAGGAAAAGGTGTTCTTAAAGCTGTTTCTAATGTAAATGATATAATTGCTCCTAAAGTAGTAGGAATGGATGCAACTGAGCAAGAGGCTATAGATGCTCTTATGATAGCTTTAGATGGTACGCCAAACAAAGGTGTTCTTGGAGCTAATGCAATACTTGGTGTTTCTATGGCAGTAATGAGAGCTGCAGCAAGAGCACAAGGTGTAAGCATTCACACATATTTAGGTGATGGAGAAGGGGTTACACTTCCTGTTCCTATGATGAACATTTTAAATGGTGGAAAACACGCAGATAACAGTGTAAACATACAAGAGTTTATGGTAATGCCAGTAGGTGCGCCTAACTTTAGAGAAGCATTAAGAATGTGTGCAGAAGTATTCCATAATCTTAAAGCTGTTCTTAAAGCAAAAGGATATAGCACGGCAGTAGGTGATGAAGGTGGGTTTGCACCAAATCTTAATAAAGATGAAGAAGCATTACAATACATAGTTGAAGCTGTTGAAAAAGCAGGATACGTACCTGGTAAAGATTTTAAAATTGCAATAGATGCAGCTGCAACAGAAATGTATGAAGAAGCTAAGAAAAAAGGCGAAGACGGTAAATATTATTTCTGGAAAACAGGTGAGTTATTTACAGTAGAAGAAATGGTAGCATTCTGGGAAGAGATGGCTAACAAATATCCAATAATCTCTTTAGAAGATGGACTTGCAGAAGAAGATTGGGAAGGTTGGAAACTACTTACGGACAGATTAGGAAATAAACTACAACTTGTAGGTGATGACTTATTTGTAACAAACGTAGAAAGATTACAAAAAGGAATAGACCTAAAAGTTGCCAATTCTATACTAATTAAAGTAAATCAAATAGGAACTGTAACAGAAACTTTAGCTGCTATAAAACTAGCTAATGAAAATGGTATGACAGCTGTTGTATCACATCGTTCTGGTGAAACAGAAGACACAACTATAGCGGACTTAGTTGTAGCACTTAATGCCGGACAAATAAAAACAGGTGCTCCATCTAGAACAGATAGAGTATGTAAATACAATCAACTATTAAGAATAGAAGAAGAATTAGGAGATAGAGCTAAATATTTGGGAGAAGATGCTTTCTTTAATTTGAAATAGTTAAGGACAATAAAAACAAACTGACGTAAGTATATGCTTATGTCAGTTTGTTTTTTGTGTATTAGTTGAAAATTATGTAAATATGTGATATAATATTGCCAGTTTATAACTGAATTTCAAAAATAATTTTTTTAGGAGGCTAGATTATGAATACGAAAAAAGTCCCGATGCATGCATTTATTGTAAATTTTTTAAAAGTTGTAAATCGGACAGAGGAACACATTTGTGTACTTTTGAATGCTATTGCTCCAGTAGAAAGAGCGGCGGATGTTATTCTTTGTGAAAGCTTAGATAGTAAGCTAGAAAGTTTGCTAGAGCCAATACTCACTTATCCTGAACACTTCCATTTAAGTCTTGATGCTGAAAATATAAAGCTTAAAAATCCTGAAACACTAGATGAACTTGTAGAGCACTGGCCGGTAGATACTACTGTTACAGAAGCCATTAGGGATGAGCTAAAAAAGTACGAGTCCCCTATGATGTATGGAGGAGTGGCTTTAGACTATGCGGCAGAAAACGAGAGATATATTAGTGGTAGCACAAAATATATTGATTGGTTGTGGGATAGGCTAGAGCAAAATTATAGACCTAATACTCGTTTCTTAAATGATAGTTGTAGGAGAACAGTAGGCGATTTAGCAAACATTGTTCGTATTTCAAGTTTACATACGCTCCTTAGTAGATACTATAGTAAGAATTGTATGGACTATTGTGGGGATGATAGAGAAAGTGCAACATATATTTTCCATTATTCTAGAAACGGCAAACAACGTTATTTTAAAGTCGCGAGAGAAGTGGTAAAGGATGTAAGAGGAAACATTATAAGTTATTCTGTAAAGGAACACAAACCAGTAAAAAATGCCCCATATTTTCCAGATGTTGTTTTGTGTGTACCTAGCGAGTTGTTGGAGGAGAGAGTGATAGTTTTTAATAAGTTAAATGAACTATTTAAAAAGGCAAGAGATATTTCTTTAAGTTATGATGCAATTCAATATGATTTAGGCATAATTTACGGTAAAATTGAAGATCCCAGAGATTAAAAGGAGGAAAGATATATGGCAGAAAAAACATTTTGGGAGCGATTTAATGAAAGCTTGGAAAACCAAAAACGGTTAGTTGAAAGTACTGACTACTTTGACTGGCTGTATGAATTCACGAAAAAATATCCGAAGTTTACAGATACAGATTGGCTGTATGATAGAGAGAGCATATCTGAAAGTGATTATAGTCAGGTAGAACTTCTTACAGATTTCTTTACAGCTGTTGACCAGTATCATAGAAGAAATCGCATGGGAGCAAATTCCGAGGGCTATGCAGCTTGGTATAACATTAAATACAAGGATGCATATTTTGCGATTGGTGTTCGTGTAGGACAAGGCGCCCAAAACTTTGTGACAAGGTATAAACGGTATCAAGAGATGATTCCTGACCCCTTCATCGAGTTTGAGGCCATCTTGGAAAACAAAGAGAATCCTGGGCTTGCCGAAAAGAATAAAGCACTTCTGAGGTTGCAAATCGCAGCGAATGATCTTCGGACTTTGGGAGTACCTAGAGAAATTATAGAAAATACAATTAAGCAAGTTTTTGATAAAAAAGAAAATCCCTAGTACATAAATAATTTAATCAAAATAACGCTAAAACTGCGGTAGCAAATGCTATCGCAGTTTTAATGTTATTTTGAAAGTTCTTTTTTGCAAGATTCACAAACAACTTTGTCTTTGAAATAACTAACGTTTGTAGAATCACCACAGAAGATACAGCATGGTTCATATTTTCTAAGTATAACACTGTCTCCTTCAACATAAATTTCCATTGGATCTTTTATTTGTATGTTTAAAGTTTTTCTAAGTTCCATAGGAAGAACAATTCTACCTAGTTCATCTATTTTTCTAACTATTCCTGTTGATTTCATATTCTTTCCACCTCAAAAAAATAATAACACAAATTCATTCAAAATACAAGTATTACTTTGGATGAATGTAATAATTTGTAAAAAACAGTCGTTTTATTAATGATGATAAGTTTCATTATTTAATATTTTAAAGTTTCTAAATATTTGTTCTAAAAGAAACATACGAATCATTTGGTGAGGGAAGGTAAGACGTGAGAATGAAATAGTTTCATTTCCTTTAGTTCTTACACTATCTGTTAGTCCCAAACTTCCACCAATAACAAAGTTTATAGTAGAGTTTCCCATAGTCATTACTTTATCTATCTTTTCGCTCAACTGTACAGATGTATATTCTTTGCCTTTTTCGTCTAATACAAAAGTATATGAATTAGGTGTGTTAAGCTTAGCAAGTATTGCATTTGCTTCTTTTTCTTTTACTATATTACAGTTACTTTCGTTTAAAGTAGAGGGAAGCCTTTCGTCTTTTAATTGTATAATTTCCAATCTACAATATTTTGAAAGCCTTTTTACGTATTCGGATTGCATATCTTTAAGATAGCTTTCTTTTAAATCTCCAACACATATTATTTTAATATTTATCATAAGACATACTCCTCAAAAGATAAATCCCTAGTAGCACAGTTAATGTTAAAGTCATTTAAGTCAAACCCGTTTTCGGTTAGTGTAGTATTTACACTAAATAGAGCCTGCTCAGGTTCGTTATTGTTTTCGCTAATGTGTCCAAGTACAAAATCGCGTTTGCCACATTTAGCCAAATCTAGTATTAGATTTGCTGTATCATCGTTAGATAAGTGACCAATGTCACTTTGTATTCTACACTTAAGTGGATAAGTATAATTTCCATACATGAGTAGATTTCTATCATAGTTAGATTCAATTACACAAAGGTTAGAATCTAATAAATGTTCATATACATTATCGCTAACATAACCTAAATCTGTTGCAATTGTAAGAGTGCTGTCTTCGTTTTGCAAAGTATATCCTACAGGGTCAGAGGCATCGTGCGACATTTTAAATGGGGTAACAGTTATATCTTGGACGTTGAAGCTTGTCTCAGGCGTAACTACATTAATATTAGGGGTACTTTTTAATTTGTTTTCAAATCTATCTAAAATATAATCTTTAGTACCTTGAGCAGTATATATGGGTATATTTGTTTTGTTTATAAACGTGGTAAGTCCTTTTATATGGTCTGAATGTTCGTGAGTAATAAATAGGGCAGATATGTCGTCTAATGTCATTTGCAATTCATCTAAACTTGTTACAAGTGACTTAAAAGATACCCCAATGTCTACAAGAACTGCAGATGTTGGGGATTTAATCAAATACATATTGCCAGAACTACCACTATATAATGGGTAAAGTTTAAGCATATTTTTTCCTTTCTAATCAGTTATATCATATTCAATATTAGCACCAAGTGCTTTAAATTTATCTACAATATTTTCATATCCACGGTCAATATGGTGGATGTCATAAATTTCTGTTTTGCCATGAGCCATAAGACCAGCTATTATCATAGCAGCTCCGGCTCTTAAGTCCATTGCTTTAACAGGTGAGCCATAAAGTTCTTTAACTCCGGTAAACATTGCTGTTCTATCGTGATAAGATATATTGGCTCCCATTTTAACAAGTTCCGCTGTATATTGGAAGCGAGATTCCCAAATACTTTCTACTATTAAGCTACTACCACTGGCAAGCGTTAAATATGTTCCAAATTGTGGTTGCATATCTGTAGGAAATCCAGGGTATGGTAGTGTTTTAATATTTATAGCTTTTGGAACTTTATTCATTGTAACTCTAATACTGTCTTCATATTCTGTAACTTCAGCACCAGATTCAACAAGTTTTGCTGTAATAGGCTCCATATGCTTAGGAATACAGTTTTTAATTAAAACATCACCCTTTGTAGCAGCTGCAGCAACCATAAATGTACCAGCTTCAATTTGGTCTGGTATAATAGCATAGCTTGAAGTTTGTTTTAAGCTCTTAACACCTGTAACTTTTATAACGTCAGTACCAGCACCTTTAATTTTTGCGCCTACTGAATTTAAGAAGTTAGCAACGTCAACGATGTGTGGTTCTTTGGCACAGTTTTCTATTGATGTAACCCCTTCAGCTAGAGTAGCAGCAAGTATTGCATTTATTGTACCGCCAACAGTTACAACGTCAAAAAAGATTGAGTTTGCTTTCATCTTATCTGCTTTAGCATAAACATTTCCACGCTTAACTTCAACTTCAGCACCAAGACATTCAAAAGCTTTAATATGTTGGTCTATTGGCCTTGCACCAATATTACAACCACCAGGTAAGCTTATTTGAGCTGTACCAAAACGGCTAAGTAAAGCACCTAATAGATAATATGATGCTCTAAATTTTGAAGTCAAATCATAAGGTGCAGTTGTTGTATGTATATCTGTGTTATCTATAATTAATTCATGTTCAGAAATATATTCTATTTTTGAACCTAAACTTTCAAGTATTTTTATAAAGGCACGAATGTCTGAAATGTTTGGAACATTTTCTAAATGACATTTGCCATTAACTAGTAAAGTAGCAGGTATGATTGCAACAGCAGCGTTTTTTGCTCCAGATATTGTTACTTCACCTTCTAATTTACAAGGTCCATTTATTACTATTTTATCCACTAAAAATCCCCCTCAAACGAAATATGTATATATGATATTCGTTTACTTTGTTTCACTCAAAGTATAGCACATTGGTATTAAAAAAACAATATGCATAAAACAAATACCATATGTAATTTATTTTTTTGTGTCATCTCTAGGATTTAAACATTTTCCTTTGTTTGAAACCAGACATTTACAGTTGTTTGTAAAGCCTGTAAGGCAGTTTTCTATTTGTGCAAGACTTGTGAACAAAGCAAGGTTGCAGCCACAAACATAATGAGTTGGAGTTATGTGCATTCTAGGATTTAGACAACACAAAACAGAATTTATTAAATTCTTATTTGCCATAGATACCTCCTAAATATATAAATCTCCTGCTATATTATATGAATGACAATATTTCTTGTGATTTTATGACTAATATGTTAAAATATGTTTGAGGTAGTTTATGGAAAGAATAGATGATTTGAATTTAAATGGCAAGAAAATCTTGCAAGATACAGATTTGTTTTTGTTTGGAATGGATTCTGTGCTTCTTGCAAATAAAGTTAAAGTAACAAATAAAGATACGGTTATTGTAGATTTAGGTACAGGCTCTGCTGTTATGCCAGTTATAATTGCCGAAAAAAATAATGTAGGTAGAATAATAGGTGTAGAGCTACAACAAAAAATGTATGATTTAGCAGTTAAGAATGTGGAATATAACAAGCTACAAGACAAATTAAGTGTACTAAAAGAAAATCTAAAAAATGTAGATAGTATAAGAAAGTATGTTATAGAGTGTGCGGGAAAAGACAAAGTAGATATAGTAGTGTCTAATCCACCATATAAAAAAGTTGGCACAGGTAGTAAAAATGAAGTAGATGAAAAATATATTGCGCGCCATGAAGTAGAATGTGAACTTGAAGATATATTTAAAACTGCATCTAAGCTTTTAAAGTTTAAAGGAAAACTATATCTTGTGAATAAACCCGAAAGAATGGCAGACTTAATTAGTTTGGCTAGAAAATATAGTTTAGAACCTAAAGAAATACAGTTTTTACAACCAACAATTACAAAGAAACCAAGCATTGTTTTAATTGAATATGTATTAGGTGCAGGTAATGAATGTGTGGTTTTACCAAATTTAATAGAATATGATGAAAATGGTAATTATACAAAAGATATATTAGATATTTATGGTATGACAGAAAGTTAAAATAATATTAAATTTTGGAGGGAAAAATGGAACAAGGTAAAATATATTTAGTAGGTACGCCTATAGGGAATTTAAAAGATATAACGTTAAGAGCAATAGAAACGCTTAAAATGGTAGATGTAATTTTAGCAGAAGATACAAGACAAACTTTGAAACTGTTAAATCACTTAGAAATATCCAAGCCTATGATAAGTTATCACAGACATAATGAAGTAGACAAAATTGATGAAGTAAAAAGACTTTTAGATGAAGGTAAGCAAATAGCACTTGTTTCTGATGCTGGTATGCCTAGAATTTCAGACCCTGGTGAAGCATTGGTCGAAACACTAATAAATGAAGGATATAAAGTAGAAGTAATACCTGGAGTTACTGCAGTTACAACAGCTGTAGCATATACTAATTTTGATGCTGCTACATTTGTTTTTGAAGGATTTTTACCAATGCGTCCAACAAGACGTCGTGAAAAGTTAGAAAAGTTAAAATATGAAACAAGAGCAATAGTGTTTTATGAGGCGCCACATAAGTTGCTAGCCACCCTTAAAGATTTGTATAAGTTTTTAGGTGAAAGAAGAATCTGTATTGCAAGAGAACTTACCAAACTTCATGAAGAGTGTAGATATTCTACTTTAAGTGAGCAAATTGAAAGAGTAGATGATGAAGGAATAAAAGGTGAAATTGTTTTAATTGTTGAAGGCAATGAAGCAGGTGATGAAGAAAAGAAGAAAAAACAAGATGAAGAAATGGGAATAGACTTGCTTTCAGATAAAGAACTTGTGGAAAAATATATTGAGCAAGGACTAACTAAAAAAGATGCAATTAAAAAGGTTGCAAAAGAACGTGGTAAAAACAAAAATGAAGTGTATATGGAGTGTGTAGAGTGAAAGAAACAGAAGAATTAAGATTGGAAAAAATGTTAGAATACGAAAGGAATTTGTATTCTAAAGGATATGAGTATATATGTGGGATAGATGAAGCGGGACGTGGACCTTTATGTGGACCGGTTGTAGCTGCTGCAGTAATACTAAAAAAAGGAGATAAAATAGAGGGGGTAAACGACTCTAAGAAACTATCTGAAAAGAAAAGGGAACAACTTTTTGAGGCAATAAAACAAAGAGCGGTAGCATATTCGGTAGGAATTGTAGATGAAAAAACAATTGATGAAATAAATATACTTGAAGCTACAAGGTTAGCGATGAAAAAAGCAGTTGAAGGATTGAGGGTGGAAGCACAGTATGCACTAGTTGATGCTGAAAAGAAAGTGCCAATAGACATTCCTTATACTCCAATTATTAAAGGAGATGCATTAAGCGAATCTATTGCTGCAGCATCAATAATTGCTAAGGTTACAAGAGATAGAATGATAGTAGAGTTAGATAGTAAATATCCGGAGTATAATTTTGCAAAAAACAAGGGCTATGGAACGAAACAACATGCAGATGCTATAAAAGAGCATGGTTTATGTCCTGCTCACAGAAAAAGTTTCTGTAAAAAATTTATTTAAATAACAAAAAAATTATTTAAATAACAAACCTATATTGATTTTTTAAAAAAAATAATATAAACTATTATTGAGAAAAACAAAGGAAGGAGAAAAAATGGAAACATTAAGAAAAAGTAAACAAGCGGTATCTTTAGTAGTTTTAGTAATTACTATTATTGTAATGATAATACTAGCAGGTACCATAGTATTATCATTGAGTAATACAGGAATTATTGAACGTTCGCAGGATGCTGTAGAAACTACAAATTTGAGTGAAATACAAATGTTAGCATCATTAAAATGGGCAGAGGCTTTTGTGGAAGGAAAGATTACCCAAGAAGAAATTGAAGAGTATATTCTAAATGGATTAGAAGAAGATAACATAGATATTTCTAAATACAGACTGATAATAGACACAGAAGGAGTAGAGGTAGTACAAAGAACTAAAACTTCCGGTAAATGGGTGGCACAAACAGTAGATGGTGTACCTATACCAAAAGGATTCGTGGCATCATCTGTGGCAGGGGAAAACACAAAAAAACAGCGGACTAGTAATATATGAAGGAACAGAAGCTGTAACTGATGCAAATGTTGAAACAGCAAGAAAAACAAGAAATCAATATGTTTGGGTTCCTATAGATAATTTTGAAAAGGATTTTGTAAGAAGAGAAATTTCTAGTGTAGATCCACAAAAGATAAACGAACTTGGCCAAGCAGACAAACTCTGGGAAGTAGTATTAGATGCAAATAATATGCCAAAATCTTTTCAAGATAAAAACTATGTTACGGCAACAACTCTTGAAGAAGTTCAAGATATGTATGAAAGTGTTAAAGCATATGGTGGATTTTATATAGCAAGATATGAAGCTGGAATAGATACACAAAGAAAATTAGATAATGGTGTGTTAGAAACAAATGTATATTCAATGATGGGGAAAATACCATATACATATATTCCTTGGACAAAGAACAATAAGTTGGGCGAGGATTTAGGAGGCGCTGTTGAAGTGGCTAGAAGTGTTTATCCGGAAAATTCAAACTATGGCGTAGTATCTACTTTGACGTATGGAGTGCAGTGGGATACAATACTAGCATGGTGGTTAGAAAGCGGAGCGGTATCAACTTTAGCAGATGGTACATCATATGGAAATCATAATAACCATATAATAACATCAAAAGATGACTTAAATGATGGAGCTATGGTTTGGGACTTTACTTCTAATGCTGAGGGCGACTATGTTTCTAAAGATAGTGAAACATTAACATATCCTAAGCAAGTAGAGACATATTGGGCATTAACAACAGGTGCGTTAAAACAAGCTAAAGTAAATAATATATATGATATGTCAGGAAATATGTGGGAATGGACAATGGAGGGATACTCTAATGTAAAACGTGCTTATCGTGGTGGAAGTTTCCATAGTAGCGGAACTACTGTTACATATCCAGTAAAAATAGCAAGCGACTTAAATGCTGGAGGTGTAAGAAAAGGCTTAAGGATTGCTTTGTATATTAAGAATGACTAAAAAACAAATCAAGTATAGAAGATGTGATATTTGTCATATCTTCTTTTTTCTGTGTATATAAAGTATTGTATAATACTGTATTTTATGGTATAATGTGGCTGTTAAAATTGTAGGTGTAAAAGTTGAAGAAAAGTAGAATTATTTGTAGTATAATCACAGTAATATATATAATACTTTCAGTTGCTATTTGTTTGATAAGTATAAAGAGCAATTTTGAAACTGAAAGTAGTATTAGTGCGTCTGAAAAGCTAATATATGTAGGAGTATTAGCTATATGTGTATTTGCATATATTTTGGTTAGAAATAAACTGACAAAAAAAATGTCAAACAAAGACATAAGTATAAAGATATCTAAAGGATATTGTTATTTGTATTTAGCAGTAATTGTTTTAGTTTCTAGGTTTATAATGGCATATATGTTTAAGAATGAAGAGATAGCTACTTTAGTTCCAAGTTTTAATATGGGTCTAGGGTCGTATTTAAATTATGGTTTGGGACTATACATAGAAAACCAAATGTATGCCAATGTAATATTAAACACAATACTTGTATTTGTATCAAGTATTGTTATAAAAAAGATAGTGTTAAATATAACAGATAATGATATGGTTGCTACAACAACAAGTATACTATATATATTTGCACCTCAGTCGTTATGGCAAGTAAATAATTACATTAGATATAATTATAACGTGCTTATTGTGCTTTTAGGAATATATGTATTATTACATATTATTGATGAAGTTAAGAACTTTAATAAAAAGAATAACAAATATTTAATATATTCACTAGTGCTTGGTGCTGTACAGTCATTGGATATTATACTTGGTGGTTCATACATATTGTGGTTGATGCCTATGATAGTAGCCTCTTGTGCAGCTATGTATATAGATATAGTACATATATTAATACCATTTAAGCAAAAATTAAATTATAAAATGAAAAGATTAGCTGAAAGAGTTGAAAAAATAAATATCTCAAAACTAGTATATGTATGTGGAATTTCCCTAGGTGTTTCGGCAGTAGCAACATGGATATATTTAGCTTTATCTAGTGCAAATAATTTTAGTGTTTTTAGTGTTCGAAATGCAGTTAAAGTATTAGGACATTCTAGAAGTTACTATTTAGTATTACTTATAATAGCACTAGTATTTGAGATAATATCTGTTATTACAAAAAGAAAACTAGATATTAAAATGAATTTAATAAAATTAATGTATATTGTGGCAGCTTGCATAACATTCTTTATGGTAGATGGTATATATGCATCAGCTTTATTTGATACATTATTAATACTTAACACCATTATGATAATTTGCAATATTGGATATAACAGAGAAGAAAGAATAAAATTATTAAACGAGAAAAATTAAACAACGATATAAGATGATGTATAAACATTAAACTTAGAAGGAGGAGAAAATGGCATTTTATTCAGAAGATTTAGTAGATGAAATCTTAGCATCAACAGATATAGTTGAAGTTGTAAATGAATATGTACCACTAAAAAGAAGAGGCGCCAATTATTTAGGTCTTTGCCCTTTTCACAAGGAAAAAACTCCTTCTTTTACTGTGTCCCCGGACAAACAAATATATAAATGTTTTGGATGTGGACAAGGCGGTTCAGTAATACAATTTATATCTAAACTAGAAAACTTGGATTTTAAAGATACATTAGAACATTTAGCAGAAAGAGCAAATATTGACCTTGCTAAATTTGAAGTTGGCGGAACCTTTAATGATGGTAAAAAAGAAATAAAAGATGTAATAGAAAGAATAAATAAATCTACTGCAAGGTATTTTTATGAAGCTTTAACAGAACAGCTAAAGGAACAAAACAGCCCGTTAAAATCTTATTTAATAAAAAGGCAATTAGACAAAAATACAGTAGTAAGATTTGGCTTGGGATTTGGTTCGAAAAAAACTGAAACATTGGTACAACATTTAACAAATCTAGGATATAACAAGAATGAAATATTATTCTCAGGTGTTGTATCTAAAAACATGAAAGGGGATATATACGAAAATTTTGCAGGAAGATTAATATTCCCTATTCTAGATGTAAGAGAAAGAGTTATAGGGTTTGGTGGAAGAGTATTAGATAATTCACTGCCTAAATATGTTAATTCGCCAGAAAATGCACTTTATCATAAGGGTAGCAATTTATATGGGTTAAATGTAGCAAAGAAGGAAAAACTAAACGAAATAATTATAGTAGAAGGGTATATGGATACTGTGGCACTTCACAAGTCTGGTATCACAAATGCAGTTGCAAGTCTTGGTACAGCTCTTACAGAAAAACAAGCTAAGTTACTTAAAAAATATGCACCTACTGTTGTTATTGCATATGATCAAGACGGAGCAGGACAAGCGGCAACACTACGTGCAATAGATATACTTGCTAAAGAGGAATTAAAGGTAAAAGTATTAAAACTTGACCACGACGATGTAAAGGACCCAGATGAATATATAAATAAATATGGTAAAGAACATTTTGCTGAGTGCGTAAAAAACAGTATGTCTGCGGTTGAATATAAAATATCTAGACTAGAAGGTCTTTTAGACAAAGATGACTTTCATCAAAAAGTGGAATTCTTAACAAAAGTGGCGGGAATTTTAGCGGGGCTTAAAAATGATATTGAACAAGAAATGTATGTAGATTTAGTAGCGAAGAAGTATAACGTAAGTCGCGATGCTATAAAATCTGAAATAGATAAAAAGACTAAAAAGGAACTCAAAAGAGAAAACAAAATACAATTAAATGAAAAGGCTAAACAACCTACAGTAATGACTTTAAGAAAAAAACAAGAAGAATACATTATTGCATTAATTTTTACAAAAGATAAAAAGACAATTAATAATGTATTAGATAGATTTGGCGAGACAGACTTTGAGTATGAAGATATTAGAGATTTGTTTATAATGCTCAAAGAATTAAATGGTAAAGAGGATTTATCTAAAATAAATTTACTTACTAAGTTTAATAATGAAACAGATAATGTAAATCTCATTACTGAAATACTTGCAATAGATATGTCTCAATTCGATAGGCAAAAACTATATAATGAACTGGATAATACATTTAAAAAGTATTATTACCAAAAAAGAAGAGCAGAAATACTGGGAAGACTTAGTTCGGATATATCTTCAGACGAGAAACAAATGCTTGAAATAGAACTAGGACAGATACTGTTAAAAATTGCAAAAATTAAATAAATATTTTCAAAAGAGTTGTAATTATTTAAAGTATGTTGTATAAATAATATATTGGGGAGAGTATAATATATATGGGTAAAAAAATTGAAAAAGAAGGACTAGAGGAAATAATGGAAGAAAAAGAGGCAAAAAAGAAAGAGTCTAAAGTAGCTAAAAAAAGTGAGAAACAAATAGCTACAGAAGCTTTCGTGGAAGCTGCAAAAGAAAAGAAAAGCTTTACATATAAAGAAATAGTAGATTTCATGGACCAAGTAGGACTTACACCAGAAGAATTAGATGACTTATATAAAGTATTAGAAAAAGCAGGTGTGGAGATGGCTACTGAAGAGACAACATCTACTTTAGAACCAGAACCAGAAGATGATGATGACGATGATGATATAAAAGCAGGAATTATTGAAAAACTTGCTACGGGTGTAGATGCTGGTGGTTCAGTTACTGAACTAGATATAGAGCCTAATCTTGAAGATATAAGTGAAATAGAAAAAAATATCTTGCTTGAAGATATGAATGATTTTTCATTCATAGACAACATTAGTGTTGATGACCCTGTAAGAATGTTCTTAAAGGAAATAGGAAAGATACAACTATTATCTTTAGAAGAAGAAGCAGACCTTGCAGATAGAATGGTTAAGGGAGATAAAAAAGCTAAGAAAAAATTAGTTGAGTCTAACTTAAGACTTGTTGTAAGTATAGCAAAAAGATATATTGGTCGTGGAATGCATTTCTTAGATTTAATACAAGAAGGTAATCTTGGGCTAATAAAAGCAGTAGATAAATTTGACCCATCTAAAGGATATAAATTTAGTACATATGCAACTTGGTGGATTAGACAAGCGATTACTCGTGCTATAGCTGACCAAGCGAGAACAATAAGAATACCAGTACATATGGTTGAAACTATAAATCGTCTTATGAGAAACTCTAGACACTTACTTCAAACACTAGGTAGAGAACCAACTCCTGAGGAAATTGCAGCAGAAATGGAAATACCAGTTGAAAAGGTAAGAGATATTTTAAAAATTTCTCAAGACCCAATATCTCTAGAAACACCAGTTGGTGAAGAAGATGATAGTAGTGTTGGAAACTTTATACCAGATGATGATGCACCGTCTCCATCTGATCAAGCAGCTGACGTACTTT
>JAZRUV010000030.1:0-7433 GCA_045652705.1 Clostridia bacterium
TCAAGAAGGGTGGTGATTAAATGTTGCTGACTTTCAAGATGGACATAACAAAATTAAATGAGAAAGGGCTAAATATAATAAATGAGTTGGGATGGCATATAGAGAAAGTATATAATTCATTGTTATATGAAGTACGTGAAAACAAAAGATATATAGACTTAAGTAAAAGTTTGAATATTTTATCTAGTAAAGTATATATGGAATATAGAAATACTAACTGGCATAGTAAATATTTACACTGTCATACATTGCAGCAAGTTATACTAAATGTAATTCAAAACTATAAATCATACGTGGGATTAAAAGAAATGTATGAAAAGGACAATAGTAGCTTAAAAGGCAAACCAAGACAACCTAGATACAAACATAATAATGATACAAAAGAAATAGTATTTACTAAATATGCAATAAGAATAGAAAATAACAAACTAAAATTATCTTTATCTAAAGAAATGCAGAGTAAGTTTCAAGTAAAGAGTTTAAATTTTTTAATAAGTAGTAAATTAAAAAAGCTTGTAGATTTATCTAGTATAAAAATGATAAAGATAATTTTAGTTAAAGGTAAAGCAACAATGAGTATAATATACGAAAGACAAGTAGAAGAACTACCTAAAGATTACAACAATATATGCGCTATAGACTTAGGCTTAAATAATATAGTAGCATTAACAAATAGAGCTAATACTAATACATTACTTATATCCGGAAAAGAAGCAAAGTCTAAGAATAAGTATATTTTGGATAAAATAAAGCACTTACAGCAAATAAATATGAAAATGCTAAAGAATTCAAAAAAGCATAGAAACACTAAACAGATAAACAAATTGTATGAGTATAGACAAAACTATATAAAAACATTTATGCATAAAGTTTCTAAAATGGTTGTGGAGTACGCAATGAGTAATAAATGCTCTAATATAATAGTTGGAGACTTAAAAGGAATAAAACAATATATGGACTATAACAAAGACTTTGTGCAGTTGCCATTGCAAATATTAGTACAAATGATAGAATACAAAGCAAAACTAAAAGGAATAGGAGTAGTAAAAATAAGTGAAAGATATACATCAGGAATAAGTGCATTAGATAATGAAGAAATAACGAAAGAAAACTATAACCCTAAAAGAAGAATTTGTAGAGGGTTGTTTATAACAAATAGTGGCAAGAAAGTAAACGCAGATATAAATGGAAGTTTAAATATATTAAGAAAATATATAATAAATTATATTCCAAACCTAGAAATAGCGATGGATAATGGTCGAGAACAACGACCAATAAAGAAAAGGGTGGCCTAGGAATAGGTGGAAACTTAAATACAACATCTTTATAAAAAAACCTAGACTATTTAAAGTCTAGGGAGGGCGAATTTATTCGCTTTGTTCTATATATTTTATTCTAGGAGGCTATTATGCAAGATAAATTAATTGTAAAAGGTGCAAGAGAAAATAACCTTAAAAACATAGATTTAAAGATACCTAAAAACAGCTTGACTGTTTTTACTGGGTTATCTGGTAGCGGGAAAACGTCTCTTGCTTTTGATACTATATATGCAGAAGGACAAAGAAGATATGTAGAAAGTCTTTCGTCTTATGCAAGGCAGTTTTTGGGAATAATGGAAAAACCTGATGTAGATAGTATTGATGGACTGTCTCCAGCTATTTCTATAGACCAAAAGACTACATCAAAAAATCCTCGTTCTACAGTAGGGACTGTAACAGAGATTTATGATTACTTACGTCTTCTTTATGCTAAAATTGGCGTGCCATATTGTCCTAAATGTGGAAAGAAAATAACTATGCAAACAGTGGACCAAATAGTAGATCAAATAATGGAACTACAAGAAGGAACTAAAATTTTAGTTATGGCACCGGTGGTACGTGGTAAAAAAGGTGAGCATACAAAAATCTTAGATATGGCAATAAAAGAAGGCTACATACGTGCAAGAATTGATGGTGAGATTTTTGATTTATCTGAAGAACTACCAGAATTAGAAAAAACAAAAGCCCATACAATAGAAATTGTTGTAGATAGAATTGTTGTATCTGAAGCTATGCATTCGCGTTTGGCAGATTCAGTTGAGCTTTCAATGAAGCAAGCAAACAACCTTGTCTTAGTAAGTGTAGTAGATGGGGAAGAGATGCTATTTTCGGGCAATTATTCTTGCCCAGATTGTAACATTTCAATTGAAGAGTTAACACCAAGAATGTTTTCTTTTAATACTCCATATGGAGCATGTCCTCACTGTACTGGTGTAGGAGAACTTTTAAAAATTGACCCAGATAGAATTGTATCGGATGAAAAGAAAAAGTTATCCGACCCATCATTATTCCATGCATGGGGAAGTAGTGGCGTAGATTCTGTAACGTTAATGTACATGAGGGGGTTGTGTGCACACTATGGTGTAGATATAGATACACCATTTAATAAAATACCAAAAGAATTTAAAGAAGTTCTGTTATATGGTTCGGGTGGTGAAATTATTAAATTTAAACACGAATCTAGGACTTTTACAAGAGACTTTGAAGCAGAATTTGAAGGCATTGTAAACATACTTGAGAGAAGATATAGAGAAACTAAATCGAGTGGAATGAGAAGCTTTTATGAGTTATATATGA
The DNA here is from genome assembly GCA_045652705.1 of Clostridia bacterium. Lineage (GTDB taxonomy): Bacteria > Bacillota > Clostridia > TANB77 > CAG-465 > UMGS1649. The sequence continues at coordinate 2,616 of JAZRUV010000030.1, forward strand.
ACACTATACCTTGTAAAGAGTGTAATGGGACAAGACTTAAAGATACTGTACTTGCTGTAAAGGTTGGAAAACTTAATATATATGAACTAACTTGCCTCCCAGTAGCAGAAATAAAAGAATATATTAACAATCTACATTTAAGCCAAAAGAATCAAATGATAGCTGAACAAATAATAAAAGAGCTAAATAGTAGATTGGGATTTTTAATAGATGTAGGTTTAGACTATTTAACGCTTGCACGTAGTGCAGCTACATTGTCTGGTGGTGAGGCGCAAAGAATAAGACTGGCAACTCAAATAGGTTCCGGGTTAACAGGTGTGTTATATATATTAGATGAACCAAGTATTGGTCTTCATCAAAGAGATAATGAAAAGCTATTAGCTTCACTTAAGAAGATGAGAGATTTAGGAAACACATTAATTGTTGTAGAGCACGATGAGGATACAATGCGTACAGCAGATTATATAGTGGATATTGGACCCGGTGCGGGTGTTCATGGTGGAGAAGTGGTTTTCGCTGGAACGCCTGAAGAGATAATGAAATCTACTAAGAGCATTACAGGTAAATATTTAAGTGGAAAACTAAAAATTGAAGTGCCAAAGACAAGAAGAAGTTTAGACGGTAATAAGTTAAGTATAATAAAAGCAGAACAAAACAATTTGAAGAAAATAAATGTAGATATTCCACTAGGAACAATTACTTGTGTTACAGGGGTATCTGGTTCTGGAAAGAGTTCTTTAATAAACGAAGTGTTATACAAATACACATCTCAGAAGATAAATAAGACAAAAGCAAATCCTGGAAAGGTCAAAGAAATAAAGGGATTAGAGAATATAGATAAAGTTATAAACATTGACCAAACACCAATAGGTAGAACACCAAGGTCAAACGCTGCAACATATACTGGAATGTTTGATCATATACGTGACCTTTTTGCATCAACAAATGAGGCTAAGCTTAGAGGATATAACAAAGGAAGATTTAGCTTTAACGTTCCAGGCGGCAGATGTGAAGCGTGTTCTGGTGATGGAATAATTAAAATAGAAATGCAATTTCTATCCGATGTATTTGTTCCTTGTGAAGTGTGTAAAGGTAAAAGGTATAGTAGAGAAACATTAGAAGTTAAGTATAAAGGGAAAAATATAAGTGATGTACTGGAAATGACAGTAGAAGAGGCACTGGAATTCTTTAAGAATGTTTCTCCTATAAAAAACAAACTACAAACACTTTATGATGTTGGTCTAGGATATATTAAAATAGGACAACCATCTACAACATTGTCCGGCGGAGAAGCGCAAAGAATAAAACTTGCAACAGAACTATCTAAACGTTCTACTGGTAAAACTTTATATATACTAGATGAACCAAGTACAGGACTTCATACAGCAGATGTACATAATTTAATAGAAATAATAAACAAACTTGTAGAAGGTGGAAATACAGCTGTAATTATTGAGCATAATTTGGACATTATTAAATGTGCAGACTATATTATAGATTTAGGACCAGAAGGTGGTAAATTAGGCGGAAATATTGTTGTAACAGGTACTCCTGAAGAGGTAGCTAAGTGTAAAGAAAGCTATACGGGTAAGTTTTTAAAACCACTTCTAAAATAATTAATAGATATAATTATATTAATAATATATTAGTATATAATTAAATTAGAAAATTAGAATACTGAGTTAGTAAAATCTAACTCAGTATTCTTGTATACTTTGTCGAAATATGGTAAAATATTATTGTAGGGAGACTAACTATATGATGTCAATAGAAAAGTCATGAATTTATTAAGAAAATATTTATGAGTAAAAAAGAGTATGCTAACGCACAGGTGTCATCATAAACTTTTTAAACACCTGTAAGTAGTATCGTATGCACATTGAAAATTTGTTAACTTAGATTGAATGTAGTATTTTCAGTAAGTATTTTAAAAATTATACGTATTAGTTTATGAGAAACGTGTCCAACTGCATTCAAATGAGATTTGCCCTGTATCATTTTTGTGGTATAATAATTATGGAAGGTGTCGTTATGCCAAATAATTAAGCTAGCTGCTCTAAGTATTGCATAACGCAAATATTTAGAACCGCGTTTAGATATTTTAGTATTAGTAGCTGTAAAGCTACCAGATTGTCTAACTGACGGGTCTAAACCAGAGTAAGCAAGTAATTTGGTTGCGGATTCAAAGCGAGTGACATCGCCAATTTCGCTAACAATAATAGCACCTAGCCAAGTACCAATACCTGGAATAGAACAAATTGGGGTGTTCAGTTGTTCCATAATATTGGCAATGTCTTTTTTGAGCAAATCTCTTTGTTTTTGAAACATTTGGATTTGCTCAATTAACATTTTAATTTGAGTACCGTAAAGCAAGGTTGTCCATAGCAATAGAATTTTTTGCTAACTGTTTAAGTGAGATAGCGGTAGCTTGTTTAAAATGACCTCGAGAAGCTTTAGTTAAAATGTTTGTTAATGTATCAATTCTAACATTTGCTATTTCTTTTGCTGTTGAAAATTTAGCTAGTAATGAATAACATGATTTAGAATGTATATTGTCATTAAAGAAATTTTCAAGCTCAGGAAAAACCACATCTAAACAAGTAGTGAGTTGTATTTTAGCTTTGGACTGAGAGCGTATAACATCAAATTGAAATCTACAGAGAGTTTTTAGTTTAATTATCAAAACATCTCTTTGAGTAATTAAAGTATAATGACCTAACATTAAGCATTGAGCTATTAGATAAGTATCTATCTTATCATTTTTAGTTTTTCTAATGTTAGAAGATCTCAAGGAATCTGTTTGTATAGGATTAATCTTACCAATTTTAAATCCTTTAGTAAAAAGAAATTCTGTAAGATTATCTCCATATATTCCTGTAGATTCTAATCCTACTATTAAATTGGATAAATCATAATCTTTGAAGGTGTTAATAAATAAATTAAAACCCGCTTTATCATTTGTGAATTTAAAAGGCTTAATAAGTACTTCACCATCTGAGTTAACGGCAGATGCAAAGTGATTGTTTTTGGCGATATCTACGCCGATGAAAATCATGAGTAATCATCTCCTTTAAATCAATTTTAACACTTGTGACAGTCCCACTAAGTTTCAGCTTTGTAACCTTGCTAGATATAAAGAGTCTATGCCCTATCTAACTAATAACCAATAAAACTAAAACTGTGGCAGTAATCTCCCTAGAATAGTCTAGCTATAAGGTTTATAGAAAAAGTCCACAGTGTTAATATAAATATTTTATCACGGAAGTGATAATAAGTAAAAAGGTACTACTAAACCTATCAATAATTAGTAGAGAAAGGAAATAATATAGTAATTTTTTACTTTACTATATTATACAAGGTTTTGTTATGGCAAAAGAAATGGTATATTTTAATGCAACAAAACAAATTGAAACAATAACAATACATTATAATGAAAAACTAGATGGAACTTTTGTAGAAGATGTAGCAAAAAGTATAAAAGATATTGCAAAAAAAATGAGCAAAGTAGATTTGAAAACACCTAGAGAATTTGATGAGATAAAAGTGTTTGTATATCCAAGCAAACAGCTATTTTATAAAGTGTTTGGTGGTGAGATTGAAAAACGTTTTTATGCAAGACGCCGTTCTACAGAAGATTTATATGTAGTTCAAGATGCTGAGGGTAACATACACATAGTTTCTCCTAGAGGTATGGCTCAGGAAAAAAGAGACGAGTTTAAAAAAATACTTGTCATGAAAGTGCTTGGCGAATATATGGAAGAAAAGGAAAAACAAAGTGCGTTAAGACTTTTAAAAGCATCAATGATGCCTAAAGAGGAAGAAAAAGAAGAGATAGAGGAAGAAGAAATTGAACAAGATGATGAGCCAGAAGTAGAGGAAGAAGAGCAAGAGCTAGAAGAGGAACAAGAGGAAGAGTTTGATGAGCCAGAGGAAATAGGACAAGATGATGAACTGGATATAGAAGAACTTGCTGAGGACGAAATAGAACAAGATGAGATTGACGAACAAGGATTAAATGAAATAATTGAGGCAGAAGCTGCAATGGAGCAAATTGATGAATCTAATCAAGCCGAACATCAAAAGGACGAAACTAAACCTGAAGAAAACAAAACACTTGTAAAGAATGAGGCCCAACAATGGCTAAGTATAGGTTGGCTAGCCTTTGTTAGAGGAAGATTAAAAAAAGAGAAAGATATAAAAAAATTTGCTGAAAGCATATCTAAAAATGGAGTAAAAAAATTAGGGCAATTGTCTCAAGGAAAATGGTATGAGGAATATAACTACAATGAGGAATATGCATGTGCATGGGTAGAATGTATCATATCTACTTATGGTATGAAAAAGTTTATACAGTATTATGAAAACCCTAAAGATATTAAAAGAATATTTGGTGTATCTAAATATATATTTGAATCTCAAGTTAAAGCATATATAAAAGAAAAATACAAAGATAATGAAAAAGTTTTAAATATAACAGAAGATATAAAATTAGAGGAGATTATAGAAGATAAAACACAAGAAAAAGAAAAATCTCAATCTATAACTGAGATTATAGCTTTGTATTTTGCGCCAAATGGTGGTGTTAATATAACAAGTGATAAAGAAGTTGAACAACCTGAAATTAAGGAAATAATATAACAAAAAATAAAAATGGAAGTTGATGTGAAAACATTGACTTTCATTTTTATTTAGTATAAACTAAATGCATAATAAAGGGGAATAAAACAAATGAAAAACGCTGAAAGCCTTGGGGCTGTAACACACACACACACACACACACACAATATTATATAAACAAACACTACAAAGTAGTGGCGC
>JAZRUV010000031.1:0-3411 GCA_045652705.1 Clostridia bacterium
ACACCTCCTAAGCCAAACATATTTATTATATATTCTGCTATTCCCGTTCTATTTGGGTTTATATAATGTAAAATTGCAATTCCAAGCGCAATAAGCATAGCTATGATATAGAAAATTATATCTGCTTTTTTATTACTGTTCTTTAGATCTTTAACATCTATTAATATCCCTGCTACAAAAAACATTAAATAATATATCATTCCAGCGCTCCTTTCTGGTCTTTATTACTTTCTACAACATCATACGTAGTTTGTATAGTCCCTTTGCTATTAACATTAATTTTGCTGTTTTTTAAATTATTAATAAACTCATATTTGTTCTTTTCATATTTGTATGGATGCTTTAATTCTAGTTTTTCTCTAAGATATAAGAAGTCAACTCCACTTTCTTTCTCAGTAGCTATAATGCCTTCAATTTGCTCTTTAACTGTATTATTTATTTCCTTCTCAAAATATGAAATCATATCCGTTGTAAATATTGGAATAGTAGCATTTGTTTCTTCATAGTTTGCCTTAAAATCCACATCAATATTTATTGCTGTCATAATGTTTTTTTCATTAAAATCAAAAGATATCTTTGTGTTTAAGTTCTCTATTCTAAAAACCACAAAATTTTCTTTATCTCGAGCTGTAATTACATTTACGCTATTTTCACTTAAAATATAATTTGCTATAGTAGTCTCATCTTTATCTAAAAAACCAACTATTTTGCAGTCAGATATAATTGCGGTACCTCCGTATCCAAAAGAAATAGCCTCATTTGTTTGTTCCTCTTTTCCTCCTACCGATGATTCCATATTGTCTTTTTGTTCTTCGTGTGCAGTACTGTAAAAAGCAAGTGTATCTACTAGTCCCTCCCCCGTTTCAGAAAAACTAATGTGTCCAAAATCTAATATGTCTGTATCTACACTACTTCCCTTTTCCCAAAAACTATTTTCCATATTTCTTAACTTTTCTTCAATCTGAAATTCTAGTTTCGATGCTTTTTCTAAAAATTCTTTTGCTGTCATTCCCTTTGCTATGTATATCTTTGAATTAAGTCTTGTTTGGTAACCTCTTGCTATTGCATCTGTTACGTGATCAAAATCGTCACGTAGAGTTTGTTCACCTACTATATAGTATTTTATATGGCTGGCTGTTGTAAATTTATCTGTTGCCGTTTGAAGTTGCCTTAATGCTACGCTATAACTGTCCGCCGTCATACTAATTACCTGGCTTCCACCAGCATCTTGACCGTCACCTTCTGAATTATTTCCACTTTGTTTTCTTTTTATGAATGTCACCATATATTCATCGCCAACTTTATCTAGTCCTGCTATAATTATTATTTCCATATCTGAAATCTCACGCCTTAATGGCATAAGTTCGCTGTTAAATAACGTTACAATCAAAAGGCCAACTATAGTTATTCCTAATATTATTTTTCTTCTCATAACTACCACCTTGCCATTTTGCCTTTAGACTTATTTATTAGTTCTCTAATTAGAGTATCAGCCAAGACATTTTTACCATCATTAGATGTAAACGGTTTAAGATATGGCACACCAAAACTTTCTAATGATACCAAATAGTAGAACAGTGCAATTACTGCAATAGACATGCCAAAGAAACCTGCTGCAGAAGCAACAAGAACAAGCCCAAATCTTACCATTCTAAATCCGTTTGCTAAATCCCTATTTGGTATAACAAAGCCACATATAGCAGATATAGCAACTATAACCACAACTATTGGAGATACAAATTTTGCATTTACGGCTGCCTCACCAACAATTAATGCACCAATGATAGACACTGTTTGGCCTGCTGTTTTAGGCATTCTAACACCTGCCTCAAGCAGCACTTCAAAAGCAAGTAACATTATTATAATTTCTAAAAAAGCTGGTAATGGCACATTTTGTTTACTCTGTATGATACTTTCAGCAAGTGTTGTAGGTAGCATCTCGTGATGAAATGTTGTAATAGCTATATAAAGTGCTGGGAATAATGCAGCAATAAACACACATGCATATCTTAACATTCTAATAAATGAACTTACAAAGTAATTAATGTTATATGCTTCTGATGCTTGCATAAACATAGGAAATACTGCTGGTGCAATATATGCACTAGGGAATCCATCAACAAAAATTGCTACCTTCCCTTCAATTACATTTGCGGCAACCTTATCTGGTCTTTCTGTTGCAATAGTCTGTGGAAAAATACTGTATTTTCTATCTATAATATGCTCTTCAAAATCTGCTACAGAAACAAGACTTGGTACATTTATGTTTTTCACTCTTTCCTTTACCAAATTAACTACTTCTTCCTCAGCAATTCCTTCAACATACATTACACTTACTTTTGTTTTTGTTTCTGTACCAACTTCAAAATCTACTACTTTTAATTTTTCTGTCTGTAAACGTCTACGTACTAAAGATATGTTTATTGCAGATGTTTCTATAAAGCTCTCTTTTGCACCTTTGTCTGACGTCTCATTTTCCGGCTTATCTATACTTCTCTTATTGTAGCCTATTACATTAAACAAATACGCCTGGTTTTCACATACAAGAACAAAATTTGCTTGAAGTATAGCTGAAATAATTTTATCTACATCTGTTTCTACCTTCGCATCTATGTGATAAATTTCTCCATTCCTAATAATACTCAATAAATCTGTAGTATCTTTTATTGTATCTAAATGCTTTGCTAAAGGCTGCAAAATTGTATCGTCTACTATTAACTTATCTACAAATTGCCCCATACTTAATTTATATATTTCAACACCAGTAACAGGAGATACAATTTTATTACATTCAAAATCTGCGCAGTCCTTAAATCTATCTGTAATTTTAGATATTAGTGAAGATTTATCTTGTACAATTAATTTATTCACTATTTTCTTTTTTATAAATTTCATAACACACTCCTAGCATTATTATTTGTAAAAGACCAAAATATATGCAAAAAAGAGTGGTAAACCACTCTTAATTTAATTCTGCTCATTATTTTGTATTTTTAACCTTTGGCTAGATTTAAGTAGGCTCTTATCCACTGTGTCCACAACTTTGTTTACAAGGTCTGGAAGTGCATCTACAAGTTTATCTAAAGGTTTATTTGCTTCTACTGTTAAAAGCTTAATTGTTCCATCCTTTACAACTAAAAATGCAACTGGACATATTTTTACGCCTGCTCCACTTCCACCGCCAAAAGGTAGTTTAGGCGCTTGTGAATATTTATTATTTGTATTAAATTCACTTCCACCTGCCGCATAACCAAAACTAACTTTAGATACAGGAATTATTGTTGTTGCATCAGGAGTTTCTACCGTATCTCCTACTATTGTGTTTACGTCTATCATATCCCTTAAAGACGACATTGCTGTTACCATTAAATTTTCAATCGGATGCTCTGCCATATTGTTCACTCCTTTTCT
>JAZRUV010000032.1:0-48559 GCA_045652705.1 Clostridia bacterium
GGCTGTATAATTTAGGTTGGGGTGTAAAAACACCTTAACCTAAATTTTATGCATAAAAAATTGCAATTAAATCACAAATACCTTAAAATGTAATTGACTAAAAAAACAAAGAAAGGTTAAATTGGTGATTCAATTGCGTAGTAATAATATAACAGATTTCCTTAATTTGCAAGGAGTTATTCTAAAAGATAATGAAATTTCCGAAGATTTAATTCAGCTTTGGATTGAACTTCCTGTTAAAGAACATGTTTGTCCTCAATGTGGTCATACAACTTCCGACGTCCACGACTATTACGAACGTTCTTTTAACCACATAAAAATTGGCTCTAAGCCTACCAAAATTTATTACAATAGACGTAGATATGTTTGTAATCATTGTAATAAAAGGTTCCCCGAAACGAATTCTTTTATTCAAAAATTTTACAGACATTCTAACGATGCTGTTAATAAAGTATTTGATGAACTAAAAGATATTCGTAGCTTCTCTCAAATTGGCAAAGATAACAATATGTCTTCCCAAAACGTTACTAGACTTATGTGCAAGTTTATGCCTATCTTTCACAACGTTACTTCTCTTCCTGAAGCTATTGGCATTGATGAGTTTAGAGGTAATGCTGGCGGAAACAAATTCCAGGTTGTTATTACCGACCTTAAAGAACATAAAGTAATTGATGTTGTTTCAGCTCGTTCTGAAGATGCTTTGTATCTCTTCTTTAAGAATATTTCTAATGCTAAACAAGTTAAGTTAGTTACTATGGATTTATCTTTATTCTTTAAAAAGATTATCCAAGACGTTTTTCCAAATGCCAAAATTGTTGCAGATACTTTTCACTTTGTTCGTCTTATGCATTGGGCTTTAGATAATGTTAGAAAAAATGTACAAAAAGGATTGCCTAAAGATAAACGTATCTACTTTAAACATAGCCGTTCTGTTTTACACAAAAGGATTGATGAGTTAGATGTAGATGGCTTTAAGCAACTTTGTAATATGTTAGACTACGATGAAAATTTACGTTGGGCATATTCAATTATACAAAATCTTTTCGAACTTACTGATGAAAAAAATCCAGAAAAGAAACTTATGTTGTTTAAAGAATTTATTACTTATGTTAGTAAATGTGATTTACCCGAATTTAACAAACACTTAGATACATATTTTAAATGGCATAAATACATTATTAATTCTTTCTCTACTGAATACAACAATGGTATAACCGAAGGATTAAATACTAAGATTAAAACTTTAAAAAGAATTTCTTTTGGTTTTAGAAGCTTTAAAAACTTTAGACTTAGAATATTGATGGCTTGTTCTTAAAAACGCCATTAAATATATCTCATTTGGTCGTAAGGCTTGCGTTAGCATGCTCAAAAACATATATTTGATTACATTTTAATATTTATTTGTGTTCCAACCTTAAAATGCAGTTAAAAAGAGAGATGCAAATGACTTTTACATCATTTGCACCCCAACTATTGACTTAGAGCCCCATTTGCATCTATTTTATTAATTGTCATTATAATTCCAAATTTCAATTAATTCTTTCTTCTCTTTTTCATCTGCTATACAATTATAATATATTAATGAAATTATATCTTTGCTTTCTTCAGATATATTCTGTTCTTCAATAGGTTTAGTAGTATCTATTACAACTCGCATATCTGAATCTGCTGCTAATTCAATTAATTTGTTAAATACTTTTTCAGGAATTTTCTGTACCAACTCACTATTTAAATTTGTTAAAACCATTAAAACTTCTTTATATATATCTTTTTTATCTAACATTTTCCTCTGTACCTCTGTCAACTATTTTTTCTTTTAACTTATCAATCCAATCAAATATTCTAGATAATTTTCTACCCTTCGCCAAACTCTCCATATCTTGTTTAGTATATTCACTTTTTGACTGAGTTTGTTGAGTTGTTTCTTGTTCTAATATTTCCAATTGTGCTCTTATCCCGTTTTTACCCATTTTATAAAATGGATCTTCTATGTCAAAAGTGGCAACTTGTATAGGTAAATCGCCAACCATCTTCTTTACAACTTCTTCTTTACCCGGTGGGACCATTAACATTTTTATATGCTCTACTGGTATATTGTCTATTATTCCTACCTCTGGTGTGTCCGACCAAACATCACATGTTCTTAAACATTGCAATGAATCAATGGACATACCAATCATAATTCCGAAAGATTGTCCTTTTTCATTCTCATCGGTTGAATTTATCGATGCATAACTTACCGCAGTAGAAATATCGTCTGTAAAACTAATAAATTCTCTAGAGTTACCACTCCATATTATCTGTTCTCCTGTAGTTACTTGTATACCGTCTCTATTTGATTTAGCCAAGCTATTAATTCCATATTTTAATATGCTAGGTAATGCATCTACTCTTGTACCGTGAAAAAGTATAACATTATCTTTTTGTATTTTATCAAAAGTTTCAGGATGATTAGATAATAAATAGGCAAAAGATAATCTTCTAGTTCCTGCCTTATATGGATTACTACTCGTTCTACCACTCCTAATTGTAAAGTCATCTACTCCTCCATCATGTAAAATGCCGTTTCATTTTTTTCATATCAGTTGTACTACCACATCGTTCTAAAAGTTTATCGCTAATTTGTTTGTATATTGGAATATATTCTACAATTTGTTCATATGAATAATCACTATATCTACTGTTAAACATATTTTCTCCTTTTTTCTTTTGATTATTTCATTGCATTAAATATTGGAGCGGTTAAGCTACAACTTACGAACTACAACGCTCTCTTTCTAAAAATATTATATAGTAATTCCTATAATTTTTCAAGGAAGTATGGGAATTTTTTGTATTTTATAGTATAATTTATTTGTAATTTATTGTGATTTTACAGGAGGAATATATATGAATTTATACGTAGTAAGACATGGTGTTACAGATTCAAATATAAATAATGTGTTTAATGGGCACTATGATGAGGATTTGAATGAAATTGGTATAAATCAAATTGAAAATTTAATAAATGATATAGATGCTCTTAACTTGGATTTAATAATTTCTTCTCCACTTTTAAGAGCCAAACATACTGCAGAAATTCTTGCAAATGACAAACGACCTATAATAGTAGATAGCAGATTGATTGAAAGAAATATGGGAGAATTAACTCAAAAAACAAAGTCTATTGTAGATAAAAGTTTATGGAATTATTATGAAGATTTAAAATATAAGGATCTGGAAAGTTTTGAAGATATTTGTTTGAGAATTAATAGTTTTCTTGAAGAAATTTTAAAAGAATATAAAGGTAAGAATATTTTATTAGTTACTCATGCTTTTATTACTAGAGCAATAAATATATATTTCAATGATATCCCAAAAGATGGAGATTTAAGAAAGTATGGGTTAAAAAATGGAGAAATAAAAAAATATAAAATATAGGAGATTTTTATGATTGTTAGATTGAAAGATTTAGAAAATATTAGAAAAGAAAACGATAATAAAAAAATTGTTTTGTTAAAGGGAAGCTTTGATTTGTTACATGTTGGTCATATATATATGATTGAACAAGCCAAAAGTTATGGAGATATATTAGTAGTAATTGTTAAACCGAATTTGGCAATTAAAAATAAAGGTGATGACAGGCCAATAATTGATGAAAAAGATAGAGTAATACAGGTAGACAGTTTAAAATATGTTGATTACACTATTTTAGCAAATGAAGAAATTGAAAATTTAAATTATAACGATATTAAAGAATTACAAACTGAAAGATATTGTAGAATTGTTAGTAATTTGCAACCTGATGTTTTAGTGCATCCTGCGGGTCACAAAAACCCAGAATTATTAGATAATTTATATAAACAGTTAAATACTAAAATTATAGAAATAGAAAGAAATAAAAACAAACCTTCAACTACACAGATAATAAATAAAATAAAAAACAGCAAATAATGAGGTAGTTTTTTATAAATACTTTAATAAAACAGGAGGTGAAAATATGTTTATTTCTAAAATATCAATTAAAAATTATAGATTGTTTGATAGTAGTAAAGACTATGAGATAGATGGTTTTAATATCCCTGATGGAACAACAGAAGGATCTGGGATAACCGTTTTTGTAGGAGAAAATGGTTGTGGTAAAACAACAATATTAGATGCTATTTCTTCGTCAATACTAGAATATAAAGCAGAAACATTTAATATTGCTGACATGGAAAATCCTAAAGTGAAAACAGAAATCAAAGTTTATTCTGATAAAGAGTTCAAAGTTGCAGGAACGTTTCCAAATAATGATTTTAACTCTGTTGGATTTTATTTTACTGCTGGCTTAAGAAATAGAGGTAGTAAATCATATTTGTTAACCCCTATTGTTTACGACCAACAGTTTCTAAAAGCTAATCCAGAAAAACCTAAAGATGGTAGTCCTGATTTAAGATTAAGTGTTAACAATCCTTTTAGTGGAAAAAGATTTAATGATACTGATATTCTTTATCTAGATAAAAACAGATTATTCCAAACACGTTCTGGCACTTATAATAATACTAGATTTGATAGAATTATGGAAGATTTTAATTTTCAGTATAATAAAAGCAGTGAACAAATTGAAGATTTAAACCAAGATTTAAATGACAAAGTAAAAAAAGGGAAAATAGAAAATAAATTTCTAGAAACAGCAATAAGTGAATTTCAAAAAATTAGTAATTATAGAGTACAATTAGATTTTTTAGATAATTATAAACCGTTTAAAGATGCAAGTTTCGTTGTAAAAAAGGAAAATAATCAGCAAATTTCTTTATCAAATCTTGGCTCTGGATATGAAATGATATTTTCTTTAATTTATTCATATTATATGTCAGAGCAAAATAATAAAAATATGATTATATTAATTGACGAACCCGAATTGCATCTTCATCCTAAAATACAACAAAAATTTGTAGAATTTTTATTAGAAATTTCTAAAAAAGCTCAAATTATAATTACTACACATTCGGCTTTATTGATAAAACAATTAGCATATAATGAATTTGTTAAAACTATAATATTAGAACGCACAAAAACATTCTCAATAATAGGTGACAGAAAACTATCCTATATTTCATCTAATGAAACAAATTACTTAGCTTTTAATTTAGCTACTGAAGAATATCATAACGAATTATATGAAGAACTTTTCTATAAATATTCTACTAGTTCGAGAATCAAAGATTTTGACAATCAATTTTTTGTTACTATTAAAGGTGAACCTAAAAATTATCCTTGGATGCAATATCCTAACGAAGTTTCTTTACATACTTATGTTAGAAATCAAATTCATCACAGAGCTGATAATGGACAGGCATCATATGCTGATTTAGAAAATTCTATAAAAACAATGCGAACTTATTTATAATTACAAAAGGCAATGTAAAAAATAAAATCTGCATTGTCTTTTTTTCTAACTATTGTTTTTGATTTTAAGGGGATTGGGGATTTTCCCATATAAGAATTTGTATGGGAGTACAAATTCAGTGCTGGCTATACACAATATGTGAGTATGTACTCACACATTTTCATTATAAATTAACTCTTTTAATATAATTTCTTCTGCTGTATTTTTATAACTATTCATAAGTTTTGCCCATTCAAGATGGTTGATTTTTTTATTTTTTTCAGACAGTCTTTCATCAGATTTTTTATAACTTCCCATCAAAGCATTTAATAAATCTTCTGAATTTTTACTTACTGAAATAAGATGATTGGTAAGTTCTTCTTTCATTAAAAGTGAAGTATAAAGTGCTTTTTTATATTCTTTTAAATAAGCTAATCTCATTCTTCCATATTTGTTTATATTTCCTTTTTTAGTTTCTTTTAAAGCTAAATCTGGTAATAAATAATCTCCTTGTTTTGTATAAGTTATATCCATAATTAAATCATTCCTTTCATATTTTTATAATTGTTTTTGGTATTAATAAGAGGTTATCTACTATGTTGTTATCTTCAATATATGGACAATTTATAATTCCATCGTGATAGAAGTGTTGTTTTATTAGTTCCATATATAAAAGTAAATCTGCCTCAGAATATTTATTATCTTCATATTTTTTTGTAGAAAATATAAAGTAATCTTGTTCTAATTTTTCTAATTCTTTTTTATCAATTTGTTCTTTATATTTAATTCCAATTTCATTATTATTTAAAATTTCGTTAAGATAATTTAAATATTCTTTATTACTTTTTGATATAAATTCATCAGTAAATTTTATATGTTTAATTTCAATATTATAGTTTTTATCTCTTATGATTTCCAAACTTCCTATTAATCTTTGTATTAATTCTTTCTTTGTTTTTCTATTTAAACTGTCCCATAAAAATGAGAAACCAAGTTTATTTTGAAATAGAATATTGTTATCATCTTGATAATCACAATCTAATTTTTTAAGTAGTTCTACTGTATAATCTTTAAAGTCATCATCTGGATCTAGTTTGTTTTTCTTTTGATTTAGTTTATCTATTTCTTTCTTTATAACTTCATTTTTATGATTGATAACTTCAACATTTAGAGTAGAACTTAAATATAAATCTACTAACTTTTTCTCTTGTTGTTTTAGTTTTTCAATGGCATTATCTATGTCTTTGATTTCTTTTGTTTTAGTAGAATTACAAACTATAATTTCATTGTCTGTATCATACATATATCTAGTTAATTCGTTTAAAATACGCCCTAATTTTTGTTCTATTTTATCTGAACTATAATGAAGTCCTTTTGATTTACAATTACTATTTTTACAAGTTAAATGATAATAAACTTTTTCTTTTTCAGTCCCACTATTTTTAAAAGAATTAGTAGAAGAAAGTATTCCACCACAATCAGGACACTTAACTATAGAAGTAAATAAATGAATATGTTCTCCATAATTAGAGTGTTTATTTTTCTCTAAATTTGTTCTTGTAACATTCCAAGTTTCTTCATCAATGATAGGTTCACAATAGTTATTTACCCTTAGAACATCTTGTGGTTTTCTTTTGTATTTGCCATATTCAAATATGCCTATATAAATAGAATTAGTTAATATCTTATAGACTCGGTCACTTCGCCATTTACCTTGTTTTAAATATGAATTATTATCTTTCATAATACTTGCTATATTTCTTGTAGAATGTCCTTTTTTACATAGTTCAAATATTTCTTTAACAACTTGTGCTTCAATAGGTTCTATTTCTAAATGTCCTGTTTCTTGATTTCTAATATAGCCATATGGCGCTTTACTAGGGTGTATTTTAGATAATGCCATTTCTTCCATAGCACGTTTAGTTCTTGCTCCAATTTCTTTTCTTTCTCTTTGACCAAATACTAAATTCATTCCAAATATCATTTCACCATTGGCAGTAGATACATCGTAAGGTTCAAGTATTAGCTCAATTTTTACATCATGCTCCTCACAATAATTTAGTAGCCAAAAGCCATCATAATTATTTCTAGTTAATCTATCTACTTTAATTGCAATTAACTTATCTATCTTTTTAGATTTAATATCCTTTAATAATCTTTGCATTTCAGGTCTCATTAAATCTTTTCCAGAATGTCCTGCATCATTGTAAACATCAACTATCAAATAATCATTTTTCTCACAATATTCTTTAATCATACGAAGTTGTGAATCAATAGAATAACCATTATCTCTTTGGTCATCTGTACTTACTCTTACATATATTGCACATCTGTTACTCATAAAATCATCTCCTCACTTGTTTCCTAACTAAAATGGAAAATAACAACCCATTTTTTAAAATTTCTTTCAATTGTTTCCTAAATAGTTTTAATTTTTGCAACCCTAAATTTAAAAAATCTCTCAATTATTTCCTAAGTTAAAAGCTAATTTACGAAGTCATAATTATAAATTTATAATTATTTCTTCATATATTTCCTCACTAAATAGCGAAATTGCAGACACTAATTTGATAATTTTATGAGAATTTGCTTAATTTCTTTGAGATTATATTTTTCGTTATGCTCTTTAATGTAAAATGGTTTATTACTAATCTCATTTACTTTGTATTCTAGTATTGTAAGAGTAGTAGGATATGTAATTAAATACTCTGTTGGTTCAACAAATTGAAGATTTGTTTTCAGCAAGTGTTTAATTTTACCATTTTTAGTTATGTAAGTGTAGCTTTTAATGATTTCTAGAATTTCAGTATTTGGTTTTAATTCTTGTATTATTTTGAATTCAAGCATAAAAAAATGTCCTCCTTTCTGTGATAAGAGAACATTGTATTTATATATCTTCCAAGTGACTACGTGAGTTCGATTGAAAGACAAAATAAAAACTTACGATACCATATTGGTTCGTAAGTTGTTTTCAAATGGAGCGGAATGTGGGAATCGAACCCACGCCGAAAGATCGGAAGCCTTGCATTCTACCACTAAACTAATTCCGCCTATGGTATTATTTTACCATAAGCGGATTTTAAATTCAATTAAAATATTAAAGAAAATATTAGCACTCCTACAAAGCCTGGTATTCCTAAAAGACCTACTATTAAAGCTGTAATCCAGTTTATTGGAATCACTATTCCAAGCCAAGCTCCTCCAAACGAATTAAATAAGAATAATAATGCTACTCCTATCGCTACGTTTATGAAAAGTTTTATTATTTTTTTAATTGGCCAAGCAAGTATCTTTACTATTATTATTAAAGCAATTATTGCCCCTATAAAACCTAAATATTCCATACATTCCTCCTGTTTATACATAATATGTTCTTTGTCCACATATTATTCTTCCCAGTTAAACTTAAATCCTTTAATATCCACAGTATCCCCTGTTTCTATATCCATTTCTCTAAGTTTTGTCATAACTCCTAAGTTTTTAAGTGCACGTTGCATATATTGTCTTGATTCAAAGTCTTCAACATTTACTCTTCTCATAAGTCTATCTATAGCTGGTCCTTTTACAGAATATTCACATTCTATAATTTCAATATAGAAATCTTCTTCATCATTTTTATCTAATGTTATCGTAAATATTTCTTCATCTACAAAAGACTCTTGTTCTTCAGGTAATTCTTTTAACGCCTTTGCAACAGTCTCTATTAATTCGTCAATATTAGTTCTTGTTGCAGCAGATATGCTAATTACTTGTCTACCATCTCGTCTACATACTTCTTTTAATTCTTCTAATTTCGTTTCATCCATCAATACATCAGATTTATTTGCAACTATTATTTGCGGTTTATTTGCAAGCTTTTCACTAAACTTTCTAAGTTCAACATTAATCGTATAATAGTCATCTATTGGGTCTCTATCTTCACTTCCAGAAATATCTATTACGTGTAGTAATATTCTGTTTCTTTCAACGTGTCTTAAAAATTTAATTCCAAGTCCTACACCTTCACTTGCTCCTTCAATAATTCCAGGAATATCTGCCATTACAAATGTAGTACCATCTTTGGCTTTAACCACCCCAAGACTTGGTTCAAGTGTTGTAAAATGATAATTAGCAATTTTAGGTTTTGCTGAAGATACAGTAGATATTATTGTAGATTTACCTACGTTAGGGAATCCTACAAGTCCTACATCTGCTATAAGCTTTAATTCTAGTTCTAATTCTTTTTCTTCCCCTGGTTCACCTTGTTCAGAAAAACGTGGTGCTTGTCTTACAGAGTTTGCAAAATGTTGATTGCCTTTTCCACCTCTTCCACCTTTTGCTATAACAGCTTCGGCATCATCTGTGGCAAGGTCTGCAATAATTTTACCAGTAGTCAAATCTCTTACAACTGTCCCCTTTGGTACGTCTATTATAACATCTTCTGCACTCTTTCCTGTACAGTTTTTCTTAGCTCCATTTTCACCATTTTTAGCTTCTATTTTTTTGTTATAGCTAAAGTTTAACAATGTATTCATCCCAGGATGTACTTTAAATATTATGCTACCGCCACGGCCACCATCTCCACCGTCTGGACCGCCGTTATCTACATACTTTTCTCTGTGGAATGTCATTGCACCATTTCCACCATCTCCTGCTTTAACTTTTATTTTAGTATAATCTACAAACATTTATATCTCCTTTATTTTTATTGTTCTAGTGTTATATCTTGTCCATCTATGTTCTGTTGCTGATAAGAGTTATCATAAGCAACTACTTCTGGAGCTTGCGGAGGATATGTGTTTTCTTGTAAGTGTGCAAGCATTTTAGACGCTTTTTTTGCAGCATCATCATGTTCATTCATTTCAGCTACACTTGTATATCCTAATCTTGCTAATTTTTCCTTATCTTCATAGTTCGTATCAGCTTGTTCTCCTAACAAATTAACGTCTTTTCCTCTATTTAACAATGAACTTATTCTATCCTTTATATTTCTAAAAAACATCCCTATTCCCTTAGGTTGCTTTGTTTTCACTTGCTCCCTTGCCAATGCCATTTCTCTAGATTTTTCAACCTGACTTATAAATCTAGTTCTTATTTTATCTATTTCATCTTGCCCTAGAGTTTCAGTTACATAGTCACTACAAAACAATTCACTTATTCTTTCTGGTGTTAGATCAGTGTTTACTTTATGAGCTATGTCTTTAATATCTTCATAATTGTTTTTAAATAAGCTTTCTAACATTTCATCTGTACTCATTTCATATATAGGTGCAGATTTATGATCAGGACAAAATGCTGTACCAAAATCAAAATAAGGCGCCATGGAAAGCATATTTGTTTCTCTATTATATACCAAAGGTAAATTGTCAGGTTTTATATCATAACAATCTAACATGCAGCACATATATGTATACTGATAAAAGTTTTTTCTAGAAGCTTCTATAAATTGTTCGTCATTGGTAAGTTTTCTTACTCCTTGTACATATCTATCACACATATTCTCTATTGGATTTTTAGAGTCACTTTCACACCCCATCATATCTGGTGCTACTAATTCCTCATTATCTCCTATTATATAATTTGAAAAATAAGTGTTTTGTCCCGTTTCTTCATCACGTACCAAATCTATACTTGCCGCAGCTACGCCAAGTGAACTTAATATGTCTGATGATAGTTTTTCTCTAATATCGTCATTATCTATTCCTAAAACACAACCATTTTCTTTATATATTCCTTTTCTACCCGTTCTGGTATTATATCCTATAAATTGTGCTGATGTTCCAGAAGTTAGCCTTCCTACTTCCAAAATATCATTACTACTATACCTTGACATTATATTACCACATCCTTAATGTTTATTTTTCCTCAAAATAGTTTATTCTCATTGCCTCTTTAACTTGTCTTAAAGTTTCTCTTGTTATTTCTCTTACTTTGTTTGTTCCCTCTTCTAGTATTTTTTGAACCTCATCTTTATGGTTCTCATAATATCTTCTTTTTTCTCTTATTGGCTCTAGATGTTTTATAATATTATCTGCAAGTTCTTTTTTACAGTTTACACAACCTCTATGACCTTTTTTACATTCGTCACATATTGTTTCTAAATTATCCTCACTAAACAACTTGTGATAATATGCTACCATACAAACATCTGGATTTGCAGGGTCATCTTTTCTTATTTTGTTTGGGTCTGTTACTGCCGATTTAACTTTGGCACGTATAGTCTCATCATCATCTGCTAAGTAAATTGCATTACCTAAACTCTTACCCATTTTAGCATTTCCATCTAAACCTTTTATTCTAGAATTTTTGCTAACCAATGCTTCAGGTTCACGAAGTATTTCTTTACCATTTCCATAAAGCGAATTAAACTTTCTTACTATTTCTCTTGCTTGTTCTATTAATGGCATTTGGTCTTCACCGCAAGGAACTAAATCTGCGTTAAAAGCTGTAATATCTGCCGCTTGGCTTACAGGATAGCCTAAAAATCCATACGTTACAGACTCACCACTATTTCCGAATAATTCTTTCTTTTGTGCTATTTCTGTCTTTATAGTTGGATTTCTTTGTAGCCTCGAAACAGTCACAAGATTTGAATAAAATACCGTAAGTTCAGCTATTTCGGGTATCATAGATTGTATAAAAAACGTAGCTTTTTTAGGGTCTACTCCAGCTGCTAAATTATCTATTGTTGTTTCTAATATATTTTCTCTAACCTTTGCAGGATTATCAAAATTATCTGTTAATGCTTGAACATCCGCTACAAGAATATATGTATCATAATCATCTTGTAATTTTGCTCTATTTTGTAAAGAGCCAAAATAATGTCCAATATGTAATTTTCCTGTAGGTCTATCTCCAGTTAATATTCTTTTCCTCTTTTCCATAAAATTCACCTCGATATATACTAATATATTATATATTATTTTTTTAGAATATACAATAGTTAACTTTATATATATGTTGATTTATTTGACATAATAACAATATTGTGATATAATTTCCAAGACTTGAAATTGTGGCGCAAATTAATTTATTCGCGTATCTTCCCCCTATTACTATTAATTAAAAGGAGCGATTAGTATGACAACTACAGAAGATTTTAAGTTTATTCGGATAGAAAAGGATTTTCGTATTAACATATTAGACGATCCGGCCATAAAGCCGCATCTTTCTGAACTGCTTAGCAGCTCAGAAAAAGAAATCCATAATAAAATTGGTGATATTTTAGAGTTTCTAAATCTTTCTCATCACAACAAACCTGGCTCTGAACTTTCTGTAAACAATCTCGCTAATCTTTTCGAATTGTATTTTCGCAAAGCAATAGTTATAGAAGCAATCTCGATCGCATTGACAGTTCGAAAAGAATCTGATATCCTGTCAAACATCAAAGGCTTGATTGATCACTCAAAAATTTCAAACGCCATTAATGGTGACGTTATGGTTTTGGCATTTAAGAAAGCTATTGCCGCTGAAAAAGGTATCATTAATCGTAGTAAAAAGATAGAAATTTTAGAACAGAAATACTCCCGCAAGATCAGACATAATTATTGTGGTGGATGTGGTTGTAAATGTGCCTGCAATGCA
This sequence comes from Clostridia bacterium, assembly GCA_045652705.1. GTDB lineage: Bacteria > Bacillota > Clostridia > TANB77 > CAG-465 > UMGS1649. The sequence goes on from JAZRUV010000032.1 coordinate 12,914, forward strand.
GATTGCGGCGGTGATGTTAGAAGATGCACTTCAAAAGAAGCACTTTCTAAGAATTGCACACACTGTTGCCATTGCTATCTTCGAGAAATTGTAATAAATTTATACTAGCCAACTAATCCTCTCAAGAAATTTTCTTGAGAGGATTTCTTACACAAAAAAAGAAATGAGGTGCATCCTCACTTCTTAATTACTATTTTTCTTCATATACACTTGCTTTAGTTTTAGCTCTACCTAATCTTTCGAATTTAAGTATTCCACTTACTTTAGCAAATAATGTATCATCTTTACCGATTCCAACGTTTGTTCCTGGATGTATTTTTGTTCCTCTTTGTCTTACTAAAATATTTCCAGCTTGAACAAATTGTCCGTCTGCTCTTTTAGCACCAAGTCTTTTACCTATACTGTCTCTACCATTCTTAGTAGATCCACCACCTTTTTTATGTGCCATTTATCTCAACTCCTTTTCAAATTCATTTAAAAATTATTAAGCTTCTGCTGTTTCAGTAGTTTCAGCTTTTTTAGCAGGTGCTTTAGTAGAAATTTTTTCAATTTGAACTTTAGTGTAGCACCATCTGTGTCCTCTAGTCTTTCTTTCATTCTTTTTAGCTTTGTACTTGAACACTCTTATTTTTTTACCTTTTCCATGACCAATAACTGTTGCTGTTACCTTAGCATTTTTAACTGTAGGTGCTCCAACTTCTGTTTTCTTGTCATCAGAAACTAGTAATACTTGATCGAAAGTAACTGTTGTTCCTTCTTCATTATCAAGTCTTTCCATGAAAACAATATCTCCTTCAGAAACTTTGTATTGTTTTCCACATGCTTCAATTATAGCGTACATATTCTCTCCTCCAATTCTTGCTTGCTCTCGCTGAATGTAGGTGGTTTAAAACACTTATATACCCAATCCATACGGAATACCATCTTATTTTAACACGTATATTTTATTTTGTCAAGAAGTTTAATATATTTTCTTCTACTTGTGGAACTATTTGTTCTTTTATTTGATTTAATTCATCTTTATTAAATTTTTGAAGTACGTAATCCATAAGTGGAATTGGTACTTCTCCCCTATTTTCAATACCAATTCTTACTCTAGCAAACTCTTCTGTTTTTAAGTTTGCAATTATATTCTTTATTCCATTATGCGTGCCAGCACTTCCTTTTTCCCTATATCTTATAGTTCCAAGTTTTAAATCCACATCATCATAAATCACAAGAATATCTTGTGGTGTTATTTTGTACCAATTTATCATCTCAACAATTGCTTCACCACTCAAATTCATATATGTTGTTGGTTTAACAAATGCTACTTTTACATCATTAATAATTCCCTCACCATATACACATTTTTTCTTTTTCTTATCCATTTCAATGTTATATTTTTTTGCAATTGCATCTAATGTTATAAAGCCACTATTATGCCTTGTATTTTCATACTCTTTCCCTATATTACCTAATCCTATTATACATTTCATAAAAAATACCTCAACTTTTGGCTCAAACTTGTCAATTTTACTTGAAGTTTTGCCTAATCTGTAGTATATTATATATTAGATTTAGTTTAATTACAACAATGTAAATGAAAGTGGTGATTTTTTGTTATACAATATACTTAATAAATTGAAAATAAAAGACCATAACAAATTCTTGGCTGTGCTGTTTGGAGTGTTTACTGCTTTAATAATAGCATTTGTTCTGGTTCAATTTGTAACACTTATATTTGGCGATGCAAGACTTACATACTTGCCAGATCCCATAGCTTATGCGCTAGCGCTTGTTTGTCCTGTACTATGTTATTCATACGCAGTAAATACTAAGCTAATATCTGGTAAAGATGCTCGTATAAAATGGTTTATGATAACAGTAGGTATCTTTGGTACAATAATCGCATCACTATTAATTACTAATATTAATAGAGTTATATGGATGCTACTTGAAAAAGTTCCAAATTATACATTAATTAGAACAGAATACCCAGAATTATTTGCACCAGCTATAAAAACAGTATCTTTTGTTATTCCTTTTATTGGAATATTCTATATGATAGATTATTTCCTACTTATACTTAGAGATGATGATATAAACAAAGGAATTGTAGGATTCTGTGGATTAAGTGTTGCAAAGCCTAAAACAGATAAAGGAATATTCACTTGTGAAAATATTATTTGTAAAGATGTAGACACATTAAAACCTGTTGTAGTTTCTGAAAAGAAAAGAATGGAAGCAACACTTGTACAAGGTGCTACTGGTACTGGTAAAACAGCTACTATTCTACTTCCAATGAGTGCAAGAGACCTTGAGAAAAAGTACTTCTTAAGAGAGTATTCTAAAAAACTTGCTTTTGGATTACTAAAAAAAGGTGTAGCATATATTGAAGGTCCTTATTCTAACGAATATATTAACTTAAACTTTAGTTTAAATTATATTCTTCCTAAAAAAGGTAAAGAAAAAGAATTTTATAAAGAACTAGAAGATTTAATATTATATAAAAACGAATCAACTGGTGAAGTTGTCTATAGAAATGTTGGTATAACAGTTGTAGAAAATGATGGTAAATATGTTTCAGACTTTACGAATGTGGCTAAGAATTTCGATATAGAAGTATTAACAATAGACCCAACTGACCCAGAACATACTTTAAGTATGAACCCATTCGCAATTAACGACCCAGCTAAGGTTGCATCAATTATAGCAGACGTTTTAAAATCTATGCAACAAAGCGAAGGTGCAAAAGAAGAAGCTTTCTTCTCTAACTTAACATCGGATGCATTCCAAAACTTATCTATACTACTTAAAGAAATGTATCCAAGACTTCATAATGGTGAACTTCCATCATTAGAAGACGTACTAGATTTACTATATAACTTTGATAAAGTTGAAGAAATGACAGAAGATATGAAGAAAATACCAGAACTTGCAGATAAGTACAAACTACTTATTGCGTACTTTGAAAAGAACTTCTATAAACCAAGTTTAAATATTAACGGATATGAAATACCTGGTACACGTGGAAGTGGTAGAAAAGATACTGAAAGATTCTTATACGGTGCAATTACTCAACTTAACAACTTGTTAAGACACCCTGGTATTAAGAAAGCGCTTTGTGGTAGAACTAATGTAATCGATTTCGATAAAGCACTTCGTGAAGGACAAGTTATTACAGCGTGTTCTAGAAAAGGTGAACTTGGTATTATAGCATCAAAAGCATTTGGTATGTTCTTTATACTACAATTCCAAGATGCAGTATTAAGAAGACCTGGTTCAGAAGACTCTCGTATTCCACACTTCTTATTCATTGATGAATTCCCAGAATACATCAACAAAGATACTGAAGTAATGTTTACATTATTTAGAAAATACAGATGTGGTGCTATGATAGCTATACAAAACCTATCTCAATTAGAGAAACATAAAGGTATGGAATATTATAGACAAGTAGTTTTAGCTAATACAAAGACACAAATCGTATTTGGTGATACAACTCCTGAAGATAGTGAATACTGGAACAAGGCATTTGGTATGGCTAAGAAAGTAGATATGTCTTCAAGCTTCGACCCAACAGGCGGAGACTTTAAAGCTAAAAAATCGGTTCAAGTAAAAGATAAAGAAAGATTTAAAGTTCATAAAATTGCTGAACACAAATTTGGATATATTTATTATAGAACAAAATTACCTAACGGAAACTCAGTATTCGGTGAAGGTAAAGTTAGCTTCTTAGAAGATAAGTATAAACAAAAACATCCAGCATATATGTATAACTTTGAAAAGTTTATGATAAACAAACCTGTATCAAGCGATGTTTCTGTTAACGCAGATACTACACCAAGTTCAACGGCATATATTATGGAAGAAGATAATGACAATATATTTGGAACAGTTTCAAATGAACCAATTACAAACGAACAATTCTTAGAAAATCCAATGGGTTCTGGGGAACTTCCAAATAAAGATACAGATAATCCACCAGCTATTATGGAAAACGACAATTTAAACGAAGCTATTAAAACATTTGATTTTAATAACGACGATGATTTCGACATAGTAATAGATACCGGAACAGATAAGAAAGAATAAAAATAAAAACCTGCAAATAATTGCAGGTTTTTATTTTTAGACTTTATTTGTATTATAATTACATCTGTGATATAATACTAACAGTTTCTAATTGTAAATATAATACTATAATAAGTATTAAGGAGATTTATTATGAAAGGATATTCATTAAACCGGCAAAACATTTCAAACTATTTATCTAGTGGCCCAGTTGCACAAAATATAACTACAAACTTAAATTACTTTATTACATTAATTCCAGAAATACAAAGTATGATAGGCTTTGAGCACAAACATTCTCATCATCATCTTGATGTATGGGAACACACATTAGAAGTAATACGTAATTTAAACACATTAGATCTAGAGCTTAATATGGCAGCACTATTTCACGATATCGGCAAACCATTTTGTTATCAAGAAGGAGCGGTAAGACATTTTCATGGGCACCCTGAAGTCTCAGAAAAAATTACTCGTCAAGATTTGTTAAAAATAGGTTTTGATTTAAGTTTTATAGAAAGAGTATCATATCTTGTTAAAACACACGATACTCCTATAAATCCTAAGCAACTAGATAACGATTTAGAATTAATTAAGAAGCGTTTAGAGTTGCAATATGCTGATGCAAAAGCACATCATCCTGCTAAAGTGGCACAGAGAATTAATAAGTTAGACTCTATTTCCCATGCGCTTAATATTGAGATACAATAAATACCTGCAAATATTTGCAGGTATTTATATATTATTTTAATCTTCTCTTACTCAGCTCTACTACATTTTGTGCTAAACTTAACACTGTTGTAAGTCCTACGCCACCAGGCACTGGTGTAACATATTTTGCTTTGTTTGCTACGTTCTCTGTATCTACGTCACCTACTAGCTTATCTTTAAGTCTATTCATTCCTACATCAATAACTATTGCATCCTCTTTTACCATATCCGCTTTAATTAAATGAGGAACACCTGTAGCTACTACAAGCACATCTGCATTTCTTGTATGTTCTGGCAAATTAGTTGTTCTAGAGTGACAAATTGTAACCGTCATATCATCATTAAGAAGAAGTGACGCCATAGGCTTACCTACTATTTGAGAACGTCCTACAACTACTGCATTTTTACCTTTTAAATCTTTATCTAACTCTTTAAGTATAGTCAGTATCCCTTTAGGAGTACAAGGTACGACCGTTGGTTTTCCTTGATATAATCTACCTACATTTACAGCAGAAAATCCATCTACATCCTTTTCTGGTAATATACTATCTATTATCTTAGCTTCATCTAAGTGTTTGAATAGTGGAAGCTGAACAAGTATTCCATCTATTTCATTATTGTGATTTAGTTTATCTATTGTATCTAATATATCTTCTGTTTTACATTTAGAATCGAATAAATATTCTACTTCCTCTATACCAAGTTCTTGACATAGTTTTCTCTTTCTAGATACATATATTCTGGATGCTTCTACGTCATTTGCAAGTATAACTGCAAGTTTTGGTATTATTCCTTTGTCTCTTAAATCTAATATTTCTCTTTTTAAAGAATTTCTTTTCTTTTCTACTATTTCTTTTACATCAACTATACTCATCATCTGTTCCTCCAATTTTACTTATTACATTATCCATTACATTCTTACTAAATATGTAACTACAAGTACTACTGCAAGAAGTACTCTATATATTGCAAATACTCCAAAACCAGATTTTCTTACTATTTCCATTAATGTTTTAATTGCTATTAGCCCTACTATAAATGACACTGCTATTCCTAAAAAGAATTCAAAATTTAGCATACTCATCTCAAAGTGTTTAAGACTAAATACTGCAGCTCCAAGCATTGCTGGTGCTCCAAGTAAGAATGAGAATTTTGCTGCTGATTCTCTTTTCATTCCCATAGACCTCGCAACAGTCATTGTTGTTCCACTTCTTGAAAATCCTGGTATAACAGCCATTGCTTGCCCTACACCTATAAGAATTGCTTGTTTTAAAGTAAGCTTTTCTATCGTTGTTTCTTTCTTACATTTCTTATCTATGAAATACAAAGCTATACCCATTATTGTTAATGTTGTTGCTATTATTAATACATTGTTACGTACTATGCCTTCTATAAAATCATCTAGTAAAACTCCTGCAATAGCACCTGGCACAGATGCTGCTATTATATACCAAAGTAATTTTCCTTCATGATTTAAGTTTTTAAAGCTTAACTTTCCATCGCTACCTTTAAATTTAAATCCTTCTACAAACATTTTTATAAAATCCTTGAAGAAGTATATCCCTATAGCAAGTAGTGTTCCAAAATGTAGCGCTATGTCTATTACTAACCAATGTTCACTACTCATGCTATTTCCAAAGTTAAATAAATATCTAATTGCTATTAAATGCGCTGAACTAGATATTGGAAAGAATTCTGTAATTCCTTGTACTATTCCTAAAATTATCGCTTGTAATATTGTCATTATTTTCCCTCTTTCTATTTATTATATATTACGCTATCTATAGACTGTTTTAAATAACCTGCTGCAGACTTTGGTGCTACTTTTGTTGGTATAGCAAGTTCTAAGTAAGCCTTTATGCCCATATCTTCTGCAACTTTAAAATCTACCCCACCAGGAGCTGATGCAAGGTCAATTATAACGGTATCTTTATTTAATAACCCCAACTTCTTTTCCCCTAATATCATTGTTGGAACCGTATTAAATATAATATCCATTTTATCTATAACATCTAGCATATTATTTATATCTACTACATTATACCCTAAAGCATTTATATGTGCAAGGTCTTTTTGCTTTCTTGCAGCACAAAACACATTTGCATTTAATCCCTTTAATTTATCTACTAAAATTTTAGCAACTCTACCAAATCCTAAAACAAGTACATTTGCCCCATGTATTGTTATATCTGTTACCTCTATTGCTTTTACTATAGCACCTTCTGCTGTAGGTATTGCGTTAAGCAGTGCTACTTCATCTAATTCCATTAAATCTACATATGTAACATTATTTATTTCCATTTGTCTTTTAAATTCCTTAGGTATTGCTCCGCTAAATACTGTTTTGTTTATACATTTTTTAATTAAATCTTCTATTAATATATCTTCACCTGTTATATGAATTTTGTCCTTTGAAAACGGTATTGGAAGTATTACATATTCCGCTTGTTCGATACTATTTACTATATTTGTTTCCTTTTCATATAAATTTTTTAAATATTCACTTCTTTTATCTTTTCCTAAAAAATATAACTTAACCATAAATCCACCTCTGTAAATTATATGATTAAGTTTATATTTTATATGTTATTACTTACAACAAAAGGCACAGGAATTTTCCTGTGCCTTTTTTAATTATATTGCATCAATTTTTTCAAAATACTTACGGGTAATCTCTCTCGCATTATGCGTTTCTTTTGTTGCTGTGCAAACGTGAATATCGTTAAACACAACTTTGATTCCTTTTACCTTTGTACCAGGTTTGGCGTTAAACGTTTTAAGAATTACTCTTTCAAAATTAGAGCTAGGTGCAAAACAACCTTCAATAATTTCTGCAAAGCCATCAATAATTGCACCAGAACACGGTTGCACCTCTACGATTCCATCTTGAAAAGAATGGACATAAATTAAAGGGCCTTTATACACTTCGAAACAAGTAAAACTTTCATTTTTACTATATAATCTAATAATAGTAGTCATTGATTATCCTCCTGCTCTTCGCCTTTAAAGAGAGTCAAATCGGCAACGTGCTCCACATCGGGATGCTCTGTAATAACAGAAATATTCACAACATCTTCACAATCTTCGCATCTCCACTGTTTATTGTGCCACTGTCTTAGCTCGTCACCATACTTCCAAAATTGTGCTAATGCTCCAACAGCATGGCTATACATGAAACCTGTAACTCCATCAATATCACAAATAATTCTAGTTTGCTCTGCAATATCTTTGACAGCTTTGTTATGCTTTCTCATTAAGTGTTGCATATATTTTGCCCAACGTTTTGCATAAGTAACTACACCTAAAGAATAGTCGTCATTAGAATTAATTTTGACCCATTCTTCCCATTCTTTAGCTGCTTTTTCACTCTTAAATTCAAGTTGCTCTGTCTCACTTACAGCAAGAACGTCTTTTTCAACATTTTCTCGTCTTATATGGATTTTTAATTCCTTAGCTCTCTTAGCTATATATTCAGGGGTTTTCTTATATGCTTCCTCTTCTAATCTTTCACGTTCTGCTATTTCTTTCATTTTCTTACGATACTGTGCACAAATCTGTTTTTGATTTGCATTCAACCTATTCACAAAAACTTGCACACCGTTAAAACTGAACTTAATGGTTGTGAAAAGAACATCTTGCAACGTAGCATCTTTCGGTTCTCCGAACACCTTTGCAAGTTCACTCTTAAAATTCGACCGAACTCTAAAACAGCCTGCAACTGCCTTTGCAAAAGTATCTAGCGTAGTCCCCCATGACGGTTCTAATGTTACAACTCCGTCCTTGAATTCTGTAACCTCCAAAGTTTCCCCGTTTTGTGCATAGAAAATATGTTTTTCATCACCAATTCGATGTCCACGAATAATTGTTACCATAGTTTGTTCTCCTTTTAGTTTTAAAAAATTATCTGATTTGTTTTTTCATTAATTTTATCTAAATTTTCCCGGCGAACAAAGTTTGTCACTTGTAATATTTTTCAAGTCGCTCTGTTTTGAATAGACTGAAGAATTTGCTGTATACGTTCTACTATTGTTGCTCCCTGGAATTCTATCCGGACTATTATGTACAATTTTTGGTGGTCTACCTATTGCTTCAACAAAGCGTCTCATTGACATGTAATATCCTCCTTTTCAAATTATTTTTGAGGTTTATCTATTTAGCTTTAACATTATATCACAAGAAGGCTTAAAATTCAACAAAAGAGTGTTAAATAGGCTGCTCTAGCCATTAAACACTCTTTTTTATTTTATAACAATGGTGCAAATGTATTAACAATAGCTTCTAACATTTTTACCAATATATTTCTGTTTCTAATTTCCTCTAAAGATACTTCTTTACATTTTTCTAGTGTATTTATATAGTCTTGTTTTATATCCATTTCTGTACCAGTTTTATACATCCAAGCTCCACATTCATAATTTAGATTTAAGCTTCTGTAATCTAGATTTATACTTCCTACAATTGCAGTAGTGTCATCTGAAACAAACGTCTTGGCGTGTAAAAATCCTGGTAAATATTCATAAACTTTTACACCTGCTTCTATTAAAACTTCATAATAGCTTCTTGTTGTTAAATGCATATACCATTTATCTGGTTTGTGTGGAGTTATTATTCTTACATCTACACCACTATAACTTGCATTAAGTATAGCCGTTAAAAGTTCAGGACTTGCTACAAAATATGGAGTATAAATATATACATAGTCTTTTGCCGCGTTTAATATTTGTATATATACACTTTCTGCTGGATTTTTTCTATTATCCGGTCCATCAGTAAAGAACATATTGTAACCTTGTATTTCTTGTTGTTCTTTAGTCTCTCCTTTATTGTCAAAATACCATTTGTAATCTGGGGTTGTATTAGTTGCTATTTCATAATTCTTTAAAAAAGCTACTAAATAACTTTCTACAGGTTTTCCGATGGCTCTTATCCCGTTATCTTTCCAATGTCCAAATCTAATTTGTTCGTTAGTATATTCATCTGCTATATTAATTCCACCTGTATAAGCTATAACGCCATCTATAACAACTATTTTCCTATGGTCTCTATAATTTATATATGTATTTATACCAAACCTTAATGGGTTGTATTTTTTTATATTGGCGCCCAAACTTTCAAGATAATCCATTTTGTTTTTAGGGTATCTTAGAAAAGAACCCCAACCGTCCGCCATTATTGTTACTTTTACACCCTCTTTAAGTTTTTGTTCTAATACATCATATATTCTGTTCCAAAGGTTGCCTTTAGCTATTATGAAAAACTCAATTAATATGTATTTCTTAGCACTTTTTATATCTTGAAGCATTCTTTCAAAACAAGTTTCCCCTATATCTAAATACTCTATGCCTTCATTTTCATATACAGGGTATTTAGATAATTCTTTTAATAATTTTACTTGTTTTGAAGTTTGTTTGTCCATGTTACTTAATTCTTCAACTAATTTAGTATCATTTTGTAGTAAATGATGAGAATTTGCAATAGTTTTATCTCTTGCCTGTCTCATCTTTTTACCAACTTTAGTAGCACCCCATAAGAAGTATATTATAATTCCAGCAACAGGCACAAACATTATCATAATAAGCCAAGGAATCTTGTATGCTAAACGCTCATGTCCATATAATATATATAGAACCACTATTACTTGAAGTATTCTAGTACCAGTTGTAAATGATGTGCTTAACGCCGCCGAGCCTTTAAATATAACATAGAAAATAATTATCTGGACTGCTAGCACTATTAATGAAATGGCAAGTTTTATGAGCATAACCCATATGTTCTTTTCGCCTCTTTTACTTTTCATAAGACACTCCTAATCATTTATGCTATTTATATTATTCTCTATCTTTTGTTTAAAATACTCACTATCTACTATTTTATATCCATATTTTGAATAAAATTCTTCTCTAAATTCTAATAGTCTATCTTCTCTTATTGCTTCTCTTACATTTTCCATCAAATGTACTAAAAACCTTAGATTATGTATTGTCATAAGTCTTGCTCCAAGAATTTCGCCAGATTTCATTAAATGTCTAATATATGCTCTTGTATAATTTTTACAAGCGTAACAGTCACATTCTTCATCTAATGGTCTAAAATCTAATTCATATTGTTTATTTTTAATAACAACTTTACCTCTGCTTGTCATTGCCGTACCATTTCTAGCCATTCTTGTCGGAAGAACACAGTCACACATATCTATTCCTCTAAGAACTGCTTCTATTAAATAGTCCGGACTTCCAACTCCCATCAAGTATCTTGCTTTATCTTCTGGAAGATGCGGAGTGGTTTGCTCTAGTACATCTAACATTATTTCTTTAGGCTCACCTACACTTAGACCGCCTACGGCATAACCATCAAATCCAATTTCTATTAAATCTTTTGCACTTTTTTCTCTTAGGTCAGGATACATTCCACCTTGCACTATTCCAAATAACGCTTGTAAGTCACGGTTAGTATGTGCTATCCTGCATCTTTTAGCCCATCTTGTTGTTCTTTCCATAGAATTTTCAACATACTTTCTATCTGCTGGATATGGTGCGCACTCATCAAAACACATCATTATATCTGAACCTATAGTTTGTTGTATATCTATAGAGCTTTCAGGTGACATGAATAGTTTTTCACCATTTAAATGTGATCTAAACTCTACACCTTCCTCTGTTATCTTTCTTATGGACTGAAGGCTAAATACTTGGAACCCCCCACTATCTGTTAGAATATTTCTATCCCAATTCATAAATTTATGTAGTCCACCTGCTGCTTTCATTACTTCCATTCCTGGTCTTAAATTCAAATGATAAGTATTGCCTAATATTATATTTGCACCTACCATCTCTTTAAGCTCGTCCACCGTCATCGCTTTTACTGTACCAAGTGTTCCAACTGGCATAAAAACAGGTGTCTCAAATGTGCCATGTGGCAAGGTTATTTTTCCTAACCTTGCCCCAGTTTTTTTATCTTTATGTATTAATTCATATTTTATTGCACTCATACATTTCCAACTTCTTTCTTTACTGCTTGTTCATTTTTTGCTAATTCTTCTTGTGCCGCCCTTATTTTAGCGTCGGCTGCTAATATAGCCTCAGCACCGTCTTTAGTGTTTGGATCATTTACAGCTAATAACCCCGGCATATTTTTGGCTAATGGTTCGTCTTCTGTTAACCCTTCTGCAATAGTAGCACCTACAAAAGCTCCCGCCGCCGTTTGTCCATCATCTCCTAATACAGTAGCACCAACAACAGCACCTGCAAGCATCGCTTCTTCTCTTTTTTCTTCTTGTTCTCTATCAGCTTCTGGTTGCTCTAAAGCCACTTCCCCTTCTTGCTTTTCTATAGTTTCTATTGCCTCTTGTGTTTTAGCATAGTCTTCCTTATTCTGTTCTTCTACTTCTTGTACTGCTTGTTCTATTTTAACATTCTCTTTTATTTCTTCTTCAGGAGATAAGGTTTCGCCTCTATCTATTCTGTCCATTTGTTTTTGATCATGTTCAAGCTGTAGATTTTCTACTTCCATTTCTCTCAATATTTCATATCTTCTTTCTATATCTGTATCTGGAAGTTCATCTAATTCTTTTTTTAATCTCTTTATATGTTCTTCTCTTTCTTCTATTCTTGTTTTTGTATTTAATATACTCTCTTTTTCTGCAAATTCTAAGTTTCTTTCTTGAGTTATTTTTTTAGAATTAGCATAAGCTAAATTTCTCTTTTCTTCAAAGCTTGCATTTTTATATGCTTGCCTTTCGAAATCTTTCCCCAATACTTTCGCACGCTCATCTTTTCTTAATTTTTCTTCTTCCATAGCTTGCATAAGTTCATCAGGATTAAGTTTTGCTATTTTATCTTTTAATTTAGTTTGCTCATTTAAAGCTTTTTCTTTTCTAGCCGCATAATCTTCCTGTGATATTTTATCTTTTTGCATCAAGTCATGAATATATGCTAACTCCAAGTTTACTTTATGCAGTTCCACCATTGCTTCAGCATATTTTCTGCTTCTCTCTCTTATTTCTCTTAATATTGGTTCTTTAGCTTGTCTTTCTTCACTTGCGAGTTTTTCTTCTTTTTCTTTTAAAGCGTTTTCCTTATCTCCAAGTTCCGCTTCATATTTTGTTTTTAAGGCAATTTTTTTCTTCTCAAGTTCTAATTCTTGCCTAAATTCTTCTCTAGTGGAAACAAGTCTTATATTCTGACCATCTTTCATCTGATTGTTATACATTCTTATTCTAAAATCATGAAGCTGTTGCATAGCATCTTCATATGCCTTCTCTGTTGAACTATCTTCTCTATCTGGCTCATCTCCAGTCTTTTCTTCATTCTGCTTAGCTTTTCCTTCTTCCTCTATTTCTTTAACACTCTTTCCTTCAACAGATTTTTCTTCATTTGCAATCTCTTCTTTTTGCGATTTCTTTTGACTAATTTTTTTCTCTACCTCTTCAAGTTGTTTCCTTAAATTTTTAATAGCAATTGGATCCTTTATTGCATTCGATTCTAACTCTGCTATAGCAGCTACTAATGCGTCCCTTTGCTTTTTTAAATCTGTTCTTTTATCTAGCACTCCATCCGCTACTTGTTCTTGTAAGCCTTCTACAAATTCATTTTCTTTTGCCATAGTTTATTCCTCCTTAATTTTTAAACTATTCTTTTATATACATTGCATCTCCAAAGCTGAAAAATCTATACTTTTCTTTTACAGCTTGTTCATATGCATTCATTATATTTTCTTTACCCGCTAGTGCAGATACAAGCATTATTAATGTAGATTCTGGCAAATGGAAATTTGTAATTAAATTATCTACAACTTTAAATTTATATCCTGGATAAATGAATATGCTTGTTTCTTCTGCTTTAGGTTTTAGTGTGCCATCTTGTTCTGATGCTGACTCTAAAACTCTGCAAGAAGTGGTTCCTACACATATTACTTTATTTCCTCTTTTTTTAGTTTCATTTATTATATTACAAGTATCTTCGTCTATTTCGTAATATTCACTATGCATTTTGTGTGTTTCTACATCGTCCACTTTTACCGGTCTAAATGTCCCAAGTCCTACATGCAATGTTACATATGCTACATTTATGCCTTTTTCTTCAATTTGCTTTAATAACTCTTTTGTAAAATGTAGACCTGCTGTAGGTGCTGCTGCTGAACCTTTTATTTTAGAATATACGGTTTGGTATCTTTCTTTGTCTTCCAATGTTGCTGTTATATATGGTGGAAGTGGCATTGCACCTATTTCATCTAATATTTCATTAAATATGCCATCATATACAAATTTTATTTTTCTAATTCCTTCTTCTAGAATAGCTAGCACTTCACATTTAAGTTTATCCGAAAACTCTATAACTTGTCCTATTCTTGCATTCTTTCCAGGTTTAACTAAACATTCCCAAGTATCTTCACCCAAGTCTTTTAACATTAATACTTCTATCTTACCTGTACAGTTTTCTTTGTGTCCAAATATTCTTGCTGGAATTACTCTTGTATTATTCAGTACTAATGTATCTCCCGGATTTAAATATTCTATTATATCTTTAAAATGTCTGTGTTCTAGATTGCCAGTATGTTTATCTAACACCAAAAGTCTTGAGCTAGCCCTATCTTTTAACGGTGTTTGTGCTATTAATTCTTCTGGTAAGTTGTAGTAAAAATCACTTGTCTTCATTTATTCTCCTTATATAATCTTGTTATTTACGTTTTTTGTAATGTCTTTTATAAACAGATTAAAATCCGCTAATTTTTCTGTAGCTATTATATATAATATTTCGTTTGATACTCTATCATAGTCGTGAACTATTCTATTCCTTGTTCCTATCATTTTCTTATACGTTTCTAAATTTTCCTCAGATAAATAACCATTTTCTACCAATCTTTCAAACGTTTGATAGTATGTGTTACAAACTCCGTAATTTATTTTTAGAAACCATATCCGATGCTAAGTCTATCATTATTTGAATAGCTTTTCTTATATTGTTTTCTATAGAATCCATTATTAGCCTATTTGTTAATATTTTCTTTTTATCCCCATCAGCTAATCTTTTTATATACTCTAAAATTTCTTTTAAATTAGCTAGTTTTTCGTCAATTTTAATTTGTTCCATATTCTTCACCATCTTCTCTTAAAACAGTTTGTATATATTTTTTTCTTTCGTAGTCCATTTCTATATACAAGTCTTGAACTCGTCTTGTAAAATCTATTAAATCTTGTTCATTTTCACAATATATTATTTTACCTTTACTAAGTATTTCAAATTGCAAAAACACATTTACTCTTTCTAAATCTATATAATCTACTGGTATATCCGAAAACACGCGACTTACATCTATGCTTTTTCCAGCATGGTCATATTCATTTACTGGTTCTTTATACATTACAGCTATATCTATATCACTATTTTCATTGTATGTATCATCTGCGTATGACCCAAACAAATATGCAACTTTTATATTTCCTTCTTTTTGTATATATTTTAAAAACTTACCCTTATGTTTTTCAAATATATTCTCCATTTTTATTCTCCTTATATATTTTCTATTTGCCAGTCTATAGGCTCTAGTCCATGAGATTTTAGAAATTCATTTGTTTTAGAAAAGTGAGAACATCCATCAAATCCATTTCTAACAGAAAAAGGACTTGGATGTGAACTTTCTAATACCAAATGTATTGGATTAGTTATTAATTTTTTCTTTTCCTTTGCATATGCTCCCCATAACAAAAACACTACGGGTGTATCTTTTTCATTTACTTCTTTTATAACCTCATCGGTAAATATTTCCCAACCTTTACCCCTATGACTTCCAGGCGTGTCTTTTACAACAGTTAATACTGCATTTAGCATAAGCACTCCCTCTTTAGCCCATTTTAAAAGATAACCGTTGTTTGGAATATATAACCCTAAATCCCTTTTTAATTCTTTATATATGTTTTGTAATGATGGTGGAACCTTTATTCCCGGATTTACAGAAAAGCATAACCCGTGTGCTTCTCCTTCTCCGTGATATGGGTCTTGTCCAACTATTACAACTTTCACTTTTTTATATGGTGTGTATTTCATAGAATTCATTACATTTTCTCTTGCTGGAAAAATCTGTTTTGTAGCATATTCATTATCTACAAATTCTGTAAGTTTTTTAAAATATTCTTTTTCTTTTTCCCTATCTAACAATTCTCTAAAACTCTCTACCATTTAAATACACTCCTACATAAATATTATACCATACATGCATAAAACCTGTCTACAATTTGTAGACAGGTTTTAGCATTTATTGTGTGTTTTCAGCACAAGATAAATCCCAAGAAACTATGATAAAGCGTTTGTTGAAATTCAACTTAACTTTAAATCCACGAACAACTTCCAATTCATGAACTAGTGCTCTAAATGCTTGACATATAACAGAGTTTTGTGGCCGGATTTCATACAGTTCTTCTAATTCATCCAAAAGTAGAAACTCACTCTTATTTCTTAAGCCCTCCGGCAGTTCACTACCATCTATTTTCCAATGCGTAGCAATTGCTTTATCCCACTTGCATTCTTTTATAAACACTTCATTCAAAACATCCCAAATACTGAAACTCGTTTCTCTTTCGCGAACAGATTTTTCTAAAATATGTTGATCTGTTATTACATATTCTAGTACACTTTTTACAAACTTCTCTGTATCAGGAGTTCTCTCGGGTGCTACATAATTTTCATAGGCTTGCTTTGCAGTAATCATAATATACCTCCATAAATTATTATTAGGTTTTATTTTTGCTGTGCGTATATTTTACCACAAATAGCATTAAAACACAAGAAAACCGCCTATCGCAATGTATAAGCAGTTTATTTCTATCCTTTATATGCAAATAATAATCTTATTCTTCTTTTTGCATTCTTTAAATTAAAATCTTCACCGTGACCAGAAAACACATGTATGTCATCAAATCTATCTAAAATTTTATCTAAAGACTCTCTCATTTCTTCATGACTCCCATTTACAAGGTCCGTTCTACCATAAGAATTTGAAAATATAGTATCACCTGAATAAAGTATATTATTCTTTTCATCATAAAGAGTCATTGAACCTTTGGTATGTCCTGGTGTATGTATAACTTCTAGCGTAGTGTTTCCAAACACTATTTTATCTTGTTCATTGCATTTTATTACTCTTTCTTTATCTACTAGTAATATTTTAGTTCCAACTATTTCTTCAGCATTAAGCTCTTTGTTATATAGTCCTTCACAATCTTGTTCATGAATATATACTTTAGCCTCTGTGTTTTCTACAAGCTTTGCAAGTGCTGCTATATGATCTGCATGACAGTGTGTTACAACAACTATATCTAACACTCCTTCTATTTCTTTTATTGTTTGCTCTATTTGTTGTTCATTAAAAGCTGGGTCTATTACACAAACCTTTTCTGTTTGTTTATCTTTTATAACATAGCAGTTTGTTATATGTCCTGTATTTTCTATTTCTAATTGTAATTTATGTACTTCTATAAATTCGTTGTCTATCACTTTCATTATTTTGCCCTCTTTACTTCGTATACACTATCTATTTTTCTTAATGCTTTTATAATTTTTTGAAGTTCGTCAACAGAACTAATTTCTAATTTTACGTCTATAATACAAATTCTGTCTTCAGTATCTTTTGCTGTAAATCCATGAAGTTTAACTTTCATGTCTTGAAGAAGCTTTAATACTTCCATTGAAATTCCAGTTCTATCGTTAGCCTTAATCAAAACATCTGCTTGATAAGAAACATTTGCTTTTTCTTTCCACTTAACTCCAATTCTTCTTTCATTAACATTAATTCCTGCAAGATTTGGACAGTCTGCTCTATGCACAGACACTCCTTTTCCAAATGTTATATAACCAAGTATCTCGTCACCAGGAAGCGGATTACAGCATTTAGCAAACTTCACTAAACAATTATCTATTCCTTGTACTTCAACACCATCTATGGTTCCTTTATTATGCTTTTTAGTTTCTACTATTTCTACAGAGTCTTCCTCTTCATTAATTCCATTTTTATCGTTATATTCTTCAACTAGTTTATTTAACACCTTTTTAGGTGAAAGAATACCAAAACCAATATTTTCATAACATTCATCTTGGCTGTTGTATTTCATTTTTTCTATTACTACGTCTACATACTCATCTTTTAATAGTTCGTCTGCATCCAAGCCTTTTTTTATTATCTCTTTTTCAAGTATTTCCTTGCCTTTAGCGACATTTTCTTCTCTACTTTGTTTCTTTAAAAAGTTTACAATTCTATTTTTAGCACTATTTGTTTTTACATGGTTTAACCAATCTCTCTTTGGTCCAGGAGAATTTTTAGATGTTACAATCTCAACTATATCTGTATTTTTCAACTTAGTTGTTATTGGCACCATTTTACCATTTATCTTCGCTCCAACCATGCTATTTCCAATATGTTGATGTATTTGGTAAGCAAAGTCTATTGGTGTTGAACCTTTAGGTAAGGACTTAATTTCACCCTTTGGAGTAAATACAAAAACTTCATCTCCAAAAAGTTCTACTTTAAGCTCTGAAAAACTTCCTTGTTCTCCTAGCTCTTGTTCAAACTCCATTGTCTTCCTAAGCCATGTAAGTATCTCATCACTTTGAGACATTTTACTTTTTCCTTCTTTATACAAGAAGTGAGCCGCTACACCATAGTCTGCAACATTATGCATATCCCAAGTTCTAATTTGAACTTCAAAAGGAGCTGCCCCTTCTCCACCAAACAATGTTGTATGTAGCGATTGATACATATTTGTTTTTGGCACAGCAATATAATCTTTTACACGACCCGGCATAGGTTTGTAGTTTTCGTGTATTATTCCAAGTACTGAATAACAGTCCTTAATGCTATTTACTATTACCCTTATTGCATAAAGATCAAACAAATCTTCAACTCCACAGTTGTTCATCTTTGTCTTTTTATATATACTATAGAACGTTTTTGAACGACCATATATTGTAGCTTTTATTTTTTCTTTTTCAAGAAGCTTTTTAATTTCTTCTATCCTTTGATTAATATATTCTTGTCTTTCGTCCTTTGTCTTATCTACTATCTTTCTAATTCTTTCATGTTCTGCCGGGTTTAGAATAGAAAAAGATATATCTTCAAGTTCAGATTTAATTGGATTCATACCAAGCCTATGAGCAATTGGTGCATACACTTGCATTGTTTCATTAGCTTTAAGTATTTGAAACTCTTCACTTTCTTCATATATATTTCTCATATTGTATAGTCTATCTGCAAGTTTCATAACTACAACTCTTATGTCTTTTGCAATAGCCATAAACATTTTTCTTAGATTTTCTGCTTCTATTTCTTGCTGTCCATCATAGTTTAACAAATAAAGCTTACTTGCATCTTTAACAAGAGTGGCAACTTCTTCACCCATATTTTTCTCTATGTCTTCATATTTGTACTCTTTAAACTTTGTTACTTCGTGAAGTATTGCCGCATATACAGCTTCTACTCCAATTTTTAAAGTTGCAACAATTTCTGCCACGTGTACAGCGTGTGCAAATGTTGTTTCACCTTTATATCTTTTAGTATCGCCATAAATTTTTAATGCATATTCAAATGCGAATCTTAATTTCTTCGCATCATACTTTAATTTGTTTTCTTTAAGTTTATCTATTAGTCCTTCGCAAATCTTTTCATTTTCAATTGTAGGTTCCATTAAACCACTCCTTAATTTATACTTTTCTTAAAGTCTACTAATAAAAATTGTATGTTTTTGTATCCCATAAATTCATTAATATTCATGGTTAATACCACATCTATTTTATCCCCTAGTCTTACCTCATCACGTCTGTCTCCTGCTTTAAAGAATATTGCATCGACTGTAAAGTTGTCATCTTGCAGTCTAAACTTTAGGTGTTTGTTTTCTTTTAATGTAGATACACTTACAACCTTTAAATTTTTATACACAAATACTGGTCTTTTATTTTTTTGTCCAAATGGTGCTAAACGTTCTATCTCCGCTACACTATCAAATGTCATGTCCTTTTTAGACACTTCAAAGTCTATATCTATATTACGAATAAAATCATCTGGCTTCATCTTTGTAATAGTTTCTTCAAATTTTTCTTTAAATACCGGTATATTTTTTGTCTCAAGTGTAAGTCCAGCTGCAAGTTCATGACCACCAAAAGCTGTTAAATACTCTTTACATTCAGTTAAAGCATCATACAAAGATATGCCTTGTGGTATTCTTCCGCTACCTTTTGCCTTATCTTCTTCATATGTTAAAAGTATTACTGGTTTTAAATATTTTTCTGTAAGTTTTGATGCAACTATTCCAATTACACCTTGGTGCCAATTTTTACCTTCTATTACAATACTCTTTTTCTTGTCTAATCCCTCTCGCTCTATTCTTTCTACAGCTTGTTCATATATATTTTTTTCTACTTCTTGTCTTAATATATTTTGCTCATCTAAAACTTTAGCATAGTTATATGCTTCCATAGGATTTGTAGATAATAGCATTTTAACTGCAACTGTAGCATCTGCCATTCTTCCACTTGCGTTTATTCTAGGTGCTAGCCCAAATGACACGTTATCTGAATCCACTACTGAAATTCTTGCCACTTTCATTAAAGCTTTTAATCCTTCATTTTTAGTATTTTGTAGCATCTTAAGTCCGTTTGAAGTAATTATTCTATTCTCATCAACTAAAGGCACAATATCTGCTATTGTTCCTACTGCCACTATATCTAAATATTTTAAATATGCATCTTCTGGCATATTTAAATTCTTTGTTATTGCATTTAATACTTTAAAGCTAACTCCAACTCCAGCTAAAGAATTAAATGGATATTTTGAATCTGGTCTCTTGGGATTTACTATGCTGTATGCATTAGGCAACACATCTGAGCACTCGTGATGGTCAGTTATGCACACATCTAGTCCTAAACTGTTGGCATATTCCACTTCTTCCACCGCAGATATTCCACAGTCTACTGTTATAATTAAAGATATTCCTTTTTCTTTTAATGCTAAAATTGCTCCTTTATTTAAACCATAGCCTTCTTCTTGTCTATCTGGCAAATAATATTCTACGTCCAATCCTAAATCTTTTAAGAAGGAATACATTAAAGTTATACTTGTAATTCCATCTACGTCATAATCTCCATATATAGCAACTTTTTCATTTTTTTCTTTTGCTTCAATAATTCTTTCTACTAGTTTGTCCATATCTTGAAGCAAATATGGGTCATATAGATTAGCTATATCTGGATTTAAATAACTTGGTATTTTATCCATATCTATTTCTTTTGCAAGTAACATTTTAGCTGTAAATTCTGTTATGTTAAATTTATCTATGTACTCTTTTACACTATCTTCTGCTATCTTTTTAATCTTCCAAATCTTATTCATATTAAATTCATTCCTTTTCATATACATTTTACTATAATTCTTTCAAAAAAGAAAGTAAAAACAAGACTTTTAATTTTTTCACATAAATATTTGTAATAATTTTAAAGCTTGCTCGTATATTTGTATTAAGAATTATTGGAGGTAAGATATGAAGAGCGTAGACATTTACAAGGATATAGCTGTAAGGACTGGCGGTGATATATATATTGGTGTTGTTGGTCCTGTAAGAACAGGTAAATCTACATTTATACAAAACTTTATGGAAAGGTTAGTAATTCCAGCAATTGGAGATAAACATAGAAAGGAACGTGCAGTTGACGAACTACCACAAAGTGCTGCAGGTAAAACAATTATGACGACCGAGCCAAAATTTGTTCCAAATGAATCTGTTGAAATTGTTCTAGATGGAAATGTAAAAATGAAAACAAGACTTGTCGACTGTGTGGGCTACTTAGTAGATGATGCAATAGGCCATATGGAAGGAGATATGCCACGTATGGTAAGAACTCCTTGGTCAGACAATGAACTACCTTTTATTGAAGCAGCTGAAACAGGAACACATAAAGTAATTTCTGACCACTCTACTATAGGGTTAGTAATAACTACAGATGGAAGCATAACAGATATTCCAAGAGAAAGCTATGTTAAAGCAGAGGAACGTGTTGTGTCTGAGCTCAAAGAGTACAAGAAGCCTTTTGCTATTTTACTTAATTCTAAAAATCCAAATAGCGAGAGTGCACAAGATTTAAGATGTTCACTAGAAGAAAAATATGACGTTCCTGTTATTAGTGCGAACATTTTAGAGCTTAAAGAAAAAGATATAACAGAGGTGTTTTCAAGAGTGTTAGAAGAATTCCCAGTAACCGAAATAAGCTTTAAACTTCCACTTTGGTTTAATATGTTAGATACTAAATATCCATTAAAACAGGAAGTTGTAACAGTTATTAAAGAAAAATTTAGTGGAGACTATTCTATTAGACAAATAAATGAGATTATACAAGATATGACTAAAGAAACAGATATATTTAAAGCTATAACCGTAGATGATGCGCAAATGTCTGATGGAACAATAAAGCTTAATATGCAAATTAATGATAACGTATTCTTTAAAGTGTTAAGCGAAAAAACAAATACAACCATAACAACCGAATGCGATATTTTCAAAGCAATAGATGACTATTCTAGTATAAAGAAAGAATATGATAAAATAAAAGATGCGTTAGAACAAGTAAGAATTAAAGGCTATGGAATTGTAACTCCAGGAATAGATGAATTAAGTTTAGAAGAACCTGAAATAGTAAAACAAGGAACAAAATATGGTGTAAAACTTAAAGCTTCTGCCCCATCTATTCATATGATTAGAGCAGATATAGAAACAGAAGTGTCTCCTATAGTTGGTAGCGAAAAGCAGTCTGAAGATTTGGTAAAATATCTATTAGCAGAATTTGAAAACGACCCTAAAGCAATATGGAGTTCAAATATATTTGGCAAGTCTTTACACGAACTTGTAAATGAAGGCTTACACAACAAACTATACAAAATGCCAGATGAGGCTCAAATGAAGATACAAGAAACATTAGAAAGATTAATTAACGAAGGTAGTGGCGGATTAATTTGTATAATATTATAGCAAAGATAAATTGTGTCAACAGTGTTGGCACAATTTAAAATTTATATATTTAATTTATTCTGCTACAAATGGTATATTTTGTTCTTTTGCAAATGTTTCAATATAGCTTCCAGCTTTTCCGTGAAGTGTTAGACTGTCACACAAATAGAAAATCGTCGGTGCAATAGTAGTATCAATTGTTGTTAATGTAGGTGCTATATACAATTCTTTTAAATTAGAACAGAAGAAGAATGCATTTTCTCCAATGCTTTTTAACGAATTTCCTAACACAACCGTTGTTAATGATGGACAATTATTAAACGCATTGTCTGCTATAATTTCAACCCCCTCACATACAACAACTTCAACATATTTATTGTTTCCACATATGGTACTTATCTCTTTTACAGTATTTGGAATATATATTCCTCTTACCGTACTTTCATTGGCAAATACCATTCCGCCAACTCTTATAACATTTTGTCCATTTATTGTTTCTGGAATAACTACTATATCATCAGTTCCATTGTAGTTTCTTATTTCTATTCCACCTGCTATTTCTGCATATGTAAAATCACTAATTGGTGTAACTTTGTGATTTCTAACTACATCTTCTGTTATTACATCATATTTATTGTTTTGATTACTATCACTTTCATTATTATTGTTAACAACATTGTTATTTGTAACATTAGAATTTAAATTTTGTTCTCCACCATCTTCTTTTGAACCAGTTACCAAAACCAATACAACAACTGCCATAGCTATTATTGCTACGGTTACTACTAAACCAATTATTTGTTTTTTATTCATTTGTTTTCCTCCTATATTCTCCTAATTATATATTTTTATTTTATTCTGCTACAAATGGTATATTTTGTTCTTTTGCAAATATTTCAATGTAACTTCCAGATTTTCCGTGAAGTGTTAAATTAGAACATCTATAAAACATCATACGTTTATTACTTTCATCAATATTCTTTAAAGAAGGCGCAATATATAGTTCATTTAATTTAGTACAACCCGCAAAAGCTTTATCTCCCAATTCTTTTAATACATCTCCTAATATTACATTTGTTAATTCTGTACAATTAAGGAAAGTACTTGCTCTTATGACTTCTACTCCCTCACAAACAACTACTTCTACCTTTTTGTTATTAGCAAATGTTGCTCCTATCTCTTTTACTGTGTTTGGAATATATACACCCTTGACTCCACTTTCATTTGCAAACACGTAGCCGCCAACGCTTACAACATTTTGCCCATTTATTGTTTCTGGAATAACTACTATATCATCAGTTCCATTGTAGTTTCTTATTTCTATTCCACCTGCTATTTCAGCATATGTAAAATCACTAATTGGTGTAACTTTGTGATTTCTAACTACATCTTCTGTTATTACATCATATTTATTGTTTTGATTACTATTACTTTCATTATTATTGTTGTTAACAACGTTGTTATTTACAACATTAGAATTTAAATTCTGTTCACCACCGTCTTCTTTTTGGCCTGTTACTAAAAGCAATACAACTATAGCCATAACTATTATTGCTAAAGTTACTACTAATCCCATTATTTGTTTCTTATTCATTTGTTTTTCCTCCTATAATCTTACCATTATTTTATACTATATACTTTTTTATTTCAACACTTCAATATATATTTTTGTAATTGTGTCAACAGTGTTGACACAATTTAAGAAGGTAGCGGCGGATTGATTTGTATAATATTGTAGCAAAGATAAGAGGAATGGAACAAAGTCCATCCCTCTTATATGTTTAATTAAACAGTTGCTCTAAATTTTTTCTTTCGTATTCTTTCCTTAATATTCTCATTGAACCAACCACCATTTCAGGATGCGCATAGCTTTTTACTTGCTCCATAGTCAGTCCGTTTACAAAACCCAGTCGAATTTCATCCATTTGAGAATAAGTTAATTTTTCGTTTGCAATCATTGCAATTTGTTCTTCGGTTAAATTCGCTCGTAAACTCAAACGAATCGTGCGCATTTGCGCCGCACAAAATATTGTATTTGCATATTTTGCAACTTGCTCTGCAGTTAATCCGCCTACAAGTCCCCGATGAATTTCTTCCATTTCGTGGGGACTAAATTTTTTGTCCGCATATATTTTGACTTTGCTTTCCGCCAAGCCCTGTATAAATCCAATTCGAATTTTTTTCATTTGCTCAGCATTAAAATAAGGTTTAGCATAAATATTTACTTTAGATACTGGCAATTCGCCCTCTAATCCAATACGAATCTCACGCATTTGCTCCCAATCAAAATGGTTTTTTGCGTATATCCCTACTTCTTCTGTTGTTAAATTGTTCAAGAAACCTAGTAATACTTCATTCATTTGCGCACACGTAAAGTCTTCGTTAACGTACATCCCTACCTGTTCAAATGAAAGGCCAGAATCAAAGCCACACCTTATAGCTTGCATCTGTACAATGTTATATTTAGGATTGGCATATACTTGTACCTGTTCTACTGTTAATCCGCCTTCTATACCTTCTCTGATTTCACTCATTTCTTCGCTAGTAAATGCACTGTTTGCATAAAGTCTTATTTGTTCGTAGGTAAGACCATTTTCAAGTCCAGAAACTATTTCATCAAGCTGTGAGCCATTCATTTTTTCCATCTTGCATTGATCTATTTGCTCTTGTGTTAAACCTTCTTGAAGTTTACTAAACATTTCTTTTTCTGTTATTCCATACTCTAATATAGCTATAAGCGCATACTTTACGGACGAATTTCTTGCTCTCTTAAAATATTCACCCGATTCTTCAACAGACAAACCACGCTCAAATGTAAGCCTAATAAGCTTCATATCCGAATCATCAAAATACGGCTTTGCATATACATTCACATGCTCTTCTGTGAGTCCATTTAAGAAACCCAAAATAATTTCATGAATTTCCTGTGCATTGCAGCCAATATACAGACATTTTTCCATTTGTTTTTCACAAAGGCCACTTTCAAAACCAAATCTCAGCTGACTCAAATATGCCTGTTGCTTTCTCGGAATGATAGTATCATCGTGATTAAATCTAACTTCATGTTCTTCATCATCTACAAATTTCAGTTTTTCCAAGCACTCACATATTGTAGGGGCAAATGTTTTTATAAAATTTAACGCCTTCCGATTTGTTTTAAGCAAACTATACCACTTTGCATATTCTTCTCCTGACATTAATCCCAAAACCATATTTAATTCTTTGTTCATTGTAGTTCCTCCTTAAAATTATTATAGAGTATATTTTTTGCTGTTGCAATTATATCACAGAACATAACATTTGTAAAGTTGACGATTTTACATAATTACAGCCGCAACCTCATTGCTTTTAAATTATTTATTTATAATATTACAGTTTTGAAAATTCAACTGGATATTTACAAATATTTGTACCTTTTGTAATTGTCGCGCCAGTGGCGCGACAAATTCAAGTCATGCTCGTACGTTTTTTATTAATATAATATTATTTGCATTTTCTATGTATTCTTACTCCTATAAGCATTTCAAACATTTATATTAATAATTATTAAATTGTTTATAAGGCCATTAATTAAGATGTTTTTAAATTGTCGCGCCAATGGCGCGACAATTTATTTAATGTCTACAAATAATTAACCCATATTTTTTCTCAAATTGTCTCACCACTGGTGAGACAATTGACATAATGTTTATAATGTGTTATATTTTTGCCCTAAATTGTGTCACCAGTGGTGACACAATTTAAGTTTGAATAATCAATGCAAAAAATACTTTTACGTTTTGACGTTTTCTTCTACTACATCGGAGATTTCTCTTAATTTTTCTTGTAATAGTTCTTTATTTATTAGATTTAGTTTGTACTCAGCTACCATTGTAGGAGATAACGTTCTACTCATAGCATACTCTACTACTTCATCATCTTTATTTGCACATAATATTATTCCAATACTAGGATTTTCATGTTTCTTCTTAATCTTTCTATCCAATGTTTCTAAATAAAAATCCATTTTAGATATATATTCTGGTTTGAACTCACCTATTTTTAATTCAAATGCTACTAAACATCTTAATGCCCTACTATAAAACAATAGATCTATAAAGTAATCGTGATTACTAGCTTGAACTTTATATTCCTCTCCAACAAAAGAAAAATCTTTACCTATTTCTAGTATAAATTCCTTTAAATTAGCAATTATTGACTTTCTTAAATCTTTTTCTGAATATTCGCTTGGCAAATTCAAAAACTCTAAACTATATGTGTCCAATATATTTATATTTGGATAGTCATTTTCATCAATTGTTTTAGTTACACTAGGTAATGCTTTACCTTCAGATAACATATATCTTTCGTAATAACCACTACTTATTTGTCTATCTAATTCTCTTTTCGTATAATTATTTTTTATGCACATTTTAATATAAAATTCCTTTTCTTTCATTGTATTTGTTGCACTTAATATTAAAAGATTATTAGTCCAACTAATTTGTCTCACCAACGGTGAGACAAATTCATTATCTTTATAGGTCTCGTAAAATTGTTTCATCCTATATATTCCTGTTCTATTAAATCCCTTTAAAGTTGGATATTTGTCTTGCATAAATTCTTCTAACCTTTCAACTATTTTATTCCCCCATTCGCCACTACATATCTTTTCACTTATGTATTTACCAAAATCCCAGTATAGCGAAATGAGTTCCTCGTTAACTTTCTTATATGCATTATTTCTTCTTACCTCTATCATTTGTACTATCTCATTAAAATTCGTATCAATTTCATTCATTTTTATCCTCCTTTTCCCCTTTGAATTCGTCACACAGTGTGTGACGAATTCAAAACTCTCATACAAGTTTGTTTTTCATTTATCTTAATTCGCTAGACAGTGTCTAGCGAATTTACATACTATCATTTCTTAATTCACTCACTTTATTTTTTTCTCACACATAACTTGCACCATTTTTTATCAAATAGTTACACACATAATGTTCTTTAGCAAAACTATTCTTTATACATATAACTTCTATTCCTTGACTTAAAGCAAAATCCACTATATCTAAAGCTCGCCTTACATTATGCACTTTGTTCACTATAACAACTCTTGCTTCATTTAATTTTCTTTTACTAACCACAATATGTTTTTGTTTTAAGTGGTTATATAGTTCTTTATTGAGTGTACTTTCAACTAAATATATTTTCATAGCATTCTCCTTTTATTTCCATTGACTTAACAAACTTTTGTTTGTATAATGTTATTGGTGATTAAATTGTATAAAATATATTTCCATATAGATGTAAATAATGCTTTTCTTTCTTGGGAAGCAATTTATCTAATGCAAAATGGTGAAAAAATAGATATTAGAAATATAGAATCTGCCGTAGCCGGAGACCCTAAGAACCGTACTGGAGTTATTCTTGCAAAATCTCCAAAAGCTAAAGCAATGGGAGTAAAAACTGGTGAAGCAATATTTCAAGCTAAGAATAAATGTCCTAATCTTGTGCTATACACACCCCATCACGACTTTTATAACTTGCAAAGTAAAAGAATGAAAAAGCTTTTAGAAAATTATTCAGATGTTGTAGAACCTTATTCTGTAGATGAATATTTTATAGAATACGTGCCTATACTCGGAAGTTATATGGATGTAGCGTGTGAGATACAAAATAAAATATTTAACGAATTGGGATTTACAGTAAACATTGGGATTTCAGATACAAAATATCTTGCAAAAATAGCAAGCGACTTTGAAAAACCAAATAAAATACATACGTTATTTAAAAGTGAAATTAAAGAAAAACTTTGGCCGCTTAAGGTTGAAGATATGTTTTTACTGGGACCAAAATCTGCTAAAAAATTAAGAGAAATTGGAATTAATACTGTTGGAAAACTTGCTAACACAAATGTTGAAATTTTAAAAGCTCATTTAAAATCTCACGGCGAAGAATTATATAATTTTGCTTGGGGAATGGATATAGACGAAAAGCACGAAAAGAAAGAAGTTCCTAAATCTGTAAGTCACAGCAAAACATCTTCTTATGATTTAACAGACATAGATGAAATATATAATTTTATTTTAGATATTGTGAACGATACCTGTATAAGACTAAGACATGAAAAAATGAAAACTAAAAATATTTCTGTAACTTTAAAAACCAATAATTTTGATGTTTACTCTAGTTCTGTAACACTAGATAGTTCAACAGACTCAACAACGGAAATTTTTAAAATTTGTAAGAGAATTTTTTATGATATGTATAAGAAAGAACCTCTTAGACTTATTGGAATAAATCTGTCTTGTCTAGAATCACACGGTGCAGCTCAATTAAATTTATTCGATACTGCAAACGCGAAAACTTGCAAAGTGGACAAAACAGTAGACTCTCTATTAGATAAATTTAATGATAATGGATTAATTACTAGAGGTTCTCTTATAAAAGGGAAATAATTATACTACTTTTAATATATTCTCTATAATTCCCCTTGTTACTTCATAGTTTTTTCTTGTTCTAAAACCAATGCTTTCATACCAAGTTATTGGAAAATTTGTTAATGTATAAATGCTGGATTCAATTTCACGAATATTGTATTTGTTTTCAGCTTTTATACATACTTTTCTCATAAGCTTAGAACCTATCTTTTTTCTTCTATAATCTGGATGTACTAATAATACTTTAAAATCTACTATCTCTTTATTAAATTCTGGTAAAACTACTGCAAGTGCAACTCCCACTATTTTATCATTATCTACTGCTACAAAGCATAAATCCTTACAAATTCTATATTGCATTAATATGAATTTTTCAGCATATGTTTCATCCCATCTTCTTGACTTTTCATCCTTTTTATAACTTTCCACAAATAGCTTGGCTACTATGTTTATTTCATTTCTTTTTAATAATCTAATTCTCATTTGAAACACCCTAAAATATTATGTGTGCGTTTTAGTTTAGTATTCAATAGCTTCACTTTTTACTAATTCAATTAATTCTTTTTCTTCTTTTATAATGTTTATTAACTCATCTTTTGATGGCATATATGTAAGATACTTTGAAGCATAAATGTTTTTACTATTTTCCCCTAATATCATTTCCACCACAGTATCATCTTTATCTGCACAAAGCAATATTCCAATAGGCTCATTTTCACCTTCTACCATTTCCGTTTTCTTAAAATAATTAACATACATTTGCATTTGTCCAATATCTTGATGAGTCAATTTCCCTATTTTCAAATCTATTATTACGAAACACTTATCAAGTCTATTGTAAAACACTAAATCCGGATAATAATATTCTAATCCTATTTTAATTCTTTGTTGGTTTGAAACAAAAGAAAATCCTCTTCCAAGTTCTAATAAAAAATCTGTCAAATGTGAAAGCAAAGCCTTTTCTAAATCTGTTTCTAAATAGTTTTTATTTTCTTTTAAACCAGCAAATTCGAAAATATATGGTGTCTTTAATAGCTCTTGTGGTTCTTTTTCTATTAATCCATTTTTAGCCTCATTCATAATTTTACTTTTATTTGGTGATATTAGATATCTATCATATAATTTGGTATTTATTTGTCTATTTAATTCTCTATAACTCCAATTAGACTTTATTGCTTCTATTTCATAAAATTCTCGTTCTTCTTTTCTGTTTATCTTTATTAGTTCTCTAAAATGTGACCAGCTTAATTCATGCGGCACTGCCGCAAGAATTGGATATAGCTCATAAAACTTGCGCATTCTTCTTATACTCATTATAGAAAAACCATTTCCAAACTCATTAGTTAGTCTTACAGATAACTGTTCTATTACTTGTTTTCCATAACTTGCTTTGGTACTATTTCCAGACAACTCATATGTTATTTTACCAATATACCAATATATTTCTACCATAGTTGTATCAATATGCTTTAACATTTTACCACGAGCTGAAATAATTTTTTCTTTAATATCTTTGTAAATATTGTCTATATTTACTTTATTACCATTTATACTAACCATTTCTTTACTCATTACATAGACCACTTCCTTTTTATTGTATATTTAATGTGTTTTCCAATTCGGTCCGCAATGCGGACCGAATTCGATGACTACTGTTTTTCAAATTCCTAACAAAATATCCTTCTCAATTCACGCGGCAATGCCGCGCGAATTCAATGTACTATTACTTTTTTAGTTTCTTTAACAAAATATCTTCTTTCAATTTGTGCGGCATTGCCGCACAAATTAGATGCATTAATAAAATTTATATTGAATAAATTTTTCTCCAATTTGGTCGACAGTGCCGACCAATTCAACTTTACTGTATAAATAAGAAAACATTCATATAACTTAATATTAATTTAACATTACAAAGATTACATTTTGAATAAATGTTATTTGAATTTTAAATAATAGATTTAACTTAATAGAATAAATTAAATAGTATAAAACTATTATATATTGCTAAAATATATATTTGCAAATAATTTTACTTAAGTTTTTTTCTAAAAACTTGAAGTGTTACTCACTCTAACAAACTATCCATCGCAAAAAACGACAAAAAAGAATGCTGCATATATATACAACATTCTTATATCTTGTTATTTTGCAAGCTCTACAGCTCTTGTTTCACGAATAACATTTACTTTAATTTGTCCTGGATAGCTCATTTCATCTTCAATTTGTTTAGCTATATTTCTAGCCATTATAACAGCTTCAGAATCATTTATTTGTTCAGGTTTTACAATAATTCTTATTTCTCTACCCGCTTGGATAGCATAAGATTTATCTACACCTTTATATCCATCACAAATTTCTTCAAGTTTTTGAAGTCTCTTTATGTAAGCATCTACTGTTTCACGTCTTGCTCCTGGTCTTGATGCAGATACTGCATCAGCTGCTTGTATAAGTACTGCTTCCATTGTTGTTGGTTCACAGTCACCGTGGTGAGCTGCTACAGCATTTATTACCTTATCTGATTCTTTGTATCTCTTTAATATTTCAACACCAAGTTCTACGTGTGTTCCTTCTGCTTCATGGTCAACAGATTTACCAATATCATGAAGAAGTCCAGCACGTTTAGCTAAAGTTACATCAAGTCCTAATTCTGATGCAAGAAGTCCTGCAATGTGTGCAACTTCTATAGAATGGTTAAGAACATTTTGTCCATAACTTGTTCTATATCTAAGCTTACCTAAAAGTTGAATTAAGTCTGGATTTAGATTAATTACACCTGTTTCATAAAGTGCTCTTTCTCCTTCTTCCTTAACTGTATTTGCAACTTCTATTTTTGCTTTTTCAATTGTTTCTTCTATTTTTCCTGGATGTATTCTACCATCTGCAATAAGTCTTTCTATTGCAAGACGAGCAACTTCTCTACGTATAGGGTCAAAGCTAGATAATACGATAACATCTGGTGTATCGTCAATTATTATATCTATACCGGTTAATGTTTCTATAGATTTAATGTTTCTACCTTCTCTACCTATTATTCTTCCCTTCATATCATCTGAAGGAAGATTCACTACTGAAATAGTAGCTTCAGAAGTATGGTCTGCTGCACATCTTTGAATTGCTCCAACTAACATTTGCTTAGCTTTTTTATCTACTTCAAATTTAGCTTTAGCTTGTGCATCTACAATGTAGTTTGCCATTTCTGTTTTCATTTCGTTTTCTAGTCTAGTCATAAGTTCGCGTTTAGCATCTTCAACTGAAAGTCTAGAAATTCTAATAAGCTCTTGTTGTTCTTTTTCATATGCTTGTTCAAGTTCTTTTTCTTTCTTTTCAAGATTTTGTTGTTTCATAGAAAAGCTTATTTCTTTTTCTTCAATTAAAGCAAATCTTTTATCTACTAAATCTTGTCTTTGATTTACTCTTTGTTCAGCTTTTTCTACTTCAAGTTTCCTTTGTTTAATCTCTTTGTCTGCTTCCTCTTTTTGCTTTATAACTTCATCCTTTGCTTCTATTAATGCATCTTTTTTCACTCTATCTGCGTCTTGTTTTGCGTCATTTATTATTTTTTCTGCTCTATGTTCTGCACTCTCTAGGTCTTTCATAGCTTGTTTTTTTCTATGAGAAACCCCTATAACAAAAGACGAAGGTACACAAACGGCAAGAGTAGCAACAATTGCTATAATTATTCCTGTCATTTTTTTACCTCCATATTTATTTTTCAAAGTACAATATCCGATCTATATAAATTGTGTAAAACACAACCATTTTAATATATTTTAGACATTGCTTAAAAACCATATTGTTAATTTATAATTTGTCTAGCTATATTATATAATTTATTTAAAACAATTGCAAGTAATAGGTGAAAATTTTGTAAAATACCATATTTTACTATAATTAATCCTCAAAAATAACACACGAAAATTTCGTGTGTTATTAAGTTTTATTCAATCCATATTGTAATATTATCTAACTCTCCGCCCATCATTTTAACTAACCTTTCAAAGCGAAGGAAGCACGTATTCACCGTTGGTATTGTTAATAGCCATTTGTCTTGTAAGTAATGCCCTATTGCCATAAACTCTACTTCGCCTTCCGGCCTTACTCTACCCACCATACGAACGGGAACATTTTTCACTTCATCTAAATCCTTCTTATCTGTAACTTCCAAAAACTTTTCTATATAGTTCATTTCTGCAACTCTTACGGATTTTACATTATTTTTCCGCCCTAAATACACATCGAGCATAAGTCCTTTTTCCCCACTGCTCATTGATGCTTCAAGAATAACATCGTTAGTCACAACAATTTTCATAATTATATTCTCCCCATTAAAATTTAGACTCTTTCCTATTCAACTGTTCTCTCTTTTCCTCAACTTGTGACGGATAAGCAAACATTCCAAGCTCAGCTCTTACATCACGACAAAAGACTGTTTCGTAGGTACAATTCTTTTTCTCTACCTTTTTAGCAAGCTGCAATAGGAACAAGCTTACTAATACAAATATAATTACAGCTAAAATAATATCCATTGTTTTACGTCCTTTCATTTTATTATTAAATAAATTCTTCTGTAAGAGCTCTAATTAGTTGCTCTTTACATTTTACTTACGAACTATATTATAGCATATGAGGTTTG
Organism: Clostridia bacterium; assembly: GCA_045652705.1. GTDB lineage: Bacteria > Bacillota > Clostridia > TANB77 > CAG-465 > UMGS1649. Next base: position 46,716 of record JAZRUV010000032.1, read on the forward strand.
TATTTTCAACCTTACAGAATTCTTAAAAATTATTCCAACATATATGTAAAGCGGTAGAGAAAATATCTCTACCGCTTTTTTTAATACATCATTACATATTCTGCATCTTGTAATCCTAATTCCTTGATAAGTGCCTCAAAATCTACAATGTCTACTTCATCTTCATCAGCAAACACCAGCCACGCATCCTCCAATAAGTCTCCAACAGCCACAATTTCTATCTCTTCTGAAACAGAACCATCATCTCCTGGCTCAATGGTACCGAGCATACGCACAGGAACATCATTCACCGCCGATAGACTTTCCTTCCCCAAAAGCATCAGAAATTCTTGCAGATAGTCAGATCGAGAAAATGGTATACACAGAATAGCATTGTCCCTTTTTGTGGTAATCTCTAAACAAACTCCATATTCACCACTACCGATATCCACTTTTTGGATAACCTCAGTAATAATTCCAATTCTCATTGTTAGCTCCTTTTAATCGTTTTTTAGTTTCCCTATTAAGGTTAGTACTCCTTAATTACTAACAATGACATTATACCACGCTCTCACTATTATGTCAACGTCTCTTATTTATACAACTTACTTAGTATATTAGCAAAACATCTAGCACCATAATATGCTTCTTCTAACGTGTTACCTGTCGCTCCAACTTCTACAAGAAGTGAACCAGGAGCTAAATGTTGGTTATATCTTGCATCTCTTACAAGAATATGTCTAAATAGTCCTGGATACATTTCTTCTCCAAGTTTTGCTATCTTTAAAGCTAGTGCTAAATTTTGTTCCCAGTATTCATTAGGAAGTGCGTCATACCCCACACCTACTACAAGCATAAGTTTGGCTGTTTGTTTTCCATTTACAGTTGTTGTTGGTCCAAAGCTAAGGTCAGCGGCAGCATCTCTATGTACATCTATCATAATACCGAATCTATTGTACTTATTTAAATTTGTATTTATTGTTTTCAACGAGTTTTTGTATGCATTATCATAAGAGGTATAATCGTGAGGTGTGGTGTCAAAGACAGTTGTAAATCCTCTATCTTTTAAAGTATTTGCAATTATACTAGCAACAGATAACATATTATACTTTCCATCTTTTGTCCTATAATTTCCTGTATACTCGAACTTAAAGTTTTCACTATTATCATAAGTTTCAGAAGTATGTGAACAATATAAAAGTACAGGGTCGCTCTTTTTTGTTAAATCCACATTTCTTCCCATTAATTCTTGATAGTCTATATTCTTAGATGAATAATCATAAACCGTAAATCCATACATGTCTATCCTATCGTAATTTTTAGTAGATTTCTTAGTATAATTTTCCTTAGTTATTGTAATATAATTTGAAACAACATCTACTGCACTTGCGTCAAATAGACTTGTATCTGAACTTATGTTATCGTTTTGCGCTTTGTCCACAACTTGTACTTCTTGAGCTTTTTCTACTACATAGTTATCCCCGTTAAACACAGGGTAGGCTTTCATTAAATCTGCTACTGTATATTCTTTTGTATCTTTTTCTAATCTTACGTTTGTTGCAAATGTAATTAGTCCCTCTATACCGTTTGAAGTTTTCAGAAAATATATTCCACATATTATAATTAAAACTGTAGATACTAAAAAACTAGTTGTTACTTTAGCATACTTAAATAAATTTAATATATATTGTTTGCAGCGTTCAAAAAAACTAACTGTATTTTTCATAGACTTTCACCTAATCTATGTTTATTACAGTTAGTACTATTTTATTCTATATTTATTCTAAAAGGTCAGACATAGTGTTGTTATATTTTTCAAGCACTTGTATTGTTCTTTCTTTTAGCTCAATTACTTCTTTTTTAAT
>JAZRUV010000033.1:0-5423 GCA_045652705.1 Clostridia bacterium
ATAAAATTAGGCTTGAATGTAAAAATACAGGAAGTCTTGTAAGAAGTGTGGTTTAAGTACAAACTAGTGCAACTAACTCTATGAAAAGCGAACTAATTGATGTAGAAAATCCGTGTGTAGTGCAATAAATAAGTATAAAATAATGCAATAAACTTTTTCAATTTATTGGTATGTATTTAGGTTAAATACAACAATAAAGGGGAGGAGTTTTTTTATGGAACAAATTGACTATGACATTGACGATTTTATGAATTATTGTGATGTCAAAAACTTATCAAAAAAGACATTAAGAAGTTATGACTTAACTTTAAGGTTATTTGCAAATTACCTTAAAGAAAAACACAAGATTAAAGAGGCAGCAGAGGTGCGCGAGATACACATCAGGGAATACATCAAGTATTTAGAAGAAAGAGGCAAGTACACAGTTGTTGGAAATCAAGCAACACTTAAAACTAATTGTCCTGAAAATAGAGAGGACTACAAAAAGCCTATGACTAAAACAACTATAAATAATTACATTAGAAATATCAAAGTGTTTTTCAATTATATGTATGATAATAGATACATAAACATAAACCCAATTAGAAGAATTAGGCAATTGGTAAACCCACGAAAAGCAGTTGGTTATATAGATGATGTAAATATGAATAAACTTTTAAAATGTTTTGACCTGTCAAAGTTTTACGAATACAGGGACTATATAATCGCGCAATTGATATTTGATACAGGAATGAGGTTAGGAGAAACATTACTTATAAAAGAAACTGAAATAGATTTTGTTAGAAGAACAATTAGACTACCAGGAGAGAACACAAAAGGCAAAAAAGAAAGATTTGTGTTTTTCTCGACTCAAATGCTAAAAGAATTAAAGAGGTGGCTACAATACAAAGATAGATACCACCACACAACTTATATCTTTTGCAGTACACGAGGAACACAATTGCAAGTGAGAAGTTACGAAAAGAATTTCAGGCAATATGGAAGAAGAATTGGAATTGGGGAAATACACCCTCATATGCTACGAAATAATTTTGCTAAACGATTTTTAATGAGTGGTGGAGATATTTACACATTGTCAAAAATATTAGGACATTCAAGTGTGACAGTAACAGAGGAAGCATATTTAGATTTGCAATGTGATGATTTAAGAATGCAATATCAAAAGCATTCTCCACTTTCAAATTTAATGAGAGCATAAAGAGGGGGTAAATGTATGAATACAATTGATAAACAAATTGAAGAATTAAAAAGTAAGTTACAAGCGCAGGAATGGCAAAACATTGAGCTTGAAATAGTAGGCGCGGTTAGCATAAAAGTTTTGTTAAATAAGCCACAATATACCTTTAACAAAAGAACTAAATATATAGAATTACACGATACAAAAACAAATATAAAAATTGGCATTGACATATATACTGCGACTCAAATAGATAAAGAGGGGCTTAAATATAAAATAATGTTAGACAATAGTCAAATGATTATAATTAAAATAATTTTACAAACTAAGATAAATATTCAATGAGGTTACTTTTAATTATTTATAATGTGTAGTATAATTAAAAAAGGTGATAGATAATGTCAAAAATATTAATAAAAAGGAAAATAGGTGTAAGTGGTGGCGCTTGTAAAATGATTTGCTATATAGATAATCAAGAAATATGTAGAATTAAGGAAGAAGAGAGTTTTGTATACAAAACAGAAAAAAGTAATTGTGAATTCAAGTGTCAACTAACAATGGGTAATGCCTTGTCTGATATATATAATATAGATTTTTCTAATTCTAATGAAGCCGTAATAGTTGCTAAGCAAGGTCTATGGAACCCAAAAGTAGAAATAAAATATGAAAACATAGGAATGAATTCAATTAAAAACGAGATTACAGCAGTAGAAAATGTTCAAAACTTTAATGCAACAAAACAAGTCAGAGGGTGCTTATATTTAGATGAAGCAAAAAGGCAATGGGCTGTTCCAAAAGGTTTTTGGAGAAATAAAGTAAAAGAAGCACATGATTATTCTGAAATTTTAAATTACGAAGTTATTGAAGATGGCAACAGCATTTCTAAAGGAGGAGTCGGTCGCGCAATAGTAGGTGGATTGCTGTTTGGTGGAATAGGGGCAATAGTAGGTGGTGTTACAGGGCATAAGTCAAAGTCAACATGTAACAGACTAGAAGTAATTATTAATTTAAACAATATTAATAACCCATTAGAGAAAATTACATTAATTTCAGCAGAAACCAAAAAAGATAGTATTGTATATAAATCAGCAATACAGCAGGCACAAGAAATCACAGCCTTATTAGAAATAATATGTAATGGAAATATTAAAAATGTAGAACAATCTAATATACAACAAACAAGCGAAGCTGATGAAATACTTAAATATAAAAAATTGTTAGACCAAGAAATAATAACAAAAGAAGAATTTGAAGCAAAGAAAAAGCAGTTGTTAAACATATAAAAAAATTTAATATGTAAAAATGCGCGAAAAGTTAGTTTGACTTTTTCGCGCTATATTTATTCTGTTGGGAATGGTTTGGCTTGTTTGCTTAAACCTGTTATATAATTCATATCTACATTATAAAGTTTGGCAAGTTTAATAAGAATTTCCAAAGATATTCTTGTGTTGCCTGTTTCATAATCTGAATAAGTTTTTTGACAAACTGACAAGTAATCTGCAACCTGTTGTTGTGAATACATATGTTGTACTCTTAAAAGTTTAATAATATAATTCATAATTCAATATTCCTTTATACAAAATAGATAGGCATATTGATTGCCTACCTATATTCAAACATATTGTGTGTGATAAAAATGTCGAATTTTGTTATTATGCGCTATGTATTGTTGCTATTTTTGTGTTTTTACTTGCTTTTGTTCTAGTTTTTGTTTTCTCTTTTTTGTTTACTATTTTTTTAGAACAATCTTTTACAAGTTTGTCTAAATATGCTTCTGGTGTAAGTGTGTTTTTGCCACCTGTTAATTCAGCCGCATCGTTAATACTTCTAATATATGCAAAGAATTCGGGCGGACAAAGTGTTTCATTTGTTTCAGTATCTAATGTAATCTTCATAATTATCAATTCCTTTCTACAAATTACGACATAATATTACCATATTTTAGGTAATTGCCAAAATGTTTAGTAGTATAAACTCTAAATTAGTAGAAATAACTCTAATTCAAACTTGGCTACCTCGAGCGCTTACTCTTGCAATGAATTCGCGTTAGTAGTAGAAATACTAAAATAGAGTTGTTACTACTAAATGCAATACTTGACTTGGTCGAATATTTGTAATCTAGTTGGCAGTGAATTATAATTTTATTAGAAAAGATGAAAAAATCTAAACACCACCTTTAAACGACACATTTAATACGAGAGTGAGTTGAATAAATTGTTAAATGTAATTTACTCTCCTTTTTCTTTGAAGTTAATGGTTAGATTTTTTAAATCGAGGAGGACAAATGCAACAAGACATTATTAGAAAAAAGTTAAAAGAAATTAAAGAGGAACAGGGCATTACATATAATTATTTTGCGACACAAATAGGAATGACAAAAGGTTCTTTTTATAATTTCATAAGTGGTAGCAGAGGACTATCAGAAGAAAAGCAAAGGCTTTTAGAAAGCCAAATTAGGAGGTTTAATAACGATGGACTATTATAACTTAATACAACCACAAATTGTGTGTGCTAATGCCATTAGGGCGCTTGAAAACGAACAAAGGAGAATGATAAGAGAAATAGAAAACACAAACGAAAAAGATTTTATAAAAGCATATAATCAACAGCAAGAACAATTAAAGTTATATTTTGAATATAATGAAATAATAAGACAATTGGAAAGTCTAAAAGAACATACAATACAACAAATCTATAAAAAGTAAAGAGGAACATCAGTGGGGGTTAGTTATATGGTTTTTATATGCAAAATATAAAAATATATTCCCCTCGTGGGAATGGCGCGAACTTACTGAAAAAATTGTAAACATTGTCTGCGCCTACTACACTATATAAAAAAGAAAGTAAAATATTATTATTGTAAATTATTATTAAAGTAAATAAATAATAATATGAGGTGGGTAGGGGGTAAAATAGACAAGAGAAAAATAAACAAATTATAAATTCAAGCATAAAATTATGCTGAAAAAGGAGATAGAAAAAATGGCAAATGACAATTATAATAAACCACTCTTGTTAATAAACAAAAAGCCAAATGGAAGTCAAATGGTAATGAATGGCTATTACTTTTATATGATACCAGATGTGGTTATGAAATATGCAAATAGAGCATTAACAGAGAGAGAAAGAAGACTATATTATGCAATATGCGGACAAGCCGAAAAAGATAAAAATGGCAAACCTTATTGTTGGGCTATTAGTCATTATTGCGATATAGCAAATATACAATCAAATCACTATTCAGAAGTTTTATCAGGGCTTGTGAAAAAGGGCTTTATAGTCCACGATAAATTCAAATCAATTGAGGTATTATACCCAATTGGAGAGAATGAATATATAAACGAGAATGGAGAAATTACAAGTAAACAATTAGAGGGCGCGCTTCCTAATTTGGGAATGAGTAAGTCAATTCCTAATTTGGGAAAAGTTGATTCCGTTTTTGGTAATCGCGCCCACCAAATCGGGAATGAGTATTCCCAAAGCAGTGCTAATAATAGAGAAATAGATATTGAAAAAGAACTGAATAAAGAAACACTACTTGGGCGCGAGAGGCAGTATAGGAGAGAAGTTATAGAAGTTTTGAAAGAGTTGGCGCAAGAGTATGACATCGCGCACCTGTTAGTTAAGCAGGTAAACGATTTGATGAGATTAGGTTTTACATATGAATTCATATATAGAGCAATTGAGAAGAAAGACAATTCATATTTTGGCAATGGCTTAAACCTATTATTCTATAAACCATATCAAGAAGAAGTTTTTGCAATTGTAGAAGATTATAGAAAAGCGGAAGAAAAAAGAATAGCAGAAATGCAAGCAATGATATAAACAAAAATCTTGTTTCATAAAGTATAGATTTTGACATATAGAAAAAACAAAGAAAATATATTGCAAAATGTCTATAAAAATATTTTGCAATATATTTCAAAAATACATTGACATTTTGCAATACATCGTGTATAATAATAGTGTCATAAGGAAAGGGGTTATAAATTATGAAACAAGATTTTTTCTATGCGAGAGTAAGTACAAAAGACCAAAACGAGGCAAGACAAATTGAAAAGGCAAAAGAACTAAATATAAAAGAAACAAACATATATGTAGATAAAGCAAGTGGCAAAGACTTTAATAGAAAAGAGTATTTGCAATTGAAAAGAACATTAAGAGAAAATGATGTGTTATATATTTCCTCAATTGATAGATTAGGAAGAAACTACGAGGAGATAAGAAAAGAATGGCAAGAATTAAC
>JAZRUV010000034.1:0-32329 GCA_045652705.1 Clostridia bacterium
TTTTATTCTATCTACACTTTAATTTTACACCATTTTTATGCAAAAAACAACTCCTAGAGTTCAATTAATCGCTTTTATATAGCTTTTAATCGTTCTCTAGAAGTTACTTTTTCTAAATAGAATTTACTTTTTCAATTGACCCATATAAAAAAGGATAAGTCTTTGACCTATCCAATACAATTAAATATATAATTCTTTATTTTGCTTGTACCATTCCACAAAATTACTAATTCCTTGTTCAAACGATACTTTTGGCTCATAACCAATTAACTCTTTGGCTTTAGATACATCTGCATATGTTCTTTCAACATCACCAGGTTGCATTGGTAATTGTTTTATTTTAGGAGTAACCCCTACCGCTCTACCTATTGTATCTATCATTTCTTTTAATGATACCGGTGAAGAATTTCCTAAATTTAATATCTCATACACATTTTCATTATTTTCCACATAATTACAACTTCTAACTATTCCGTCTACTATATCTGTTATATATGTATAATCTCTAGATGTAGTGCCATCACCAAACATTGGAATCTCTTTATCTTCTAACATTAATCTTGTAAATTTATTTATTGCCAAATCCGGTCTTTGTTTTGGACCATACACTGTAAAGAATCGAAGCATTATTACATTCATGTTAAACAACTTATGATATACATGTGTCATTATTTCATTCGCTTTTTTTGTTGCAGCATACGGGCTTATAGCAAAATCTACTACCATATTTTCATTAAATGGTACTTGCTTACAATTACCATAAACACTACTAGAAGATGCCATTACAAGTTTTGACATGCTATTTTCTTTCATTGCTTCTAGTATGTTTTGTGTACCCATACAGTTTACTTCTTGATAAAGCACTGGATTTTCAATAGAAGGTCTAACACCTGCCATAGCTGCTAAATGTACAACAACATCAATTCTATTTTCGCTAAATATTTTAGATATTTCCTCTTTATTTCTTATATCTATTCTATACAACGTATAATTAGAATTGGATAAAAAGTGTTTTGCATTGTTTTCTTTAACCTTTGGAGCATAAAAATCACAAAAATTATCTACCGCAATTACTTTGTTTCCTTCATTTAATAATCTTTCTGTTAAACTAGAGCCAATAAAGCCAGCTCCACCTGTTATTAGATATGTTTTCATTGTTTTACCTTCTTTCTTGAAATAATTCTTTTTATTTTTATTTCTAAATTATCATACAAATTATATATCCATGGTAGACTGTTTTTTTCTATTACATATATCCTAAACAATTCTATTAGCATTCCTACTATATATACAATTGTAATAGAAATTAATGCATGCAACCATAAAAAACTACTATTATAATAATCATTATTTTTGAATAATATTTGCCATATATACTCTCTAACAAAATAGTTTTCATGAATTAAGTATATGCCAAACGAAGTTGAAGCAATTATATTGACACCTCTTGACTCTATTTTTAATTCTTTAAATAACGCAAACAATGAAATTGAAGCTATTAAAACTAATATACTATTTAGTCCTATAAAATAATTTATATGTTCGGAAAAAACAGTATAAAATCTTCCCAAATATTCAAAAATTATTTGACTTAAAAACATTAAAAACCAACTAGCAATAAATACACACGAACTTATTGTTTTTCTCAATCTATAATCTTTCATGTATAATCTAATATATGCACCAACTATATATATAAATGTAAACAGCGTAACGTCTCCCAAGCCCAAACTCGAACTAGTAAATGTAGGAATAATACAACATAATATACATAGAATTACTACTAACCTTTTATTTTCTTGTTTAGTCATACCTTTCACAAGCTTATTTATATATGGACTTAAAATATATAATACTACGTATGCAGTTATAAACCAATACATAGAAAATGTTACTGGCAATACAGATTTTATTAAAACTTTCAATCCAATTTGTATTTGTTCAAACTTTATTATATTAAATATTATATAGCATCCAATTGTATAGAATAACACTTGTAAAACCAATTTTATTATCTTCTTTATGCTAAATTTTGATTCAATCCCAAAATATCCTGTTATTAAAATAAAACAAATTACTCCAATTTTACCGCCTATTGCAAAAAAATCTATCAATAGATTATTAAATAATAAACCTGGAAGTTTATTTATCCAGTTGCCATGCACAGAATAATGGTGCATAATTATCATAATTATACTTATTATTCTTAGCAACTCAAAATTAGATAATCTTTTTTTAATGTCATTCATAGCTACTTCCTTTTTATTAGATTTTTCATCAATTTAAATACGCCCTTAATGTCATCAATAAATAAAACCGCATTTATTCCTAATGTTATTATTGTTGCTATTATAGCAGTTATTACGGCCTGTAGTATCCACGTCACATATGAGACTACTTCTACTTGTGGGATTATATTAGTAATTAGTACTATTAATAAAACCTCAATAGCTATAATCGCTATCTTCTTCACACTTACCCAAATACTTCTTTCTAAAATATATTTAGAAGTGTGGTATACAAATTCTACAGTTCTGACCAACATTGCTACAAGTGTACCTATAGCTACACCTAATATTCCAAATTTCCAAACTAATGAAAGAGATACTGCAATATTTACAATTGCTTCTATCCAAGCACCTTTTTTAGTTTGTTTAAAATGTCCTGCTGCCAAAGTTATGCTACTATATGGCAATCTAATGCTCCACATAAATTCACTTAACACTATCAATACTCCAAAAAGTGGTCTAATGTAATTTGCATCGTTTACACCTAATGTATATACTTTAATAAATGGAGTTATTAATAATATTGTACATACATATACTATTGTTATAATTGTAAAATACATAAATTCATATTCACTAAAACTTTTATTTAATTGTTTTTTCTCCCCCTTTGCTATCATATCTCCAAAAGAAGCCTCTATAGCTGTTGTAAAGGCTTGTATAATTGATTTTATTCCTTTTACAACTAAGCAATATACGGAATACACAGATACTTCAGCTGCTTTAGTAAAGAATGTAAGTATTGTTATATCTGTATTATTATGTACAACTGCTGCAATGTGCTGCGCCAATCCATCCCATTTTTGTTCTAATTTATACTCTTTATCTGCATTTTTTAAATTTATGTTATATTTTCTCTTAACATATACATTTTGGGCTATTGGTCTTAGAACAAATATAAATCCACTTATAAGTTTTACAATATGAATACTTGCACCAATTTTAATTAGTAATACAATTGCTAATGTATTTAATATATAACCAACTATTTGAATATTAGATGTAATATATGTTTTTTGATCTGCTTTCAAATATAACTTATATGTCATTCCAAAATAATACTCTGCAAGTGTACTTATTGAAATTATAACGACAAGAGATAACGTATACATATATTCAAATTGTGTACTTACTATAATTGGATATACAAATGCTAGTATAACAAGATATGCGATGAATATTATTGCAATAACTCTAAAAAATCTTTCTGTCGCTTTTAATATATTTTCTATTGTAGTCTTATCTTTATTAGCAATCGGTTTGTATAATGCTGCTTTTACAACAGGCCCTATTCCTGCTTCTAGCAATGTAATATATGCCAAAAATTGTGTTATTGATGATACCAAACCATTAACATCAGAACCAAAGTTAGTTATTATTAACTTTGGTACAATAAATCCACAAATTAAAGTAGCTATTTGTAACACTAAGGATGATACAATATTTAATAATGCTTTTTTACTTCTCATTTTTTCCCTCTATCTTCTCTTTTGGCAACTCTAACATATCTCCCAGTTTTTTATCCCATTCTTTTGGGTTAAACCCTTCAAAACCCGAACTAGGAAAAAAAGTAAGCTCTCCAAAATACACTTTATCATTTATCTCATATAAATCTACTCTTACAAATGGTATGTCTTTTGATAGCTTATTTGCTATTTCTACCATTTTTTCAAGATTTTTAGGTCTATCTATACCATTAGGATTATTAGTATGATTTTCTCTTGTAAATGGCATTAACTTCCAATTAATATCAAAAAAATCTGTATTTTTAAAACTTCCTTGCCTATTGGAACACACTAATATATATTTTGCCTCACCATTAAAACAAAATAATTTATAATCTTTAAGGTCATTACCGTATTTATCTTCCATATATTTTTCGACTATTATTCTTTTTTTAACATTTTTATATGGCCATTCTCTTCCTGCGTAATAATAATTCCTTCTAAGTGATTTTTCTATTTTTTCTTTAATTTTTTTTGAATCCAACTTGCTCTTGTCTCTACAAATAACTAAACCTCCAGAATTATGTGTACATTTAATTACAAATTGGTTCGGTAATTCATCAAAATTTATATCTTCAACTTTATCCCATACTCCTAATGTTGGTATGATGTACTCTTTTCCTATGATTTGTGCTATATATTCTTTTACCTCGTACTTGTCCACCATTTGGATATATTCTGGGTTTCTATTATATAATTTTAGCCACTGTAACTTTTCGTTAAAAGTTGATGGATTAACAAGATCTGGAATCTTGTTAAGTCGTTCATAATACCTTTCACGTATATATTTTTTATCATCATAATAAATAATCCCTTTAGATGCTAAAAACAAAATAATTTTTTTAGGATTTCTTATATACTTAAATATCTTTTGAACATTACCATTTATTCCTTTTAAAAAACTCATATACAACTCCATTTTATCTTTTATTATAATATTTTTTCCCATCTATCTGCTATTTTTTTTATAGAATATTCTTGTTTTATTTTCAAAGCGTTGCTACTTATCTTGTTCATAAAATTAGGGTCATTTATTATTTTATTCATTGCAATAAGCAGAGCATCTTGATCACCAACAGGTATCAGAACCCCATTATAATTGTTTTTTATCATAAGTGCTGCTCCTCCAACAGGACAATCAGTACATATAGTTGGAATTCCCATTGCTAATGCCTCTATCATAGAATTAGAAATGCCTTCATAATTAGATGTTGAGATATACAGGCTAGCTGCTCTCATTTTTTCTCTAACATTACTAACATATCCCTTGAATAATACTTTATCATTGATTCCTAAAGTATTAGCCAACTCCTCTAACTCATTTTTTAATGGACCTTGACCATATATTTCTAAAAAATAGTCTGGATGCATATTTGAAAAAAGTTGAAATGTTTTTATCAACATAGAAAAATTCTTTTGCTTGGTTAACCTGCCAACAGCCACTATTCTTTTTTCTCTAATTCCCTCAAAAGCACTAGGTATATCTTCATCTACAGGATTAGGAATTACTACAGATTTTTCTTGTATTTTCTTATCAAACATTTCTTTAACTTGTTCTGTCTGAACAACCAAATATCCTGATTTTCGATATAATACTTTTTCTAGAACTTTTTTAATTAAACCTCTTTGCGTTTTAGGATTACATCTTTCTGAAACTATAACTTTTTTATTTAACCCTAAAGTAGCCAATATTGTTATTATATTAATACTTTGCATAAATGAAACTATGTAATCATAATTATTTGCTATAATTTCTTTTCTTAACTCTAAAACCAACTTTATTTTTTCAACAAGTTTAATCCTATGTTCGCAATTAAATCTTTTTAACTTAACATAGTCAGATAGTTTATATGTATCATTTTCATTCTTATACAATAACACCATACTAACATCATAATCCCTTTTTGAAAATTCATTTGCTAGTAAAGTCATAACTCTTTCTGAGCCCCCGGCAGTAAGTGTTGAATTTACAAATAATATTTTTTTCATTTTTTCTCCTTCTTTATATTCTCAATTTCTATTAATTCTCCTAATGTATTATCCCATTCTTTTGGTTCAAAACCTTCAAATCCCGCACTAGGGAATAAGGTAAGTTCTCCAAAATACACCTTGCCATTTATTTCATATAAATCTACTCTTACAAATGGTATATCTTTAGATAAAGTATTGGCAATTTCTATCATCTTACTAATATTTTTAGGCTTTTCTATACCTTTAGGGTTATTTATATGATTTTCTCTTGTAAACGGCATTAAATTCCAATTAGTGTCAAAAAAATCTGTATTTTTCAAACTTCCTTGTCTGTTGGAACACACTAATATATATTTTGTTTTACCGTTAAAGCAAAATAATTTATAGTCTTTAAGGTCGTTACTGTGTTTGTCTTCCATATATTTCTCAACTATGATTCTTTTTTTTACATTTTTATATGGCCATTCTCTATTAGCATAATAAAAATCTTTTTTTAAGCATTTTGATATTTTCTTCTTAGCTTTAAGCTTATCAAATTTTTGCTTGTCTCTACAAATAATTAATCCACCCGAATCATGCGTACATTTTATTACGAATTCATTTGGTAATTTATCAAAATCAATTTCATCAAACTTATCATATACTCCTAACGTTGGTATTATATATTGCTTACCAATAATACTTTCAACATATTCTTTTGCTTCATATTTGTCAACCATTTTTGTGTATTCGTCTTTTCTATCGTAGAGTTTAAGCCATTGCAATTTTTCGTTAAAGGTTTTTGGACTCTCTAAATCCAAAGCCGAATTCATTTGTAGTTTAAACAGCAACTTTAAATATTTTTCGTCATTTAACAAGTGTATTCCTCTGTTATTTAAAAAAACAATCAAATACAGTGGATTCTTTAATAGTTTTATTATCTTTTTTTCCATAATAATTCTCCAATCCATTATTTCTATTGCCAATAAAACATATAAGGATTAATATGATTCCAATTAGGCCTTAAATATGTAATAGTTAAACAATAGCACAAGAAACCTACAAAAACTAGTATATAACAAAGTGCTCTTGTTCTCTTATTTTCTAGTTTTGCTATATAGTTAGCGATTAGCACTATTGAAAACACATCAAAATAGGTTGAAACTCTCGATAATATACTAATTCTTATTGCAAGAAAATTTAGTAAAACGTTAACAAATGAAATGTTATATAATAATATATCATTTTTATCTGTTTCTACTTCTTTTTTGTTTTTTATAAAACTAACAAAAACAAATACTAAAACACTTATTAAAAACAACAAAATATTTGCTAACTCATTTGAATTATAATACTCTTGCACATATAAAGTATAAGTTCCAAGGGAACTTGTCACATACGTTAAAATGTCATATAAAAACACGTAGCATAATCCTGTAGCTAGTATCAAGTAGAATCTGTTTTTTTTACTTAAATCCAAGCCGTACAAAAAATACAGCACCACAGCAACTAATGCACTAACATGAAACATAGATGCAATTATAATCATGAGTATATACTTAACAATCTTTCTATTCTCAATATATTTAATTGAATATAGAACAATTGCTATGGCTAGAAACTCTCTAATAATATTCATTTCTGAAAAGAAAAACCTGCAAACTATAAATAGTAAAAAACTAAATGTCATGTTTTTAGAATATTTATAAACGAATTGGCAAATGCACGCATTTGTTATGCTTGCAGCAAAAAAAAGTAATACCGTGTAATTTGATGATATTTTTGAAATTATAAAATTAAACAAAACATATGCAACTTCAAATCTGCTTGTTTTGAAAATATTGCTACCATATAAGATAACTTTGTTAAAAAAACTCACATAGTTGCCTGTGTCATTTCCTATAGTATATTTTCTTAATCCGGCAATTAAAGTTAACATTATAAAAACAATAATCGCATATGTTTTTTTATGCTTCTTTTCTAAAAATATTCCAAAAAATATAATAGCAACAATTAATAAATAATATATTAACATATAATCCTCACACTAAATTTTTAATATTTTTTTATATTCTTTTATCATTTTTATTATAATATTATTCCAGTCAAATTCTTCTTTAGCATATCCTACCTCATTTTCAGATATCTGTTCTAATTTATCTTTGCTTTCATATGATTTAATTATTGTTTTTGAGATGTCTTCTGCTATCAATTCACATGTAAATCCTAATTTGTTGTTTTTAACGTCTTCAACCACATTAGTTCCTGGCGTCACAATAACTGGAACTCCATAAGAAATAGCCTCAATAACGCTAGTTGGATGTCCCTCTAATCTTGATGTATGAATGAATATATCAGCATCTAATATAGCTTCCTCTTTTTTCTCTCCGAAAATAGCATTGTTTAATTCAATTAAACTCGAAAGCTCATTCTGTTCAATGTAATTGTTCATATATTTTAACGTATTATCACAATCATGTCCATAAAAAACAAATTTTATTTTATTTTCCGTAAAGTATTCTTTTTCTTTGTTTATCGCTTCTAGCAAAACATCTAAACCTTTGTGATACCAATCATACCTTCCTATAAACAATATTTTAAATTCATCTCTTTGATTACAACTGTGCTTCTTTAATGGCATTTCCATTCCATTTCCAGCCACCATATGATTTTTTATATTAAAACTATCTTTACTTTCTAAATATTCATTTTTTGTTAAAAAATGAATAAAACTAGCTTTCTCTATAAATTTTCTAAAAATTAAAAAATTTGCTACTTTTTTCTTCAAGTATGATTTTTTTTGTCCTTGAGCAGTCAATGAACATCTAGGAATTATAACATATGGTATATTTTGTTTTCTTAAATTATTAGCTATTCTTACAAAAGCAATTTCGTATACTTCATGAAAAACCACTAAATCTGGTTTATTAAATGGTTCTGGCAAAAAACTAATGTCATAATTTTTTATACTATCTATTGTAAAATAATTTTCATATTCTTTTAAATTATCTACAACCAAACTGCTGCAATTCAAATATCCTGACGTTGCATGACTTTGTAAATACTTTACGTATTTAGGAACGTTAATATTTATTCCCGCCCATTGATTATTTCGTAAATTCGATATACTTAATATTACCATATTATTTATCCGTCCCTTCTATATTAATTAATTTTCCCCACTCTTTATCGTATTCTAAAGGTTGGATTTTCATTAAACCACCACAAGGAGTATATGTTAGTTCTCCAAAATATATTTTGTTGTTTTCTTCAAACCAATCAACTCTGACAAAAGTAAAATCTTTTGCAAGTTCCTCGCTTAACTTACACATTAATTCAAAGTTCTTTGGCAATTGAGCATCATCCATTACTTTATAATCACTTCTACTATATGGAGCTTTGTTGCCATTTTTATCAAAAAAACATACTTGTTCATCTATCCCCTGACCAAAACCACTTGCAATGTACATAAACTCAACTTTTCCATTAAAGCAATAAAATTTATAATCTGTGATATTTCCACCTAAATATTTTTCACAAATTATTTTAGGTTTTATTTTGCTATAATGAGGTTCAGCATTAAATTTGCCAAAATCTTCTTTTAACCATTTATTTAGTTTTTTTCTAGTTTGGGCTATGTTTAATTTGCTTTTATCATCACAAATAATATTGTACCCGCATCCATGATTACACTTTAATGCGAATTGATTAGGTAGTTTGTCGAAATCTATATCATTAGCATTATCCCAAACTCCCAACAATTCATTTAAGTATTGTCCCATTCCTTTTTGTTCAATATATTCTCTAACCAAATATTTATCCGCACACTTAATTGCGTCTGCATTATTTGGCCACTCATATAATTTAAGCCATTGTAATTTTTCATTGAAAGTTGTTGGTTCATTTAAGTTCAAATTATATCCCAATAAATGTTTAAAATATATTTTAGATACAAACTCTGGGCTTGTCATATGATATGCTAAAACTTGAAGTTTTCTTCTTATATTGTAAACTATTCCTTTTTCCGGCATAATACTCTAATCCACCTTTCTTACATATATTATTTTTTTTACAACTCCAAAAAACAAGTTTCTAATTGTATTAAAATAAGCTATTATATTATTTTGTCCTTCTCCATTTTTATATAAAATATAATGATGTTTTATTAGTTTAATTTTACTCTGATTTGAAATAGAACCAGATCTTATTCTATATTTAGCTAAATTTTCATTTAATAAATAGCATTTTTCTTTCTTAATAACTTTTAACCACATGGCGTAATCATTATTCTTCTTTAAATTTTCTATCTGTACTAAGCCTATTTTTTCTCTATCATACATTACCGTCAAACATCCTGGCCAACAGTAATTGTACATACCAATTTTACCTATTTTTTTAGGACCTGTTACTACTTTATTTAACTTTTCACCTTTTTCATTTATAACTTCATAATTGGTATAAGTAAAATAGCAATTGTTTTTCTGCATAAATTCAATTTGTTTTTCTAGTTTATCTTCAGTCCACAAATCGTCACTATCTAGAAATGCAATATACTTGCCTTTTGCTTCTTTTATTGCTGTATTTCTCGCTATTGCTGCTCCTTGATTTTTCTCTAAAATTTGATAACTTATTCTTTTATCTTTCTCTACACATTTGTTAACAATTTTTTCGGTATTGTCTGTAGAACGGTCATCAACAATCAAAAGTTCCCAGTTTTTATATGTTTGATTTAGTACAGAATTTATCGTTTCTTCTATAAATTTAGCGCAGTTATATGTTGGCATTATTATCGATACTAATTCTTGTTTCATAGTATACCCCTTATTTTTTATCCTACTTTTAATTTTCTATCATACTCTTCTTGAGTTATTTTATTTGTTCTTAACAAATAATCACACAAATCTTCTGCAGTTTCCATTCCATCAGTTTCTATATCTTCTCTTTTGAAAACCTTAACAAATGTTTTTATTATTATTTTTAAATCATTAATAAAGGTTATATTTTCGATATATTCTAAATCATAATTAATTTTTTCTTCCCAAGTAATGTTGTTCCTTCCACTTACTTGTGCAAGACCTGTTAACCCTTGTCTTACAGTATGTCTCTTTCTTTGGGTTTCTGTCATAAACCACATATCTCTTACTAATTGTGGTCTAGGTCCTACTATACTCATATCTCCTTTTATTATATTTATAAGCTCTGGAAGTTCATCTAAACTTGTGCTTCTAAGTAACTTTCCAAACTTTGTAAGTCTTTTATCGTCAGGAAGAAGATTGCCGTTTTCATCTTTTTCATTAGTCATAGTTCTAAATTTATATAGTTTAAATATCTTTTCATCTTTTCCTGGTCTATCTTGTTTAAATATTACTGGACTACCATGCTTTATTCTTACTAGTATAGCTATTACTAACAAAACTGGTGAAAGTATTATTAAAGCCATAGTACTTAATACTACATCTAAAATTCTTTTAACATATTTTTTATACATCTTAATCCCCTATTTTTTTATTTATTCCAAAGATTTTTTATTATGTCTATTACTTTTTGTTGTTCTTCACAAGTCATCTTTGTATCACTTGGAAGACATACTCCCCTTGCAAATATATCTTCACATACTGCTTCAGCATCATCACTTGCTTTAATAAAATCTGTATTAGCAAATACCGGTTGCATATGCATTGGTTTCCATATTGGTCTTGCTTCGATGTTGTTTTCTTCTAATGCTACTATCATATCCAATGGCTTAACACTGCTATTTTCATCTAACAATATTGTAGACAACCAATAATTAGGTCTTTGGCTTGCATCTACTGTTTGCATTTGTATGTCTTGTATATCTTTAAATCCTTCTTTATACATATTGAATATTTCTGTTTTCTTTGCCACTCTGTCTTCTAAAACCTTTAGTTGTCCTCTACCGATACCAGCGCAAATGTTGCTCATTCTGTAGTTATAACCTATTTCTTTATGTTCATAATGTCTTGCTGGTTCTCTGGCTTGTGTTGCCCAAAATCTAGCTTTAGCTATAGCATCCTTATCTTCAGATACAAGCATTCCACCACCAGAAGTTGTTATAATTTTATTTCCGTTGAATGAGAATATTCCAAACTTACCAAATGTCCCTGTAAATTTGCCATTTACAGTTGTTCCTAAGCTTTCTGCTGCATCCTCTATTAATGTAACATTATGTTTTTCACATATTCTTGCAATCTCTTCAATATTTGCAGCTATTCCATATAAATGAACTACTAATACTGCTTTTACATTTGGATACTTTTCAAAAGCTTTTTCTAGGGCTACCGGATCCATGTTATATGTATCTTTTTCACTGTCTATAAATACAGGAATTGCTCCTTCATATACAACCGGATTTACTGTTGCGGAGAATGTAAGTGAAGAGCAAAATACTATATCTCCTCTTTTTACTCCTGCTGCTTTTATAGCTAAATGAAGTGCTGCTGTACCTGCAGATAAAGCCGCTGCATGACCAGTTCCAACATAAGTTGCAAGTTCCTCTTCAAACTTATTTACATTTTCACCAAGTGGTGCTATCCAGTTTGTATCAAATGCCTCTTTTACATAAGCTTGTTCATAACCTTCGTCAGACATATGTGGCGAAGCTAAAAATATTCTTTTATTCATATATAATTACCTCTCTACTAAACTTAAATTTTCTTTTTCTTGTTTTTCTATTTCAGACTCCCCTGTATCCTTATCTAAAGTTATAACATACTGTATCTTTTTAGATTTTTTCATGTGCTTGTTCATAGATTTAGTATGTTGTGGCTCTTCAATAAAAGTAGGAACAATCTTCTTAATTATTTTCTTAATCTTATCATTATTTACAGCATCTTTCGAATTTACTACTTTTCTGAGTATTGCTAAATCTTTATGTACTTCTTTAGCGTCAAAATCCATAATTTTTGTTACCATTATTTTTTCATGGATCGTTTTTGAAAGACCTTCTTCTGCAACAAGTAACTCTTCATATAATTTTTCTCCAGGTCTTAGTCCTGTAATTTTTATAGGCATGTCCACATTTGGTTCATAACCACTAAGTCTTACCATTTTTTCAGCTAGGTCATAAATCTTAACTGGTTCTCCCATATCTAATACAAATATTTCTCCACCTTCAGCAAATGTAATTGCTTGAAGTATAAGTCCTACTGCTTCAGGTATTGTCATAAAGTATCTTGTTATATCTTTATGTGTAACTGTTACAGGTCCACCCTGAGCAATTTGTTTCTTAAATATTGGGATTACCGAGCCATGACTTCCAAGTACATTTCCAAATCTTACTGCAACATAATTTGTCTTAGATTTAGAATTTTGCATTTGGATTATCATCTCACAAATTCTCTTTGTAGCTCCCATAACACTTGTAGGATTAACTGCTTTATCTGTAGAAACAAGTATAAACTTATCTACCTCAAAATCATTGGCTGCTTTTGCTACATTGTATGTTCCAAACACATTGTTTTTTATTGCTTCTATCGGACTTGTTTCCATTAGTGGAACATGTTTATGTGCAGCCGCATGGAAAACGATTTCCGGTTTATATTTTTCAAATATTTCATTAATTCTTTTACTATCTCTTACACTTGCTATTATTGCTGTAAGATTAAGTTCTGGATATTTTTTTCTAATTTCTAATTCTATTTCATAAAGTGTATTTTCATAAATATCTACCATTAATAGTTCTCTTGCTCCAAAACTTGCAATTTGCCTACAAAGTTCAGAACCTATTGAACCACCACCGCCAGTAACAAGAACTATTTTATCTTTAATAAACGCTGCTATATCGTCATTCTCAAGTCTAATTGGATCACGTCCAAGCAAATCTTCTATTTCAACATCTTTAAATGTATTTATTTTAAGTGGCTTGTTGCTATACAGTATTTCCTTCATATCTGGAATTACTTTTACTTGAGCTTTTGTTTGATTACATATATTTAATATCTCTGTTTTCTCTTTTTTATCTATATTAGCTATTGCAAATAAAATTACATCCACATTATACTT
The DNA here is from genome assembly GCA_045652705.1 of Clostridia bacterium. GTDB lineage: Bacteria > Bacillota > Clostridia > TANB77 > CAG-465 > UMGS1649. Next base: position 13,766 of record JAZRUV010000034.1, read on the forward strand.
TTCACAAGTAGATATAATTTTATTTCTTCCACCTATTACGTTTATTCCACTTATACTACTATTTTGCTTTGTAGTATTATCGTCTATAACACCTACTACTTTGTAGTTTCTGTCTAGTCTTGGTAAAAGGTCACGTATAACTTGTAGTCCTGCATTACCTGCACCAATGATTAAAATACTTTGTGATGTAGGTCTAGCCAGTCTTATTCTCTCTATAAACGATAGTAAAAATCTAAAGCATACCCTAGCCATTACCATTAGTCCTACTACAAAACATGATGCAAGTATATTTACTCTAAATCCTAACGTCTCGTACTTAAGGCCAGCACATACTAAAGTAGAAATTACCCCAGATATTATACAAAGCACCAAATACATAGTATATTCTCTTGCCCCTGTATATTCAGTAATACTTCTATACACTCTAAATATTAAAAACATTGCTATATATACACATACTGCAACTATACATGTAGTTAATAATCTTGAATCTAATATATTTAAACTATTCGTCAAAAAAGCAGTAGCTATAAAATATGATACTAATACAACTATTGCATCAAATATAACTAAAATACCTCTTCTTATATATTTATTATTATTAAAAAGTTTTACTATTTGCATTTTTCCCCACCTTCAACACATATGTTTTTACATAATTATTGACAATAATATAATATCACAAAGTATAAAAATATTCAACAACTTTGTAGTTATTTGGCATATTTTGTCGTGGTTTGTTTTTCATGTTTGTATACGCAAAAAAATGAAGTGGTTTCCCACTTCATTTTTACTTACATTTTACTATTTATTTTCTTTTTTCTTCTTAACTACAATGTATATAGTTTCAGCAACAATAAGAAGTAATAGTATTAATATAATTATTAGCCAAATAGTATTGTTTTCTTCTTCAACTGTGTCAGCTGATGGAGCAACATTTACAGTAATTGTATATGTTGTAACTGTTCCGTCTTTTTCAGTAACAATCAATTTAACTTCGTTTTCACCTACTTGTAGGTTTTCTGCTCCTTCAATTACCACTTTAGAATCTTTGTCAGCCAATACATATTCAAGTTCTACACTTGTTATTCCCACAGAGTCCACTGTATATTTGTATTTGTCTGGTTCAAATTCTGGTGAAAGTTCATAACCTTTAACTTTAAGATCTAGAAGTGGAGCATGACCATATGCACTCTTAACTACTGTTATTGTATATGTTTTAGTTGTTCCATCTTCAGCTGTAACAACAACTTTAACTATGTTGTTACCAGTTACGAAATTTTCATCTCCAGTAATTTTTACTTTCGCTTTAGAATCGTTAACTGTTGCTTTTAAACCCAAACTTGTAACCGTTTTGTCTACATGTACAGTATAATTCGTTTTGTTTTTACTAAAGTCTAAATCTACAACACTTGATGTTAAGTTCTTTAATGTTGCATCAGAAGATTTTTTTACTACTGTTTCTTTATCTTCATTTTTATTTGAAGTACCTGGCTTTGTTGGTTCTGTTGGTGTAGTTGCTTTTGCATTAACTGTTATTGTTATTGTTCTTTTATTTGTAAGTAAATTGTATTCATTATCCGAAACATTCTCTGGATTTATTGTTATTGTAGCTTTTCCTGCTTTAACACCTTTAATTGTTACTGTTGTAGAAGCTGGATCATGGCTACCATCTATCCACATAGCTGATTTGCTAACAGTAGCAACAGCTGGATTTGAAGATGACACTGTAAACTTACCAGCAGATTGTTTTGCTGTTATTGTTAACGTAGCTGTTTTACCTTCAGTTATTGTTGTTTTATTCACACCAGCACTATACGAACCAGCAGCAAATACATTCATAGGAAGTACAGTTAGAACAAGCATTAAAACTGTTACTATTCCTAATACTTTTTTAAACTTTCTCATTCTTTCTTACCCCCTTTTATAACCCTATTTCTGTTCCATCCATGATGTAGTTTTTAATCATCATGTAGTCTCTTGCGTCAACTAATTTATCTCTATATGTATCTGCAGCGATTAAGCTTATCTTAGATATGTTTTCTCCATCCATTATATAATTTTTAATCATCATATAGTCTCTTGCATCAATTAGACCGTCTGCATAAATATCTCCAAGTACTGCAAACGTTACCAACCCTAATGTTTCTTCACTTAATTTTATAGTAATTGTAGATGCAGTTCTTATTTTGCTATTTGCTGTATTTGCATATGTTACTACGCTTGAATGTTCCGTAGGTATACCTAATTCTTTTGTAAATTCACTTGTAGGTATAAATTTATTTGTTAATATATATCCATCCATTTCAGCACATTCATATTTTCTAGCAGCATCGCTATTTTCTTTTACCAATGTAGCTGATATAGATAATAATATATTTTCATTGTATATTGTATATACATAGTTTGCCATTTTAGCTAAATCTGCTTTTACATCTTCGCGTTTTGCTAAAAGTTCTGTGTCTACTCTAGATTTCAAAGCTTTTAGATTTGTAAGTGTTGTAAATCTAGCTGCAGTTATAGCTCTTAACTCGTTTTGAGTCGTTTCTGAAACAGTACCATTTTGGTATGTATCCATAACTTCGCCCTCAATTGAAGAATCTATATGATCTAAGTATTCTACAATTTCTTCAGCTATATATTCTGTTAAGTTATTTATTTGAGTTTTAAAGTTATTATTTATGTACTCTTTGTTATATGCTGATGTGTCTACAAATCCAAGCGCTACCATAAGCCCCGCTTTTTTAGCTAAATCTTTCATATTAGCCGGCAACTTTTGTACAAACATAGATACTGTTAAACTATCTATTGTATCTTTATACTCTGCATAGTAATCTAATGCTTCATTTGCATATTCTATCATTGTATCTACTTCAACATCATATGCAAGGTTTATAACCACATCCATGTAATCTTCTGCACAACCATCTATTATTGTTTTTGCAAAATCTACATAATCTTTTTCAACTGCTTTTATTTTATTTGCAACAGCAGTTTTTTGAGCATCTGTAAACATTAATAAATCTTGTTCTGGTAAGGTGTCTAATTCCATAAGTTTGTCTTTTAAGTCAAGAGCTATCTCTTTAACTTCTTGTAGATGCGCTTTAAGCTCTGCTCCGCCATTTGCGCTATTTAGTGCAGCCTTTAATGTATCTATAACTGCAACTCTATCTTTAGCTTTAACTTCTGTTAAAAGTTCTTTAACAAGATCTAGTGTTAAAGCATCTTCAAAAGTAGAAACATAATTTGGTATAATAGACTCTAATCTAACATTAATATCCAAAGCTAAGCTATGAGCTTGTTCTAATATTTTCATCATGTCATTATACGTTTCAGTAGTATCTACTTCTAATCCTAATTCTTCAGTTATATCTACAACTTTATTTACAACTTGTTTAATTTCTTCTGGTTTTAGGTTTGTGTAACCACCTTTTACTTCTTCGACAATATCTTTATTGTCTTCTACCAAGTCATAAAAAGCATCTTCTACTGCTTTTGTTGATGATAAAAGCTCATCTGCTCCCTCAACTGTTGAAACTTCAAGTTCTGCCTTTAATGCATCAATCCTTTCTGTCATTCCTTCTTCTAGAACTAATCCATTCATTAAATCATCAATTGTGTCTTTACTTTCATCGCTTAATGAATCGACAACATTTGAATAAGTAGCTAGTTCTTCTTCATATGCATCTTTTACTCCTTGAATATCTGCTTGTATACCGTCTAATCTATCTAATAAGTCTTCTGCACTTATTGCTAAAACAGGCGTAAACATAGGAAGAGCAACGACAATAGCTAAAAATATTCTTATAAGTTTATTTTTCATTTTTTTCCTCCTTTTTCTTTAATATATTTATCCCCTAAATAAACATACTTTTATATGATGATATATTACTACAAAATACTTTTATAGTCAATAATTTTGTCGTTTATTTATTTGTTTTTATTAAATTTTAGTTTAGCGAAAATTGTGATTATTAATAATACTAAACCAACACCTAATATATTAATATATATTAACACTTCTTTATTTCCTGTTTGTGGTGTATTATCTAAAGTTTCTGATACGAATATACCAAGTACTTTTACATCACTTTCTGGCATTACAAATTCACCATTTGATACAGTTATGATTTTCCCATCTTTATCTGTAACTTTTATATTTTCCAATTCATAGCCATTATTTGCTTTGGCTATAACTTTTACTGGTTGTTCTGCTACTGCTTCATTTGCAACTGTAATTGTTCCATGCTCTGTTTCCTCTACTTGTATTTTATATATTTTACCAGCAAAATACACGCCATCATAAAGCTTCATTTCTATTCCATCTGCCAAATATTCCTCTACACTGTGATTAAAAGCCCCACCATATACAGTTACTCCACCTAAAACTATAGTTGGTTCCTTTGAATAAAATGTTCCATCTAGAATATTTATTTTTCCGTTATCAAAGGCATTAGCTATACAGTAATTCCCATCAAACAAACCTCCTTTTATTGTCGCAGTCCCCCAGCATCCTAATAAATAATCTCCACTTAAACATTTATACGTTCCGTTTTCTATAGTTAAATTACCTGTCGGTTGTACTCCTATTCCATACATGCCTAGGCTTACTGTACCTTTCCCTTTAATTGTTAAGTTTCCACCAACTACAATACCATAATTGTTTTCTACAGTTGGTACTGTTAAATTTTTATCATTAAGATCTAATACAATATTACTTCCTTTAGGAAATGTTATTTTTCCATCAAGACTTACATTATCTAATAACGTTATTGTAACATTATTAGAACCAGCCGCAGAAATAGCAGCGCTTAATGTTTCATATTTTACTCCATTTACTTCTGCTATATTTGATGCAGCTAATATATTTGAACTTATGCCAAAAACTAATACCAGCATTATAACAAATATTATTTTTTTCATAACCACACTCTCCTCAAATCCATTATATGTTGTGTCTTCGAATATATTGATAAAATTCCCAATAAAATTTCCAATAAAATTTTAATAAAATATATTTACAATAAATATGTCTCATGATAAAATAATCGTAGAGATAACAGATTATATGAAAATCTACAACAATTTCACAGGGAATCAGGAATTTGCAACCGGTGTTGAATGCTCTGATATATTAGAGAATCCTAAACGTTGCAACAGATACCCACCTTAACATAAGGGTTTTATCATCTACTGTTATCTCTTTTTTGTGCACGCAAAACAAGAGTTGTAATAAATATGTTTACAACTCTTGTTATTTTTTATTTTATATTTTATATTATTTTATTTTTATCAACCACTATATTTCCTCAACTTTAAATTCTTTCTTCTCTTTTATTAATACATAGCTTGAATATATAAAGTCTCCTATAATTATTGCAAATAATAGATATATTGCAAATGTTAGTGCAAAGCTTTGAGCAGTTATAAAAAACGTTCTAAGTATTGGTAGTAGAAATTTTATATATAATGCTCCAAGAACACCCCAAACAAGAGAAAATTCCAGACACACTTTTTCATTTATACTAAATGTCATATCTCTATAATCCCATAGCTTAACTCCATATATTGTTTTTAAAAGTATAAATGTAATATACTCCATAGTAGTTAGTACTACCATAGAAAGAACAAACAGTAGCCATATGTTGTTTGTCACTCTATTTATAATAACAGAAAGAACCACTGTCCCTAATCCATATAAAATACAAAATGGTGTGTTTAGTATCCCTGGTGTATGTCTAAAATTCTTTGATGCATATTTAAATACACATTCTAAAATCCATCCTATAAACGCACCTATAATAAAAAAATATACACATTCTAACATAATCGTCACCTGTATATATTTTTTGCTAATTATTTATTTTTATTCATATATATAATTTCTATCTACCCTTTTTCCTATATTAGTTATTACTTCATAAGAAATTGTACCTGTAAGTTCTGCTATTTTCTCTATTTTATTATCGGTATAATCAAAAATTACAACCTCATCTCCAATTTCTACATCTATATTAGTCACATCTATCATACAAGTATCCATACATATGTTACCAATAATTTTAGCATGTTTTCCACCAACAAACACCTCATATTTATTAGATAGTGTTCTTGTTAGCCCATCAGCATATCCTATTTGAAGCACTGCAATTTTTGTAGGTCTGCTTGTCTTATATGTGCCACTATAACTTACCTCTCTATCTTTATCTACGCAACGTATATTACATATAGGTGCAGTAAGCTTAAATATTCCTTTTAACGCTATGTCTTGTTTCATGCTTGTATCTGGCGGATAACCATATGCACCTATTCCAAGTCTTACTAGATTGTATCTCTCACTATTATATCTTAAAATTCCAGCACTATTACATAAATGAATATACTTAGGATTAATTCCACCATTTTTTAGTATTTGTATAGCTTTATTAAAAAGTTGTATTTGTTCATTCGTAAACGCCTTGCTTGAATCCGCTTGAGAAAAGTGACTATATATGCCGTGCACTTCAATGTTTGAAAGTTGATTTAACAAATCACTTAATTTTTGTATTTCTGCTATATCAAACCCTAGTCTTGTCATACCAGTGTCTATTGCTATTTCTACTTGTACAATTTTTTCTTTTATTTTAGCTAATTCATTCAAGTTAGTTAATGTTTCTATATTTGATACACTATATATTGCATCAACGTCTATAGCTTGTTCGTACTCCGAGGGTATAAGCCCCGAAAAAACTGTTATTTCAGATTTTATACCATTATTTCTTAATATAGTAGCTTCTTTTAAATAAGCAACTCCCAAATGAGATATACCTACTTTTTCTAAAAATTTAGCAATTTCAATACTTCCTGCACCATACGCATCCGCTTTTACCATAACAAGCAGCTCCTGATTTTTCAAGAGCTTCTTTTTAAAATTATACATGTTATATTGTAAATTATTAAGATTTATATCTAATCTAGCTGGCATGTTTTACTCACCTCTTACATATGCGTCATACATTAATATCCCAGCAGCTATTCCAACATTTAATGATTCTTGTGTTTGTTCCATTGGTATTTTGATATAATCATCACACAGACATTTCATTTTATCTGAAACACCATTTGCTTCGTTGCCAAGCACAAAAACCAATTTATTTGACATTTTACATTCATTTAAATATTTATTAGCCTTTAAATCTGTTGCAATTAACCTATATCCGTTAATATTTAAATTGTGTTTTAACATTTCAATCTCGCTATAATCTAAGTAAAATATATTAATTTTTTGCAATGCTCCCATTGCACTTCTTACTACTTTACTAGAATATACATCTACTGAACCTTTTATACATATTATATTTTTAATATCAAATGACACAGCCGTTCTAATAATAGTACCCATATTTCCAGCATCTGATACACAATCTAATACTATTATTTTTTCCCCTCGATTAATACCATTTACTAGCTCTGTTATTTGACTTTCTTTCTTGTTTAATACAATTAATATCCCTTGTGGAGTTTCTGTTTCTGTTAGATACTTAAAAACTGTTTCATCCACTTCTAAAACATTACTGTAGCCATTTACTTTTTTGTATAAATTTTCTCCACCAACATTGTTTGTAAGCAAACTTTTACATAACACAATAAACTCAGGGGCAAAAACGCCCTCTGAGCTTATATATTCGTCTACAAGCTTAATTCCTTCTAAAATATATTTATCATATTTGTCTCTAAATTTCTTGTTTTTTAGACTATTTATGTATTTTATTTTTTCATTCACTTTACTTGTTATCATTATTCTTCACTACTAGATACTATTCCTAATTCAGCATTTAATTTTGCTGCTACCGATTCAACTTTTACAAGTTGCTCTTTATTTTCTTCTGTTTCAGTATTGAAAACAGCTTCAATAGTTTTAGCTACATAATCGTTTACATATGTTTCTATATCATCTTCGTTTGTAAGTCTTCCGTTTTTTTCTATAGACTCAAGTTTTATTATAAAATATCCAAAATCCGATTCAACAACTGTACTATGCAATTGTCCAGCTTTAAGTTTAAGTACTGCTTTTCTATACGAATCATCAACCATATCGTTGTTTACCATGTCAAATTTACCACCATCTGATGCTGTACCTGTATCATCAGAATTTTCTTCAGCAAGTTTTGCAAAATCTGAGCCTTTTTTTATTTTTGCAAGAAGATTATTTGCTTCTTTCTTTGCTTCTGCTTTTTCTTCAGCTGTTGCATCTGAATCTACTTGAATCAATATATGTCTTGTTTTATATAAATTCAAGTCTGCTTTTTCACCTTCAGAAGCTATTATTGAAGCCTTTAATTCTTCTGTAGTTGTTTTATCTTTCACTTCTTCTAAATATGCTGTTACAACTGCATTTTTATAGAAGAAATCTTTTAGATAATCCGGATTTATTCCATTTGATCTTAAAGCTTCTATACTATCTTCATCCGCAAATTGTGTGTCTACAGTAGCTTTGTCTTCATCATTTAGTTTATGTCCTGCTTTTACAGCTTCATCATGTATTACTTCATTTAACAATATTTCATCAACAATGATATCGTCAATCATATTTGCTTCATAACCATAATATACAAGTTGTGGTGCCCAATATCTATAAACTGCTTCGTATTCTCCTCTAGTGATATTTCCACCTTCATATTTTACTAGCACTTCACTGTTTACTCCCCAGAAATAATATGCTACTATTCCTGCTGTCAAAAGTATTATTACTGCTACTACTATACCAATTATTAACGAATCTTTGTTAACTGGTTTTTTAACTTTTGTATTGCTGTTTGGTTTGATTGTTTCGTAAATATCTTTTCCCATTTTATATACCTCTTTCTACTTCATTTACTTAATAGCCCTAATAATGCTATCAAGTGTATTATTTACAAATGACAATATATCACGTTTAATGTCATTTGTCAACCTAAACTTTATGTGATTTTTTGGTTTTTGGACAAACCAAATAAAGTCTCCTTGTATCTTAACTTCATCTATATCAATAGCTTTGCACTTATTTCTTATTCTCAATATTTCTATTAAATTTAATGTTTCCTGTGGCAAATCCCCAAATCTGTCTATAAGCTCATCTATTACATTTTGAATTTCTTCATCATCGTTTGCATTAGATATTTTTTGATACATCTCTATCTTTATCATAGAATCTGAAATATATTCGTTAGGTATGTTAGCTGATACATCTAGTGAAATTTTTATTTCACTCTTTTCAAGATTTTCCATATTATCTATTTTTAATTTTTCTTTTTCTACAGCTTTATTTAAAAGCGCTGCATACATATCATAACCTACCATCATCATATGTCCATGTTGTTCGGCACCAAGCACATTACCTGCTCCTCTTATTTCAAGGTCTCGAAGTGCAATTTTAAAACCGCTTCCAAATTCGCTATAGTCTTTTATTGCATTTAATCTTTTGGATGCCTCTTCAGTAAGAACAGACCCCCTATTATATGTAACATAAGCATAAGCTAGTCTATTCGAACGACCTACTCTTCCCCTTATTTGGTAAAGTTGAGCCAGTCCTAACTTATCTGCATTTTCTATAATAATAGTATTTGCATTTGGTATGTCTATACCAGATTCAAGTATCGTTGTACATACAAGTATATCCGTTTGTTTATTCATATACTCAAGCATTGTATCTTCTATTTGATTTGGCGTCATCTGTCCGTGAGCAAATGCAACTTTTGCCTCAGGTGCTAAACTTCTTACCTTGGCTACAACACTTTCTATGTTTTCTACACGATTACTAATATAGAAAACTTGACCATCACGAGAAAGTTCTTTTTCTATTGCTTCACCTATCATTGCAGGACTATATTCAGATACATATGTATGAACTGGTAATCTTTCGTGTGGTGGTTCAGTAATTATAGATACATCCCTTATTCCTATCATAGACATGTGTAATGTTCTAGGAATAGGTGTTGCCGTCATGGACAGTACATCTATATTATTCTTATACTTCTTTATTTTTTCTTTATCCTCTACACCAAATCTATGCTCTTCGTCTATTATTAAAAGTCCTAAGTCCTTGAATTTAACATCTTTGGAAAGTATTCTATGAGTCCCTACTATTACATCAATTTCACCAAGTTCAAGTTTCTTAACAATTTGTTCTTGCTCTTTTTTAGTTTTAAATCTGCTAAGCATTTCAACTTTTACACCAAACTTTTCCATACGTTCCTTAAACACGTTATATTGTTGCAGTGAAAGTACTGTTGTTGGCACAAGATATGCAACTTGCTTTGAATCCATTACAGCTTTAAAAGCCCCACGTATAGCAACTTCTGTCTTACCATAACCAACATCTCCGCAAAGCAACCTATCCATAGGTTTGGTTTGTTCCATATCTTGTTTCATTTCTTTTATAGCTCTAGCTTGGTCATCTGTTAATTCATATTCAAAGTCTGCTTCAAATTCCTTTTGCCAAGGTGTATCTTTAGAAAACGCAAAACCCTGAGCTTTACTTCTTAAAGCATATAACAATACTAATTCTTTGGCTACATCACTTACGTGCTTTGTAACTTTAAGCTTTGTGTTTTCCCATTCTTTTGTTCCTAGTTTATTTACTTTAGGTTTAAATCCATCTTCGCAAACATATCTTTTGATACTATCTAAACTAGTTATTGGTATATAAAGGACTCCACCATCTCTATACTCTAGCTTCATATAGTCTTTAACTATGCCTGCTGTATCCACAGTTTCCACGCCTAGATATTTGCCTATTCCGTGATTTATATGTACTACGTAATCTCCCACTTTTAAATCTTCATAAGAATTTAATACATCACCCAAAAATTCTTTAGAGCTTTTCTTACGTTCTTTTACTATACCCGTTACAGGTTCTGCCATAACGGCAATACTCATATCATCATAAACAAAACCAGATGATAGTATGCCTGTACATATATATACTGTCCCATGTGTAAGTTCATCTTGCATAGATAAATCTAAAACAAGTTTAGCTGTAATATTATTATCTATGAGCATGTTCTTTGCTGCCTCAGCTTTAACAGCAGTAGGAAAAACAACAACTGTTATTTTTCCTTCATCTTTATATTTTTTGATGTCCTTAATAAGTAAATCCATTGTGCTACGAAAAAAGTTGACCTCCCTACAGCTAAAGCTGTACTCTTTTCTTTTCGCATGCATAACTCTATCTTGTCCTAGTTTACTCATATAAACTACAGATAGGCTTTTTAGTTTTGCTTCTAATGTTTCAAAACTAACGTATTTAAACGTATATTTTGTATATACGTTGGATGTGGCTGCTACTTTTATAGCTTCACCATTCTCAAAATTTATAGCCTCTGATCTACTTATCTGTTTGGATGTTTCATCTAAATATATAATATACTCTTCCCCGAAATAGTCTACAAGTGTTACACTATTTGGTACAAATAGTTCAAAATATCTATCTATTAATCCCAAATAATTTTCACTTTCTATTTTTTCAATATCCTGTAAGATACTCTTTTTTACTTCCTCAGGTATATCTGTTTCAAGTACAGACACAAGTGTGTTTTGTAAATTTTGTATATTGTTTATGTTTATTATATATTCTGTAGAAAAATTGATTTCAAATCCTTCTACTGTTTCTTTACTTCTTTGATCTAAGATATCAAAAGTTCTAATACTATCTATCTCGTCGCCAAAAAGCTCTATTCTATATGGCATACTGGCTTCGACCGGAAATATATCTATAATTCCACCACGAATAGAGAATTGCCCCTTAGCTGTAACTAATTCTTCTCTTGAATATCCTAGCTTTATGAAATTGGAAATTACATCATTTAAATCTATTCTATCTTCCAAATTGAACTTCAAATTAAGTCCCATATATTCGTTTTTAGGAAGCATTGGCTGAAGTAATGCTTCTGTTGTTGTTACTAGAATTATATCTTCATCATTTATAATTTTTGAAATTGCATATACTCTTAAGTTATTTGTCTCTCTACTTTGTACATCTACATCATAATATATAACTTCCCTAGCTGGCATAAAAACAATTTCTTTGTCTGTATAAAATTTCATATCTTGTATCATTTTTTTTGCCGCTGTTACATTCGGACACACAACAACTGGGCGCACATTACTATAGTTATACAAACTATATATAACGTGTGCCTTAGATGCATCTGTAAGTCCTGTTATACTTAAATTTCTTTCTCTGTTTTTTACACTGTTTAATAATTCATTAAACTTACTGTGTTTTGGTAATTCTTTTACTAGCGGATTCATGTTTTCTACTTTTTCTCCTATCTTTCGTTAGAATAATATTTTTGTCCTTTTAATTGTATAATCTATATTACCGTTTACATATTCGTTAAATCCATCCATAATATAGTTAGGATTAAATGCATAATCTGTATCTTTAGATATAGTTATTCTAAGCGCATCATTAATATGCATCTCATAACTTAAAATTGCCGGCTTAATGTCTATTCTTTCGCTTCTGTCCATAGATTTTACAAGAACTAATATTGCTGCTTCGTTTAAATATTCTTCCATTCTAAATCTATACCATTTTCTTCTATCCTCATATTCTCTATTTGTCATCTGAGTAATATCTCCAAGATTAGGTATTATTTCATAAGTTACAGCATATACACTTTGAGAGATTGGTATATCTCTCTCATTTAGATATTCTGCTGTAAGTACAACCATACCTACTGGCAATTCACGATTTAGCCCTTTTATCATAAAGGCTGGTTCAACATGCTCCTTTAGGTTTACATCACAAATTTCGGACGTACTTTCTATACCTAAAGAAATGTTGTCTGCAAACTCTATATCCGGTTCGTTATCTTTTGTATATGTTACATATATACCTGCTCTAACCATAGCTGTCTCTAAAACATTTTTTAGGTCTTTGGCCGGAATATATGCTGCTTCTTTAGATTTTGTATATGTTATACGAACTTTGTACATAATACTCCTCCTAAATCTTTTCTATTATATCACAAAAGTCAACCATCTACAACTATACTCTTTTTTTGTTTTATGTAATCTCGTGTTACTTGCTTGTTGCTTTTACACAGTGTTTGTGTTATAATATATGTGGTGAATATTTTTATCCAAAAAAATTTTAATGGAGGAAAGAAACATGAATATTAAGCCCGAATTTCACCACGAATACACAAATCTGCAGCGCAATGACATCCTGGATGCCTATGAAAAAGGCCATACAATCACCGGTATCGTCGAAGGTGTCATGGAAAACCAAGGCACCCTCAAAATTCGGCTGGGTCACAATCTCTTTGCTCACTTGCCTTTTAGTGAGGTGAGCATTTATCCCTTCCGTTACAGCAGTCGTAGCAACTCACCTCTTCCCACCAACATCCGTTGTTTGATGCACAAAAAGGTACGTGTAAAAGTTACAGTAATAACCGATACGTATATCGAAGTGTCACGCAAAAAGAACATGGAACTGGCATTGGAAGAAATCAAAAAGCGCAAAAAGTTACCTATGTACGTTACACAGGTTATTGCCCGAAGTGTTTTTGGGGATATCGGCGAAGGTATCTGCGGGAAAATCTATATTAAAGAGATTTCCAAATGCCATATACACCATGCAACCGAATCCTTTAAAATTGGGCAAACAGTAGATGTTGCCGTCCTGGATGTTGATGAGCAAAATCGCATCAACGCATCTTACCGTCAAGCTTTCAAGCCATATAATCTCGAAGATTATACTCCTGGCCAGGTGATTTGGTGCCGAGTAGGCGATTATATTTACGTAACAAATAAGTCTTCTTATTACGTAAATGTCACACCTCAAGTTTCCGGTATTCTTTGCATTGACGGCCACGTTCACTTGGATTATGGTTCCTGCGTTGAATGCAGAGTAAAAGCGGCAAAAGACCAAGGATTGGTTCTTGAGCTAATCCAACAAATCTAAATTTTTATTTTTGGAGGTTAAAATCAAGTGGAAAAACACCAATTCTTACCCGAAGCTTGTTATAAATATGTGCCTCTGTCTCTTGAAGATGTGTTCAATGCATATGTAGACAAGCAAGCTATTACAGTACATGTAGAGAAGTTGCTCCCGGAAAAAAAGATTGTTGTCGTTCGGTTAAATGACGAACTTGTAGCTCACATGCCTTATTCTGAAGCTACAATTTATGACCTGCACTACTCAGAAAAAAATCCCAGTCCTATTCCCACAAATGTTTTTACTTTAACAGGTAAGAATATTCGGGTCAAGGTTATCCGGCTAAACGGCCCGTTCATTACTGTGTCACGTAAAGCAAATATGCTACAAGCCTTTGAGAATCTTTGCCAATCTACCAAAGCTACCTTCCATATTAAGTCCATCGGCCGCAAATATGCTTTCGGCGATGTTGGAGCTGGAATTATTGGCAGAGTCATTATTGACGAAGTCTGTCGCACTCACATCAAGTCTGTCCGCGAATATCTTAGAAAAAATGATATCGTGGATGTTGCAATTCTTACACGTACTCCAAACAATTATTTCGATCTTTCATACAAGAATACCTGTCCGCCGTATAACAAGAAAGATTACGAAATTGGCATGAGACTTGTAGGGAAAGTGTGTGACCACGTGCACAATACTAAAAAGCCGGGATACTATGTGCGTATAAGCCCGCAAGTTTCCGGCATCATGAATGCAAGGAGCGGGCAACCTTTCTTTAAATATGGCACTATGGTTGAATGCTATGTAAGCAATGCCAGCGACCAAGGGCTGCACCTTGAATTCGTACAGAAACTGTAATAATTTATAGCTTCTAATACACAAACAAAACAAAACTGATATATTTAGAATTTATTTCTATCTATATCAGTTTTGTTTTACCTATTTTCTCTAAACATATACATGTCTTTTTCGTGATACTGTTTTGAAACGTTTCTGAGCATTCTTGCTCCTATCATTGAAAATATAATACCGTTTTTTCCTGTATTTAAGTTACAATATACATTAGGCATATTATCTATTTCATCTATTATTGGAAGAGCATCTTTTGTCTCTAGATACATTCCACTAAAACAATTACTTACTTTCACATCCGTAGATATATTAATTAATCTTTTAAATGTCAGGTACATTTTTTTATATTTACCATCCGCAAAACGCACAAAATATTTATCATTTACCATGCGTTCGTTTTGTTTTATATCTTCACCGCATACGACAATCCTTTTATCCTTTGTAAATCCAATTGTTGTATGAGGTATGTTAATATCTTTTGCAACCAGATTAATTATATTTTCATCCAAATCTTTTACTCGTTCTGTAACGAGAGTAAATGTTTTATTTAATGTTATGTTTTCTTCTTTCAAATATTCCAAAATATGTATTCCGTTAGTTAAAATAATACTCTTTGCAAATATCTTAAATCTGTTATTTGTAACCCCTTCTACTATATCATCCTTACACGTTATATTAGTTATCTCGGTATTTTCATATATTTCTACATTGTCTCTTTTACTTAGGTATATAAATATTAATTGAGTTAGCACGTACGGATTCATTATAGCAGCTGCATTAGGTAAAATTATTCCCGTCCTTAAATTTATTAGAGGGTCTTGTTCTAAATATTCTATTTGATTATTTTCTTTTCCTAACCTTTCAAAATTTTTATACATCCCTATTTTATTTGTAATTTTATCTGAATAATACATTAGATCCATATTTTTAAATTGTAACCATTCTACATATTTCTTGCAATCCTCGTCTTGTTTCAGCACGTTTATTATATCTTGTATATCTTGTAGCGCCTGCTTACATAAATTGTTACACTTTGTTATACTTTTTTCAGATAAATTTTTTGTTATTTTTGGGTTGAAATCTATTCTTGTTTCAACTGTTCCATCAGTTTGAAGTGTAGCTCCATATCCAATTATATTTTTATCTACCACTATTACTTTTGCTCCTTGTTTTGCCTGCATATATGCTGTCAATGCACCATTTATACCACCACCTATAACTAACACATCACATTTTCTATCCTTACTTAAATATGGATATTTTTTTATTATTCCTACACTTTCATTCCAAAACATATTACCTTCTGTTACGTTCATATTTTTTGCACCTCATATATATTATTTTAAATTTAATTAATAATATACATATTTTAGGAAATTTGGTTCTAATTTTTAAAGCTTGTACATATATATTAATTGGAGGGATTCAAATGAAAAAATTTATATTAAGAAACAAGTCATTATTTATTATTTTAATAGTTACAATACTATTTATATCTTCTATTACAGTCTATGCTTACTCTTCACTCACAAGCTTTAAACCTACGTATGGAACACTAACAAGCAATGTAAACTTTAGAACTACTGCATCTACATCGACTGGTAAAATACGTACCTTATCTAAAGGAACTAGCGTAAAAATGGTAGGAACAATAGATAATTTCTATATCGTCCAACTTGGTACAAACGAAGTTGGAGTTCTTAGCAAATCTTACGTTAAAAGTTCTTCTAGCATACCCAAAGGAGCAAAAACTTATACTAGAGTAGCCGTCCAAAATGTCACCACTACAGACAAAGTAAATTTACGTAGAGGTCCCGGAACAAACTTTGCAAAAGTTACAACTATATCCAAAGGAACCAGTTTAAAAACAGTAGGATATATTGAAAACTGGTATATTGTTGTTACATCAAATAACCAGGTTGGATGTATTAGAAAAGATTTATTAAAAATATCTTCAACATCATCTGGCAATACAAATACATCTACAAATAATACAACCTCATTTAGTATGAGTTCTGATGAAAAAATCATTTTTGATTTGTTAAATAAAGCTAGAACTAATGCCGGACTTGCAAAACTTTCCGCTGATAAAACTTTGTTTAAAGTGGCCAGACTTAAAGCTCAGGATATGGTTAAAAACTCGTATTTTTCACATACTTCCCCTAGTTATGGTAGTCCTTTTAAAATGATGAAAACATATGGCGTAAGTTACAAAGTAGCTGGTGAAAATATTGCTGGAAATCCTAGTCTTCAAGATGCAGTAACTGCCTGGTTAAACTCACCAACCCACAAACAAAATATCCTGTCCAATTCATATAACTATATTGGGATTGGAATAGAAAAAAGTGATACCTATGGCTATGTAATTTCTACTATGTTCATACGGCAAGTAACAACCACTAAAACAAATGAGGAACCCGCCCCACGTGAACTGAACCCAAAAAGTTATACACTTTTTGGGTTCAATTCATTATGCACCATTTTCCATTGCTTTTTATTTAATTTTCTATCTGAAACTGACGTACAACATGCCAATTTCATAGCGATGCACCAAGCATCGCTAACGCTCTGTAATGCGCTTTACCATAAACTCGCCTCGCACTTGCCTATACATATATTCATGTACCGACACCGCAAGTAACCAGCCCTACTTCTTTATGTAAAGTGTAGGACGAAAACCGTAACAGTAGTTCGCTGTATAGGGGTAATTGAGGCCACGGTCTGAAATTGGAGCACTGACATATGCGGTGTAGTTGAAGCCGCCGCCGCGAAGAAGACGGCGGTTAGCAAAGTAGCCTTCCATTGTCCATTCATACATATTTCCTGCCATATCATAAATATTATTTACACTCGATACTTTTAACGCTCCTGTAGATAATGCCCACTTTGTTCCACTTGCTTTTGGATACGTTAATGTTGTGCTAGTTTTTTCTACATATGAACCTGTACTACTTGCTGTATAATCCCACACTAATGCATCTTTATTTAAATCTTCTTGTGTATTTATTACGTGGTTACTATGATTACCATAACTTGTACTATCATTTACACTTGTTATAACATTGCCTTTTCCATCTTTTGCGTTTACTTCCAACCACCATGCTAACGTTCTATCCCACTGCACTCCATATGTTAATGTTGATACTACTCCATAATTTGTATCTGTTGCTGGATACATACTTCTTGCTACCTCTACTGCTCCATTTGTATCCTCTGACATACTATCATTCCATGTCCATGGTATATATGTATATGGTATTTTACCCATTACTGAATATACTGTTGTTCCTTCTTTTATTCCAGGCAAATCTGTAGCACTTCCTTTTGCTGTTCTTCGTGTATCTATTCCTACTTCATAACGTGCTATATAAAAACCTTTATATTCTTTTACACTTTCATACATTGCCTGTACTTCAGCTAGTGTTGTACTTGTCACATATGCAGGATCTTGTGAAGGTAATGGCATATTTGTTGTAGTATCTAATACCACTTCCCAATAATTTGTTCCTAGTGTATTAGATATTGTATATGACTTACCAAAGTTTTGTCTTACAAATTTACTAAAATTTTCTACTGGCACCCATACATATTGATTTCTTGCTCTTTTTGCATCTTCTACATTTGCATCTGTTACTGGTGTTGTTCCTTCATATATTACAAGCCCCCCATTTTTTGTATTTTCTCCTGTTACAGATGATGCCACAAATCCTTTTGGTATTGGTACTGTGTCTACTATATTTACTACATTTGCTTTCCATGTTTCTGGAATTATTGGTGTATTTGTATTACCATCTTTTAATGCTACC
>JAZRUV010000035.1:0-20133 GCA_045652705.1 Clostridia bacterium
CGCATAATAAAAAGCATAGGTGTAGATAAGTCTGAAGTTGTTGTTGTGGGAGATAATCTTTTTGATGATTTGTTTTCTGCCAAGCAACTTGGCGTAAAATGTCTTGTTGTAAACAGATATAAAAGCAGACTTAAAAGTTTGATTTGCAAACTGGTAAATAGCAGGTACTTGAAGTGAATTAATTCATTTTGAGTACTTGCTTTTTCTATATATTTCCTTTACAAATGAGCCTAAATAGTGTAAAATACTATAGGTAAAGTGAGGCGTTTTTATGATAATGACAAGTGGCGTAACACTTAGATTTGGTAAAAGAGTGTTATTTGAAGATGTTAATATTAAATTTACAGCAGGAAATTGCTATGGATTAATTGGTGCAAATGGTGCAGGAAAATCTACATTTTTAAAAATATTATCTGGAGAAATAGAACCAACAAATGGTGAAGTTGTAATTCCAAAAGATGAAAGATTATCTGTATTAAAGCAAGACCATACTCTTTATGACGAAGAACAAGTATTAAATGCTGTTATAATGGGAAATGAAGTTTTATACAAACTTATGAAAGATAGAGAAGCAATTTATCTTAAAGAAGATTTTACAGATGAAGATGGAATTTTAGCTGGAAAATTAGAAGCTAAATTTGCTGAAATGGATGGTTGGAATGCTGAAACTGACGCAGCTATTTTGCTTAATGGGTTAGGTGTAGCAACAGAACTTCATGAAAAATTAGTAAAAGATTTAAAAGAAGAAGATAAAGTAAAGGTACTTCTTGCACAAGCTTTATTTGGAAATCCTGATGTTCTTCTACTAGATGAACCTACAAATGGTTTAGACTTACCAGCAGTAGAGTGGTTAGAAGAATTCTTAATAAACTTTGAAAATACAGTAATAGTTGTATCACATGATAGATATTTCTTAAACAAAGTTTGTACACACATAGCAGACATAGACTATGGTAAAATTCAATTATTTGTTGGTAACTATGATTTTTGGTATGAATCTAGTAAGCTTATTCAAAGACAAATGAAAGAATCTAATAAGAAGAAAGAAGACAGAATAAAAGAATTGCAAGACTTCATAGCAAGATTTAGTGCTAACGCATCTAAATCTAAACAGGCAACATCTAGAAAGAAAATGCTTGAAAAAATAGTTTTAGATGATATAAAACCATCAAGTAGAAGATATCCATTTATAGATTTCAAACCAGATAGAGATATTGGAAATGATGTTTTAGTTGTTAAGAATCTTTCTAAAACAATAGATGGAAAGAAAGTGTTAGACAACGTTTCATTCACTATGACAAGAGAAGATAAAGTTGCTTTTGTAGGAGAGAATAGTGCCGGTATATCTGCTTTAATGGAGATCCTAGTAGGAAATATGGAGGCAGACAGTGGAGAATTTAAGTGGGGACAAACAGTAACAAATGCATACTTCCCAAGAGAAAATATTGAGTTTTTCAAGGGAGATATTACTCTTACTGATTGGTTAAGACAATTCTCGAAAGAAAAAGAAGATGCGTATGTTAGAGGATATCTTGGTAGAATGCTATTTTCTGGAGAAGAAAGCATGAAAAAGACTAATGTAATTTCTGGAGGAGAAAGAGTAAGATGTATGCTTACAAAAATGATGCTTTCAGGTGCAAATGCATTACTTTTAGATGAACCTACAAACCATTTAGATATGGAAAGTATTACAGCACTAAACGAAGGAATGCAAAACTTTAAAGGAGTATTGTTATTTAGATCATATGACCATCAATTAGTTCAAACGGTTGCAAATAGAATTATAGACTTAACACCAGGCAACTTTAAAGATAGAAAATGTTCTTATGATGAATATTTAGAGGAAAATAAATAATTGTAACAAATATATCTCTATATACGTAAAATATCGTATATGGAGGTATTTTTTATGGATATTGTTGTGCAAAAATACGGTGGGAGTTCTGTAGCGGACAAAGAAAAGCTAGAACTAGTTATTAAAAAAATAATATCTGCAGTAAATCAAGATAATAAAGTGGTAGTTGTTGTTTCAGCTCAAGGAAAAACAACGGATGGATTGATAAATAAAGCAAAGGAATATTGTGAGAAAACATATAATAAGGAAATGGACTTACTTCTTTCAACAGGGGAAATACAAACAGTAGCCTTGCTTACAATGATGCTTAAAAATAAAGGATATGATGCAGTAGGTCTAACTGGAGGTCAGGCAGGAATAATAACTGATTCAAACTTTTCTACAGCTAGAATAAAAATGGTAATGAAAGAAAATATAACTAAGTACTTAGAAAGTGGAAAAATAGTTGTTGTAGCAGGATTTCAAGGTATAGATAAGTTTGGGAATATAACAACTCTTGGTCGTGGCGGTAGCGATTTGTCTGCTGTTGCAATAGCGGCAAGTCTTAAGGCTACAAGATGTGAAATTTATACAGATGTTGATGGAGTATTTTCAACTGACCCTAATGTAATAAATAGTGCAAAACTAATAAACAATATATCTTATGACGAAATGTTAGAGGCAGCAACAGCTGGTGCAAAGGTATTACATAATAGGTCGGTAAGTTTAGCAAAAAAATATAAACTTAATGTTAATGTAAAAAATACAAGAGGAGAGAATACAGGCACTATAGTAACAGATACAGAAAATGTGTCGGAAGAATATAACCCTAAAATACTAGCAATACAAAAAGGGCTTGCGCGTGTTACAATAATAGGAGAGCAAATGTATTCTAATGTAGAATATATATCTAAAATATATGAAGTAGCAAAAGAAAATAATGTTGTTATATATATGTTATCTTTTAGTGAAGTTGCAATTAATATAATTGTAGCAGAAAGTATGGCAAACGACTTTGCAAATGCTTTACATGGTAAGTTTATAGAATAAAAAGGTAAATTATTGTGTGATGATTAAAGAAATATAATTTTAATTTATAAAAAGGAAAAATGCATTAATTATATGTGTTTTTCTTTTTGGCTATTTTTTTAGTTAGATAAATAATAAATATGAAATTTTAGATTTAAAATTTAAATTAATCTGTTTTGAATAAATCGGTCGGTTTTATGTTTTTGCGACCATCAATGATATGAAAGACAACAATAGTTTGTCCAATAATTGAAAAAATAATAAGGTATCTCTTATCCACAATATGCTTTCGGAAAATTTGGTTCTCTAAGACAGCATATAATGGATTAATGAAAGGAAAGTATTTTAGTGATTGTATAGCTTCTCTAATTTTAGACCTAACCTTTAGAGCATAGTTAATACTTATATTATTACAAAAATTATAAATATCATCTATATCTTTGTGGGCTGAATTTAAAACTATAACATTATACATTACCACTAAAATATTTCTCCGTAAAAATTCTATCAGACTCTTCCCAGGTCATCCATCTATTTGGATCTTTTAAGGCTTTTAATCCCTCAATACATGATTTTATTATTTCTTCATTTTCTTCTTTTGATAGAGTTTCTATTGGATTAATAATAGTTACATCTTCTAATCCTATATCATCTCTAATATCTATAACGGGTAAGTGTAGTTCTTTTGTTTTTATTTTTTTCATAATAAATACACTCCTTTCTAGAATTTAGTATAACAACATTTTACTTAATGTCAAGTTTAGTTCCCGTGTCGAAAAATAAAGTAATATGACAAGATAGCGTTTTTTAATACTATAAGCTTATTATATCATTGTGGTTAGACCGTGTAAATAAAATACATATAAATATTTGATACGTGCTATGTAATAAATAATATAATAACAAATATTGCAATAAATAATTACTTATGATATAAAATGTTTGGTGATAATATGAATATGGTAATTCCGTTTTTAGGACTATTAATTATACTAGTACCAATAATAGTAATGTTAATATCTTTTAAAGTATATAGCAACACTGGGAATAAAAAGAAATTAGCAATGTATACATTGCCCAATTTTACACTGACAGTTGCAATACCCGTTATGATGTCGGCCTTTGCAACATATGGCAGAAACTATATAGATGCTTTTGCAGCTTTCATAAATGGCATTTCAAATGTAAATATATATGTGTGGACTTTGTTTGCATTAATTATATTACAAATTGCAGTTACTTGTATAAATGGAGTATCTATAGCCAAAGAAATGGAAAATTATACAACAAAGAAAAAAGAAAAATGCTTTAAATTTAACAAGTCGTCAGCAATAATTTTTGTATGCTTAGTTGTAATTTTTATATCAGTTTTGAGTATAGATATTTATAGATTAAAACAAAATTTAGAACCAATATTTAGTATTAAAATGGGAGCTTATTCAGACGGTGGAACTAAAGAATATTTAGGACTTGGATATAAAATAATAGATTATAACAAATTGGATGGCTATGATGGATATAAAATAGGAACTTGGTTCATGTCTTATGATAATTCATTATAGAAATAAATATTATAATACAAAAGCAATACACAAAAAGTGTATTGTTTTTTGCATATATGAGCTTGTGTAAAGCATATATATGGCTTTAGAGGAGTGTGGTTATTTTGAATCCATTTGAACAAATGCCTATAGATTTAAACAAATCTTATATGAACTGGAAAGAAATTTATCCAAAGTCTTATGATAAAAATTGTGTAGACCCATACACAAAAACAAGAATAATACTAATGAATGGTGCTGAAACAGAGCAAGTATTCTTTATGCATCAATTTAGCAGGAATTGTAATAACAACGAGGTTAGAAGACATTTAGCTACAATAAGAAGAGCATCACAACAAATGCAAAAGTTAATACAATGTCTAAAGCCTGTAAATGAAAGTGCGTTAGAAGAAACAATTTCTTATGAGATGCTTGCGGTAGATTTAACAGCAAGACTTGCACAAAATGAGCCCGACCCATATGTTAAGAAAGCTTTAGACTTTGCACTATTAGAAGACTTTGATCATTTATATAGATATGCAAATCTTCTTGAAATGGACTATGGTATTCCTGCTGAAAAACTAGTCGGAAGATATACTGAAATTATGCCTGCAAGGCCAACAATTGCGCATCATAGATGCCCTCTAGATAGTGTTAGATATCACGTAGATAATGATAGAGCAAGTATGCTTACTAAGTTACATATAAACATCATAACTGCAGCTGAACAACAAACAATGAACTTCTATATGAATATTTGTAACTTATATCCAACAGATTTAGGTAGAAGATTATATCAAGAAATTGGTATGGTAGAAGAACAACACGTAACTCAATATGGAAGTTTAATGGATACTAATGTTGGTTGGTTTGAAAACTTATTAATGCATATGTATACAATGTGTTACCTATATTATTCTTGTATGTGTGATGAAACAAACGAGTGCGTTAAAAAGGTTTGGAAAGCAGGATATGAGCGTTCGGTAGCAGGATTACATCTTGCAGCATATCTTTTAAGAGAATATGATGGAAAGGATGCTGCTTGCATAATAGCAGATGGAACATTCCCTAAACTTTTAAAACTTGGACCAAACATAGAATATGTAAGAGAAGTACTAAAATGCACAGTAGATTACACTGCATTAAGAGAAGACTATGTTCCAGTTCAAAGTTTACAACCGAATGCAGACTTTTTCAAATACCAATCACAAGTAAATGAATTTGTAGACTGTGTGCCTAGTCATAATGTTATAGAAAAATACATTTCAAAACACGGTTGTGATTATAGATTTGAAGTTGCACCAAATCCTATACCAGAACTTAGAGATAGAAAACATGACAATACTAAAGTTGGAAGAACTTGGTCTTGCGATATGTATAGAAAAAAAGAAAGTGACGAAGATAGCAGTGAGGAAAGCTAAAAATAAAACGCGGAAAAATTCCGCGTTTTATTCTTAGTTAAAATTTGCCCTTGTAATTATACAATTTGGTGGGCGCATCAGGAAAAGGCTTAAGAGGCTTAGAAATATCTATGTCTAAAGCTTCTCCAATAGATGTAATTAGGTATGGCAAAGTTGTTAAAGCTTCAATGTTCCATTGGCGTTCGCCTACAGCGTGAGTCCCTATTTCGATGTAATGTGCTTCTTTTCTTTCACATAGAGGTAAGCTTTGTAAGAACTCTGCTAAAGCTTTATCATAATTGTTACGGTAAGTAGAAATGACAGAATATCTAACGAGATTAATTAATAGAGCAAAATCTTGTTTGTATAATAATGTATATCTACCGTGAGAGAAGTTCTTCTTTTCATGCAAAATAACATTTGCAACACCGGATTCGGTAAATTTACTTTCGATATCCAAAGCTGTTGCATAAGTATCCCATTCGTAGAAAACATGAATTACAGGACATCTTTTAATACTGCTTGCAATTGACGCAGTGTCTAAGTTTTTTACAAAGTCTTCTCCAGAAGATAAAGCGAGCAAATTCTCGATTAGCATTTTCTTAGTTCCCCAGTCATCAAAAATGACGCAAGGAATTAGTGTGGAAGCCATAGAAATCATACCACGTTCTTTGCCGGTATTATCTTTTTCGTTATAATAGGAAATGATGTGAACTCTATTATCCTTTTTGTAGAATTCACGAACATCTTCTTCTTTCGCCCATGTGACAAGAATAAAATTACATTCGTTATATAAAGCGGCTACAGCAGTAGCATATATATCTGGTGTTTTACCCGAATAAGATATACCAATGATTAGGTCGTAACGCCCTTGTGAAATAAGATTAATAGCAGTTTGAGGAGTTGCTACATCCACTACAGAGTCATAAAACAAGTAGTTCAAACAGTACTTTGCAAACATTGCTGCTGGGTAAGAGCCGCCAGCCCCTACAATTAAGATTTTGGAATGCTTACAGTATTCGATATACGAGTAAAGTTTTTGGGATGCATCTGTCTTTTCAGCTAAATTAATCCGCTCACGCAATAATTCGACTTGCTCTCTGCTTACAAATTTTTCAGACATAAATAGACCTCCAAAATATAATATAAATTAATTGAGACTCGCTATAAAATTGGAATAGCCTGTTGGTAATACAAGTTTTTCAATTGTGGAGTTGTAATCTGTGAGGTGGCTACTTTTACACCACGATACATTTTGCGGCAAGCAACATTCCATAGGGAAGATGTCTTTTTCATTTTCTTTATATAGCTCGCTAAGTTCTTTAGCAATAGTACTTGCTGAAATAGAAGAAGGTGAATACATTATGAAATATACATTCTTTGCAAAGACATTTTTCCACTTCATCAAATGGTAATACAAAGAACAAGAATATTCATAAGCACTTTCATAATTTTCTACTGTCATGGCGTTTGTTGCTGATATAAGCATACCGCTTATAAGTATCATAATACTTTCGTTTTCATAATTGAATATAAATTCTGATAAGGCATCCAATACAGCTGGTTCTTCATCATAGAAATAAACTTTTTGATGAACAGATTGAGCTATAACATCAGATAAAGAAAGTAAGACAATTCTGTTGCCTTTTTGAACAAAACAGAATGTTGAGCTTTCTGAAAAGTGTTTGTTAATACTTTGAAATTGCCGTTGAATATTTTTGATGCTTTTGATGTTGTTGTCAACAATAAATAACTTTGCCATAAATAGTCCTCCTAAATTTTGAAATCGTAAATTTACTATTCCTAATATTGTTTAGGGGCTAATTATATCACAGTATGGCCTAAAAGTAAAGAAAGTAGCTATTTGCTACTTTCCTACCATATCTATTGCTTTTTCTAATGTTAAACTTTCATTGTGTACTTCTAACACTTTACCATTTTTATCTATAACATAAGAAATTGGAATTGTGGATGCTTCTGGATCTATTGTTTTTCTAATTACTCTTCCTAAATCTACTTTTATTTCAACATTTCCAAAATCCACATCATTTTCAACAAGGTCTATTAAATCTGTTACAGTATTATCGTATTCGTGAGCTATAAGTACTACATTTACATCTTTGGAGTTTTTATAGTGTTTTAATATTTTTTCTATTTCACTAATTTCTTCTTGACAATTTGGGCACCAAGAAGCAAACATTATTAAAAGATTTTTCTTTGCTGTAAAAAAGTTTTTATCATATTCATTTACAACTCTTAAAGTAGTATCTGATTCAGTAGTAAGAACTGTGTTATTTCCTTCTGTTGGTAAATCTAGTGGAGTATAATCGCCTGGTTCTTGTTGTTCATTGTTGTTATTATTTTCATTTCCAGTAATTATATTGTTATTACTACCATTATTACTTGTTGTATATACATAAGTGCATACAGCACCAATTATAATACCCAATATAAAAGTTATTATTAAAATTAAAATATGTTTCTTTTGCATTTTGTGCCTCCTAAACTAAATAAATTATACACAAATTATTTATAAAATACAACAAAATTTGTTGTAAAATGAAAACATATAATATATAATTTTTTTGAGGTAATAAATGTGGATGTAAAAGAAGTAAATGTAAAAACACTTGCATATATTGGAGATGTTGTTTATGAACTATATATACGTAAACATGTAATTTCTAATTCGCATGAACAAGTAAATAAGCTTCATAAGAAAACAGTAAAATACGTAAGTGCAAAAGCTCAGGCAAAAGTAGTAGAAAGTTTGGTAGACGAACTTACAGATTATGAAAAAGATATAATACGTAGAGGTAGAAATGCTGAAGCAAATACAGTACCAAAAAATACAGATGTTATAACGTATAAAATAGCAACAGGGTTTGAAGCGCTAATTGGATATTTGTATTTATCTGGCGACGAGACTAGACTAGAACATATAATAGCTAAAAGTATAGAAATTATTGAAGGAGTGTAGCCTATGAAAAACAAAAGAATAAATAAAGTGGAAGAAGAAATCTATATACCGGAAGACCCATTAATGTTTTTAAAAGCATATGACGCTGGTGAAAGTTTTACAGAAGTATTATATACATTTGGCGAACAAGAAATAATAAAGGATAATGGTAAATTTTATTTATCTAATACTATGAATCCTCGATATAACAAAGAGATAACAAGAGAAATGGCAACTGAAATTTGGCAAAGTTATAATATGAAGTCAAGGTCAGATGTTTCAATGAATTTTGATTTTAAATAGAGTGCATTAGCATTCTATTTTTTTGCACATAAAATTACCCATACCATATAATATACTGTAGGAGGAATTTAAAATGGAATTCGATAGAAATTATATGGGATATAACCATATGGGTATGCCTATGGGTGATTGTGTGGCACCATGCCCAGCTGAATGTTTAAAATGGGGTAATAAAGGTATGGATAATAAAATGCCACCATATATGTATGGAAAGTGTATGGATAAATGGGAAGGACCACACAATATGTGTGATAAATACTTAAATCCTAATTATGGGGTGCCTGGTGGGTATATGATGCGTGGTGAAATGTATCCAATGCACTATATGCATCAAAATATGGAGCCGTTGGAAAAAATGTGTGGTAAAACATATAACATACTTATTGTGCATGTACATAAAACAATGCATAAAATGATGATGGAGAATATGGGTGTAATGCCTAAAGCAATATCTAAAGATAAATTCAATAAAGAATTAAATGATATGATTTGTGAAGTAATGAAAAAAGAAGAAGATATTAAGAAAATAGTAGTCTTAGATAGAGTTGAAACAGAAGATGGTGAAAGCGAAACTAGAGCATTCTGCCCATTCTGTAATGGCCTTTTAAAAGATACATTAAGTATTTTGTTTGTAACAGAACTATTAAAAGGTGGATGTACATCTTGTTATTAATAAATAAAAAAATAACATAATAAAAAAATTAAAAGTAAATAGGTGAAATATGCCTATTTACTTGATTTTTTACCTACTCTGTAATAAAATATATAAAAAGTTGAAACAAAATCAAATTGTGACAAAATACGATAGTATAGTTGCGGTATTATATGTGTAAAAAAAGTAAGAGGTGTTCACATGATATTTGAAGAAGATTTGGTTGTTGATGAGAGGGTAAATTTAAAACCAAATAGATTTAAACAATTTTTACAGACTGCTAAAAGTCTTTTCGATTATAAAACAATACCATATGTTTTGGTACTCGTGCTAACATGTATGATTACATTTATGGAAGTAAAACCATTTGCAGTTATAATGTTAGGTGTAGCTACAGTATTTAAGATACCTTTGGTATTACCATTTGTTATAACGCTCATATGTTATTTAATATTTAAAGCTGACGTAAGTGTATTTATAAATTATGGTTTGACGTATGTAGCGTATACGTTATTTACATCTATTATAGAGATAGAAGGATATAGTAAAAAATATACAACAATGTTAAAGCTTGGGGCTGCGGTGGTTGTATCTAATATAGTAACTTGTTTAATTTATAGTAAGACAAGCTTTACAGTGAGCCAGGCTATAACCCATTTATTACTTACAGTATCATTTTATTCTATAATGACTTTTGGAATGTCAATGTTACTTAATATTACAAAGAAGATAATATTTTCTAAAGAGGAAATAATAAGCTTTGGAATAGTACTTTCACTTATGTTAGTTCCATTTTATAATCTAACAATATTAGGATTTAACATAGCAAACGTATTAATCATGACAATCATTATGATAATTTCTTGGAAAAATGATTGGATGGTAGGAACAGCAACAGGGGTACTTGTAGGATTAATTTATACAATTGCCACGGGACAATCTTCATTAATACTTACAGCATTTGCTTTTTCAGGATTTATAGCTGGCGTACTTAATAGATATAACAAATACGTTGTAGCTGCGGCATTTGTAGCAGGTAATTTAGTACTTTCATATGTATATACAAGGGATATTATTGTATGGAGTAAGCTTGCAGAACTATTAGTTGCGTCAAGTGTATTATTAGTACTTCCAAGAAGGCTTATACTAAAGCTAGAAGATTTATTTGGAACTAACTCTAATGGTTTAGGTAGAGGTTACGAAAATTTACTTGGTGCTGGTAGCGATATAAAAGAAAGACTAAATGCAATGTCTGAGGTTTTCGATAATCTTGCACATATTACAACTCCAGTAACCGAAGAAACAATAGAAGAAACAAAAACAGTTATTAAAAAGTATTTAGAAGATTACAAAAAGAATGAATGTATAAGTTGTAAAAACAAATTTAACTGTTTAAATGATGAAATAGATATAGTAGCAGACCATATAGCTAAAAGGCTTGAAGAAAACAAACCAATAACAAAAGAAATGGTTCCTGTTGAATGTGAATTGAAATCTGAACTTATAGATAATATTATAGATATATATAGCAATATTAAGCTTATGAGAATTGTTAAACAAAAAGAAAATGAAGCAAGTAAAAAACTTGCAGAAGAGTACAAAACAATTTCAAGTCTAATTAGAAATATTGCAAGAGAAGATAAACCTGCTAAGGTAGATACACCAGAGCAAAAAAGAATTCGTGAAGAATTAAAATATATGGGGTACGCAGTTTACGAAGATAGCTATGAAAATACAGAAACATCTAAACACTATGAATTCATAACAGATATTTTAATAGACATAGAAAAAGCTAAACGCGAAATACAAAAAATAGTAAGTGATGTAATGGGTGCTAATATGAGCATTAAGCTGGTATTAAATAGTAGCAAAACAGAAAAATCTAGAATTAAGCTTATACCAAGTAGCAAATATGTAGTTAAAGCGGTAGTTAAACAAGTAAGAAAAGCAGACAGTATGGTAAGTGGAGACTCATACATTGTAACGGAACTTAAAGATAATAGTAAAATTATTGCTATAAGTGATGGTATGGGTTCTGGTGCTAAATCTAAAGAAGTTAGCGAAACAGTTATTTCTATGATAGAAAAAATGGGAGCTAGTGGATTTAACAAGCAGGAAATATTAGATATAATAAACAAACTTGTTAAGCTTAGAGAAAGTGGCGAAACTTCAGCAACATTAGATATGTGCGCGGTAAATGAAAGGGATAATATTTTAGAATTTATTAAACTTGGAGCAGCACCATCATATATGATAGAAAACGGCGAAGTAAGTGAAATAAAACAAGATAATATGCCAATGGGACTTGTATCTAATATTAAGTATACTGCTATTGAAAAGCCTGTGAACAAAGGGGATTTCGTGGTACTAATTTCAGACGGAGCTGTTACAGATGTGAATAAATCCTCACTTCAAGAAATATTAGACAACCTAAAAGATGAATCAGAGATTACAGAGAAAAATCTAATGGATAGAATTATGGCACGTATAGTTGGAAGCCAAAATAAAATTGTATTAGATGACGTAACTGTAGTGGTATGTAAAATAGCATAGAATATGAGAATTAAAAAACTTAATTTTGTATTTGACAAAACAAACAATATGTGTTAGTATGTATATATAAAGTAGAAATACATAAAATAAAAAGGGAACATTCAGTTTGGTTCATTGAATGTCTACCTCAACAAAAATTAGTTGAGACACTTATTCATGTGAATGAGTGTCAATTTTTAATCTCTATTACTAAGGAAGTAAGAAAGAATAAAATGATAACAATGTATCGAAGAACTTTCAAAATGAAAACTCTCTTATTCATTATTATCTTCCCTCCTTTCTTTAACGATAAGGAGGTAGACACTCAACAACTAAATATTCCCTGTGTGTATTATATAACGCTTGTAGTGTATTTGCAATAGTAAATGAATAAATATTATAGAATTGTAAAATTTTTACTTTAAGTATATATTTAAGACTGTTGACTACTGAAGTTTAGTAGTGTAATATATTGCTATAGGAGATGATATAGAGTGGATAAACCGGTTATTGGTATAGTTGCAAAACCAGGATATAAAGATGAGCACGATATATGGAATAGGATGGATATAGTTGATGAATTAAGATTTTTAGTAGTTCAGAATGGTGGTATTGCACTTGTTATATTACCAACAGAAAATACAATGACATTTAATGATAATGATATTAAGGATAAAACCGAACTAACTTTACAGGAAATAGGAGATTTACATAAAGTTGTAAATATATGTGATGGTATAATATTGCAAGGTGGCTTAGTAAGTTGTAATTATGAAATAGAAGTAGCAAAGAAAGCAATAGAATTAGATATTCCTCTAATAGGTATATGTGCGGGATTTAACAATATATTAAGGGCAATTGGAACTGATGTTATATATGACGAAACAAAGAGTCATGATTATTATGACGTAAATTATAGACATAACGTAAATGTTATAAAAGATACAAAACTATGGGAAATATCAGGTCAAGAGAATATGCAAGTAAATAGTATTCATACAATGCTTGCACCCAAAAAGTTAGTTGAACCGTTTGCAACTATTTCAGCTATTTCAGGCGATGGTTTTGTTGAATGTTTTGAATTAAATAACAAAAAATTTGTATTAGGAATAAAGTGGCATCCAGAGTTGATGTTAAATGAAGAGTTTACGAATAGATTATTTAAAAGATTTGTTGAAGAATGCAAAAAGTAATATATAAAAAGCAGTGCATGGCAAGTTGTTGTGTGCTGTTTTTTATAATTTAAGGGGCATATAAATTTAAACCAAATAATATATTAGTTATATGGTACAAGAAATAATATCTAATATAAATAGTTATATATGGGGATATCCATATATTTTGTTGCTTGCAATAACAAGTATATATTTAAGTATTAAATTTAAGTTCCCACATTTAAAAATTATTCTTGCAATAAAAGATATGTTTAAAAG
Source organism: Clostridia bacterium (assembly GCA_045652705.1). Taxonomy (GTDB): domain Bacteria; phylum Bacillota; class Clostridia; order TANB77; family CAG-465; genus UMGS1649. Next base: position 13,684 of record JAZRUV010000035.1, read on the forward strand.
TAAAGAAGATGGAAACAAAGATAAAATAACATCATTTAAATCACTTATGACAGTACTTGCAGGAACTTTAGGAACAGGTAATATAACAGGTGTAGCAGTAGCGCTTACAATAGGTGGAGTTGGAAGCTTGTTTTGGCTTTTTATATCTGGCGTATTTGCTATGGTTATATCTTACGTAGAAAATTTAGTTGTATTAAGGTATAGGAAAAGAGATAGAAAAAAAGGTTACTTTGGTGGTGCAATGTATGTACTAGATGAAGTACTAGATAAAAGAAGTTTAGCAATAATATTTGCTATTGTGGTAGCAATGTCAGCAGCATGTACTGGAACAATGTCACAGTCTAATTCATTAAGTTCACTTCTTAATGTAAGTATCGGAATGGATAAAGCATTAGTTGGAATAATACTTGCTATACTTACAGCATATATTGTATTTGGTGGTAAAACTAGAATTGCTAAAATTAGTAGTATAATAATACCAATATGTACCGTACTATATGTTGTGCTTTGTTTTAGTATAATATTAGTACATAGGGAAAATGTATTACCAGGATTAAAAGAAATTGTTGTAGCAGCTTTTGGAGTTAAACAGTTTGCAGGAGGAATAGTTGGAATTAGTCTAAGTAAAATTATTGGAAAAGGATTTTCTCTTGGAATGTTTTCTAATGAAGCTGGAATGGGAAGTGCACCAATATTTACAGCAACGGTTGAAGAACAGGATATAGACACTCAATCTAAAATTGCTGCAACAAGTGTAGTTATAGATACAATAATTTTGTGTATGCTAACAGGCATAACTATAGTAAGTACAGGAATGTATAATATACCAGATGTAGGAGTTATGCTAAATAGTGTATTTGGTACAGTTCCGTTTGGCAATGTAATACTAAATATTTGTATGGTGTTTTTTGTTGTTTCTACAATACCTTGTTGGGAATATTATGGAGAAGAGGCAATAAAGTATTTGTTTAAATCCAATATTGCAATATATCTTTTTAGGATATTATATGTAATAGGAATATTTTTTGGAAGTATAATGGTAGTAGAAGTTGTTTTTGATTTGTCTGGTATAGCTAATGCAATAATGACTTTACCAAACCTTTATATGATATACACGTGCTTGAAAATAGACAAAAGCATTTACAAATCTTCAAAACTGTGATAGAATAATGCTGGTGATAGTTATGCTATTTGAAAAGAAAAACACAGAGCCTGAAACAAACTATAATGAGCTAAGACAAGAGCTAGAATATAAAAGTAAATTTGGTTTTTTAGATGAATTAAAAAGTTCTGTTAGAACAGATGAAGAGTATGCAAAATTTAAAGGATATATAGATTAAATACGATGTATATTAGTACATTATATAAATTTAATAGATATTTTGAAAAAAATAAAAAAAAGTATTGACAATTTTTCAAAATAATATATAATATATATCGTAGCGAATGCGGGTGTAGTTCAATGGTAGAACCTCAGCCTTCCAAGCTGATGGCGTCAGTTCGATTCTGATCACCCGCTCCATTTTTTTTTAGGCTCCCTTTTGGGAGCCTTTTGCATAAAAGAGAAAATTTAAACAAAAAGATATGATTTTTAGTTAAATTAAGTAAAAACAAAGTGTAAAAATGTAAAAAAGCATCGTTTTTTTTTAAAACGATGCTTTTTTTAAATGTTAAATATAATTAAAACAATACAATGTTAACTTATATAAATAAGTTTAATTAATATATTAAAATGATAACATTGAAATTTACATAAAATGTGATATAATAAATATGATATTAATTTAATAACCTCAAAAATAATTTAGGAGGGCGACAATATGGAATACAAAATAGTGACTGTTGAGCAAAGCGATTTGGATCTTGCACAAGAATTACTTATGCAAGAGGTGAATTATCTACTAAGTCAAGGTTGGCAACTTCAGGGAGGCGTGTCTATCTCTTGCCACACGCTTTATGAGGATGAAGAATACTATAATTTAGCTCAAGCATTAGTGCGTAGAGAAGACAGAGCAGATAAAAATAATGATGTACAAGTAACACTTTTGTAATCGTTATAAGAAGTAACATATAAGTAATTTTAAAACTGAATAACAACAACGGATGTCCTATTAGGGCATCCGTTGCTTTTGTAATAATATTACTTGTTGGTCTCATCTTGTATAGCAACTCTTACAACTTGTTCCATATATGCAGGAACAGACAGAAGTTCGCGTCTTAATCTGTCATACATCTTGTGTGTCTTTTCGTCAACAAATCTGGACCAGTACTCAAAGTCATCTTTGACCAAAGCTTCTCTAAGCTTGGTTGCAGAAATGGGAATTCTGCTACGGGGAATAACGAGTTCTGCGGTGTCCATAATGTCTTCGGGAGCAAACCAACGGCTCCGGAATTCATCGTTGCCATACACCATAAGGGAGGGAGCTTTGCGAATATGTGAACGCACATTTTGCAAAACGTATTTGCCCCAGTCAGGTGTGATGTCGTTTTCGTTGGTGAGGTCGGCAAGTTCGGTTACGATAAGGTTATCATTGTCCCTACCGTAAATCTCGCGGATTACATCAATCCGGGTAGAAGGCGGATAAGGATTTCTAAGTGTGCCAAATTCCTGGGCAGAGCCTACCAGAATAAGAACCCGGTCACAAAGCTTATATGCGTTTTCGACCAAGGACTTATGTCCGATATGGAAATGCTGGAATCTGCCTACAACAAGACCAATGTCATAAGGTTTCATAATATTACGACCTTTCTAAATTATTATACGGTATATTTTTCTTACGGAAAGTATTATATCACAGGTGGGCGTAATTTTCAATTTTAACTAGCATAATATATTTTAATGTAATGCATAAGTAAGGCTTATTATACGCTAAGAATTAATAACTTGTATGAATTCCTGTGTGCTAAAGCTTGGTAAATAATTTTTCTTTGTTAGTACTAATAGTTTTTGAGTAGGGAATGCAGGTGTAATATTTACTTTAAATAGTTCCTTATTTTCTAATTCTCTTTGTATAAATTCTTCTGCTGTAAATCCAACGCCTAACCCAATTTTAGCAAATTCAATTACAAGAGAGTGGCTAGAAAGCTCCATATCACTAGTAAGTTTTACATTATTTTTTTCAGCAAACTTATCTAACATTTTTCTAGAATTGCTATCTGGATGTTGAAGTAAAAGCGGATAGTTACAAATCTCTTTTAACGACAATTTTTTATCTACGAGTTCAGGATAATTTTTGTTACATACAAAAGAATAGTTTAAATCTCTACTATAATTTATATTAAAATCTTTAAAATTATCTATACTACTTGCAATAATTGCAACGTCTAGTTTACCGTCATTTAGTTTTTTTAGAACTTCTGCTGTCATACTCGTATCAATATTAATAGTAACCTTAGGATGTTTTTTGTGAAACACTTCTAGGTATTTTACAAGAAAGTGTTTTGTAAGAGTAGAACCTATTCCAATACGAATATTACCAGTTTCTAGGGTCTTTAGACTTGTTAATCTATTTTCTCCAATTTTAATATTTTCCATAGCAGATGCTACGTGTTCAAAAAGTACGTTTCCTTCTGTAGTTAAGGTAACTCCACGTTTGTTTCTAACAAATAAAGTTGTATCTAATAATTCTTCTAGTTTTTTAATACTCATTGTAACTGCAGGCTGTGAAATAAACAAAGCTTCAGCAGCTCTTGTTATATTTGAATATTTAGCAACAGTATAAAATATTTTATATAGTTCAAAATCTATTTCAAATTCCATCATAATCTCTCCTTATTATACACATAAATAATATATATTTTAATTATATCACCTTCTGTGGTATAATACAAGCGAGGTGAGAAATATGCTGATTGGACTAATGGGCAAATCAGGAAGCGGTAAATCTTTAATAAGCAAACTGCTAAAAGAATTAGATGATAGAGTACAAGTTATAGATATAGATAAAATTGGTCATCAGTCACATAATGACCCTGACGTTAGAACAAAGCTTAGAGCTTATTTTGGTGATAGCATATTTGACTCTGATGGTAGCGTAAACAGAAAAGCATTAGGAAAAATCGTTTTTAGTGATAAGTCAAAAATGCAACTTTTGTATGATGCTACTTATAGCTATATGGTAGAGAGAATAGATAGTCTGATTACAAGCGGGCAAATAACAATTTTAGACTATGCTTTACTGCCACTTACCAAATATTTCGAACTTTGTGATATTAAAATTCTTGTAGAAACTCCTCTTAACGTAAGATGCGAAAGAGTAGTAGTAAGAGACAACATCTCTAAGGAAAAATATGAGGCAAGAGATGCAAATAGCGTAGACTATACAGAGTACGCTTTTGACTACACAATACAAAATAATTCTGACGAGCAATATTTACGAAAGGTAGTAGGTGAAATTTATGAAAAAAGCATTGTATCCGGGTAGTTTTGATCCTATCACATATGGTCATATGGATGTTGTAGACCAAGCACTTAAAATTTTCGATAAAGTAATCATCGCCGTTATGGTAAATAGCAGTAAGAACCACGGAATGTTTAACTTAGCAGAAAGAAAATCATTAATTCAAAAAATCTATAAAGATAACCCAAATGTTGAAGTAATTTTAGTAGATCACAAAGTTGCAGCTGTAGATGTAGCTATTCAAAATAGTTGTTATACAATTGTACGTGGGTTAAGAGATTTGACAGATTTTGCTGCAGAAAAACAGCTTGCGGAGATTAACCTAATTATTGGTGAGCAAAATGTAAACACTGTTGCGCTATTTGCAAATCCGAAAAACACTACTATTTCTTCAACAAGTGTTAAGGAACTATTTTCACTCGGAAAAAGTATTGATAGTTTTGTTCATCCAACAGTAAATGAGGCAATTGAAAATAAAGCAAAGGAGAGTTAGTATGATAGACCTTCATGTTCACACTATTTATTCTGACGGAGAACATACTCCTTTAGAAGTTTTAGATATTTGTAGTAGAAGAGGAATTTCTACTGTAGCAATTACAGACCATAACTCAATGGGGGGCTCTAGACAGGCGATAGAGAAGAATCCTTATGACAATATCAAAGTTATCTCTGGAATTGAGCTTAGTGCTCTATATGATGTAAAGGGTGCTAATTTACATATATTGGGCTATGGCATCGACCTATATAACAAGGAATTGAATGAAGTTACAAATGCTGTTATGGAGGATAACGTAACACGGTTAAAATCTATTGTAGAGCTTTTGAAAGAGTATTATAACTTTTCTTTCAAAGATGAAGATTTAGAGAGAATATACAGCTCAATTGGAAATATTGGCCGACCTGACATTGCAAAGCTTTGTGTAGATTACGGATATGCAACAAGTGTAGAAGAGACGTTTGCAAAATATCTTAACCCTATAGACGATAAAATCGCAAAAAGAAAAGTAGAGTTTACAGACAAATCTGCTATAGAGTATATCTTAAAAGCTGGTGGAATTCCTTGCCTTGCTCATCCTATTGAACTGCTAATAGATATGGATGACTTGAAAGCATATATTAGGACTCTTATGTCCTATGGGCTTGGAGCAATTGAGGTTTTCCAAAGCAAACATTCTGCAAGTTATACTAAAGACCTTTTGAATATTGCAAATGAATTTGGTCTTTTGTATAGCGCAGGTAGCGATTATCACGGACCTATTGTTACTCCAAATATTGAGATGGGATATGGAAAAAATCACAATTTGCACATTAATAGTGCGACAATACTTTCTAGGTTTTGAGGTGACAACTATGTATGAACGATATGAACGGGTACAACTGTATGTAAATACTACCAAAAAAGAAGCTGTAAAACTTGCTGAAAAGGTAAGAGAAGAACTCATAAAGCAAGGCTATAAGGTTGTAGAAAAATATCCTACTATAATCATTGGCTTCGGCGGAGATGGAACTTTGTTAAATCTCCTTAGGGAACACAACTACCAAATAGATGCAAAATACATTGGAGTGAATTGTGGAACATTGGGTTTTTTGCAACACTTTAATGTAAAAGATGTGGGTGAGTTTGTAAAAAATATTTCCCACTACAAAGAACAGACGTTGCGGTTTATTGGGTTGAATTTTATAGCAAATCATACGACACATGTATATTGTGCGCTCAATGAATTTGTAATCCAAGATGCAGAAGACAAAACATTTAGAACTAAGGTAAGCGTAGAAGGTGAATTCCTTGAAAACTACGTAGGAAGTGGTATGATATTTTCCACACCTACTGGTTCTACTGCATTAAATCTTTCTGCGGGAGGCTGTATTGTTCATCCCCGAATGGAAACTATCCAAATTACGCCAAGAAAAGCTATTGCAAATAGCAAAATGCATTGTTTGTCTAAAAGCATTTGTATTCCAAATGAATATTCCGTCAAGCTTCAGCCAAACAGCGACAATGAGGTGAAAATTTATGCTGATGGTCAAAGAGTGTATACTGGGCCATATA
>JAZRUV010000036.1:0-35162 GCA_045652705.1 Clostridia bacterium
ATATTGAAGTGCAACTTCAACTTCTACTTCACCTTTTTGTTCTAAATATATTGGTGGACATACTAATTCTTTGTTTTTATTAATATATTCAACGAATGAAACTATACCGCCTTCATAATGAAGTACTTTTTCAATAGGTTCTTCATCTCTTTCATCTGTTACAACAATTTTTATACCTTTATTTAAGAATGCTAATTCTCTTAGTCTTTGAACTAATGTATCCAAAACAAATACTGTGTCTTCAAAAATTTCTTTATCTGGCCAGAACCATACTCTAGTTCCGCGAAGTTCAGTATCTCCTACTTCTTCTAATTTAGTTTGTGGAACACCTTTTTTATATGATTGCTTATAAGCTTTACCATCTTTATAAACTTCAACTACTAATTTTTCAGATAGTGCATTAACAACTGACGCACCAACTCCATGAAGACCACCAGATACTTTGTATCCTTCTCCACCGAATTTACCACCAGCATGAAGTATAGTATAAACAACTTCAATAGCAGGTATTCCCATTTTTGGATGTATTCCTAAAGGTATACCACGTCCATTATCTTTTACCATTATACTATTATCTTCTAATATTTCTACATTTATTTCGTTACAGTAACCAGCTAAAGCTTCGTCAACTGCATTATCTACTATTTCATATACAAGATGATGAAGACCACGTTCTGATGTACTACCAATGTACATACCTGGTCTTTTTCTAACGGCTTCTAAACCTTCCAACACCTGTATTTGACTCTCATTATATTCTGCCATTTTATTACCCCTTATCTTATTTTTACAATTACCCCTAATTGTCTTTTTGCATTTTATCATTAATTTTTTATTTTTTCAACAGTTCCATTTTTTATTTTAAAAATTTCTTTATTTTCTATATTATCTATACTCTCTATTTCAGTAGTAGTAATAAATACTTGATATTTAGATACATAATCTATTAAGAAATTTATTCTTCCCCTGTCTAGTTCTGAAAAAACATCATCCAAAAGAATTATTGGTGTATTTTCCTTTTCTTCTTTTAGAATTTCAAACTCAGCAAGCTTCATACTTAAAAGTGCTGTTCTATTTTGTCCTTGTGAACCATAAGTTGCTACTTCTTTATCATTAACAAATACTAATATATCATCATGACCTATACCTTTATTTGAAGTTTTTCTAAAGAAATCATTTTCTCTAGATTGAGTTAGTATTTTCTTAATTTCTTCTCTATTTTTTCCTAGAAAATCTGATGTGTATTTTAAAATTAATATTTCTCCTTCTTTAGATAAACTTTTTTGAGTTTCTCTTGCATACTTTTCCACAATATCCACATATTTAGCGCGCATATCTACAATAAATTCTATCTTTTCTGCTAGTTTTTCATCTAATATATCTAAATATGTCATATCTACAAGTGATTTATCTTGTTTTAGTAAATTATTCTTTATTGTAAGAATTTTATTGTATTCTTGAAGACATATTACATAGCTTCTTGAAAGTTGACTAATTAATATATCTAAAAACTTTCTCCTATTTTTTGGACTTCCCTTTACTATATCCATATTATCTGGTGAAAATATAACTAAAGGAACTCGTCCAATAAAATCTGAATATTTATTTATCTTAACTCCATTTTCTTTTATTTGTTTTTTATTATTGTTATCTAAATATACTTCTACATCTATTTTTGAATCTTTATCCTCTATGTATGTATGATTTGTCCTAAAATACTCTGATTCAAATTTTATACACTCTATATCTTTATTTGTTCTATATGATTTAGTGATACTGCTTAAATATATAGATTCAAGTATATTTGTTTTTCCATGTGCATTATCTCCTACAAATACATTTACACCTTTAGAAAATTCTAATTCTAAATTTTCATAATTTCTGAAATTTGTAAGTTGTAGTTTTTGTAAATACATCAGTCTCTCCTACTTTTATTTTAATAATATATTTTTTTATTTATTATTCATCTTTTAATTTAACTGGAAGAACCATATATACATATCCACTTCCTACAAGTGGTCTAATTATTAATGGTAATACATTAGATGTAAAGTTAAGTTCTATTTCATCATCATCTATAACTTTTAAAGCTTCCATTAAATATCTTGGATTAAATCCAATTTCTAAATCTTTACCTTCTACTACAGCATTTACTTTTTCTTTAGCATCTCCTGTAACGCTTACACAAGATATTTCAAACATATCTAAAGACATATTTATCTTAACAGGAACTTTCTTATCTTTTTCTGCAACTTCTTTAGCAAATATTGAAACTCTTTCTAATGCTTCTAGTAAAGCTTTTCTTGCTACTCTTACTTTAGTATCTGTATCTGCTGGTATTATACTGTTATAATTTAAGAAGTCTCCTTCTATAATTCTACTTACAACTGTACAAGGTCCCATTCTAAATAATGCTTGGTTTTTATTTTTTCCAATCTTCATCATATTTTCATCAGAATCAGATAAAGTTTTAACAATTTCTGTTAATGATTTAGCAGGAATTATAGCTTTAAATTCTGAACTTCTTTCAAGATATTCTTTTCTAATAGCCATTCTAAATCCATCTATAGCTACAACATTTACTACACCATCTTTAACATCTACTAAAGCTCCTGTATATACAGGTCTATTTTGATCAGAACTTGTAGCAAATACTGTTTTCTTTACCATATCTTTAAACATTTTCTCTGAAATTTCTATCTCTTTATCCACATTAAACACAGGGAGTCTAGTGAATTCATCTGGATTCATTGTTAATAACTTGAATACTCCGCTAGTAGATTTAATAACAAATATACTATTTTCTATTTCAAATGTTATTGATTCAGATTCTATCTTTCTAATAATTTCATTAAATGTTTTTAAATCTACAACTGTACTACCAGAAACTTCTATATCTGCTCTTATTATATATTCACTTCCAATTTCTAAATCGTTAGTTGTTAATTTAATATTGTTATCATAAGTTTCAATTAATACTCCTTCAAGTATTGGCATTGTTGTTTTTGCTGTTACTGTTCTACTTACATTGTTTAACGCAAGTATTAAATCTTCTTTACTACATTTAAATTTCATTTTTAATCCTCCTAAAATTTTTCTTCACAGCACTATATAATATAATTAATATATATCTATATATAATTAGTAGTAGTAGTAGTAGGTGCTGTGGATTGTGTGGAAAAACCACTCTACCCCGCTACACATAAAGCAAAATCTATGTGGACAAACTTGTGGATAAGTGATAATTTTTATCCACAAAACAGATGTTTTTTGTGAATAAGTTTTCTCTTTTCAACTTTTCAACAATTAATTCACAGGTTATTCACAGTAAAATGTGGATATCTCAGACCTTTGTAATAAACCGAAAACATTTTTGAAATAATTCTGAAATATTAACTTCTAACCCTTGGTAGATAAGCTTTTCTTAATATCGTCTATCAAATCTTTTGTACTTAAATCTGTTAAATATTCATTATTAATTTTGTTGTATGCATGTAAAACTGTTGTGTGATCTTTTCCACCAAAATCTTTCCCTATTTGTGGAAAAGTCATATTAATTACACTTCTACATAAGTACATTGCTATTTGTCTTGGATAAGCTACATTTTTAGAACGGTTTGCACTTACTAAGTCCCCTACTTTAATATTAAAGAATTTACAAACCACTTGCATTATTAATTTACTTGTAATTACATTTGTATTTTTAACAAGCACAGATTCTATTGTGTTATCTATAATGTCATCTGTAAGTTCGTTATTCGTAAATGATGTATATGCCTTAAGCTTATTAAAAACCCCCTCTAGTTCTCTAATATTAGAAGTCACTCTAGTTGCTATTTTAACTAAGACAGAATCATCTACCATATATCTTTCTTTATCTCTTTTCTTCTTTAGTATAGCAAGTCTTGTTTCATAATCTGGAGCTTGTATATCTACGGCAAGTCCCATTTCGAAACGAGTCTTAAGTCTTTCTTCTAACATGTTAAGTTCCTTAGGTGGCTTTTCACTTGTTAGTATTATTTGTTTTCCACTTTCAAATAAAGTGTTGAAAGTGTGGAAAAACTCTTCTTGACATTTAGCTTTTCCAACTAAAAATTGGATATCATCTATAAGTAAAACATCTATATTTCTATATTTATTTCTAAATGAAGCATTTTCTATCTTTTCATTCATTATTGATGAAACAAGTTCATTAGTAAATCCCTCACCTGTTGTGTAAATGATATTCATTTCAGGATGGTTTTCTAAAATTCCGTGTCCTATAGCTTGCATTAAGTGAGTTTTACCTAGTCCTACTCCCCCATATATGTATAATGGATTATATACTTGACCTGGAGTTTCAGCTACTGAGTTTGCTGCAGCATATGCAAAACGGTTATTTGAACCAACAATATAGTTTTCAAAAGTATATTTAGGATTTAATCCACTGTTTGTTAATGAATACTGTTCATTTGGTTTTGTGTTTAATGATTGACTTTTAATTGTATTTGTATTTTGAGATACAATATTCACTTCTTCTTCTGTTTTAACTTCAACATTTTGGCTTCCTAGTTCTAAACTATCATCACTTATCAACATCTCTTTTGATTCAAAGTTGATAATAAAGTTTTTGTTTGTTAAGAAAGAAAGTGTATTAGAAATTAAGTCTAAATACTTCTTAGTAACAACCTCTATATGATAATTTGAGGGAGCTAAAAAACAAACTGTGTTTTCGTCTGAAAGCCTGGGAATCATGACTTCTACGTATGTCTTATACCCTACTGGAGAAATTTCTTCTTTAAGAATTTCAAGTGCTTGTTCCCAGATTTTTATAAAATCCTCGTTCAAAAAATACTCACCCCTTACATAAAGTTATCCACAAAGTTATCCACACCTGTTGATAACTTTTCATATATTTAAAGGTAATTTATACTATAGTTTTACATAATGACTGTGGGTTAAAAAAATTACCTAAAAATGGACACAATTATTTGCATTAATATATCAAATATATTGGAAAAAAACAAGGCTTTTTGTAAAAAAATAGCTGCAAAAGCATTAAATAAAATGTTATGTAAAATAACTATGTTATCCACAACTTTTTCTGTGGATAACTAATAAAAGGAAACTGTGGATAAGTATAAATTATTACAAAGATATCCACAGAAATTTTACTAATTTGACAAGTTATGTAAAATATTGTATAATTGCGAGGTCAAAATATTAAATTTATCTACAAATGGAGGTAATAATTTATGTCAAATTTTTGGGTTCAACAAGAAAGATGGGCTGTGAGAGATACTGAATGTATTACATTCGGAGATTTAGTAAAACCGTTTGGCCGGAAATATAAAGGAATGTGGCGCGTTTTTGGAATAAGCGAAAATGGTGAAATTATGCTTGTTTCAGATGATTGTATTGGTGCAGTAAGGTTAATTGGTAGTGAAGGATATAGAACTGGTACGGAAAAATTAGATCAATTATGTATTGACACAGTAAAGAGTTCGAAAGCGGCTTCGGTAAGAAGTATGAATAGTTTTGACCTTACAAGATTAGACAAATATAGAAAAGAATTATTGGAAAAATTGCTATATGAAAAAGATTGCTGGCTTGCAGCAGACTATGTAATGTCAGGTGCTCTTTATTATGAAGCAGGATTAGAAGCAATTTGTAATGGTACTAGAACAAAAATTCCGCTGGAAGAATTTTATCGCTCTAAAATGATATCTAACAGAATATTTGGCGTAAGAGCAATTGTAACATTAAGAAAAAACGTAGAATTTCACAAAATAAAAAGAGGATATTGGAAGATTTAGCCAAAGAAGTGGTCATTTTTATGGCCACTTCTTTGGCTACATAAAATATTTTTCTAAAATTGTTGACATTAAACAAACTACGTGTTATAATTCTATCAGAAATTTGTGAATTTTTTACAGGAGGTGTATTACTTATGAAAATGACATTTCAACCAAAAAATAGACAAGAAAAGAAAGAACACGGCTTTAGAAAAAGAATGAAAACTGCTTCTGGAAGAAAAGTATTAAAAGCTAGAAGAACAAAAGGAAGAGCTAAACTTTCTGCATAATTTGTGAATATTTTTTATGATATGTTTCTACAACATAATAGCATTATTTTTTAAGCTAATATGTTGTAGATTTTTTATGTTATAAAATTAGTTATAATAGTTGACATAATTTTAACAGTATGGTATAATAATGAAGGCAGTAAGAAGCAATTTTTTTTGTAATTACAGAAAGGGGCAATATTATGGAATATAGATATTTTATTCCACGGTCACACCAGGAAGTATCGCTTCCGCAAAGTTCGTTTTTTCAGAAACTGTTTTGTAAACATGAGAATGTACCTCTTATAAGGGAAAAGAAGAATCAGCTCATCCAAAATATTCGAGGAGATACAATACAGTACGTATGTTGTAAATGTGGAAAACTCGGCGGTTTAGATTTTTGGGAATTTGAAGGAATGGGTTATAGGTAAAAATAAAGGGTGTTGTAAATAATTAATATCAACACCCTTTAATCCTATATTTAATAAAATTGATATATTTTTATTAAAGGCGAAAGCCTTTATTTTTTTTACCTTTTATGGTAAAATATTTGTGTAAAGGTGAATTTATGAGATATACAAAGTCGTTAAAGGGAAGCGTAAACTTCAAAAGAGTATTAAAACAGGGTAAATATGTATCTAGTAAAAACATTGCAATATACGTAAAAAGAAATGATTTGAACAATGGGACTAATAGACTGGGAATATGTGTTAGTAAAAAACATGGAAATAGTGTTGTAAGAAATAAACTAAAAAGATGGGTAAGAGAAGCATATTATTCTTTGGAAAATAGTTTAGATAAAAATTATAACATTGTTATTTTATACAGAAAGGGTATCGATGTAGAAAAAATGAGTTATAACGTCCTAAAAGACGAAATAACGCATTTATTTACAAAAATCGAAATGGTACATGAATAAAATAATAAAAAGCCTTAAAATGGCTTCTAAAAAATTTGCAATGTTTTTAATTGGAATATACCAAAAATATATTTCAGGTTTGTTTGGAAGAAAATGTAGGTTCCATCCAACGTGTTCAGAATATACTAAACAAGCTATTGACAAATATGGTATAATTAAAGGTAGTTTAAAGGGGATAAAAAGGATTCTGAAATGTAATCCGTTTCACAAGCGGAGGAGTAGACTATTTAAAGTAAGGAGAAAGAATAAATGATAGATTTTATAGCAGGAATTTTAGGAGCTCTCATTAGACTAATTTATGATATTGTTGGACAAAACTATGGTTTGTCTATAATAATATTTACAATACTTACAAAAATATTATTATTCCCAATAACATATAAACAGTCTAAAGCAATGGATGAAATGAATAAATTAGCTCCACTTGAAAAAGAGATAAGAGAAAAATATAAAGGCAACAAAGAGAAGATGTCTGAAGAGTTAATGAAAGTGTATGAACAACACAAGGTAAATCCAATGGGTGGATGCTTACCACTTCTTATTCAAATACCAATAATATTTGCAATGTTCTATATAGTAAAACAACCATTAACATACATAATTCAAACACCTGTAGAGCAGTTACAAGAATACACACAAGAATACTTAGGTAAAGAAGAAGTAACAGAAAAAGAAATACAAGCTTATGAAATACAAATAGCTAATAAATATGATTTAATAGATATGAATTTTTTAGGTATAAACTTTGGAGATGTTCCATCTAATGCATTTAGCAAAGATGCTGAAGAGAAAGCTAGTTATTTTACTTTGTTAGTACCAATATTATCTTTAGCGTTTTCAATACTCCAAACAAAACTTGCTCAGAAGAATAGTAATATGACAGACGAACAAAAAGAGCAGCAAAAAACTATGAATTTAATGATGCCACTTCTTTCAGCATATATTTCATATATAATGCCGTTAGCACTTGGAATATACTGGTTACTTGGCAACATACTTCAAATGTTAACACAGTGGATAGTTAATTTAATATTAAAAAAGAAAAAGATAATGCTAGGAGAGGGAGGTAAATAAAATGAAAAGAATGACAGAAGAATATGGTAGAACAGTTGAGGAAGCTATAAGAAAGGGCCTTGAAACACTTAAAGTTTCTAGAGATGACGTAAAAATTGTAGTAATAGATGAACCATCAAAAGGAATGCTAGGAATGCTTTCTAGTAAAATGGCTAAAGTAAGACTTACAGTAGAAAAGAAAGTAGATGAAGAACAACTAGAAAGAACAGTTGTTAAAGCACACGAAATACTTGGTAAAATATTTGAAATTACTGGTGATGAATCAAATTATACAGTGGAAAATGTAGATGGTAAAGTATTAATAAAAATAGATTCTGGAGCATCTGCACACCTTATAGGATATAAAGGAAAAACAATTGAAGCTATTCAATCTACAATAAACTCAATACTTCAAAAGCAAGAAGAAGAGTATTCTAAAGTTTTTGTAGAAGTAAACGACTACAAAAACAAAAAAGAAGAAAGACTTAAAGAATTAGCTAGAAGACTTGCTAAAAATGCAGTAAAATTTGGAAGAGACGTACGTTTAGAACCAATGTCTGCATACGAGAGAATGATAATACATACAGAACTTGCAAATAGAACTGATGTAACAACTGAAAGCTATGGTGAAGAACCAAGAAGAAGAGTTGTAATTAAGAAAGTGAGAAGATAAAATAAAAGGTCAGCACGAGCTGACTTTTTAAAAGAAAGGAAAATAAAATTATGTTAACAGAAACTATTGCTGCTATAAGCACGGGCGGAAACAGTAGTGGAATAAATATAATAAGAATTAGTGGTAAAAATGCTAAGAATATTATAGATAATATATTTACAAACCACTCTAAATTAGACCATCAAAAAATAATATATGGAAAAATAGTTAACCTATCTAATACAAAAATATTAGATGAGGTTCTTGTATCATATTTTAAAGCACCAAATAGTTTTACTGGAGAAGATATTTGTGAGGTAAATTGCCACGGTGGAAGAAAGGTAACACTAGATATATTGAATCTTGTAATAGCTAATGGCGCACGTTTAGCTGAGCCAGGTGAATTCTCTAAAAGAGCATTTTTAAACGGTAAAATGGACTTATCTAAAGCAGAAGCTATAATTGATGTTATAAATGCAAAGACATCAGCACAAGCAAAACTTGCTACAAATCAATTAGAAGGTGGACTTTATGATAGAGTGGAACTAATTAGGGACAAGCTAGTAACACTTATGGCAGAAATAGAAGTTAGCATAGATTATCCAGAATATGATTATGAAGAAATAGATAACGGAAAATTAAATTCTAGAATAGAAGAAATACAAAAAGAGATTAATTTGTTAATTAAGACGTATAATGATGGAAAATATATTAAAGATGGTGTAAACTTAGCTATAGTAGGAAATACAAATGTAGGCAAATCATCTCTATTAAATACACTTTTAAATGAAGAAAAAGCAATAGTTACTGATATTGAAGGTACTACAAGAGATGTTATTGAAGAGACATTAGTTATAGGAAACCTAGTACTTAATGTATCAGATACAGCAGGAATAAGAGATACAGAAGATATAGTTGAAGCTATTGGTGTAACAAAAAGCTTAAAAGCAATAGAAGATACTGATATGATAATCTATCTAATAGATATAACAAGAGGGGTAGAAGATAAAGATATAGAACTATTAAATAAGATTAAAGTGTTGAGAAAACCATATATAATTGGTTTAAATAAAATAGATATTTCACGTGAAAAGTTAAATGAAATAAAAGCAAAATTAAGTGATTACGATAATGTAATTGCAATATCTACGGCTACAAGAGAAGGAATAGATAAATTAAAAGAAACAATTGAAACAATATTTAATATTAATTCTTTTGATAGCGAAGAAAACAGAATAGTTGTAAATGAAAGACATAAACAGCTGTTAGAAAAAGCAAAAGTTCATTTAAATAAAGCAAAAGAAATAACAGAATTAGGCGAATCATTAGATATAGCTGCAATAGATGTAAAAGAAGCTACAAGCCTTTTAGGAGAAATAACAGGAAAAGACGCAAGTAGTGATGTAGTAAACAAAATATTCGAAAAATTCTGTTTAGGAAAGTAGGAAGAATATGGAGTACAAAGATATAGACTATGATGTTATAGTAATAGGTGGAGGGCACGCTGGAATTGAAGCTGCCCTAGCCGCTGCACGTCTTGGAAAGAGTACAGCTATGCTTGTAATGAATATGGATTCTGTAGCAAATATGCCATGTAATCCAAGTATTGGTGGAACTTCTAAAGGACATTTAGTAAGAGAAATAGATGCTTTAGGAGGACAAATGGGGATTGCTGCAGATGAATGTTTAGTGCAATCTAAGATGCTAAACTCTTCTAAAGGTCCTGCAGTACACTCTTTAAGAGCGCAAATAGATAGAAAAAAATATCATATGTATATGAAAAATATACTCGAGAACCAAGATAACTTAGATATAATACAAAGTGAAGCAACAGAAATACTAGCAGAGGATAATATAATCACTGGTGTAAAAACAAAAAATGGAGCTATATTTGGTTGTAAGACTGTAATTGTTGCTACTGGAACATACCTAAAAGGTAAAGTTATAATAGGAGAAGTATCTTATGAAAGCGGCCCTGATGGCGTATTCCCAGCAAATGAGTTATCTCAAAGTTTAAAAAATCTAGGTATAGAATTAAGACGTTTTAAAACAGGAACCCCTGCAAGAATAAATGTAAAAACTATGGATTTAAGTAAAATGGAAGTTCAAAAAGGTGATGATGAGATAATACCATTCTCATTTACAAACGAAGAGAACGAAGAATTACGCTCTAGACCACAAATAGACTGTTATTTGACATATACTAATGACGAGACACACAAGGAAATTAAAGCTAATATACATCGTTCACCTATGTTTAACGGTGTTATAGAAGGAGTTGGCCCAAGATACTGTCCTTCTATAGAAGATAAAGTAATGAGATTTGCAGATAAAGAAAGACATCAAATATTTATAGAACCTATGGGAGATAATACTAATGAGATGTACATTCAAGGAATGTCTTCATCGCTTCCAGAAGAGGTTCAAAAAAGATTGTATAAAACTGTTCCGGGCTTAGAGAACTGTAGATTTATGCGTTCTGCATATGCTATAGAATATGATTGTATAGATTCGACAAATTTAACGCTAGGACTTAAATATAAAGATATAACAGGACTATATTTTGCAGGTCAAATTAATGGAAGTTCTGGTTATGAAGAAGCTGCTGCACAAGGCTTAATTGCTGGAATTAATGCAGTTAGAAGCATAGATGGTAAAGATGAATTTACATTAGATAGGTCAGAAGCATATATTGGTGTATTAATAGATGATTTAATTACCAAAGGCACAAATGAGCCATATAGAATGATGACTTCACGTTCAGAATATAGATTAATGTTAAGACAAGATAATGCAGATTTAAGACTAACAGAAAAAGGCTACCAAGTAGGTCTTATAAGTGAAGAAAGATATAATAAATTCTTAGAGAAAAAGTATTTAATCGAACAAGAATTAGAGAGAGTTAAAGCTACTGTTATAAAAGCAGATGAAGAAACAAACAAGATTTTAACAGAAAATGAAAGTTCAAATATTACTAGAGGCACAAGGCTTTCGGAACTTTTGAAAAGAACAGAACTTAAATATAATATGTTAGAATCAGTAGATAAAACAAGGGAAAAACTTCCTAAATCTGTTGTAGAGCAAGTAGAAATACAAGTTAAATATGAAGGATATATTAAACTACAACAAGAGCAAATAGATAGATTTAAAAAGCTAGAAGAGAAGAAGTTATCTAGTGACATAGATTATGAACAAATAAAAGGATTAAGCTTAGTAGCAAGACAAAAATTAAACAAACAAAAGCCTACATCTGTAGGACAAGCTTCAAGAATATCCGGTGTATCTCCAGCAGATATATCTGTATTACTTATATATATTGCATAAAAAGACTTTAGTAAGAAAGAGGTGTGATTTCACGTGAAATTAACAAAAGAACAGTTTAAACAAAAAACAGCTAAAATAGCTGAAAGTACTGGAATAAAACTAAATGATAATCAACTAGAAAAGCTATATTTATATAAGGAAATGCTTGTAGAATGGAATGAAAAAATAAATCTAACAGCTATTACAGATGACGAAGAAATTATAGCAAAACATATAATAGATTCATTAGAAATAGTTAAGTACATAAAACACGGACAAAGTATAATTGATGTTGGAACAGGTGCAGGTCTTCCTGGAATAATTATAGCAATATATTTTGAAGGAAATGTAAATGTTACTTTATTTGATGCTTTAAATAAGAGAATTCTTTTCTTACAACAAGTTATAGAAAAATTAGAACTAACTAATGTACAAGCAGTTCATGGAAGAGCGGAAGAAACGTCTAAAGACATAAAGTTTAGAGAAACTTATAATGTAGCTGTAAGTAGGGCTGTAGCAAGACTTAATGTTCTTCTAGAATTAACAGTTCCATTTGTAAAAGTTGGTGGTAACTGCATATATATGAAGGCAGATAAAACAAAAGAAGAACTTGATGAAGCTAAAAGAGCAATAAAAGAATTAGAATTAAGTTTAACTGATGTAAATGAATATAGGGTAAAAATGGATGAGCAAGAATTAAACCATACAATAATAACATTAAGTAAACTAAAAGGGACTAAAGAGAAGTATCCTAGACAGTTTGCAAAGATTAAGAAAAGCCCATTATAGTTGAAAAATAGCTAAAAATATGATATAATCACTCCTGTATAAAAAGTAAATCCTGAAAAAACTTTTTAAGGAGTGATTTTTAATGTCAGTAGATAATATTGTTTTAATTAGGGGCTGGAAGGTTAGAACAACTGTAGAATGTATAATGGACGGTAATCTTTTAATACGTTTTTCCTACAACAAGATATTAAATAATCTTAATGATTTAAAAAAGACAATGAAGTATCTTAAAAGAAAATACAAGTTTGATTTTGTTACTGTAAAGGTAGAAAATGAAAGCGAAGATGCGGATAAAATAGTAGATATAATTAAAAAAGCTGGTATAACAGTAGCATATTATTAATTGGAGGAAAGGTAATGGCAAAGAAAATTAATTGCAAACACGGGTTGGATAAAAAACAGGAAATTGAGGCACGGAGATTAAGAGTTAAACTTGAGCAAGGCGATGAGGAAACTTTAGCAAGATATCACAAGATATATGTTGTTTGGCGGGAATCAAAAGAACCAAATTTTGAGGAGTTTCTAAAAAAGCAGGACATTATTTGTTACTCAGCATATGCAAGAATAACAGATGAAATGACGCTCAGTAAAATAAGAGTAAAAATAATGTTATATGGTCTGCTATAAATTTATGGCTATTCTATACGATTGTTACTAAAAGTGAGGGAAGAATAATGAATTTATCCGCAATCAAGCGAGTAGCAAGCATAGTATTTGGTGAGCCAGAAGGAAAACAAATAACTGATTTTTTTAACGAAATTGCTAAAAGCAATTATGATTATGTTGTTTTAAACTCGCAGAATTGTTTCAAGTTATATAATATTTTTACGAGTGCATTAAGGGAACAAACTAGTTTTAAAGAGTATCAAGTTATCAGTTCTAATGCTTTGCTATTGTACGCAAATAAATTTGCAAAAACATATAATGAAACTAAAAGGTTTCCAAAATTAATTTTAGTAGATATTTTGGCAAATCACGGTAATGATATATTGCAAGTATTATGCCGTTTTGAAGCTGCCATTTGTTTAGAGCTAGAAAAAATCAAGGGCACTACGCTTGGCTACTCTTGTAAAAATTTAGTTTGGCATTATTTAAGAGAAGCTGTCCAAATTAGAGTATATGCTATTTCAAGAGTGCCATTATTAGTAGAGGGTTTATATAGACATGATATAGTTGCAAAAACGGAAAGATATGATAGTGATTTAAAAGAACTGTCACAAAAAATCTGTAGCTTTATTCAAGAATTAGATAAACCTAACGATTATTTTTTATATTCTTTGGCTATATCAAATGAAAGCAATCAAAAACAAAAGTGGCAAAATCTACAATGGAGTTACCGAGGAAGAAAAATAGATATTTATATTTCCCCTAAGAGCCGAAAAAATGTTGTATCTATGGTATATATACAAAAAAATGATGTTTTAGGAAATAAAGGAAATAGTTGGTTAACAGGTTTAACTATTGGCGGGGAGATGCCAAAATCAACTTTCTCTAAATTATGTAATAATATTAAAAGCATCTTTGAAAAATATAACCAAGATAATGCTTTTGATTTTTTAATTTACATTTTGAGTCAAGAAGATGACTATTTGCAACCCCAACGAGCACAATTCATTTATTTCTTGATGTCGGTTATTAATGTAACGGATTTTCTAGCTGATAATCAATACTATATAACGAATATGTCAAGTAGCCAAGAAAATATAGATAATATTGCCAGTAATTTTGGTCTTTATACAGATATAAGAGAAGGTTTTGAAAAAATAATTCATAGTTCTGAAAAAATGTTAGATGAAATAAGTGAAGTTTGTTATAAAGCATTTTATGAAGGAGCTAATGGATTAGTAGAGAGCCTTGATTTAAGCACGGACTTCGGTACAACCCAGATAAATTGTGATATAGAACAACTATTTCAAAAAAATGGAATGGCTTTTGAAAAAATAGCTTGTGATATGAGTACAAATAAGAAAAGGTTCTATCCGCTTGAGCAAGGCGCTGATATAGTAACTTTAAAAAGCCTTATAGAAACAATTAGTAAGAAACAGTCTAATCATTCTAAAGACAGTCTAATACTAAGTAGTTTGGTTTGTATGGCAGAAAGTGGATTAGCTACGTTACAATTTAATATGGATAAAGAAAAAAAGTTAAGAGGGGTATTAAAAATAGAAGAATTATCTACATTTTCTATACCTCGTAGATGGCACTACTTTATTCCTGCTATTGCTTGGGTAGAGAATGAATGCTTTGATTTTTCTATTACGCCTCAAGAAATGGCAAAAGAATTCATAAGCTATTTAGCACATATAAGAATGACTGCTGATTATAAATCAGAAGCTAGTCCCGAAGAACAAGAAGCTTTAGAGGATTTAATTAAAAATGGTAATAGTTATATAGACTATTTATCATATTGCCACCAATCATTTAATACATGGAGAAAAAGCTTGTTAACGATATGTGATTGGCGCGAGTATAGAAACACATTTGGAGATAAATCATATCCCCAGTATTTGTGTAATAATATTACTAGACAACAATATTATTGTAATCAAGCAAAAGTATTTGTAGGAAATAAGAGAAAGAAACATTAACACAAGCTAATTAT
Source organism: Clostridia bacterium (assembly GCA_045652705.1). Lineage (GTDB taxonomy): Bacteria > Bacillota > Clostridia > TANB77 > CAG-465 > UMGS1649. Next base: position 15,362 of record JAZRUV010000036.1, read on the forward strand.
AAATAATTATAAAGCAATATTTTAAAGTTAAGAGCAAATCTGAAAAAATTCGGATTTGCTCTTTTTTTTTGTAACTAAATGTAATATAATAAGGCAAGAGGTGAAACTTGTGACAAAAATAATAGCAATAGCAAACCAAAAAGGTGGGGTAGGAAAAACAACTACAGCAATAAATTTAAGTACATGCGTTGCAGAAAGAGGAAAAAAAGTTCTATTAATAGATATAGACCCTCAAGGAAATGCAACAAGTGGCGTAGGTATAAATAAACAACCAGACGACAAATCTATATATGACGTTCTTGTAAATGATGAACCTATGGTTAACATAATAAAACCAACTATGGTTAAAAATTTACATATATGTCAGTCAAGTATAAATTTAGCAGGAGCAGAAGTTGAGCTTGTATCTTTAATGGCAAGAGAAACTAGACTAAAAAAAGCAATAGAAGAGTTGGAACAATATTATGATTATATAATTATGGATTGTCCGCCATCACTAGGCCTTATAACTCTTAATGCATTTGCAGCAGCATCTAGCGTACTGGTGCCTATACAATGTGAATACTATGCATTAGAAGGTTTAGGACAATTAGTAAATACAATAAAGCTTGTTCAAAAGAATTTGAATCCAGACCTAGAGATAGAAGGCGTAGTTATGACTATGTATGATTCTAGGACAAGACTATCTAATCAAGTTGCAGAAGAAGTTAAGAAGTATTTTGGAACTAAAGTTTTTGATACAGTAATTCCTAGAAATATTAGACTTAGTGAAGCACCAAGTCACGGATTACCGATAACAGTATATGACCCATTATCTAAAGGTGCTAGAACATATAAAAAACTGGCTAAAGAGTTAATAAACAATAATAAAGAGAAAAATAAATAGGAGGGGAATATGGCTACTAAAGGATTAGGAAGAGGATTAAATGCTTTTTTTGATGATATTGAAGAAGTAAAAAGTGTATCTGAGGATAAAAAAGCGGTAGTAGATAAAGTTGTAGAACTTAATATGGCTGAGGTTGAGCCAATGTTAAACCAACCAAGAAAGGTTTTCGATAAAAAGAAATTAGAAGAACTTGCAAATTCTGTTAGAGAGCACGGTGTTATACAACCAATTCTTGTTGTGAAAAATGAAGATGGATATAACATAGTTGCAGGTGAAAGAAGATGGAGAGCAGCAAAAATAGTTGGTCTTAAAACAATACCAGCTATTGTTAAAGATTATACAGATACTAAGAAAAAACAAGTAGCTCTTATTGAAAATATTCAAAGAGAAGATTTAAATGTAATGGAAGTAGCTGTTGCATTAAAAGAACTTATGGATATGGAAGAATATAGTGTAACAGATGTGGCTAAAGTTACAGGAAAGAGCCAATCAGCAGTATCTAACATAGTAAGACTTTTAAAACTAACTCCAGATGTTCAAAAATTAGTTTTAGATGGAGAACTTGTTGAAGGACAAGCAAGAGCACTTCTTGCAGTAGAAGATGCTGATGAGCAATTAAGAGTAGCTAAGAAAATTATAGAGAAAAAACTTACTGTAAGAGAAGTTGAAAAGCTAATTTATGATGATGCAAATAAATATAACGTGAAAAAGAAGAAAGTAGCAAAGAAAAATAGCATTTATAGAGCCGTAGAAGACAAATTAAGCGAGTATTTTGGTATGAAGGTAAAAGTAGATGCTTCAAGACAAAAACCTCGACTTATAGTGGAATATTACAATAACGAAGGATTAGAAAGTCTATTAGATAAGTTAAATATTAAATTATAAGGAGAAAATATGGAAGTTAATTTTACAAATATAACTATTATAGTATTAGCAATAATTACAATAACGAATCTAGTATTGTTATGGATTAATAATATAAAAGTTAAAAAGTATAAAAATCTATATGAAAAAGCACTTGCTAAGTTTAATGCACACAGAGACATAGGAATTGAATTCAACAGTCTATATGAAAGATTAAGTGAAGTGGAGAAAAAGGCAATAGATTCTGTGGAAAGTGTGAATAACTTAACAGAGAAAATGAAAAGCAATGTGCAAAAAATAGGATTTGTGAAATATAATGCATATGATGATACAGAAAATAAACTAAGTTTTGCAATGGCACTATTAGATGAACATGAAAATGGAGTATTAATAAATCATATATACTCTAAATATGGTTCAAACATTTATGCTAAACTTGTGACAAGAGGCAAAGTAGAAGATAGAATTTCTGAAGAGGAAGCCGCAGCTTTAAAAGAAGCTTCAGAAGATAAGGGATTCAAACAAAGAAAAGCGGTAGAAGTAACAAAAAGCTCAAAAAAGAAAGCTAATAAGAAATAAATTTTATTAAAACTATTGACAAACAAGATTAATTTGGTATAATTAGTCTTGTACTTAAGGAAGAGTGTCCGAGTGGTTTAAGGAGCCAGTCTTGAAAACTGGTGATGTCGAAAGGCACCGTGGGTTCGAATCCTACCTCTTCCGCCACAATTTGGAAGCTTAAATCAAGCTTCCTTAATTTATATGGAGAGTTACCCAAGAGGCCGAAGGGGACTGTTTGCTAAACAGTTAGTGTCCAATTACGGGCAGCGAGGGTTCGAATCCCTCACTCTCCGCCATAATTAAAGCTCACAACATTTTGTTGTGAGCTTTTCTGTGCATAAAATATAAATATAAAAGCAAATAATATATTTGGTGTATATTATGAAAGATAAAACAAATAAACAAACTGTATGTATAACTGGCGCGGGCTCTGGGCTAGGGAAAGAGGCAGCAATTGCTATTGCAAGAAGAGGACACAAGGTAATAGCAACAGTACTTTATGAAGAACAAATAGAAAAAATTGAACAAGCAATAGAAAAGGAAAAATTAGATATAGAAGTTATAACATTAGATGTAACAAAAGAGCAAGATAGAGAAAAACTGCTTGCTTATAATATAGATGTGTTTATAAGTAATGCTGCAATAGCAGATTCAGGAAGTATAGCAGAAGTTGATGTAGACAGAATAGAAGATGTGTTTAATATAAATGTTTTCTCAAATATTAAAGTTGTACAAATAGTATTAAAAAATATGATAGAGAAAAAAGGTAAAGGTAAAGTGGTTTTTCTTTCTTCTCAAATAGGAAGAATAGCACTCCCTTTTTTAGGTCCATATGCATCTAGTAAATTTGCAATAGAAGGTTTTGCATCATGCCTTAGAGATGAGATGAAAATATTAAACAAACTAGAAAAAACAAACATACAAGTTGGGATAATAGAGCCTGGTTCTTATGCTACGGGATTTAATGTAGAAACAGGAAATAAAATGTATGGCTGGATGCAAGAGAAGTCATATTTTAAACATCATCTAGATTTAATAAGAAAAATAGAAAATAAAGTATGGCAATTAACAGAGCTAAATTCATATAATAGTATAATAAAAAAATACATTAAAGTTGTGGAATGTAAAAAAATAAAACGTAGATATTATGCCCCTTGGTATCAAGCGCTTGGAATACAAATACTTAGAATATTAGGAAAATAAATAATAGTGTACCCGCCCAAGAATTTTCTTGGACGGGTATAATGTTAGTTAAAAATTAAGTTTGCAATAGTCTGTGCGATTTCGGGCTTTGTTTGACATTTGGTAACAATACCAGCTTTGTTAATAATCATACCAAAGTGTTTGCCACCACCAATTCTATCTAAAAGATTTGCTACAATATAGTCTGCTTTATTTTTATTAAGAAGTCTTGTCGCAACATCGAAAAGTTCTTGTTCACTAACACCTTCAAGAAGCTTAAATCCGATAAGCATTGTATCAGGACTAAGCGATTTAATACGTGAAATAACCTTTGGTGTCAAATCTAACATTACCATTAAATTAGGCTCGTAAGAAGAAATCTTAGTTTCATCATTACAAATGGCAGAAGGACTTTTAAAAATATTAAGCAACTTTTCACGCTGTTCATTGGGAGTAAGAGTAGCAAAATTGCTTGTTACAATTTCTTCTACAACGTCTTCAGCACGAATGACATATCTTCCTTTGTAATCGCCAACAGCTGCAGAGTGAACAATAGCATGAATTTTGTAGTTTGCAAAAAGGGTTTCAAGTGCATGAATTAAATCATCTGTAGATTCGACTTGCAAGAATTTTACCTTGTCACTTTTAATTCTAGGTTTATACGAAAGCTTTGTGCTAATGTAAAAAATATTTTCTACTTGCTCATCAAACTGTTCTAGGATAGTATCAGCAATAATACTTCCTAAAGCACCTGTAGACATATTTGTAATTTTCATTACGGCGTCGATTCTTTCATTAGTAGGACCGGCATCAATAACAATATTCTTTTTCATAATTATATTCTCCTTTTCAAATTAGATTTTTAACACATACGTTTTTCGGTGTATTGAGGTAACAATCACTTCTACCAAAGCGGCTTAAACTTCTACCACAGGCAAACATTCCATAAGCAAGAGATGGAGCAGAACTATCTAAAGTAAGAATGCTTGCATTATGGTCGTCTGAAATAATTCCCTCTTCTGTTAACCAATCTTTCTCGTGGTATTGGATAGGACCATAAATATAGCTTCTACCATATCCTTTTGTTCCATCATTTTTTATACGATTACAAACAAAGGAATAAACAAATTCGTTATGGTTATGAAGAGCTCTTGATTCATCCATAAATACCTTTGGATTAGAATTACTGCAAGGAGATACAAAAGCAAATAAATCTTCTGAAAGTTTAGGATTTCTTGCAATAAGATAAGCAGCTTCATAATATTCCAAACAATTTAAAACATACACTTTTTTGTCTTTAACCCAAAATTCGTGAGAAAAAAGATAATTTTCTAAAAAATCATGACTAGTTATTTTGGGAATAAATCTTACCATTGGTTCACTACCACAGGGAAACATTTTTTGAACGGGTGTAAGATTACCATTATGGAAAACCATTGTGTAATTAATATTCCCTATATATGTGCTTCCAAAAACAATTAATTTATTGTCTTGAGAAAGCTTCTTAAATGTTTCATCATACTCGCTATGGTAGGACATCTCTGGGAATATTGCGATGTCTGGCTTAAACTTGCAGATATGCTGTAGGCTTTTTTTTATTTGTTCTACATATTGATCATCAACTTCTAAGTAATCGTGGGTACTGTCACATTTGATTTTTAGTCTCAATTGAAATAACATTACTGATAGATAATTATTTTTCAGCATATTTATCACCTCCACTGATATTATATTACCGTCTTAACGATAACACAAATATATAATATTCATATAAACAATAACTTTTGGTTATGACAATCTTGAAAACAGTCTTAGCTTAATATATAATTATCTTGGTGATAATATGGGAACAGACATAGATTTAAATTTATATAAAGTATTTTACAGTGTTGCTGTAACAGGCAATATTACAAAAGCAGCAGAACAATTATACATTTCACAACCGGCAGTTACAAAGTCTATAAAACAATTAGAAAATAGTCTAGGTGGGTCATTGTTTATTAGAACAAAGAAAGGAGTAATTCTTACTGAAGAAGGTAAGGTCTTATTTGAATATGTGAAAAACATTTTGGAAGAAGCGAAGAATGCACAAAACAAATTTAACTCACTTATTGGGTTAGAAGAAGGAAAAATACACATAGGAGCGAGTGCAACGGTATCTAAACATTTTTTGATGCCATATTTGGAAGAATTTCATAGACTTTATCCAAATATAGATATTGAAATTACAAATGAACTTACACCTAATTTAATAAAAGATTTAAGAAATGGTTACATAGATTTTCTAGTTACAAATTTACCGATGAAAGATTACCTAGATTTAGATATTAAAGTGTGTGCAAAACTTCATGATTCATTTGCTTGTAGTGAGAAGTTTTTAGAAAAACAAGATAAAGTATACACATTAGAGGAACTTTTAAAAAATAAAATAATAACACAGAAAGAACCTTCGAATACTAGAGCTTTCTTAAATAAATATATGAAAGAAAACGGTATTGAATTTAAACCAGACATAGAAATAGTTAGTTATAATTTAGTTGTTGAATTTATAAAAGCGGGATTTGGAATAGGCTATGTGACAAAAGAGTTTTTAAAAGAGGAATTAAAAAACAAGGAATTATATGAGATAAAAGTAACGCCTAAAATACCAACAAGAGATTTGGGGATAATAACGCTAAAGAACAACACGTTAAGTTATGCAGCTAGTAAGTTTATAGAAATTATATCAAATTCTAATAAAGAGAAGAAAGAGAATATATTGTAATGGATAATTAAGAAAAGTATAATATTGACAAGTTGTTTTATTATATGGTATCATTCGACTAGTTAAGTACGGAGGAATAAAATGAGTATAGAAGATTTAAATCTAAATGAGATAGAGGGTGTTGAAGCAGAAATAAGGGCAAGAAGAGATGAAGATAACAGAAAAAAGACAGAACAGCACCATGGCTCGAGAGAAACTAAAACTACTGCTGAACTAGACTTTGACGCAAGAGAAAGAGCAGCAAGAATGGAAGGATATAATAGCAGAGATATAGAACAACATTATGGTTCTAGAGAAAGTAAAACGACGGAAGAACTAGACTTTGACGCAAGAGAAAGAGCAGCAAGAATGGCAGAATATAATGACAGAGATATAGAACAACATTATGGTTCTAGAGAAAGTAAAACTACTGCTGAACTAGACTTTGACGCAAGAGAAAAAGCAGCAAGAATGGAAGAATATAATGACAGAGATATAGAACAACATTATGGTTCTAGAGAAAGTAAAACGACGGAAGAACTAGACTTTGATGCAAGAGAAAGAGCAGCAAGAATGGAAGGATATAATAGCAGAGAAACAGAACAACACTATGGTTCTATAGAAAATGCTGATGATGCAACAGTAGGAGTTATGGAAGCATTAAGAAAAGAACAAAAAGAAAAGGCAATTCCATATACAGAGTATTTTAATAATTTAATTAATAATCTAACTATAGAAGATCAAACACAATTTGAAAGAGCGGTCTCTGAAAGCATGCAATCAAATGAAATTATGAGAAAATTTGTAGATGGTATTTGTGGTAGAATAGAAGAGAAAACGTTTGAACTTAGAAATACAGATAAAGATGATAAAGAAAAAATAGCTAGCGTTAAGCAAGAAATAGAAAAAATGGTAGCGCTATATGAAAGATATATGTATACATTAAAGGCAAACGAATGGGATTTTAGTGATATTCATAGATTACAAATGTCGGAGGATGTAACAAGTAGTTTGTGGGACCAACAAAAAAGATTAGATATTGTTTTCACAATGCCTATACCAGCAGATATGGGCGAATACTATGGCGGAAAATTTGAAAGAGAAGGTAGAATGATACCTGGTATTACATTTATGTATGATGATTTGAGTGGAAAACAAGTTAATTGGCATCAAGTTATGATTTACAGAGAAAATGAACTAACTCCAGGCCAAAGATATAAACAAAAATTAATAGGAGAAATTACAAAAAAACAAGAAGAATTGGGTAATAAGAAACAAGAATTGGCAGACTTAAATCAACAAATACAACAAGGAGGGAATGTATATGGAGAATAGTAATTTGCCATTAAAAACCACTGGAACTTTCTTTAGCAAAATAAAAATAGCAATCAAATCCTTGTTTTCTAAAAAAGTCAAATCGCACAAAAATACAGAAAACGAAACAACGCAAAGTGCTCAAGATAATACATACGTAGCATTTGTAGAAAACTTACAACAAAAAGCAGATACTGAAAAAACATTTAAAGAGGATACAGTGAAATACATCGTAGATATAGTAGAACAGGATCCCAGCACTTTGGAAAGCCTAACAATAGAACAATTAGAAGATGTGAATGATTATTATGCAGAACAAATAGAGGTAGTAGATAGAGAGATTAGCAAAATAAAAAAAAGAAAATAAATACATATTTGATGTAAAGACTAGCTTCAAATAGGGCTAGTCTTTGTGATATTAATACGTTAATACGTTAATAAGTAACTTTACTTTACTATATTTTTATTATATAATAGCAAACGGAGATGAAAAAAATAAATGATAGATTTACATATGCATACTATTAATTCAGATGGTTCAGATACACCTGAAGAATTACTTAAGAAATGCCAAGAATTAGAACTTGAATATATTTCAATAACAGACCATGATACTTGTAAAAGTTATGATGATTTAAGAAGTATTAATATAGAAAAAATATTTAAGGGAAAAATTATACCAGGTTGTGAATTTACAACACTATATAAGGGTAGAACAATTGAAATATTAGGTTATGGATTAAATACGGATTTAATAAATGTTTGGAGAAGTAAATATTATACCGAAGAAAGAAGGCAACAGAGAATTGATGATTGTAAAGTTCAGTTAGTAAATAATCTATCTAAAATAGGAATATATGTAGATATAAATACACTAGATACAGATTGTAGTTATGATAGATCAGTATACAGAAAATTAATATTGAATAAAGAAGAAAATGAGAGAATACTTGGGAAAGGAATATTAGACAATTTAAGTTTTTTATTTAGAAATTGTATTTCTAATCCAACACATCCCCTATATGTTGATGTTTCTAAATATAGACCAACACCAAAGGAAATAACAGATTTAATTCATAAAGCAGGGGGGAAAGCATTTTTAGCACATCCATATCTATATATTTTTGATAATACTTTAGATATGGTAACAGATTTGAGAAAAGAATGTGACCTTGATGGGGTAGAAGCATTTCATTCTACTTTCACGCTAGAGCAAATGTTAGAAATGCAAGAATATGCAAAGGAGAATAATTTATTTATTTCAGGTGGTAGTGATTATCATGGAGTAAACAAACCAGAAATAAAATTACAGATCGGTTCAGATAATTTACATATTAGTAAAAATATATTAGAATGGTACAAAGACTAGCTCTTAAGGCTAGTCTTTGTTATATTTTGATAAAAATTTGTCATGAGCGGTTTGCTCTAAAGTTAAGTTAAATTCTTTAAAATTAAAACTATCATCTTTAGATAAGATTAATTCTTTACAAACTTTTTCTAATAGTTTAGGATTTCTAACTAGTAAAGGACCTATTAAATATGTACCATAAAAGTTGTTTTTTCTAAATCCTTCTACTTTAGAATTAGTATTTAAACCATATCCTATTTCTACTGTAAATAGAGGGTCGTCTATACCTATGATTTCTCCTTGGTGATTTTCAAAACCAAGTATTTTATCTTTTAATTCATTATAATTAAAAACACATTCAGAAACTATACGTTTAGAAGGTCTTTTTGTAGTGTAGCCAAATATATTAAGTGTTTCAATAATATTTTCTTCCTGGTTTATTTGCTTTCCGAATAATTCAATAGAATTTCCAGTACAAATAAATAGTTTATTATCTAAAATCATTTGATTAATCTCATCCTTATATTTCACAAGAGTATATAGTGCAAGTAATTGATTTTGCTCTGTACCAGCACCCATATAAACTACATCTAACTCATCTAAATTCCAAGGTTCGTTATTTATGCTTAAGTTCTTAATTTCAACTTCTATTCCTTGTGAAGTCAAAGCTTTCTCTAATGCTAAAACATTACCATTTTCACCATAAAGGTTTAATAAATCATAAAACAAATGTCCAATTATTATTTTCATTTTTAGTCCTCCTTACATTCAAATAATGCTTTAAATGGAGCAACATAGTCAAAGTTTAAAATACCAAAAATGTATTTTGAATCTGTATGGAAGATTGCATCTTTAGCATCAGGAATATTATCATAAACCTCTATATTGCTAATTCCAGCTAATTTTATGCGTGTGGCAATATCATAAGCGTGTGGCCCTGTACAAATAATCTTATCCACATTTAGCGTATTTAATATTTCAAAGTCTATATCATAAAGCCAAGATAAATCGTCAAAGTTATATCTTCTACTAATTTCTTTCCAGCCAATAACAATTGTTTTACTGCTTTCGAAACGTTGTGCAAAAAGTAGGGACTGATTGAAAGTAGTGCTATTTTCGTTTTTGTTATTTAATACATATACATCTTTATCGTTATAACTATAGTGATTATACATTTTATTGTTTTGATTAAGTTCGTTAATATATAATGCAACTTGATTTTTATCCAGTCCTAACTCTGAACATACTGTAAAAGCAGCCATCGTGTTATACACACTATATAACAAATCATATTGTAATTTTAATTTTAAATCATTATTTACTGTCATTTCAAAGTTTGTGTAGTCTAAATTTGTTATGTGGTATTTAGACTCAGGGTGTGAAAAGTCGCATTTAGGGCAATTAAATTTACCGGTACTTTCAAAATGATAATATTGATAGTCTAGTTTTTGATTACATTTAGGACAATACACAAGATTTAAGTTTTTAAATTTATTGTCTGTATATGACCATTCTGTCTTATCTAATGTATAATACACAGTGTTGTACTCGTTATCCAAATTAAATTTCATAAGATATGGGTCGTCGCCATTAAGAATTAATGTTGCTCCTTTTGGTAGAGCTTTTTTAACTTCGTTAAATACCATATCAAAATGGCCTTGACGTGGTGGCTGGTCACGAGTAATATTTGTAATTACAATGTGAGATGGTTTTACATCGTTAAATACAAATTTTGCGTATCTTTCATCCATTTCATAAACAAGCACATCTCCGGCAACTTTGCCAAACATATTGCAATTTTCTAAAAGCATAGTTGTAATACCGGCTGTCAAATTTGCACCAGATGCATTGTGTACTACTTTATAACCCATTTTCCTATAAACGTGTGCTATTATGCTAGAGGTACTTCCTTTTCCGGATGAACCCGTTACAGCTATAATAGTTTTAGGTAGTTTAAATTTTTTGAGTAATTTTTTATCTAGTTTTAATGCTATCTCTCCGGGCATAGAACTACCTTTCCCTAATAGTTTACCAGCTAACACAACTATTTTCCCTAATAATATTGCTATAAATTTCATATTGTTACCTCGCTTATGGCTATATTATACTCAAATATGTACACATATACAAGATGTGCAACACAATTTTAATAACCTTGCTTGACAATGGTGATATAATTGAGACACATAAAATAAATAAACTTATCAATAATTTGAAAGGAGAAAAATATGGTTGAACTTATAAAAGAGGTTGCGTCTATTGTTAGGGATTTAGAACTACTCCTGAAAGTATTGCTTTATGCGATGGGATGTTTAAATCGGTTAGAGAAAAAGGTTATGTAGCGAGGAAAATGATTTTAGACTCTAAAAGTATACTATATGAATTTCGTAAAAAATAAATGTATAATATAACTTAATAAAAAAGCACCCAACAAAGCTTTTGTTAAGACAAACTTGACATAAAAGAAGAACGTGTGATATAATAATACTTGTTAGAACTTAAAATGTTCTCGAATAATTTCGGGTATAAATGCCCTAAAAAATGGGAGGTAAAAATGAGAAAAGTTGTTAACGAGGTTGCAGAGCTTATTCGGGATTTGGAGACGCTTAAACAGCTAACATCAGCTGACGTTGTCTCTACGCTTGCCATAAAAGATGGGAGACAGATATTTGAAGTGAAACTTACTGTTCAAGAGGTTGCTGCTGAGGCATGTGTCGAAATGCTTAAAGAGGTAAAACAACAGAATGATATAAGCGGAAGAATTTCTGTTGCTGAACAGGGAGTGTATAGAATGAAAATAACGGCAACATTTGTAAAATAATATGCTTTCAAATATAAAAGAAGCACCAATTGGTGCTTCTTTTATATTTTTAAAATCTGCTAAATACTTTATTAAGTATAGGAATAGATTTTTGTTCTTCTTTGGTTAATGTTTTTTGTGTTAGAAGTAATAAGAAATATACTAACGCACCAACAATTATACTTATTCCCATATTTAACACATTGCTTGTAATTATCATGCCTAATCCTTTATATGTGAAATGAACAGCGATTCCCATTGCTATAGCTGCAAATAAAGGTTTTATAATAACGTTTTTTACATCTTGTTTGCTCTTTAACGCTTTATAAAGTACAGTCGTAACTATTAAGCAGTTAACAAAGTGATAAATTATAGTTGTAATTGGAACTATTATTTCACCATATATAGGGATAAGAGTTACATTTAATATATATTTAACAACTGCTGCAACTACTACAGAAAGTCCAGGGACTATAAGTTTTCCTATACCATTTAATGCCCCTTGTGCAACTTGAGCTAAGAGTGAGAATATAATTGCCCAAGCTTCTATTTGTAGTAATAATGAACCTTGTGGTGCATTTGGAAATATTGCTTGGAATATAGGTTCTGCCAAAATAACTAGGCCTATAGTACAAGGTAGGGCTATTATAGAAGATAATTTCATTGAAAAATTAATTCTATCTTGAGCTCCTTTGTAATCTTTTTTTACCATAAATTCTGTGATCATTGGTATAAGTGGAGTAACAATTGCCACGTTAAATGTATGTGGAATTGAAACCAATATATCTACTTTACCAACAATAATACCATAAATTTCATTAGCTTTCTCTAAAGAGTAACTATAGTTTTGAAGCCCCTCCATAACAGATAAAACATCTACGAGTCCAGATAGTGATACAACTATACTTGCAAAAGAGATAGGGATAACATATTTCATAATCCTTTTTACTGTTACTTTTGTGCTTTCTACAATATGAGGTGTTGCGTTACGAATGTTTTCATGAATACTATATTTGTTCTTTTGATAGAACATATACAAATACACCAAAGCGACTAATGTGGACACAGCTGTAGCCGCTGTTGAACCCATTGCCATTATTTCTGGAGATTTTCCCATAAGCATAAGAACAAATACTACTGAACATACACTATTTACAATTTGTTCTATTACTTGTGCCACACTGTGTGCAGATACATTTTGCATTCCTATAAAATAACCTCTAAAAACAGATGCTATTGATACAAAAAGTATAGATGGTGCAAGTGTTGCTAAAGTCCCAGCTACACCAGGGTTAGATAATAAGTGTATAGCTATAAAATCTGCCCCGAAGAATAATAATGTAGCAAAAAATAATCCTACTAATGTAAATATCTGAGTTGCAGTTTTAAATACTTTGTGCGCACCTTTGTGATCACCCACTGCCATTTTTTCTGCAACTAGTTTAGATATTGCATTTGGTACTCCTGTTGTTGCAATAGCTAGTATAAACACATATACTTTATAACCAGTTCCATAGTAACTATTACCAGCATCTTGGAATCCTTCTATATTTGTAAGGATTACCCTATATATAAATCCCATAAGTTTTATCAAAAGTTGAGCACCCATAACAACTGCCACGCTTTTCATAAAAGTTTGTTTTTTAATAGCCAAAATAAAGCCCCCTTAAATTTAACTAATATTATATAATACAAAACTCTCGTTTTCAACAGCAAACAGTTTTAAATTTTAATGAGTATATAACAACTAAATATAGGAAATACTATTTTAAGAACAATTATGCTATAATATGGGAATTTATTGACTTAAAGTGTATATTGTGATAATATTATGTCGAAAAAAGAGAGTGATTATTTTTGATACATGTTATATTTATATGCACTGGAAATATTTGTAGAAGTGCAATGGCAGATGGCTATCTAAAATATAGGATAAAAGAGTTAGGAAAAGAACAACAGGTTACTGTAAGTTCAGCAGGAACACATGCAATGCAAGGTGATGTATCTCCAATTAATGCAAAACGTGCTATTGAAAAGTATGGAGCAGATATAAGTTTGCATACAGCAACAACATTAGAAAAATCTAATTTACAACAGGCAACATACATATTAGTTATGACACAAAGACATAAAAGAGATGTTATAGCAAGATATCCAAATCTTGCAGATAAAGTAAAGCTTCTAGGCGAATATGCTAAGGATAAAAAATATAAAGAAATAGATGACCCTTGGGGATATAGTTTTGATGTATATGAAAAATGTGCAAAAGAGATAGTAGATAGTATAGAAGGATTTATTAACGACGAGTTATAGGGGAGAATAATATGGAATATTTAATATATGGGGGAGTATTACTATTTTCATTTATAGTAAGTTTTATAACAGTACCGGGGGCTATAAAGTTGGCTCATAAATTAGGAATAATAGATAATCCAAAACAAGACGATAGAAGAGTACATAAAGCGCCAACGCCTAGAGTTGGTGGAATAGCAATGGTTGCAGGTGTTATGCTTTCGGTGTTGTTATTTTGCATATTATCATTTTTCATGGAAATAAATATAGATAACAGGCTAATAGGTTATGTATTAGGAGCGGTTGTAATAATTACAATGGGCTTTGTAGATGATTTAAAAAATCTAAAACCATTGTATAAATTTTTACTACAATTAATCGCAGGGATGGTAATCTATGTATTTGGAATAAGTATAGTGGGAATAAAAATACCGTTTATTTATCCACAAATGATAGATTTTGGTATTTGGGCATTCCCAATAACTTTAATGTGGGTACTAGGAATTACAAATGCGGTAAACTTAATTGACGGGTTAGATGGGCTAGCAGCAGGTATATCTTCTATAGCTAGTGTATCTTTGCTTATAATATTTGCAATAGTTGGAGCGCCTGTAGAAGCGTTAATTATTACTATAGCTTTAGTTGGAGCCACAGTAGGATTCTTGCCATATAATTTCAATCCAGCAAAAACATTTATGGGAGATACAGGTTCAAACTTTTTAGGATATACTTTAGCGACCGTATCAATAATGGGAATGGCCAAAGGTTATACGATTTTAGCAATAGTTGCACCACTTATTGTTTGTGGAGTTCCAGTTTTCGATATGTTATTTGCAATTGTTAGAAGACTTGCAAAGCATCAAAAACTAACTGCACCAGATAAAGGGCACATACATCATAGGTTGTTAAAACACGGATTTTCACAAAAACAAGCAGTGTTAATACTATATGGTTTAACAAGTATATTAGGAATAACAGCAGTAACTTTAGTTACTGGAATGACAAAACAAGGAATACTTTGCATAATTTTAGCTATAATAATATGGGTAATAGGTTATGTATATAATGACTTAAAACTAAAAAGAAATACTATGATACCAGAAGAAACAAGTTCAGAAAGTAAGAAAGGGGAATAGATTATGGGAATAAAGCAAGATTTAATGGCAGCTTTAAAAGAAGCAATGCAAAATAAAGATACATTAAAAAAGGATACAATTACAATGCTTAGAGCAGCAATACTACAAGTTGAGAAGGACGGACAAAAAGAACTTACTGAAAGTGAAATGCAGGCAATAGTTGCAAAAGAAGTTAAAAAGAGAAAAGAATCAATTGCAGACTTTGAAAAAGGCGGAAGACAAGATTTAGTTGAGCAAACAAATAAAGAGATAGAAATTCTATCTAATTATTTACCAGAACAACTAAGTGAAGCACAAGTGGTAGAATTAGTTGTAGCTACAATAAATACAGTTGGTGCAACTGGGATGAAAGATATGGGTAAAGTAATGGGTGCACTTCGTGAAAAAACAGCAGGAAAAGCAGATGGCAAATTAGTATCAGATGTAGTTAAAGCAGAACTTGCCAAAAAATAAAGGAGTAAAAATGAGAGATATTATTATTAAAAATAGTGATAGATTTAAGAGTGTTTTTGTAACAGTTAATATGTTGTTGCCACTTAAGGCCACAATGACTGGCAAGAATGCTCTTCTTGCTATGGTACTAAAAAAAAGCAATGAATTATATAAAACAGAAAAAGAATTAGAAAGAGCATTAGCTAACCTTTATGATACAACAATAGACGTGAATGTTGAAAAATTAGACAACATATATAATATACAAATTTGTATGGAATTATTAAACAGTAAATATATGTCTAAAGAAGATGTAGAAAAAGCAAAAGAAATTCTTTGCGCTATTGTATGTAAGCCAAATATTATAGATGGTAAATTTGATCAAGAAATATTCGAGAGAGAAAAGACTACACTTTTAGAAAGAATAGCTGAGGAAAGAGACGACAAGAAAAAATATGCCTTAGAATGTTTAAGACAAGATATGTTTCAAGGTACAGAATATGAGACATCGTCTTTAGGAACGAGCGAAATGGTAGAAAAGATTACAAATGAGGATTTAATTAAACATTATGACTATGTTATAAATACAGCAGAGGTACTTGTTTCTGTAGTTGGTAATTTGGATGGAATGGAAGAATTGCCACAAGAAACACACAGATGCATATGTGAAAAATGTGGAAAACATACCGTTCAAAACATACAAGACGTGGAAATTGCATATGAAGGAATAAAAGAACGTGTAGAAAAGCAAGATATAAACCAAAGTGTATTATGCATTGGTTTAAGAGCAGAAGATGTTGCAAGTGAGGATACATATGCCCTTACGTTATATAACACTATACTTGGAGGAACACCATCATCTAAACTTTTCCAAAATGTAAGAGAAAAAGAAAGTTTAGCATATTTTGCAAAATCACAATATAGCAAACTTAAACAAGTTATATATATGTTTTCCGGAGTTGATCCGGTAAATAATGAAAAGGCGAAACGAGTAATGTTAGAACAATTAGAATTAATAAAAAATGGTGATGTTTCAGACGAAGAATTTTACGCTGCAAAACAAAGCTTGATATCTGCATATAGAGAGCTTAAAGATTCTAAGGTTGGAATAACACGTAATATGTTAAATAATGAGATGTTATTTGGACATGATGTAGATATAGATGAAATGATAGATAAACTACAACAATTAACATTACAAGATATTATAGATATTGCTAGAAAAGTTAAAGCTACAAACATTTTCTTACTAGGAGGTGTAGCTCGTGTATAATGTAGAAGAAAATATAAAGACGGGTGAAAAGGTATATAAAACAGTTTTACAAAATGGACTTAAAGTATTTGTATGTCCTAAACCGGGATTTACTAAAAAAATAGGAATGTATGGGACAATTTATGGTTCTATAGATAACGAATTTGTAGATATTACAACAGGAGAGAGAATTAAAGTAGAAGACGGCATAGCCCATTTTTTAGAACATAAACTATTTGAACAAGAGGGAGATAATGCGCTAGATGTATTCGCAAAAATGGGTGTAAGCTCCAACGCATATACTTCTTTTGACCATACAGTATACTTCTTTGAAACAAGTAGTAAATATGAAGAATGCTTAGAAAAGTTACTAGATTTTGTAAACACACCATACTTTACAGATGAAAATGTTGAAAAAGAAAAAGGAATAATAGGTCAAGAAATACGTATGTATGATGATGATGCAAATGCAGTTTGTTATTATAACACACTAAGAGCAATGTATAAAGAGCATCCTTTAAAAGTAGATATTGCAGGAACTGTTGAATCAGTAAACAGAATAGACAAAGAGGCGCTTTATTCTTGCTACAATACCTTCTATAATCCAGCAAATATGTTTGTGATTGTAATAGGTGATGTAGATGTGGATTATACAATAAATAAGATAAATGATGAGATGACTAAAGCTTCAAGAACTTCTAAGGAAGTGGAGAGATTTTGTCCTGCTGAACCAGATGAAATATCAAGTGCTGAAATAGAGAAAAAATTAGATGTATATATGCCATATATATGTATTGGCTTTAAGCATAAAAAGCAAGATGGAAAAACTAATGTAAAAAATACTGTGATAGTAGATATGTTAAATGAAATATTCTTTTCTACAAAGTCGGACTTTTATGAGAAAATGTACAATGTTGGTATTATAAATGAACCAATGCAAATAAGTTATGAATGTGGTGCGGACTTTGCTCATACCATAATATTTGCTACATCAAAGAATTATAATGAGTGCATTGTAAAGGTAAAAGAATATATAGCTGAACTTAAAGAAAATGGAGTAGATGAAGAATTGTTTAATGTTATTAAAAAACAAAAACAAGGTGAACAAATACATCAAACAGAGGATTTAATGCACATACATAGACAAATTATAGACAGCATAATACAAGAGACGCCAGTATATGAAGAAACGACAGCTCTAGATAATATAACCAAACAGGATATATACAATTTTGTGAAAGAATATTTAAGAGAAGATAATATGGTTATTTCTAAAGTGGTTGAGAAAAAATAAATATATATAAATAGAAACGTTAAACAATTTAGTTAAATACTAAATAGTCTGGCGTTTTTGTTATGTTAAAAGTGTTCGGTTGAAAATTATGTAATCATATGATATAATACTTCTTGTAACAATACGAATTGTTGCCTTAGAAAATAATTTTTCGGAGGCATTGCCTCCGGGTAAATAATAGGAGGAAGAATATGTCAGTATTAAATGTAAAACCTAAATTTTTATATCCTCATTCGAGGCAGTTTCCGTTTGACGAGGTCGCTGAAAAAATAGTAAAGGCCCTGGAAAAACGGAACTGGAAAGTACCAGGAGTAACAGTTGAGTTTTATACTTATGGTTCCGGAGAAGCAAAATACAAAAAGGTACAGTACATCACAGGAGAAAACTTCAAGTTGCATTTCTGCCGTATACAAGGAAGACTTAATGGTTGGTGGAATGATACAGCAGCAATGCACGAAGTGTATATTCCAAAACAAGGAATTGAGGTATATGAGGACGAATCCGGTCCGACATATTATCTTTACGTTCATGAAGAGTGGGAAAATGATAAAGAATGGTTTAGGGATTCAATTAAGGTGCATTCAAAATTAAATAAAAAGCCTCGTAAGTATTTAAAATATAAAGGCAACACGTATAAAGGAAGAGCAACAGAGTTAGTTCATGACAATGACCTTAATCGTGAATATTCACCTGAGGGAGACGAACCTCAAAGAATTAATCTTGAGAATAAATTTAAAGAATTTAGCGCATGGTTAGAAAAATTTGTTTTGGACTATATTCTTAAGTTCCCTGAGCAAGAAGCAGAGGAAGAACCGATTGTTGAACTTGTGCCATACAGCGGTCCATGGCCTGTTGTTTTTAGTTTGTGCAAAGGACGAGCAGCAGATAGAATTTTGCAAGGCAAACAAAATACAAATGAATTGCCACCGGAAGATAGACATGCGTATTTTGGTGATGGACACAGATTAGTTCCGCTAGGTGCAAGAAGTGAAGGATTACCTGAAATAGCACACGAGGGATTCATTTGGTGCGATGTTAATCAAAACATCACTCGGGGTTCGACAAAGGAAGATATTTTGCCTGAAGTGTATAGCGCAATGGGATCGCTGTCTTATGGGAATTATATCATTGCAGTTAGACTGAAGTATGCTAATGACGTTTATGTAGCAGATAATGCCAAGTTTGATGAAACACGCTATAAACTTTTTGATGCTATTGCACCTAGGAAAAGGCTGACAGATGATGAATTGGATCAGGCAGAAATTGCTAGAGGAGTAACTATTGTTCCTGTTACTGAATATAAAGGTGATTATAAGGAACCGGTAGTCCTTATTAATAGAGAATTGGACTTTGAAGAAATCGAATGGATTGCTTATCCTAAATAATACTTGAAAAACACCCTAAAGATATTTTCTTTAGGGTGTTTTAATGAAATAAAAATCTTTTTTTAAATAAATAGATTGAATATATTTACCATTTTCTATAGCTATATTTATGACTACTAACACTTTTAAAAGTGTCGAAAAATGGCGAAACTTGCGGTCGATTGTTGGTGAAAAAATATTGACATGCTTGTACAAAAATGTTATAAATAAATCATAAGGGATGTGATTAACATGTTAGAACAAATAAATGTGTTAAGAGAGAAACTAGAAACACAAATTCTAGAAAACAAGTCTTATGATGAGATACTTATA
>JAZRUV010000037.1:0-2633 GCA_045652705.1 Clostridia bacterium
ACTCATAAGATACCTCTTTTCCTCTAGAACCATCTACATTTTAATTATACCAAACGGAAGTAACTCTTACAATAACTAAGTGTAATTACAACTTCTACTGTTCTAGAGGAGCAAATAGAATTTACTATTTCAGTTGACTATAAAAAACATATAAAATGTAGTACAGAAATTAATTTGACAATATAAAGATAATGTGCTAAAATATATGCATCATTAAATGAAGGTATTGTGGATAAATCTATAATACAACATATTATAATAGGAGGGGAAATAATGGTTATTACTAATTGGTTGGCAAAAGCAGAAGGGTGTAACGGACTGGTATTTCCCAGCGAGTTTACGACTCAAGAAGTTCGGATATATGGACAAGTCTACGGAAATCCTAACTTTAAAGATGGAGAGTATGTACAAACAGCAGTTGTTGCAAGCTATGACGGAGTTAAAGTGACAACGATTTCTGGGGAACAATATACACTACTTAAAGAGAGTTTGGTGTATGAGCAATACCTAAAAGCAACCTCACAAAATCTTTTGGTAGTTAAGAAATGGTATGTAGAAAATGGCCTTTTGAAAGGAAGAACTCTTGAGGGCGTGCCCATATCTGGAAGGGTGGTTTCGCAAAGTTTTAGGAAGAATGTGTGTATACTGAAAGACGGAAGGCGTATATTTGTTGATTGGTTGTCAAAAGCCCCAAATTTTAACCCTAATTATTATCCTGATGAGCTTTTGGTATTTGGAATTGCAAGGTGTATGCCAGATATTTTGGGGAAACATTATCTCATGTTCAAACAACGCAATGATGAAAGTTGTCGCTAATATAGCGGCAACTTTTATTATAAATAAAATGAAAGAGAATATTATTGTATTGCAAATAAATATAAATTGTAGTAATATATATGGCGAGGGGAAAATATGGCTAGAACAGATAAACAAAGAAGTATAAGATGTGAAAAATTGTTACAATATATAGAGTTAAATCCTTTGGCCACAGATGAAATATTAGCAAGAGAATTTAACGTAAGTGTAAATACAATAAGATTAGATAGAGCTAGACTTGGAATAAAAGAGTTTAAAGAAAGATTAAAATTCAAAGCGGAAGAGAGCATGAGTAAAGTAACATCTATTTCTGCAAACGAATTTGTTGGTGATATGATAAACTTCATACCAGGACAAAGTGCAAAATCTCGTTTAGAAACAAATAGTTCAATGACGTTTGAAGGAATGGATGTTGTAAGAGGAGAATATATATATTCTTTTGCTGAAACAATAGCGATATCTTTAATACCAACCAAAGCTGCTTTAGTTGGTGTGGCAAACATTAAATATGTTGAACCAATAAGGGCGAATATAGTTATATATGCATTGGCTGAGGTAAAAAGGAAAACTGAAAGTGGATATATTGTTTGGGTTAGAATTGTTGATGAAAAAGGAAATATAAAATTTAAAGGTAAATTTATATTGAAAGGAATAAAATAATGGAAATATTAATAGATGTAAATGGTAGTGATAATGGAATGGATGAGGCAGTAAATGGTGTAGTAAACGTGATAGGTAAGACAAAATCTAAACTTACTTTGGTAGGCGATGAAAGTAAAATAATAGAAATAATAAGAAATGAATATTTAACTAAAGCGGATAATATAATTAAACAAATAAATATACTTGATGCTAAAGATGCTATAACAAATTTTGATGATCCAGCAATGGCAATTAAACACAAAAAAGAATCAAGTATAGTTAAGGCTTATGATTATATGAAAGAAAAAGACGACACTTTATTTTTATCTGCGGGTTCTACAGGAGCTGTTATGGCAGGTGGACTTCTAAAGCTTAAAAGAATACCAGGAATACATAGACCAGCACTTGCGACTGTTCTGCCTACTGCGAAAGGAAATGGCGTTGTACTATTAGATTCTGGGGCAAATGTTACAGCTGCAGGAGTATCACTGGTTCAGTTTGCAAAAATGGGGGCTGTGTACGCTAAAGAAGTGTTAAAAAAAGATAATATACGTGTGGCACTACTTAATGTTGGAACAGAGGATAAGAAGGGTTCTCCTGATTTGAAAGAGGCTTACGAATCTCTTACAGAAGAATGCCCTGAGTTCGTTGGAAATGTAGAAGCAAGAGAAATTTTATCTGGTGATGTAGATGTAGTTGTAGCAAATGGGCTTATGGGAAATGTTGCTCTCAAAGCAATAGAAGGAACAGCTAAAATAATGAAAAATGCATTAGTAGGTGAGTTTAAGAAGAACTTATTAAATAAATTAAAAGCAGTTCCAACACTAGGTTTAATTAAAAAAGCGTTATACAAGTATGACTATACAAAATACGGCGGAGCGGTACTTTTAGGCGTTAGAAAACCGGTTGTAAAAATACACGGTAATGCTAAAAGCAATAACTATGAAACAGCCATATTACAAGCAGATAATATACTAAGACAAAATCTTGTAAAACGCTTAGAACAAAAAATAGTGGAAAAATAATAAAAGTAAAAAAAAGATATTGACAATATAATAAAAATATTGGATAATACAGTTAGATAACATGTGGAGGTGAATAAAATGGATAACATTTTTGATAGAGTAAAGGATGTAATAGTTGAACAATTAGGGATAGAGGATGAAAGTAGTGTA
>JAZRUV010000038.1:0-7399 GCA_045652705.1 Clostridia bacterium
AGAAAATGCTGCGCATACAACTGATACAGATATGCTAGAAATCCCTCTAGAAGGCCAAGTAGCTGCAGGATTACCTATTCTTGCTGAAGAAAACATAGAAGAATATGTAAAACTTCCTACAAGTATGGTAAAACAAAATACAAAATCTGAAAGTACATATATGTTAAAAGTTAAAGGCGATAGTATGATAAATGTAGGCATATACTCAGGAGACTATATAATAGTATCTAAATGTAGTACTGCAGAAAACGGTCAAATTATAGTGGCGTTAATTGATGATGAAGCTACAGTTAAAACTTTCTATAAAGAAAAAGACTATATTAGATTACAACCAGAAAATGATACAATGGAACCAATAATTGTTAAAGATGCACAAATAATAGGTAAAGTTGTAGGTTTAATTAGAAGATTTTAATGCACATGTCCAATACTCCGGCATAAAATATAATATGCCGGAGGTAAATTATGCTTAAAAACAAAAAAATAGGACTAGGTATAACTGGGTCGTTTTGTAATTTATCTAAGGTAAAACCTGAAATAGATATGTTAAAAGAAAAAGGTGTAGAAAAAATAATCCCTATAGTTTCATATAGTATATTAAATGAATCAAACAGGTTCGGAACACCTGAAGAAATCTTAACATTATTAAAAAAGGAAACTGGCGAAGAAATTGTAGATACGATTACTAAAGCTGAACCAATAGGGCCTAAAAATTTAGTAGACATTATAGTTGTAGCACCTTGTACAGGCAACACATTAGCGAAGCTTGCAAATGGGATAACAGACACACCTGTACTTATGGCTATAAAAGGACATATTAGGAACAACAAACCTGTAGTTTTAGGAATTTCTACAAATGATGGACTTGGAGCAAATGGTGAAAATATATTAAAATTGTTAAATACTAAAAATATTTATTTTATACCGTTTAAACAAGATGACCCAGAAAATAAGCCTAAATCTCTAGTATATGACTATACAAAAATGGTAGATACAATGGAATTGGCATTTAAAAACAAACAAATACAACCACTTATTATATAATATTAAAAGAAAACACGAGATATGTATATGCATTGTATATTATCTCGTTTTTCCTTGAATATTTGCTGTACAAACATTTAAAAATATTATATAATGTTGTAGTAATTAAAATGAGTAAAGGTGCAATATATATGTCACTAATAAAGGCAAAAGAATATTTGAAAAATATAATTTAGATAATAATATTTTGGAATTTGATACATCATCTGCTACAGTAGAATTAGCATCACAGGCAATAGAATGTGAACCAAAAGCGATAGCAAAAACATTATCTTTTCTTGTTAATGCCAGTCCCATATTAATAGTAGCAGCTGGAGATGTTAAGGTAGATAATAGTAAATATAAACAACAATTTGGTGTAAAAGCTAAAATGATAGATAAAGAGCAAGTAGAAGAGCTAATTGGACATGCTGTAGGTGGGGTTTGTCCATTTGCTATAAATGAGGGAGTTAAAATTTATTTAGATGATTCATTAAAGAAACTAGACACAATATATCCTGCCTGTGGTAGTTCAAATAGTGCTATAAAGTTAACATTACATGAGCTAGAACAAGTAACAAACTATCTGGAGTGGATAGATGTTTGCAAACCAATAGTATAAGAGGAAAGAGGAAACAATATGAAAAAAGTAACATATGTAACAGGAAATTGGGCGAAAATATTAAGTGCAAGACAGATACTAGAACCATTAGGCTTCGAAGTTGAACAAATAAAAATGGATGTTCCAGAAATCCAAAATGATTCAATAGAAGAAGTAGCTAAATTTTCGGCAAAATGGGCAAGTGATAAATTAAAATGTGCAGTTATAAAAAACGATAGTGGTTTGTGTATAGACGCATTAAATGGATTCCCAGGACCATATACGCATTATGCTGACGATACAATAAAGGAAGATGGCATATTAAAACTTCTTGAAGGTGTTGAAAATAGAAATGCACATTTTGTAGAAGCATTAGCATATTGTGAATATGGTAAAGAACCTGTTGTGTTTACATCTATAACCAAAGGAACAATAGCTAAAGAAAAGTCAGGTGAATATGGA
This sequence comes from Clostridia bacterium, assembly GCA_045652705.1. Lineage (GTDB taxonomy): Bacteria > Bacillota > Clostridia > TANB77 > CAG-465 > UMGS1649. The sequence continues at coordinate 2,087 of JAZRUV010000038.1, forward strand.
TGGAGTTGGGATTTCATTTTTATTCCAGAAGGACAAACTAAAACTTTAGGTAACTTTAATGATGATGTAAGATTTAAATATTGGAATATGAATGGATATAGTAAACTAGCTAAGTATTTAGAAAATATTTAGATATATTTATTCATGTATTATGTAGGAATCTGAGTAAAAAAGAGAAAATATAAATAATAATAAGATAATTATAGCTTAATAGAAATTTTTATATAACACAATAAAGAAAATGAGAAACTTAGAAGATAAAAGGAAGTGATATAATTGAACGAAAATAAAATAAATATTAATTTGGAAATGGGGACTTAATGAAAACTTTAATATAATTAATAGAAATGGAGGTAACAATGAAGAAAATAGGAAATAAATATACTAACAACGCTTTTGAAAATATTAAACATATTGATGATTATGGAAATGAATATTGGTTTGCACGTGAATTACAAAAAGTTTTGGAATACAAAGATTGGAGAAATTTTCAAAAAGTAATAGATAAAGCAATTGTATCAGCAAATAACAGTGTTTCAAATAAAGAAGATTGGGTTGTTGAAGTCAACAAGCCAATAAAAACTGGTAAAGGAAAAGAAGAAGCCATTAAAGATTATAAACTTTCAAGATATATATGCTATTTGATAGTACAAAATGCAGATCCAAGTAAAGAAGTTGTTGCCTTAGGACAAACCTATTTTGCTATTCAAACAAGAAAACAAGAAATAACAGAACAAGAATATGATTCTTTATCAGATGATGAAAAAAGATTTTATCAAAGAAAATTAACAAAACAAGGTAATTATACATTACAAAAAGTAGCATCTTCTGCAGGTGTTAAGAATATGGCTGAATTTCATAATGCCGGATATAAAGGATTATACAATGGAGAAACTGCTGACGATATTTTCAAGAGGAAAAAATTAAGATACAGAGAAGATATTTTAGATAATATGAATGAAGATGAGTTGGTTGCTAATTTATTTAGAATAAATCAAACAAAACAAAGACTTATAAGGGATAATGTACAAGGAGAAAAAGAAGCGAAAGATGTACATTATGAAGTTGGTAAGAAAGTTAGAAATGCAATTGCAGACATTGGTGGAATGATGCCCGAAGAAATGCCAACACCGAAAAAGAGCTTAAAAGAACTAGAAAGAGAAAAGAAGCAATTAGAAAATAAAGAGAAAAAACAGCTTGAAGGTATAAAATAAATAAAAAAAGAGGTGATATATTTGAATTATGATAATATAAACATTAGAAAAGCAAAAGAAGCGGATATTGAACAAATTGCTACAATTAAAGTAGAAGGCTGGAGACAAGCATATGGTGATATAATCAATAAAAAATATTTAGAAAATATGTCTGTTTCTAATGAAATGCAAAAGTATACTGATGGTTATTATTCCTTAGATACTGTTTTTGTTGCAGAGCAAGATAATGAAATTTTGTGCTTTTGTAGGGTATATGATTTTGATAATTCACCTTATGAAGATAAGAATATTGATTGTGAAATTAGAGAAATTTATGTTAGACCAAATATAAAAAGAATGGGCATAGGAAGTAAAATATTTAAATACGTATTAAATTATTTTAAGGAAAAGGGAAAAAGGGAATTATATTTGGGCGTTTTTGAAGATAATTATAAATCAAGAAAATTTTATGAAAAAATGGGCGGTATTATCGGTGAAAAATCAAATTTAAAAATAGAAGATAATATATATTCCACGGTTTCATATACCTATAAATTAAAGTAAAGGAAGTGATATAATTGAACGAAAATAAAATAAATATTAACTGGTATCCTGGCCATATGGCAAAGACGTTAAGAGAAATAAAAGCAGATATGAAGTTAATAGACATAGTACTTGTAATATTAGATGCAAGAATACCATTCTCATCTTTAAATAAAGATGTATATGAGATAATAAAAACTAAGACAGTAATAATGGTATTTAACAAAGCAGATCTTGCAAATATTACAGCACTAAATAATGCAGAAGCAAAATATAAAAAAGAGGGATGTTATACAGTAAGAACAAATTCATTGACGGGTGAAGGTATAGATAAGCTTATTTCTCTTATACGTGAAATTGGTAAAAAAATTAAATATGAAAACAAAACAAGCAAATCATATAATGCTTTAAAACCTGTATATAGAGCATTAGTTGTTGGTGTACCTAATGTTGGGAAATCTAGTTTAATTAATAAAATGTCGGGTAAAAAAAGTGCAGAAGTAGGGAACAAACCGGGGGTAACTAAGAGAAAGCAATGGCTAAAAGTTGGACAAGATATAGAGATAATGGATACACCTGGTCTTTTAAGCAAGAATTTAAAAGAACAAGGAACAGGTGAAAAACTTGCTATAGCTGCCACTATAAAAGAAGAAATATTGGACTTGGAGACACTTGCATATCACTTAATAAATATATTAATGTCTAATGATTGGTATGAGGCAATGTTCAAGGAAAGATATAAACTAGACTCAGATATAAATTCCATGGTAGAATTTGAAATATTAGATGAAATAGGAAGAAAAAGAGGAGCACTTTTAAAAGGAGATGTTGTAGATACAAATAAAGCTGCAAAAATACTTTTAGAAGATTACAGGAGTGGTAAAATAGGGAAAATAAGTTTAGAATAGAGGTAAAAAATGGAACTTTCATATGCACAACAACAAGTTATAAATACAAAAAATAAAAGTCTACTAGTTTCAGCTTCAGCTGGAAGTGGTAAGACTTTTGTTGTCATTGAAAGGATAATTGAAAGTATAAAAAACGGAGCAGATGTCTCAAGGTTGTTAGTTTTAACATTTACAAACGCCGCCGCTTCAGAACTAAAAGAACGACTTGTAACAAGCTTGTATTCATTAAAAGATGAATTGTTGGAAAACGGAAATAAAAAAGAAGCTACAAGAATAGCAAAACAAATAACAAGAGTGCAAATGGCAGACATATCTACTATACATTCATTTTGCTTAAATATAATACGTAATAATTTCTATAGTCTTGGTATAGACCCGAATGTAACAACACTTGATGCTACTAAATCAACAATAATGTTAAATGAGACGGTAACAGAAGTTATAGAAAATGAGTATGAAAACAAGAGCAAAGAATTTTTAGATATATTGGATATATTAGGTTCAGAGGACAATTTAATAAATACAATATATATGTTATATACGGCCTATAGAAATGTGTTAGATGGTACAGCTTGGTTGGATAATACTATTCAAACATATAACTTGAATAGAGATATAGATTTAAGTGAAACTAAGTTTGGTAGTATTGTAATTACAAGTATAAAAAATAAACTTGAAATATTAAAGTTAGAATTAGAATATATGGTAAATAGCTTGGACGGTTTAGATGACTTTGGAACAAGAAAAGATATGTTAAAGGTTATATTAGATAACATATTTGATGCGTTAGATACCAATACATATGATGAACTATATAATATGTTACCAAAGCTACTAGATATGCCACGTTTACCATCAACAAAAGTTGTAGATGAGGAGCTAAAAGAAGAGGTAAAAGCATTAAAGAATAAAGCGAGTGAAGAATTAAAAGACATAGCTAAAATTATGTATAAAGACTCTAAAGGTATTATAGAGGAACTTAATAATACTTTAAAATATATTAAATGGTATAAATATATAGTAGAACAGGTAGATGAAAAATATACTTTGGCTAAAAAAGAAAAATGTTCAATAGATTTTGCAGATTACGAGCATCTTGCGTTAAAGGCATTAGAGGACGAAAATGTAAGACGCAAATATATGGATAAATATGAAACTATATACATTGATGAATACCAAGATACATCAAATACACAAGAGGCAATAATACAAAAAATAGCAAAAGAAAACAATGTTATAATGGTAGGAGATGTTAAACAAAGTATATATGCGTTTAGAAATGCTAAGCCGGACTTGTTTACAAATAAATACGACAAATTAAAAGAAGTAGATGATGCAAAAGATTTAAATGAAGCAAAAATAATACTAGCACAAAATTTTAGAAGTAGAAAAGAAGTATTAGAGAGTACCAACGATATTTTCACAGCGCTTATGACAAAAGATTTTGGTGGAGCAAGATATGAAGATAAAGAGGCTTTAGTTTATGGGGAAGGATATGATTATACATTAGAACAAGACTATAAAACTGAGATAAATATACTAGAAAAAGACATTGCCCAAGAAGACGAAAACGAAGCTAGTGACGCTATCGAAAGTATAACAGACATAGAGCTTGAAGCAAATCTTGTGGGAGAAAAAATAAGAGGACTTGTAGATAACAAATTCCAAATATATGATTTAAAAAAGAAAGAGTATAGAGACTGTAAATATAAAGATATAGTTGTACTTTTAAGGACTGTTGAAGGTAAAGCGAACGTTGTAGCAGAGACTTTAGCAAAATATGGTGTGCCTTGTTTTGCAGATAGTAAGTCTGGTTTTTACAAATCTGAAGAAATAACACTTATAACATCTTTCTTAAAAATATTAGACAACCCTTATGACGACATTTCTCTTGTAAGTGTAATGTATAGTATAATAGGAAAATTCACATTAGATGAATTAGCTGTGCTCCGTCATAAAAATACATCAAAACCTGTTATAGAAACTTTAAATGAATGTTTAGATAAATTAGATGATGGTGAACTAAAAACAAAAATAAAAGTTTTTTTAGATCTTTTAAGACAATATAAAGAATATTTAAAAACATATAATATATCTAAGACGTTATTGAAGTTATATAATGAAACAGGAATATATGAAGTATTAAGAATTGAAAAACTAGGTGAGCTTAAATGTGCTAACTTAGATAATTTTGTACAAATAGTGGCAGACTTTGAAAATAGTGAAGCTACTACTTCGTTATATACTTTAATAAAATATCTAAATGTATTAAAAGCAAAAGAATCGGCAGGGGACAGCCCAAAACTACTTGGAGAAAATGAAGATGTTGTTAGAATAATGACAATACATAAAAGTAAAGGGTTGGAATTTCCAATAGTTATTCTTATGAATACAGCAGCAAAGTATAACGAACAAGATACAAAAGATAAGCTACAATTTGATGATGAACTAGGAATAGGTGTAGATATATATAATGAAGAAGTGGGAATAACATATCCTTCAGTAATAAAACAAGCGATTAAAGCAAAAACCAAAAGAGGTTTGCGCTCGGAAGCTTTAAGACTACTTTATGTTGCAATGACACGTGCTAAAGAAAAACTAATCATTTATGGTACGGTACCAACTCTAGATAAATATATGTCAAAAATGATGGATATACAAAATAAAGA
>JAZRUV010000039.1:0-74940 GCA_045652705.1 Clostridia bacterium
AAAAATATTGACATGCTTGTACAAAAATGTTATAAATAAATCATAAGGGATGTGATTAACATGTTAGAACAAATAAATGTGTTAAGAGAGAAACTAGAAACACAAATTCTAGAAAACAAGTCTTATGATGAGATACTTATAACAAGCAAAGAGATAGATAAACTGTTAGTTGAATATTATAACAGTATATCTACTGCAAATTTAATAGCTTAATTCTGATCAAATAATATAAGTGCGAGAATTATGATTATGTTATAATCTATTTGCTTTTCTCTAAACATAAAGAAAAGCATTATTAGTATTATTAAGTCATCAATATTTATGCTTATACCGAATACTTCTAATCTATCGCCGTTTAAGGAAAACAAATCATTGCTTAATATACTGTTTGTATCGTAATTTTCACTTCTTGTAAAGTTTGAATTATTAAAATCTTCTATAGGGTGGGTATTATGTGTATTAGCGTTTACATCCTGAACATACCCAAAAGAGCACATATTTTGCATATATGCGCCATTAGGGTAATAAAATGGGTTGTTATACAAAGGATAATACATTTTAATCACGGTCCTTATTTGTAAAAATGTTAAACGCTTTCATAACACCAAGTAACGTTATATAAGTATCAATATTCTTTTGTCTAGTTTCTCGTAAAAAGGGTTTAAGTGAGGTTAGCAAGTCTCTTCTTGGATCGGCTTGATTTACTCCATTTAATACTTTTGAGACATTCATAATGGTATTCATATCTAAATTTAATCCTGAATTGTTACTGCCAAAATTCGGTGCGCTAAAATTATTTTTTGTCGTTGCACCAGTAAAGTTTTCCAAAATCTTTGAAATATCTAATCCACTTAAATCTTTTTTATTTGAATCGCTAAAATTGTTAGTCGTATTATTAGTATTATTTTCGCTTAGTTTACTCTGAATAGCATTTACAATATCCAATATTGGATTATCTGAACTATTATTAGTAATTTCGTTTATTTGTTCATTCATTTATACCACAACCTTATTTTTGTTCGTTATTAGTATTGTTCATTCCAAGCATACCAACAAGGTTATTCAAATCATCTTTTGACATATTTCTTACCATATTAGCCACTTGTTCTAATTTATCTTTATCTACACCAGCTAACAAATTTAATAAGTTTGAATTTAACATATTATTCACAAAACCATCTCCTTAATCTATATATTAAAGTATATGCCAAAGGAGAATAAAAGTTACTTTTGAAAGGAGAAAAAATGAATAAAATAACAACCAAATTAAATATAAAAAACATAGAAGAAATGTATAATATACATTCTATAACAGAAGGAGGTCAAATAAATTTAAAAGATAAATATGTAATTATGTATAAAATAGACCCGGCAAATATTATTGCTTGTGATGAGGAAACAAAACACAAAATATATCAAGCATATTTAACGTGTATAAGGGGGTTGCCGGATGTGTTTCAAATTGTAATATCTAAAGATAGAGCAAACTTTAATGAGCAAATAACACAGTATAAGGAGCGAATGAAAGAGGTATCTAATGTTAGATTAAGAGTTGCAATAGAAAAATATATAGAATATTTAAAACAAATAGAAAATACAAACAAATTATATAAGACAAACCATTATTTAATTGTGGAAAATGTGCAAAAAGATAAGGAATCAGATATAACAAATATATTTTCAAATTTGGAAGAGTTTGGGGTGAGAATAAGTCAAATTAAATCTAAACAACAAGTAGAAGATATTTTAAGAAGATATGTGCTAAAGGAATAGAGTATGGATATAGTTAAAATTTTACCATCAAATGTACAAGTTAAATATGATTATTTAAAGATAGATGAAACATATATGTCAACAATAGTAATAATTAAATATGAATCAAAAATACAAATGCTAAAAACAATGGAAATATTAATGAATAAATTGGAAATGGAAGTATCGTTTCATATAACAAGGGAAAATAATTATGAAATACTAAAAAAGCTCACTAATATAATTTCACAGTCCAGTTCAGAGATGAGAAGTGTGTCTAAAAATCAAATAGATATTAATGTAATAAGCAATACAAAATCCGAAGCGACAGAGCTTAGAAAAAAGATACAAATAGATGACGAACAAGTATATTTGCTGAGCACATACATCATTATCAAAGCTAAAAGCCTAGAGGAATTAATGACAAGGCAAAAGAATTGTATAAACATATTGTATGCTAAACAGATAGTAGCCAAACCAGCAAACTTTAGACAAAAGGAGGCTTACATTGCGGCACTTCCTGTTTTGAATAACAATGAAAATATTGCTAAATATTCATATAGTATATTTACAGAAGCTGCACTAGCCAAGCTGTTCCCGTTTTTTGAAAGAGACATATTAAATAAAGAGGGAATACTTCTTGGTAAAACCAATAATAATCCATGTATGATAGATTTATTTGATAATAAGAATAACAACTATAACATGTGTATATTTGGTAGCAGTGGTGCAGGAAAATCATACTTTGTAAAGCTAATGATTTTAAGAAATGCATATAAGGGGATAAGGCAAATAATAGTTGACCCAGAAGGGGAATATGTAAGTCTTGTAAAAAGTTTACGGTGGTAGAGTATACGATATAAATAGTTATAATCCTTTTGAAATAAGCGAAAGTTATTTGCAAGATAATAATTTCTTTAATATAAAGGTAGAGCAAATAGTAGATTATTTGTTGCAGTTAACTCCTAATATTGACAGACAATTATTAAGAAATGCTATTATACAGGTATATAACCGTTATGGTATTAATGAAAACAAAGAATCTTTATACGAATGGCAGGATGAGGAAAATTTATATATTAATCCTAAATATAAGAGTGAATTTCCAACGTTAAAAGATTTAAATTTTGAAATAAAAAAACGAAACATAGAAATAGATTTGCAAGTGTTGAATAATATGATAAATAAAAATTGTATTACAAGTATAAATAATACAGAAATATATTGTTTTCATTTGTCGGGTAAAGATATGTGTGCAATGTCTAAAGAAATGAAAATATTTATACCAAAAATACAAGAATTAATACAGCCAAAAACACTAATATATTTTGACGAAGTGTGGAAAACGATAGGACTTGGTCAGGATAGATATGTAATAGAAACTTTATACAATATGTTTAAAACTTTAAGAAAGAAAAAGGCGGGTATCATTGCTATAAGTCAAGATGTAAGTGATTTGTTTAATTTGGACAGGGGTAATTTAGGAAAGAGCATATTAAATAACACTAATACTAAAGTAATGTTTAAAATGGAATGGCAAGATATAGAAATGTTTAAAAGAATGTTAAGAAACGATATAGCTATAAAAAACATATCAGCGTTAAATAGAGGAAATGCACATATTGATATGAATAATATACACTTTAATTTAGAAATAAAGGCAGCGCCTTTTGAACATAAATTAATAGAAGGAGAGGTTTATGAAGAAAATATTAATTGCAATGGATAACATTGCGCTTTTAGAAAAGATAAAAAGATGTGGGAAATATAATGTACACAATTATGATATGTCTACCAAAGAGGATGTTTTAGAATATCTTGAAAAATATAAAGTTGACATCTTAATAACAAAAGATACATTGTCAGGAGATATGGGAAAAGAGGAATATGTTAATTGTATTAGAAATATATCACAAAGCACAAAAGTTATACTTTGTGTGGATAAGTTAGATGAAATATATAGAGGTTTTTTATTTTCAAAAAATATTTTTGATATTATAGAAGGTAACGAAGCAGGCTTTAGTGACATTTTTAATATGATAGATTCCAAAGAAAAGATGATAATATTAAAAAATAACAATAAAATTGTTAAACAAAGTGTAAGCAAAAATAACTCGGTAAGTATTTTGACTAAACAAAAAATATGTGTGTTTGGTACAAGTGGAGCGGGTAAGTCGTATATTGCAAGTATTCTCGCACAGATAACAAGTAGAAAATTAAAACTAAATACGCTTCTTGTAGATATGGATGTGCAAAATGCAGCAATAGATATATACAATAATTTAAATAGCTCGGGTAATAGCTTGCAATTTGTAATGGAAGAAATAGATAGAGGCTCTTTTAATTCACAAATGCTAAATGAACTAGTAAGCAAAGAGAAGAAAAGGAATGGAAAACTTTCTTTTATAACTAACAATATGGGTATATATGAGTGTCAAAACAAATTATCTGAGGAATATTACTCTAAACTATATTCTGAGACGGAAAATGAATATGATGTACTTATATTGGATATGCCATCAGCTCCGTTTTTAGATGTTGTGCCATATTCACTTGCAAAAGCTGATAAGGTGTTTTTCGTAGTTAATCCAAATTTTATAAGCATGAGACAAGCAGTAAAATATTTAGACCTTATAACAAATATATGGAAAATACCCAAAGAAAAGGTTTGTGTAGTTATTAATAGAAGCAAAAAAGATTCACTTTCTTTAAAACAAATAGCAGCGATACTGGAAGGATATAATATATGTTTAGAAGTAGCCGAAGACACAAGGCTAGAAGGAATAATAAACGGGTTAGGAGAATTAAACATGGTATCTGTGGACAAAGTGGATAATATAGCACAAATTTTAGGGATAATGTCAAATAAAAACACTGAAAACGAAACCAATACACATCTAGGAGTTTCTTATGATAATTAATGCGTATAAAGTAGTGACTAAAACTCAAAAACAAGTGCCGCAAACAGATAAGCAGATAATAAAAGAGATAACGTTAAAACTAATAAAAGAGCAAGATGAAAAAATAAGTGAGAGAGGAAAACAAGATATAAAAGAAAAAATAACAAGCTGCCTGTACAACGGTTATCGTTTAAATGATATAACTAGAATAAATAGTATAACAAGAGAAATAATAGACCAAATATATGGTTATGGAATTTTACAAAAGTATATCGATAATGAAAATATAAGTGATATTAGGGTTGTAGCATATAATAAAATATATATAAAGCATAAAGGTAAGTGGAAAAAGGCAAGTGAAGCATTTGATTCTAAAGAGGCTTTTGAAGAGTATGTAAGGTTTTGCGCCCTAAAAAACAACGCAAGTATAAATTTGGAAACGCCAATAGTTGTATTCAGTGATAGAACAAATTGTTTAAGAATAGAAGCCGGCTTAGAACCTGCAAATGTAATAGGGCCAAGTCTTGTTATACGCATTCATAGAAAAAATAGTGGCACAAGCTTAGAAAAACTTTATGCAGAATACGGGCTATTAGATAAAGAAGCATATGCAATTTTAAAATTTAAAGTGGGAAGTATGAAAAATGTTATTTTATGTGGTAAAGGAGGGAGCGGTAAAACCACTTTGTTAAAAGCTCTTATTGAACGAATACCAAAGGAATATGCAATTACAACAAATGAAGAGACAGCAGAGTTGTATTTGTCTGATAGGAATGTTATACAAAGGGAATGTGTTTTGAATAGAGGACAAGATAAAAATGTAGATTTGGAAAAGCTTTCTCGTCACTCACTTGTTATGTCTAATGACATTATTATAATTGGTGAACTTAAAGGCGCTGAGGCAAATTCGTTTTTTGATGCGATTTCTACTGGACATACTGGTCTCGCTACAGTTCATGCAGATAGTGTAAATAATACCATAGATAGATTGATAACATTAATAAAAAAAGATGTTAAAGCACAACATTATACAGAACAGTTTTTAAGAAGATTTTTAGCTAGCAGTATTAATTATATTATTTTTATGCAAAATTTTAAAGTTAATGAAATAGCGGAAGTAATATTAAATAAAGACACTGATGGTATTCAGTACAAAAGCTTGTATAAATTAAAGGAGAAAAATAATGTTAATAATAACTATTACAATTAGTGTGCTAGTGCTTGGCTTTATAATCTATAGAGTTATTCCAAATATTGAAACAAGAAAATGGAAAACTAAAATTATACAAACTAAACCTTATATAAAATTATCTGAATACATTAGTGTGTCTTTAAAGAAAAAACTTATTCTGATGAAATGCAACAGTTTAACTCCTATTCTTTTAGTAATAATAATGCTTGCCCTTTTTGCAATATTTTTTATAATATTTTATTCATATGTTAAAGTTGTAACAACATCATTAATTTTATCTTTACCGTTTTTATTCTCACCCATCATAGCATTTAAAATCCTATTAAATCATGAAAAATCTAGAATTATTAAGATATTGCCAATGTATGTTGTAAATATTAAAAACCACATAGATAGGGATAATAACATTATTGGAGCGATTAAAAGAACAACAGTAGAGGAACCACTAAAAAAATATATAGATAGCTTCAGAAACAACATATCAAGAGGAATGAATGTAATAGAGGCATTTAACATATTAAGGCAAGATGTGAATATAAAAGTTTTTGATGGGTTTGTTAATGCGTGTCAGGTTTGTTATCTGAATGGAGGTGATTTTAACGAGGTATTAGAAAGGTACATAAACATAATAACAAAAGAAAATATACATAAAGAGACTACAAGAGAAAAAGCATATGCAGACATTATAACATTGCTAATAATGGTGATATTAAATGTCTTGGTGGCAGTAATGTTTGTGTTTACAAATAAAGAATATGCAAGTATTATGCGAGAAACAGTTTTTGGTAAACTAGTATTAAATTTTAATGCGCTCTCTTATATTTTAATAGCATATTTAATTTCAAGGATATATAAGGAGGAATAAATATGGATTTATCTAATGAAATAAATGAAATTATTCAAAATACAAAGGAATTAGCAATAGACCTTACCAAAGATAGCAAGTTGGAATCTTTAAAACAAGATTTGACAAATGCTGTTGAAAAAACAGTAGACCATGCGGCAAAGTATGTTATAAAAGCAATGCCTGTCCCTGATGCAGTAAAGGACATACTAATAGATATAAAGGATGCAATAAAGACAAAAGATGTTAAAGAGGTAATATCCACTGCTGTAAAAAGCACAGTAAGAGAAGGACTTGAAATGTTAGGTTTATCCAAGAAAAGTATTAACTCTTTAAGCGAATTAAAAGATATAGCAAAGAAAGGTGGTCTTGTAACAGCTATAAAAAATGGAATAGAAGTGGTTGAGTCAAACTATTTGAAAAACAACATTGTAGGTGACTATGTATACAAGTTTTTTGATAAATTAAAAAACTATATTATGAATAATGAGTTCATGAAATATTTGAATAATCTTATAGATAAATTAGAGCAAAAGAAAAATGAGTTTTTGAGCAAATGTGAAGAGTGGTATAATGCATATAAAAATAAAGATTTAGACAAAGTAAATGAACTATCTCAAAAATTAAACGCGAACGAATATGTTTTATCTAGATATAGTGACTGTGTTAAGGAAAATAATGTTATACAAAATATTACCGCAATGGTTAATAGTAAGAAGGATGTTTTAACAGTAAATCAACGAAGATTGTGTGAAGTTATTTAGTTTTTATTGCAACTTCAAGGAGCGTATAGTATAATTACGTTGGAGGGGAGTATATGGCAAGCAGAAAGTCAAGAAGAGGCAACACAACCAAGACTATTAATATGAAACCGGGAGCTAAAAAACAACTTGTTGTAATGCTAATATTTATAGTGTTAATGATATTTACAGTAACACAAGTATATTATCTGGCTAAGTACACTTTGGGTTATGAAGTTCCTGCTGAAAAATTAAAGGTATATAGATGGGTAAGTATGCTTTTGCAAGATAGTGAGCCTGTCGCTCCTGAAGAATAGGAAAGAGGGATTATTATGAATTTTTATGATAAAATACATGCTTTAGTGAGAGATTTGAAAGATACGCCAGAATATACAAACTATATGGCATTGAAAGAAAGAGTAAAAGCTGATAGTGAGCTAAGTGAAAAGATTAAAAAATTTAGACTACGTCAAAGAGAAGAACAAATGAAACATATTAGCGGAACCGCTATGGATGAAACAGTAAAAAATGAATTGCAACAAGAATATTCTTTAATTATTCAAAATCCACTTGCTGTAGAGTTTTTTCAAGCTGAGATAAAATTAGATGTTTTGCTTGCAGATATGCAAAAAATACTAGGTGAAGGACTTCAGGATGTAATAGAGTTTTAATATGGAAGAATTGGCGAAAGAAATTTTAAAGTATTTAGGAAATTTACATACGAAAGTAGAAAAAAAGCAAGGGTTTATGGGGAACTACTATAGTCCTCTTATAGATACAATATACATTGCTGAGGATTTGAAAAACGTAAAGGTACAAAATGGCTCAGAAAATATAAATAAAAAAGCAGCGGAGCTTATTATGATGTGTCATGAATGCGCACATTCTGTACAAAGTAAAGGCCTGCACTTATTAAATACGTTGTTTGCTAATCTTTCTATGATATTGTCTGTCATATGTATTTTGATCGCGCTTTTGGGGACAAGTAAGCTGTGGCTTATAATGGTGACAAGCGCCGCTTTAATAGCAAGTATTACGATTAGACTAATATTAGAAGTTGGAGCTATAAATGGTTCTGCTAAGTTGGCTAAAGAAGTAGTGGATAACGAATTTGTACAGGGGGTATCTCACGAAGGGGTGCAAGAAGGTATAGAATATATAAAAAAGCATAAATTATTTGCTTTGGTTCAAATGATTTTAGATAAAATAGTGTTTCTAATCTTAGTACTAATTACAATATAAATGGAAAATAAATATCACCTTAATTTAACTTTAGGGTGATATTGTTGGTATTATATAACATATACATATATTGGTGATTATATGAAAGTGTTTATGATTACAAAGAAAAAAATAATGTTGTTTGTTTGTTTTAGTGCGTGTTTGTGTGGTATGGTATTTATAGTTGCTAATGGTACGGTTCAAACAAGTACTACTCCAGCTACAAATAAGACGATAATATTAGACGCGGGTCATGGAGTGCCGGATTATGGAACAGAAAGTGTAAACGGAACAACTGAACAAGAACTAAATCTAGCAATAACTTTAAAATTACAACAATTACTTGAACAAAGTGGAACAAAGGTAATACTTACTCGTTCTGATGACAACGGAATATATGAAGTAGACAAGGACTCTATACGTTCAAAAAAGATAAGCGACATGAAAAACAGAGTATATATTGGAAACAACTCGGATGCAGACATATATGTGTCAATTCATATGAATTATTATGCAGATTCGCAGTATAGTGGATGGCAAACTTTTTACCAGTCAAGGTGTGAAGATAGTAGAAAATTAGCAACAATAATACAGCAGTCACTTAGTGAAAATATAGGACAGAACAAGAGGAACCCTATGGCTATAAAAGGTGCGTATATAATGGATAAGGTAAATATTCCAGCTACTATTGTAGAATGCGGTTTTTTATCTAATAAAAACGATGAAGAAAAGCTAAAAACAGATGAATATCAATCGAAGCTGGCGTGGGGAATTTATATAGGGATACAAAAATATTTCAATAATATTAAATGAATGGTATATTGAACAACTCATTTAATAACAAAATTACAAATGTTTTATTTTTTCTATAAAACATATTGTGATTTTTCTTTTTTTAGTATACACTTGAAAGTGTAAAATGGGGGGACAAATGAAAACAGGTAAAAAAGATGCAGTAAGTTTAATAGTATTAGTAATAACAATTATTATTATGATAATATTGGCGGGGCAAATAATACTTTCTTTAAATAATGTAAGTATAATAGACAAAGCTAATGAGGCAACGCTTAAATCGGATTTGCAACATATAAGACAAGCTATTGTAATGGAGAAATTAGAAAGTAGCGCAGATGAAAGAACGCCAAATTATAATAGTATAATACCTGAGAAATATAAAGAAAAAATTATAGTGTTGGCTGACGAACGTATGTTATATATATGTAAGCCAAACACGGAAGAGGGAAGGATTGCACGTGAGGCTGGCTTTATAGTAATTGAAAAAACAGTACTGCCTATAATGAATACAGTTGAAAAAATACAAGCGGTGGCTGAAGAATATGTTGCTTCTGGAAACTCTACATCAGACGCAAGTTTGTTGGTCGTTCAGTATATAAGAAATTTGAGTTATAGTGGAACAACTTGGACTACTGTGGCGGGCGCGGTTGATGCAAATTTTGTACAACATGTTAATAGAAGGTTGGGAATGACAAGCGCGCAAGTAAAACAAGAAATAAAGGAATTAAATGATCCAATAACAGGAGAAAAGATAGACTTTATTCATGCAATAGCGTCGCTAAATGGCTATATGTACAATACACAAAGTTCCCAAACTAAGAAGATTTTAGCGGAATATTCTGCTTGGGCAGGAGATTTGTGTACACTGATGGAACAAGTGGTTAATTATGCTTCGTCAAAATCATATAGCTCGCCATATACAGAGCAAGCTAAAAAAGATATAGAAAATTATATAGATAGTATGTTGGGGACTAAAAATGAAAGTTCTACATTTGGAATGGCAGATATGTTGGCGGATGCGGATGCTGTTGCAATGTATAATATGATTTTAGAAGGAAAAACAATAAGCGAAACAATATATGATTACTATTGCGGAGACTATAATTGCAAAAATAGATATAACATATTTGCGGACTATCTATTAGATTTATCTACAAATGCACTAGCGGTAAATACTGTTACAAAAGTGACAGAGCCTAAAGAAAAAGTAGCATATTTGTTTATGGGAAAAACAAATGTATTGTATACGGGTTACGCAGCAGCTATAACGAGTGTAGGAACAGTTACTTCACTTCCTGAGGAATTGTGTGGCATTATTGCCAATAAGTTTTCTCAATATATAGAAAATAATATATAAATATTTGGTGGGGCGTTTCAGCCTCGCTAAATATTTATATGTTCAAATAAAAAGCAAGTAGACTGTGGATACAGATATATATTAAATGTGATTTTGAAATAAAAAGATTGGAGAAGAATAATGCAAGTGCAGGAAAGATTTATGAAAGAAGCAATAAAGGAAGCTATAAAAGCAAAGAAAATAGATGAAGTGCCTATAGGAGCTGTTATTGTAAAAGAAGATAAAATTATATCTAGAGGACACAATTTGCGTGAAAGTAGACAGAACAGTTTAAAACATGCTGAAATAATTGCTATAGATAGGGCGTGCAAAAAACTAAATAACTTTAGGTTAGAGGATTGTGATTTGTATGTAACAGTTGAGCCGTGTTTAATGTGTTCGGGAGCCATAGTTCAATCGAGGATTAGAAAAGTGTATTTCGGTGCTTGCGATGAGAAGTATGGAGCTGTAACTAGCGTGGCTAATGCTTTTGATATTAAGTCCAACCACAAGGTAGAATTTGAGCAAGGAATTTGCAAAGATGAGTGTGAAGGGTTAATGAAAGACTTTTTTAAGGAGCTTAGAAAAAGGAAAAAAGAGTGTAAGAATAATTGATTTAAATAACAATAAAACCATTCTTTTACAGAATGGTTTTGTTTGGTGCACCAAAAGGGACTCGAACCCCCAACCTTCAGATTCGTAGTCGTACACCAAGCGTCAAAATAAGTATATCATTAAGCACTAGAAAAATCAAGCAAAAACGATACAAGCATTGAAAATACTGCGAAAAATCTTATTACCTTTGATAAAACAAAAATTTATTTTAATTTAAAAAAATATAAAAAAGTTTAAATTAGTTTAAGAAAAATTACAAAAATTGGGGTAAAATTGGGGTATAGTATAAGCAAATAAATTTTATTCCCCAATTTTGGGAAAGGTAAATCAAAGGTAAAAATATATGGAAAAAATAAAACCAAGTTACTATGCAATAATACCTGCAAAGGTAAGGTATGATGAAAATCTAAATAATGGACAAAAATTGTTATATGGTGAAATAACAGCACTAACAAATAAGAAAGGATATTGTTTTGCAGGAAACAAATATTTCGCAAGATTATATAATTGTGATCCAAACACAATATCTAGATGGATAAGCACCCTTGTTAAGGAGGGATATCTAGAAGTAAAGATAGTAAAAAATAGTGAAGATTCAAAAAGAAAGATATACATATTAGATAATAGCAGACCAACTCGTAAGAAAAATATAGACGATGAACTAGACTATAATGATTATATAGATGTTGGATATTAATATATGACTTCTATACAAAATTGTAGAGAGGGTATTATCAAAAATGACTATAGGTACTCTACAAAAATGTAGAGAAGGTATCTACAAAATTGTAGCATATAATAATATAAATTAAATATTATAAATTATTATTACAAGTTATTATATTAACAAAAATGTATTTTGAGAAAAATGTAGAATTTAGATAAATTTGGACTACAACTCCAGATTTCTCTAAAAAGTACTAGACAGAATATTATTTTTGTGTTACACTTGTTTTGAGGTGTTAAGATGGAAAAATATAGAGCAAGAACAATAGAAAAGAGTTTACAGTCTTTAATAACAAAATTCCCTGTTATAATGGTAACAGGACCAAGACAAGTTGGAAAAACAACATTGCTTAATTATATTGCTGTTAACTCTAATAAAAAAATAAATTATGTGTCTTTAGATAATTTATTGGTAAGACAACAAGCAATAGAAGACCCAGAACTATTTTTAAGAACATATGAAGCTCCAGTAATAATAGATGAGTTTCAATATGCTCCTGAACTATTGTCATATATAAAAATAAAGGTAGATGAAGCAAGAAAAAATGCAATGTTTGGTGATGGTAAAGAAGTAGAGACTATGTATTTCTTAACTGGTTCTCAAGTATTCCAAACTATGGCTAATGTTAGTGAGTCTCTTGCAGGAAGAATGGGTATTTTGGACTTATATGGCTTTTCTACAAGGGAATTAGAAGGTGTAGAAGAAACAATATTTATTCCAGATGTTAATCTTTTAAAACAAAAAGAAAAAGTAAAAAAATTATCTACTAAAAAATTGTTTGAAAGAATATTAAACGGAAGTTATCCAGAAGTTGTAAATGGAAAAACAGATGCGGAAAAAACATCAGCATTTTATGAAACATATATTAGAACGTATATTGAAAGGGATGTTAGACAATTAATAAATGTAAAAGACGAGACTAAATTTTTAAGATTTATATCGTCTGTTGCAGCGAGAACTGCTCAAGAATATAACGTAAGTGATATAGCAACAGACGTAGGAGTAGATAGTAAAACAATTGATGAATGGGTGTCTATTCTTAAAAATACAAATCTTATATATATGTTACAATCATACTCTAATAACAATGTTAAAAAAGCAATTAAAAGACCAAAGATATATTTTATGGATACAGGCCTTGCATGTTATTTAACTGGTTACCTAAATGCAGAGACTCTAGAGAAAAGTGCATACAATGGTGCTATATTTGAAACATATGTAGTTAGTGAAATTATAAAAACATTTACTAACAACGGTATGAGCCCTAGAATGAGACTATATTATTATCGAGACAGCAATGCTAAAGAAATAGATTTATTAATTATTTATGATAACAAAGTATATCCTGTAGAAATAAAGAAAAGTGCAAACCCTGGAAAAACTGCCTTCAAAAACTTTGATGTTGTGGATAAGTTTGGTCTAGAAGTAGGAGATGGAATCGTACTTTGTATGATAGATGAAATATTTGCAGTAGAAGAAAACAAATATTTTGTTCCTATAGAGTATATTTAAAAAAATTAATTGTGAGGTAAAACTATGTCAAAAGGTGATTCGAATTCTAAATTAAGATACAATATACATGAACGAATGCAAGAATTTTTTGATGATGTAATTTTAAAAAGAGGATTGAACTATTTCTATGAAGAAAGAGTTCAAGATGTTTGTAGAGTAAAAGGAGATTTTTATTCTACAGTAGAAGGTACATACCCATATACTATAAAAATACAAATTAAAAATAACGACATTGAAGAAATGTATTGTGATTGTCCTTATGCAGAAGAAGGTTGCTATTGTAAACATATGGCGGCGACTTTAATATATATCGAACAAAATTTAGAAAATATACTTACAGATAAAGACATAGAAAAACAAATTGCAAAAAGAACAAAAGAAATTGAGAAGCATTTAAGTAATATTTCCGAGCAACAATTAAGACAATACATAGCAGATATTGCTTTAGACAATGAAAATATATATAGCGATTTAAGAACAATGAGCACAATGAATAATTTTCACATAGTAAAATAGAAAAAATAACAAACAACAGTAACTCTAATTTTAAACAAGAGATACTGTTGTTTGGCTTATATGTAGTATTTGACTTAAAATAACCAACTTGGTCATCGTATTACAAATGTAATACAAAATTGAAATTGTAATACAAGTTTAGTGGCTGTGCCTCTAAGATGCGCGTCAATGTGTCTTACATCTATTCCTGCATTAAGTGAGAAATAAGCCTAATAATACAGATAAATATATGTTTTTGCGTAAACAGAGTGAACATTAATAAAACATATAAATAAGATGAAAAGGTATATGTAATGAAATAAAAATCAATGGTGAAAAACACACTATCTATAGTTGCAAAAAAATGTTGTTTATGATATATATCATATGAGTAAGTGTATCTAGAAACATGAACAAAGGAGTATTTATGAATTTAATACAAAAGATTAAGCAAATATTTAGTTTTAATAAGACAAAACAACTTGAAGCACCTAAAGAAATACCGATAAAAGTAGATAAGCCTAAAATAAACCTTTTCGAAGACTTAAGCAAACAAACAATAGACTTAACAAAGGAAGAAAAATTAAAACAAATATTAAAAACGGCGGGATGCAAAAAAGAAATTTTTTGGCGTGTAGATGATTTAGAAAATATAGATGCAGATAATTTAAGAGAAGTATTGAAACTATTAAGTAGTATAAAATTAACAAAATATGAACTAAATGTTGTTTTAGGACAAAATATAGAATTATTAAATACAAATTATATATTTATAGATGCTAACATACAAATATTAAAAGAATATCTAAAAGATGAAATCGTATTAAAGAACATTATATATACAAATCCTTTTGTTTTAACTAACAGAATAGAAACGGTAATATTAAATGTAAAAGATAGATTTGATAATATAGGTTTATCGCAAAAAGAACAAATAAATATACTAGATGAAAACTCAAACATACTTTCATTAGATATAGAAGTGTTAAATCAAAGTATAAATATAATAAAACAATATTATTTAGCAGATGCTAAAAAAATTATATTAGAAGATCCTAATATAATAGGAATAACAGATATAAATGTATTAAGAGGTTATATCGAAAATTAAGAGGTATTATATGGATGAACAAGCAAAGTTAATGCTTTATAGACAACTACAAGAAATGAGTGAATTAAATCAAAAAGAAAACGCAGCATCACTTATTTCTGAACAAGAGTTTTTAGCATTATCAGCTAAAGAAGCATTAAAATACACATTTGAATATAGAGATAGAGAAACAGATTTTGGCGAAAATATTTACTATTTAGAAATGCCAGATATGGATTTTTCAGGTCAAGATTTAAGTGATGTTCGTATTAGTAAGTTTATGCTTTCTCGTATGGAAGATGGTAAAAGAGTACCAAGTAAAATAAATGTAAATGGTACAAGAATAGCAATAAACCTAAATGGAATAGGAATAAGTGAGCAGTCACAAGATGAGTTGGGGATTTCAGACCAAGTTATAGATTTTAGCAATGTGGATTTTAGAGGCTGTGAAATAAGAGGTATATTACCTGACGAATATGCAGAAGAAACAAAAGCAAAAACAAGAGGACAAATAACTGTAACAGGAAGAGAAAATCTAGATGAAAGATATTTACAAAGAAGGAAAGAACATCACCTTATGCCGGGCGAAAGAAAAGTTACAGAAAGAGCATATGCAAGACTACTTTCAGGTGAAACATTAAAAGGAACTAGAGACCAAGATAGAATAGACTTTACAGATTATGACTTGGAAGGTTTATCTGAAGAACAAATAAGATATCTAATGGATAAGAAAGAAATAACATTAGACACATATCAAATAGAGTCAAATAGTGATTATGTATCACAGTATAGAAAGCGGACAATTAAGAGAAGAAAGTAGAAGAAGGATAATATATGAATATGAGAAAGGAAATGCTACATATTTTAGTCAACATATCGATGAATTAGATGCTTGGACACGAGGAGAGGTATTTGAAGAAGTATTACTAATGGCATCCGAAAGAGAGGATATAGAGTTTTTAAAACAATACTTTTGTGAAGCTGGTTACATACATGGTTTACAAGATCAAATAATAATAAAAGCATATAAATCAGGAGATATAGAATTCGCACAGCAACATTTTGATGAAATTGGTCTTGCGGGAGGTTGGCCGTTGCAAAGGCAAATAATGATGACTTCCTATGAAAGAGGAGATATAGAATTTGTAGAAGAATACATTAATCGAGTTCATTTTGAGATCCGAGGGGAAATACTAAAAACAGCCTATGAGAAAGAAGATATGACATTTGTAGAACGACATCTCTCACATACTGACAGTCATACAAGGCTTGAGTTAGCAATAGCCGAAAGAAAAAAGGGAAAAAATGAACTAGTAAGAAAACTATTAATGGTAGAAAATAGTAAAAAGGAGCAACAAGGGAAAAAGACAGTATCTTGTTCAGGAAAAATGTTGAATGAAGCATTGTCTCAAGGAAAAATAGATAAAGATTTTATTATAGTATTAATAAGGTTAGGTTCTGGTTTAGACTACGTTGCTTATAATAATGTTGATGGTTCAACACCCGAATACATACCAACACTATATAAAGCCTTAAAATTAGAAGATGCTACTGTTAGAAAAGAAATTATAACAGAAATGTTAAAATCAGGAGTAAGTATTGATTCTAAATATGTAGCAAGAACGTATCATTGGGACAAAAGTGTTGAAAAAACAGAGATTCACTGCTTAGATGCAAATAATGGTGAATTAGTTCAAATAATGAGTGAGTTAGGTATGGAAGTGCCACAGGAAAAGCAAAATATAACCGCACCTAAAAGAGGGGAAAAGCAACCTAAAGAGCAAAAGCAAGATAATAGAGTTTTAGTTTGTGACTTCTTAACTCACGAGGTAGGATTAAATGAAGAAGAAATTAAAAAACTAGAAACTACATATAGGGGTTGGGGAAGAGATTTATATAGTCTATCAACAGAAAGACTTGGTATGCAAAAAGCAATTTTGGATTCAGTTGGTGGTACAAAAAGAGCATTTACAACAGATGCTAAAGTATTAAATAATGACCCACAAGTTTTATATTCAAGACTAATGTTTTATAGAGAAAGTGGTATAACTGTGATGCCAGACAGATTATATACAACATTAGGAATATCTAAAAAAGGATTTGCTAAAAATTTCGGAAGTAGAGTTTTAGAAAAAGGAAATATGGAAGATTCGGATTATGAATATAAACTAAAACAAGAACTACTAAAAAGATACCCAATGCCAGAAACTAGAGATGAACTAAAGAGAACATTGGAAGAATTGAATAAAGAAGAAATTGGAGGATAGATTTATGCCATTATATAGTAAAAAAGAGCCATATCGTTCTATGTTAGAAGAATTAGAAGAAGAAAGAGCGTTTACTTTCAAAGGCTCATATATATTAGATGCAGATGAAAAAATGGGACAAGCAAGTAAAGAACTAGAAAGAATAATAAATAAAAATACTAAAGGTAAATTGCCACCAGGTTTATCTAAAGAAGAAACACAACGAGAAATGGAAAGATTATCTACAGGTATAATAGATAGATTAAGAAGTGCAAACGGAAAGTTCAAAGCGTTTGTTTATTCTAAAGGTGGCTCTAGAACTTCTGCAAACGAAGCACAACAAACA
Organism: Clostridia bacterium; assembly: GCA_045652705.1. Lineage (GTDB taxonomy): Bacteria > Bacillota > Clostridia > TANB77 > CAG-465 > UMGS1649. Next base: position 17,812 of record JAZRUV010000039.1, read on the forward strand.
GAATTATCACAAAAAGGTGCAAACGTGGAATATACAGTTATGGTGGTAAATGGTGTAGCAATATTAGAGCCGTTAGGACAAGAGGATAATGCTACATATATAGCAGAAGAAAGGGAAGGTCTAGAAGAAGCAATAACTCAATTTGGCAGAGGTGAGGCTATAGATAGCGGAATAATCCAAAAAGTAATTCACGATAGAAAAGAAAGAGAAGGATACAACTATGGTTCTAACCATATATTACAATTATTAGATTATGCTATTGACGATCCACAGAGACTATTACAAGTTGTTAGAGAGCATAATGGTTGTGGGCTAAAGAGAATATCTCAAAATATGCCTACTACAGTTGATGCTATTCATTCGCAAACAGATTCAAGAGTTGATGAAATGGGAATTAGTGCTGAAGAAACAATAAAAGCAGGAACAGAATTGGAAAGAACACAAGAAATAAAAGGAAAGGAGACTCCTTATGAAAGTGTATAATGATGAAGAGATAATAGGACTATGTGAGGCTTATCAAGTATATCAAATACTTCCAGAAGATTCACAAAGAAAAATTCCTAAAGAGTTTGTTGAAGAAATGGAAAAGTATGCTAAATACGATGTAGGCGTAACAATAAATTGCCCTTTGGATATAGGAACTGAAAAACTATCAAGAGAAGGTGTTAAAAGAATAGCATATATGTGCTTATTCTTGAAATAGGGGCTGACACATAGTAGAAAAAGATATAAGGTATAAATAAAAAATAATTTATAAATTTAAGGAGGTTATATTATGGGATTTATAGATGATTTACAAAAAAATGTTAAGAGTGAAGAGGATATTGTAGGACATGTAGATAAAGACTTAGAAGACTTAAAAGGATTAGAAGTGGGTTCTTGCTTACACGAAGATTGGAGACAAACAAGAAGAAATGAAGACGGTACATATGAACCAAGATGGAAAAAGGTTAAAGACCCTAATTTCAAATTTGTTGAATCTGATACTTGCAGAAAAACAGAGGAAGGTGTAGTCGAAATAGACATTGCTAACAGAAGTTTTGGTGAGTTATCTGCAGATTGGCAATTTGAAAATTTAGAAGCGGGAAAAGTTGTTGCTAGATTAGTTGGTGACAAAACTGAATTGACGCCAGAAGAAGTAGAACAAATGGCAAGTGAAATACACGATGAATGGTTAAAAAGAAATGATTGGGTATTTGATCCAAACTACGGAAACCCAGCTCAAGCAGTTCCTTATGCAGAACTTAGCGAAGAAGAAAAGGAAAAGGACAGAGCTCAATTAAAATTCGGCTTATCTCTAAATCAAAGATTGCTTTCAGGAGAAGTAAAAAAACAAGATCTAAAAGAGAAATTTAAATCTAACGAAGAACAAGTGGTAGAATAAATTATATTAGCGAGTTAAGTAAAAATTAACTCGCTATTTACTTTCTGCAATTAAATATTATATAATTTAATCATTAAACGAAGGAGGAATTATGAGAAAGAATAAATATAACGAATTGTCTTCTACAATAATGTTAATAATAGGATTAATATGTATTGTATTTGGAACTGTAGTTCAATTTTTATTAAAAGATACAAGAGATGTTTTAAGCTATACTATTACCTATGTGGGTAAATATATGATTTTTGCAGGTATCGTTTCCTCATTATTAAGCATTATTACAAAAATTGCTCGTATATCTAGGGATAATACAATAATGAACTTAAAATCATCAGGCAAACTTGTTTATGCCACTAATTTAAAAGTATGGAAAAATTACTATTGGGGCGTAGATAGAAAACATTGGTGTCATCTTTTGGTAGAATGGGAAGATCCTATTACTCATCAAAAGTATGAATTTAGAAGTGACAAATTATGGGTTGATATTGAGCCTATAATTGCAGATAAAAAAATCGAAAAGATACCTGTTTATATTGATAATAAGAATCCAAAAGTTTATTTTGTTGATGTAGATGAGCTAACTCCATCAAACACTTCTGAGAAAAAGAATAAAAAAAGTATTGTTGGTAACATTATTCTTATCATAGTTACAATAATTGTATTATCTACATTAGGAATTTTTGCTATTTTGAAATTCGCTCCAAACAATTCAACACTTGACGCTCAATTGCCAAATAGTAACGAACAGAGAATTCCTAACGAACTAGAAGAAAATGAGTGTGCTCCATTTATTTGTTATGATGGTATTAGTGATATACAGAGTAAAGATTTAATACCTAAAGCCAATCAAATAAATAAAAATTTGCGTAGATTGTTAGTTCTTATAAGTTTAGGCGATTGGGAAAGTGGCGAATATACATTACAAGATATCGACAAGTTTGCATTACACTCTTTAATAGCAAACAGACTTTTTGATGAAGAAGATTATTTAATACTAGAAAACGGTATAGATAATGCAGCTCTTTCATCTCAAGATTACGAAAATATATTTGAACAAATAACAGGGATTACAGATGTTAAAGCTTATTTTGAAAACTATTCATTAGAAAAAACTAAAGATGCTAACAAATCTGTATATATGGAAGATGATGATAAAACTTATTATATTGTTCCTTTTGGTGTAGGTATGGAACTCGGTGTTTATGGCGTTGCGGTAGTATCTGATGTAACTGTACAAAATGATAGAACTTTATTTTCTATTAAAACTTGTATCGTAGATTATGAAAACAATACATATACATATACTAAAACAACTACATTTGAAATTCAAACAAATGGTTTAAGAGTATATAGCTTCAAAGTAGAAAAATAAATATTATATAGGGGGATAGAGTTAAATCTCTATTCCCCCATTTATTATCATATACAATTTATATAGCATCAATACTTCTGCCATTTGACTCTTGAACAATTTTGCCATCTAAATCTATTTGTTCTTTAACTAATCCCTGCAACGATGTAAGAAAATCATTTGATTTGTCTTCTTTTTTTCTTGTAAGCTCTCTAGCATTAATTATTGCTTTTTGTTCTGCCTCGTCAACTATTTCAGAGAGGCTTTTGCCTGGATTTTCTCTTTTAGCTTTCATCGGATGCATTATCGCATTATATAAATTATCAAAGCTTTGTGATAATTCTTCAAACTTTTCGTGACCAAAATATTGCAAATGTTCATCTGTTCCATTTAACTGAGCATTTCTAAGAGCTTTAACCATTTTTTCATTTTGAAGCAAAGCTTGTGCACTTTCGTTAAACTTACCAAAATAACTACGAGATATATATTCTCTTCCAAGTATTCTTGACATTATTTTCGATTCATCATCGCAATTAATGGCTTCCTCTATACCAGTATGAAATTCTTCTCCATTAGAATATTTGCCAGTTTGTCCATCTTTATCCATATTTGTTTTAGCAATGCCCTCTCTCTTTTTCAGTTTCCCTTTTTCAACTTGATATTTATTATTATATGACTTTACTAAATGCCCCATTTCATGTACTAAAGTTGCAAGCACTTTCTCGTCATTTAAATCAGTTGAGCACATATATATTAAGTCTTTCGAATAAAATTTTCCGTCTCTATCAATTGGCATACTTTCAGAAAAACCTACTATTGTTGCTGGTATTGCTTGTGCCTCCATATCTGGAAAATATTCCTGATAATAATTTCTAGCATTTTCTCCGTCCTTTTGTAAATGGATTTCACAATTTGAAATTGCATCTAAAATCGTTTTTTCGTGTTCTTTTCCAAAATGCTCAATGAATGCTGGGATTATCTTGTGTAATGTCTCCATTAAATCATCGCTATATTCATATTTTTCTTGTAAACCATTAAAATAATCTTCCATTTTAAAACCTTCTTTTAATACACATCTCTTTTTTAATAATTTTACCATAAAATTTTTATATGTCTAGCGTTTCAAAACAAATAAAAGTAATTGGGCAGTTTAAATACTACTCTTTTATTGTGCCTTAAATTGTAATAATAACAGCTGATTCTGTGTGAAATTGTGTAAAAAAGCATTGTTTTTATAAATTTTGTCCGATTTTTGATGTTTCAACTGTTTATATAAGTGAAGGGGTAAATAATATAATTTATAAAAAATCAAATAAATTTTTAATATTTTGTCCGACTTTCACTGTTTCAATCGATAGGGAAGTGAAAGGGTATAAAACTAATTGTAACAAATAAAGAAAATTGTGTTATTTTTATAAATCTTTTAATTATTTATATGTATCAATGACTGTTAAGTAATGAAGGGATAGAAAAATTGATACTAAAAACAAAGAAGATTATGTGAAATTTTGTAAAAAGGCATTATTTTTTATAATTTTGTCCGACTTTTAGTGTTTGAAGGATATATAGGAAGTGAAGGGGTACGAAATAAGCAAGGTAAAAAATATATAATTTTTAATTTTCACATTTGTTATTTTTAGTTATATTAAGTGGACAGATTATTTATATAACAAATCCTTTCAATTTAAGAAGAAGGAGGTATATTATGCAAGACGAAAAGGTATGTATTAGCATTGAGGAAGCAAGAAAGATGTTAGGCATTGGAAGAAACTTAATGTTAGAACTAATTAAAGTGGATGGATTCCCTTGTATAAGATTTAAGCGAAAAGTAATTATTAATAAGCAAGATCTTGAAAAGTGGATTCACGAAAATTACGGCAAATATTATTATTAAAGATTAGACTTTACATATAAAGAGATGTTATAATAACTATGATTTACCTTTCTAAACGCTAATTTAAACATTTTCTTTATATTAGGAGGGATTGTTATGAAGAAGATGAAAGAAAGGGCTAAAAAGGGCACTATAAGCGTTAGAAAAAGAAATAATGGTTATGAAGCAAGAATAACTTTAGATATTGATGGTATAAAAAACTATAGATTATCTAGGTTTAGTTCTGTTTCAGAAAAGGAGGCAAAAAGAAAACTTGGTGAAGCAATAGCTGAGGCTTACATTAGGGCATCACAAGGAAAGGGGTTAAATGAACAAGAAACAAATAGGACATGTTCTAAAAGTTTGAGAAAATTAAAAGAATATAACAATGAAGATATTACACAAGAAATTATTTCTAAAGCAAAAGAGTGTAATAAGTTTAACAAGGTTGCTTTTGACTGGTTGGAAAAAAGAAGACAAGAAACAATGCCTAATAGAGCAAAAAGATTAAGCAGTAAAACTTTTGAACAATATGTATATAATGTTAAGTCTAATTTAATACCTACGTTTGGAGAATACTTAATAAATGAAATTACCAAAGATATGTTTCAAAATTATATAGATAATAGAAATGCACCTAAAATGGCAAGGGATAATTACATTACGATGAAACAAATAATGGACTTTGCAAGAGGGCAAAATTTAATTAGTATTAATCCTATTGTAGATATTGTGTTACCACCAAAGAGAAGAAAAGTGATTAGTTATTTAACATCTGAAGAACAAGTAAAGTGGTTAGATTGTGCCGAGCAAGATGGTAGAGATTGGGCACTCATCTTTGCTACCATAATTCAAACTGGTATGAGACCAGAAGAACGGTTGCGGCTTGAAATGGAAGTGTGTAAATTTTAAAGATGAGACTATATGTGTAGAAAATGCATATAAAGAGATTCAAATATTTGATGAGAACTTTAATGCTATTGGATATAAAAAGGCAGATAGTAGTCTTAAAACTAAAGAAAGTTATAGAATTATACCAATGTCGCCAAGGTTATTTAAAATGTTAATTAAGTTAAAAGAAAGCAAAAAAGAAAAGGCAAAAAGGAATAATGTAAGGTGGTCAGATGAGGAATATGTTTTTCTAAATGAAAACGGAGGACCTTATGTATCTGAAAGATTAACAAATAAAATACCAGCATTTATTAAAAAGTACAAATTGGGGAAAGTAACTTTATATGGTTTAAGGCATAGTTTTGCAACATTATGCAGTGAAAGAGGTGTACCTGATATTGTGTTAAAAGAACTAATGGGGCACTCTGACTCATCTACAACAAAGAAGTATTATATACATGTTACATTAACAAGAAAAAGAGAAGAAATTAATAAAATTTGGGGATAAAAAATACAGCCTTCTGTAAACTAAAAGCTGTATAAGTGGTGCGGCAGAAGGGATTTGAACCCCCAACCGACGGATTCGTAGTCCGTTACTCTATCCAATTGAGCTACTGCCGCATATATTAAATTGTATTTTAGTTTTTTGGGGTAAAACTGGGGAATGAAAAATTCCCAGACCCTGAAAAACAGCATTATCAATAGGTATAAGGTTTTGAGCGTTCGTTTCGTAGTCTGACGCTCTATCCAGTTGAGCTATTGGTGCTTGCGAAAATTATTATACACTACCAAAAGAAAAAAATCAACGAAATATTGAAAAAGAATTAAATCTTGTGTATAATTGAGATGCAATGTCCCCTTAGTTAAATGGATATAATAAGCCCCTCCTAAGGGCTAGTTGTGGGTTCGATTCTCGCAGGGGGCACCAATAATATATTTGGAGGTGTTTATATGAAAACTTTTAATAAACTGGTAAGAGATAGAATTCCCGAGATAATCCGTACCAAGGGGGAAACGCCCCTAGTGAGAATTTTAGGTGATGAAGAATACGAAAATGAGCTTAGCAAAAAGCTGCAAGAAGAAGTTAATGAATATTTAGCGGATGGAAATATAGAAGAACTTGCAGATATTGAAGAAGTGTTAAGGGCTCTTGTTGCACTAAAAGGTGTGCCTTATGAAGATTTTGATAAGATGCGTGAGAAAAAGTGTGAACAAAGAGGAGCGTTTAAAGACAGAGTGTTCCTTGAGAGTACAAATTAAATGTGAAGAAGCGTATGTGTGCCATACGCTTCTTTTAAAACATATAGCCGTTTTAAAAAGTATAGCTACTGGTGTATAGTTATAATATATAAATATACGCACTAAGCGTTGGTTTTTGGAGGTAATATGTTATATATAGATTTAGGCAAAAAGATAAAAGAAGAAAGGCTAGAGAAAGGCTATACACAAGAGGAGTTGGGAGAAAAAATAGATAGTACAGGCGCATATATAGGACAAATCGAAAGAGGTGAACGCAGTGCTAGTATGTCTAAAATCATATTAATTGCAGAAGCTTTAAATGTGAGCTTAGATTATTTAATTGGCAATTTTAGATTTGAACAAGCTTACGGTGTAGATAGTAAAATAGCAGAAGAGTTAAAAGACGCAACAAACAAGCAAAAAGAAATGATGATAGATATTATAAAAATAATAAAAAAATATAAATAATGTAATAAAAACTAATGTAGGCATAGTACAATGTATCGAGGTGTACTATGTCTATAATTTGGTCTTATATGATAATACTAGCTATAGTATTTACGTTTTTTGTAGGAAGTGCAGATAGTTTAATTGAACATATAACAAAAGCGTCTACTAATTCGATTGAAAATATAATGACTTTAGCAGGAACGTTGTGCTTTTGGACGGGGATTTTCAACATTTTAAAACATACTCCGGCTATAGATAAACTTTCAAGTTTTGTAAAACCAATTGTTAGTAAATTATTTAAAAAAGATGAAATAGATGAAGAAATAATGCAGGATGTGGCGCTAAATGTTACTTCTAATGCTATAGGAGTAGGAAATGCAGCTACAGTGTTTGGTATGAGTGCTACTAAAAAGATGCAAGCAAAAAATAAGAGTAAAGAAAAGGCAAATGATAGCATGACTGCGTTTATTCTTCTAAATACAGCATCTATACAGTTGATTCCCACAACAATAATCTCTTTAAGAGCAATTTATGGAAGTGACAATCCAGGAAGCATAATTATTGCGGTATGGATTGTAAGTGTTGCTGCTCTTGTAACGGGAATTTCTGCGATAAAAATACTAAATAAGGTGATAAAATAATGGTATATGTTTTTTCTGCTATAGTTCCAGCCTTTATATTAATAACAATAGTTTTGGGAATAAAAAACAAGTCGGATATTTTGAAACTGTTTACTGATGGCGTTTTGGAGGGATTAAAAACAACTCTTACCATATTTCCATATATACTTGCAATAACAATTGCTATAACTCTTTTGCAGGATACAGGTGTGTTATCTTGGTTGATTAAACCGATACAAGGAATATTAGCTAAATTTGGAATACCAGAAAGTATTATTCCATTAGCGCTATTCAGACCTCTTTCGGGTGGGGCTTCTACGTCGGTTGTAATGGATATATTTAAAAGATATGGCCCTGATTCTGTAGAAGGTAAAACTGCGTCTATAATTATGGGGGGGACCGAAACGACGTTCTATGTCACTACAGTCTTATTCGGTGCGGCTAAAGTGAAGAAATTAAGAGGAACAATTATAGCTGCTATTATAGCAGATGTTGTGGCCGTTGTAACTGCAGTAATCTTAGTTAATGTAGGGGTTGTTTAAGCGGGGAAAAAACAAGGTTGCTTTATGTTAAGTTGAGTGGTATAATTACAAAGGAGCTGTTATGCGCTTCTATTATAATTATTATGAGGAACATTAATGAAAATTATTAAGCAAGGTCACGATGAGGACCGGATGCAAGTAGTGTGCCAAAGCTGTGAGGCGGTTTTGGAAATAAGTTCTGCAGATATTCGTCATGAGAAGTCGCTTGATTCTGTATGGGGAATGTATTTTTATGAATGCCCTTGTTGCAATGCGACCAGATATTTGAAGCGATATGAAATGACAAGAGGCGTAGAGACTAATCTTAGTTTTAAATAAACAAAAAATAGGTTCTTCTAAATGTTAGAGGAACCTATTTTGCGTAATTTGAGATATAAAAACAGTAAAATTTATTGATTTTTTACATAAAATTTGGTATAATTAAAATGTAGTTTGAAAAAGTTGATAAAAACGGGTAAAAACTTAGGACAAAAAGTTGACAAGTAGGCATTCGTGTGATAAAATATACGAAATGTTTATCGTAACATTCGAAAAACTATGTAAACTAAAATGTTTAAGGATGGTACAATTGTTGAAAAAAGAAGTTCGTAAAGCATAAAATTAAATATATAAAATCAAGTTGATTTTGGATAAGAAAAATCAATTTGGTTTTTTGTTGTCTTATCGAACTTTTTATGTAAATAGAATATGTTTAGGGGGAATTTACGTGGTACATGAAGTAAAAAATGGAAAAACAACAAGAAAAAGTTTTTCAAGAATTGCAGAAGTTATTGATATGCCAGATTTGATTGAGGTACAAAAATCATCATACAAATGGTTTTTAGAATCTGGTTTAAAAGATGTTTTTCACGACATCTCTCCTATAGTAGACTACTCTGGGAATCTTATGCTAGAGTTTGTAGACTATAGATTAGAAGATGAAACGAAATACACAATAGAACAAGCAAAGGAAAGAAATACTACTTATGCATCTCGTTTGCAAGTTAAAGTTCGTTTGATGAACAAAGAAACAAGCGAAATTAAAGAGCAAGAGATATTTATGGGTGATTTCCCTCTTATGACAGATAACGGAACATTCATAATAAATGGTGCAGAAAGGGTTGTAGTAAGCCAGTTAGTAAGAAGCCCTGGTGTATATTTTGATACACAAAAGGACAAAACTGGTAAACTTATCTTTACTGGAACTGTTATGCCTAACAGAGGTACTTGGCTTGAGTATGAAACAGACCTTCAAGATATGTTATGGGTAAGAGTAGATAGAACTCGTAAAATACCGATGACTACTTTTGTACGTGCTTTGGGTATAGAAAAAGATGCTGAAATATTAGATTTATTTGAAGATGATAAAATAGCAGCAACTCTTGAAAAAGATCCGTCTAAAACAACAGATGAAGCCCTTCTTGAAATATACAAAAAATTAAGACCGGGTGAACCTCTACATGTAGATGCAGCAGAATCGCTACTATACGGCTTAATGTACGATGCAAGAAGATATGATTTATCTAGGGTTGGTAGATACAAATACAATAAAAAATTAAGTATAGCAACAAGAATAGTAAATGAAATTGCAGCTGAAGATATAATAAACACTGAAACAGGCGAAATGTTTGTTAAGAAAGGTGAAAAGATTTCTCGTGAAGTTGCAAACGAAATAAAACAAGCTGGAATAAACGTTGTATATGTTGAAAAGAATGGTAAGAAAGTAAAAATTATTGGTAACAATACAGTAGATATCTCAACATATCTAGGAATTGAAATAGATAAAAATGTTATAAAAGAAGAAGTTTACCTACCAGTGCTTAAAGAAATAATAGCAAAAACTGAAGGTAAAGACGAAAAGGCATTAAGAAATGAAATTAAGAAAAGAAGAGAAGAACTAGTAGTTAAACACATAACAATAGACGATATAATCGCATCTATAAACTACTTTGTAAACTTCTACCATGGAATAGGCAAAATAGAAGATATCGACCACTTAGGAAACAGAAGAGTAAGATGTGTTGGTGAACTTTTACAAAACCAATTCAGAATTGGTCTTACAAGACTTGAAAGAGTTGTTCGTGAAAGAATGGCAACTCAAGACATTGATGTGGCAACACCTCAAATGCTAATAAATATAAAACCAGTAGTTGGTGCAATAAAAGAATTCTTTGGAAGCAGCCAATTATCTCAATTCATGGATCAAATAAATCCGCTTGCAGAATTAACTCACAAGAGAAGAATTTCTGCATTAGGACCTGGAGGACTTTCTCGTGAAAGAGCTGGTTTCGAAGTACGTGACGTTCACTATACTCACTACGGAAGACTATGTCCAATTGAATCTCCAGAAGGACCTAACATAGGACTTATTTCATCACTTCCAACTTATGCAAGAATCAACAGATATGGATTTGTTGAATCTCCATATAGAAAAGTAGATAAAGCAACTGGAGTTGTAACTGATGAAATTGAATATATGACAGCTGATACAGAAGATGATTTCATCATTGCACAAGCTAACGAAAAACTAGACAAAGATAACAAATTTGCAAATAAAAAGATTAAAGTAAGATATAGAAATGAAGTGCTAGAAGTTGCACCAGAAAAAGTTGATTACATGGACGTATCTCCTAAACAATTAGTATCTGTTGCTACAGCTATGATACCATTCCTTGAAAGCGATGACGCTAAACGTTCTCTAATGGGATCTAACATGCAGCGTCAAGCAGTTCCATTAGTAAAAGCAGAAGCTCCAATTATTGGAACAGGAATTGAGTATAAAGCAGCGCAAGACTCTGGTACTTGTATAGTTGCAGGCCAAGATGGTATTGTAACTTATGTAAGCGGAGACAAAGTTGTAGTTGAAGGTAAACAAGGAAAAGAAGAACACGTATTAACTAAATTTAAACGTTCTAACCAAGGTACTTGTCTAAATCAAAGACCAATAGTAACAAAAGGAACTAAGGTTAAAAAAGGCGATGTGCTTGTAGATGGTTCTTCTACAGACCAAGGTGAAATGTCTCTAGGAAAGAATATTCTAGTTGGTTTCATGACTTGGGAAGGTTACAACTACGAAGATGCTATACTAATCTCTGAAGATTTAGTAAAAGATGATGTATTAACATCAATACACATAGAAGATTATGACTGTGAAGCTAGAGACACTAAACTAGGACCTGAAGAAATTACTCGTGAAATACCAAACGTTGGTGATGATGCGTTAAAAGATCTTGATGAAGACGGTATTATACGTATTGGTGCTGAAGTAAGACCAGGAGATATCCTTGTTGGTAAAGTTACTCCTAAGGGAGAAACAGAGCTTACAGCTGAAGAAAAACTTCTAAGAGCTATATTTGGTGAGAAATCTAGAGAAGTAAGAGACACTTCACTTAGAGTTCCTCACGGAGAAGCTGGTACAGTTATAGACGTTAAAATCTATACTAGAGAAACTTCTGATGAACTAGCTCCTGGAGTAAACAAAGTAGTAAGAATATATATTGCTCAAAAGAAGAAAATATCTGTTGGTGACAAGATTTGTGGACGTCACGGAAACAAAGGTATTATCTCTAGAGTATTACCAAGAGAAGATATGCCATATCTTCCAGATGGTACACCATTACAAATCGTTCTTAACCCACTAGGTATACCTTCTCGTATGAACGTAGGGCAAGTACTTGAAGTGCATTTAGGATACATTGCAAAACAACTTGGTTGGAAAGTTTCAACTCCAGTATTTGATGGTGCTAAAGAAGAAGATATAGAAGAACTATTCAAGAAAGCTGGCTTAAGCGAAACTTGTAAGTTCCCTGTAAGAGATGGTAGAACAGGTGAATTATTCGATAACGAAGTTACAGTTGGATACATGTATATGTTAAAACTATATCACTTAGTTGATGATAAAATCCACGCTCGTTCTATTGGACCATACGGAATGGTTACACAACAACCTCTTGGTGGTAAAGCACAATTTGGTGGACAAAGATTTGGTGAAATGGAAGTTTGGGCTCTTGAAGCTTACGGTGCAGCGTATGCATTACAAGAAATCTTAACAGTAAAATCTGACGATATTACAGGAAGACTTAAAACATATGAAGCTATCGTTAAAGGAGAAAGTGTTCCAGAACCAGGAATACCAGAATCATTCAGAGTTCTTATAAAAGAACTACAAAGTTTAGGTTTAGACATGAAGTTGTATAATCATAATGATGAAGTTGAAATAAAAGAAACAGTAGACTTAACAGAAAAAGATGTAGTGCCTCTATCTAAGATGCAAGACTTCGATCCTATAGATGATGATGAATTATATGTTCTTGATGACGAAGATTCAATGTCTATCGAGGGTGAAGATGAAGACGAAGATAGTATGGATGATTTAGATGGTGACATTTATCTTGATGATGAAGAAGTTTAAGGTGAAGGGAGGAAAATGTTAAAATGGCAGATATGAATAATGTAAATCCAGAAGTTTTTGATAGATTAAGCATAGGAATAGCATCTCCAGAAAAGATTAGAGAATGGTCTAAAGGAGAAGTTAAAAAACCTGAAACAATTAACTACAGATCCCTAAAACCTGAGCGTGATGGTCTGTTCTGTGAAAAGATATTCGGACCAACAAAAGACTGGGAATGTTACTGTGGTAAATACAAAAAAATAAGATATAAAGGAATAATATGTGATAGATGTGGTGTTGAAGTTACTAAAAAGAGCGTAAGACGTGAAAGATTAGGACACATTGAACTTGCAACACCAGTGTCTCACATCTGGTTCTTCAAGGGAATACCTAGTAGAATGAGCTTAATAATAGACGTTTCTCCTAAAGCCCTTGAAAGAGTTGTATATTTTGCAGCATACATAGTTATGGATCCAAAAGATACAGGCCTTATGTACAAACAAATTCTTTCTGAAAAAGAATATAGAGAAGCTGTAGAAAAATACGGTGAAGATTCATTCGTAGTTGGAATGGGTGCTGAAGCAATAAAAGAACTTTTATCTAAAGTCGATCTTGAAAAAGAAGAAGCTGAAATTAGAAAAGGTCTTGAGACAGCGACTTCACAAAAACGTTTGAAACTTATTAAAAGACTTGAAACTATAGAAGCATTTAGAAAATCTGGAAACAAACCAGAATGGATGGTACTAGAAGTAATACCTGTAATCCCACCAGATTTAAGACCAATGGTACAATTAGATGGTGGTAGATTTGCCACTTCTGACTTAAATGACTTATATAGAAGAGTTATAAACAGAAATAACAGATTAAAAAGACTTATTGAGCTTGAAGCTCCAGACATCATTATACGTAATGAAAAGAGAATGCTTCAAGAATCAGTAGACGCATTAATAGACAATGGAAGACGTGGAAGACCTGTAACAGGTGCTGGTAATAGAGCATTAAAATCTCTATCAGATATGTTAAAAGGTAAACAAGGTAGATTTAGACAAAACCTACTAGGTAAGAGAGTTGACTATTCTGGTCGTTCAGTTATCGTTGTAGGACCAAGCCTAAAAATACATCAATGTGGTTTGCCACGTGGAATGGCTCTAGAATTATTCAAACCTTTCGTAATGAAAGAACTTGTTAAAAGAGAGATGGCGTTTAATATTAAAAATGCTAAGAGAATGGTAGAAAGAGCAGTTGTAGAAGTATGGGATGTTCTAGAAGATGTAATTAAAGATAGACCAGTTCTACTTAACCGTGCACCAACTCTACACAGACTTGGTATTCAAGCATTTGAACCAGTTCTAGTAGAAGGAAGAGCGATTAAGCTACATCCATTAGTTTGTGCGGCGTTTAACGCAGACTTCGACGGTGACCAAATGGCGGTACACGTACCACTATCACCAGAAGCACAATCTGAAGCAAAATTCTTGATGCTTGCATCAAACAACCTGCTTAAACCACAAGATGGTAAAGCGGTTACAGTACCTTCTCAAGATATGATACTTGGAAGCTACTACTTAACAGTTGCTTATGATGATGAGCCGGGTGTTGGTAAAGTATTTAAAGATGAAGACGAAGCTTTAATGGCTTATGACCAAAAAGTTGTAGGATTACACGCTCCAATTAAACTTAGAGTAACTAAGGAAATTGATGGTGTAAAGCAATCTAGGATAATAGACACAACAGTTGGTAGAATAATATTCAATGGAATTGTTCCACAAACATTAGGATATGTAGATAGAACAAATCCAGAAAATGCTTTCAGACAAGAGATTGAATTCCCTGTTAGAAAGAAAGAAATTGGACAGATGATAGATATGTGTATCGAAAAATTTGGTATTCCAGAAACAGCTATAATGCTAGATAACATTAAAGAACTAGGATACAAATATTCTACAATAAGCGCTATCACAGTTTCAGTTGCAGACATGGAAGTTCCAGCTGAAAGAGAAAAAATACTTAAAGAAGCTGACGAAGCAGTTGACGCAGTATATAAAAACTACAAACGTGGTTTAATATCTGATGAACAAAGATACAACGAAGTTGTTAAGATTTGGGGTAAAGCTACAGATGACATCCAAGATGCAATTATGAGCAACCCTAACATCAAAAACCCAGTTCGTATCATGGCTCATACAGGTGCTAGAGGTAACCCTAAACAGATGAGACAATTATCTGGTATTCGTGGACTTATGGCAGATACTTCAGGTAAAGCGGTAGAAATACCAATTAGATCAAGCTTTAGAGATGGTCTAGACGTTCTTGAGTACTTCATTTCTTCACACGGTGCTAGAAAAGGTCTTGCGGATACAGCTTTAAGAACAGCTGACTCTGGTTACTTAACAAGAAGACTTGTTGACGTTAACCAAGAAGTTACTATCACTTCTGAAGATTGCGGAACTAAAGATGGTCTTTGGGTTGAAGCAATTATGGAAAGTGGAGAACCAATTGAAAAATTATCTGAAAGAATTGAAGGTAGATACCTATCTGATGATATCATAGACGAAGCAGGAGAAGTTATTTGTGCTAGAGATACATATGTAACATCTGCTATAGCTAAAGATATTGTGGGTAGAGGATTTACTAAAGTTAAAATACGTTCAGCCCTTACTTGTGACATGGGTAGAGGAGTATGTTGTAAATGTTATGGTAAAAACCTTGCAACTGGTGAACCAATTGCGGTTGGTGAAGCAGTTGGTGTAATTGCAGCACAATCTATAGGTGAGCCAGGAACACAGCTTACAATGAGAACTATTCATACAGGTGGTGTCGCTGGAGGCGCAGATATTACTCAAGGTCTTCCTCGTGTTGAAGAATTATTCGAAGCGAGAAAACCAAAGGGTGTTGCTATAGTTACTGAAATAGCAGGTACTGTTAAGGTTACTGCTCTAGACGATATAAACAAAAATGTAACTGTAACAAGTGAAGATGGAACAAGCGAAACTTATGAATTATATAGTGCTAGACCAGTTGTTAAAGACGGAGATGTTATAGCAGCAGGTGACAGACTAACAGAAGGTTCACTTGACCCACACGATATAATTCGTATAAATGGCGAAGTTGCCGTACAAAACTATATTATACAAGAAATACAAAAAGCATATAGAACTCAAGGTGTTCACATTAACGATAAACACATTGAAATTGTTGCAAAACAAATGCTAAGAAAAATAAAAGTAAATGATGCAGGAGAAACTAAACTTGTTGCTGGTTCTGTTATAGACATTAACCAATTCAAAGCGGCAAATAAAGAAGCAGCAGAGCAAGGCAAGAAACTTGCTACTGGTAAGAGAGAATTACTTGGTATTACTAAAGTTGCTCTTCTTACAGACTCATTCTTATCTGCAGCATCATTCCAAGAAACAGCAAGAGTATTAACAGATGCAGCAATTAAAGGTAAGACAGATAAACTTCTAGGATTAAAAGAAAACGTAATCATCGGTAGACTAATACCAGCAGGTACAGGTCTTGTAGATTACAAAGATATAAGCTTCTCTTCAGATGAAGAAGAAACAACAAGCAATAATTCCGATGAAGATGTATTAAGTTCTAATATAATAGAAGAAATATACGAATAATACAATAATAACAACAATAAACCAACCTAGTTAAACGAAAGTTTAATTCGGTTGGTTTTATGTGCAAAATGTGATAAAAATATCATATAATCGACAAAGTTCGACAGACTGAAAAAAGAAAGTCTTATATAATATACCCAAAAATATTTTTGCTTCTTCTATGTTAGTGATGAGGAAGCAAATTTGTTTAGGGGTATAAATATGAAAGAAAACATATATAATAACAATTATTTCTTTGTAGATGAATCAGGAGACACCACTTTCTATAATAGAAAAGGAGAATGGATAGTAGGCGAAGATAATGGGTCATCTTTAATATTAGTAATGGGATTCATTAGAACAACCGAACCGGAATTTTTAAGAAAGAAATTAAACGAATTAAAGAATGAATTAAGTAATGATGAATATTTGAAAGACATTCCATCTATGAGTAAGACAAAGTTAGCGTTTCATGCAAAAGATGATTGTCCGGAAGTTAGATATAGAGTTTTTAAATTGTTAAAAGAATTGCCTTTTTCTTGCAATATTGTTGTTGCAAGAAAAACAAAACACGTTTTTGAAAAATTTGAAGGAAATACACAAAAACTATACGATTCTTTGATTACACATTTATTCAAAAACATTTTGCATTTGTCAAGCAACAATTACATATACATAGCTACGAGGGGGAGTAAGAAAAGGCAGGCACCACTGGAAAAAGCAATACAAGATGCACTAAAATATACTGAAGAAAAATTAAGTATGCCTATTGTTTCTAATCAACAAATTTTGCCACAGACGCCATCTGGCGAAGCATGTTTGCAAATAGTAGATTATTGCAACTGGGCTATTCAGAGAGCTTTCTTAAAAAATGATATGAGATATTATAATTTTTTAAAAGAAAAATTTGGTTTAATAGTAGACTTATATGACTTTAAAAAAGGATGGAAAAACTTTTATTCTAAAAGCAATCCGTTTGATATAAAAAAGATAAGCCCTTTACGGCTAGGTATCAAAGATACTCACAGCTTGAAGCTGACTTTCGCACGTAAAGGACTCAATATAAATGTAAGCTTTCGCTCATTGTTATTATATTTAATTGTTAAATAAATTATACATAATTTAACAATATTTGTCAAATATAATTTGTAAAAATTTTAAATATTTGATAAAAAATATAATAAACATATTATTAGAAGGATAAGACAAGAACATTTTCCTAATGTCGGGAAAATGTTCTTGTTTAGTATTATCAACATTTATCACATTATTGTTTCTTTGACATAACTGTATTTATAGTATCTGGATTTGTTCGAACAAATTCTATAAATATTTCTGCAAGATCTTTATCTAGTTGAGCATCTTTAACTCTATCTATTTCTAACAAAGCATCTTCTATAGTCATTTGTTCTCTATAAACTCTTCTTGAAGTAATAGCATCAAATGTATCACATATTGAAAGAATACGAGCGAGTTTTGGAATTTGTTCTCCTTTAAGACCATCTGGATAGCCTCTGCCATCGATTCTTTCATGATGGTGTCTTACTGCTGGTATAGCATCTTTGAAAGATTCAGAACCTGCTAGAATGTTTACAGAGATTATTGGGTGTAATTTAATTTTAGTATATTCTTCATCAGTAAGTTTTCCCTCTTTTAGAAGGACAGCATCAGATATACCAATTTTCCCAATATCGTGGAAGTCTGCAGCAAGTATTAAAGTTTTTAAATCCTCTTCATCAAGTTCTAGATGTGCTCCAAATAGTTTTGCATATTCCGCAACCCTATCACTATGTTCTTTGGTATAGTGGTCTCTAGCACCAACTGTGCTTTTTAGTGTGTTAGCTAGTTGTAAACCAAAGTTTTGTATTGTGTGGTTCATTTGTTTTATTTCATTTATTTGGTCTATATATTTGTATCCGCTCTCTATAAGAAGAATAAGGTCATCAAAACGTGCTCCTTTTTCGAAGAATGCTTGTATATCCAAAGAACGCATTATATCTATAGAAGGAGCAAGGTCTTTGTGAGCAGACATAAGTATAATATATATTTCTTTATCAAAGTCACGAACAAGTTTAACTATTTCATCGCCTCTAGTTGAAGTCATTAAGTAGTTAACTATTAAAATGTCATGTTTATTTGTTCTTAGCTCTTGTATTGCGGCAAGTGGTTCTGTAAATGTAGATAGTTTTATGTTGTAGCTGTCTAAAACTATAGATAAAGCCTGTGTTAAACCTATATCGTCGTCTATAATCATTACATTGTTTTTGTTACTATGCACGAATATCACCTCTAATATAACAAGTATATCAAAAACAGAAGGTATTTACAATAGAAAATTTACAGAATTCTAAATGTTCCGAGTGTTACTGTGAAATCGTTTGGAAAAACTGTTATGGATTCTATTTTAAGTCTACCGGTAAGAATAAGCAAAATTACCAACAGCTTGTTTATATCTAGGTTATCACAATTTATACCACAATTATTTAAAAAGGATGAATCAAAATTGCCTAAAAAATTATCCATCAAAACCACCTATTAAAATATACTCAATCACTTGAGTTTTTATGTGTTACGTTGTATAATATGGGTGTCATTAGAAGAAATCAGTTATTCGAAAAAATTGAATAACTGAAATAATAAATAAAGACATAGGGTAAAAGCAACTACACAAGGAATTTGAGGAGTTGGAATAAATTCGGAGGGAACGATGGATAAGAAAAAGATATTTTGGGTATTAATGACATTAGTGATTTCGGTGTTGCTACTAATTGTGGTAATAAATCTAGTATTCAAAAAAGATACAGTAAACGAAGGAAAATTTAGAGTAAGTGATGTTATATTAACAAGTTCAGCAGAGCTTACAAACAAAACAGAAAAAAATGGAGTATGGAGTATAGATTTATCTCAAAGAAATAAACTTAGTATGCTTGTTACAGCAGCAACAGGTGTGGAGATTAATAGAGTATATTTAAGCGATGTAACTTCAAATGAAGGTAAGGTTATATTTTCACAATTAGACAATGAAGGTAAACTTGCATTAGATAGTAAAGGGCAAGAACTTGCAGTAGAATATAAATTAGATGAAAATAATCAAATGCTATTAGAATTTGTAGCGCTTAATGAAAACGTTCTTAAAGATTGGATTGTACCAGAAGATACAAAGCAAATTGTGTATGATGGTAGAATGCTTAGCACAGCTGGTATAAAGTTACAAGACATACAATTTAAATTGAAGTTTAAATTAAACATTGTTGAAAGTACTGGAAAAACAAATACTATGAAAGTAGAATTATTACTACCAAATGAAGAGCTTGTAATTAACGGAGCAGATGTAAGAAGGCTATCTCTTTCAGACTTTAAATTTAAAGTAAATTAGAAATAGAAAAATATAAAGTACACTTGAAAAATACAAGACTATATTGTATAATTACTAAAGTCGCTTTGGCAATAGCGAGTTTGTGAACCTTGTCAGGTCCGGAAGGAAGCAGCAATAAGCAAATGATGCTATGTGCCGTGGGCGACCTTTTTGTATATATAGCATTTGTAGTAAGATTATTAAATATAAGGGGTTAAAATATGTCATACGTAGCGTTATATAGAAAATATAGGCCACAAAATTTTAGTGATATGACTGGTCAAGAACATATAACTAAAATTTTAAAAAACCAAATAGTATCTTCTAAAATATCTCATGCATATATTTTTAGCGGAATTAGAGGAACAGGTAAAACTACAGCGGCTAAAGTTTTTGCAAGAGCGGTTAACTGTCTAAATAATCAAGATGGAGAGCCTTGTAACGAATGTGAAGCATGCCGTAGCATATTAGAAGGAAATACAACAGATGTAGTTGAAATGGATGCTGCATCTAATAATTCAGTAGAAAACATACGTAGCATACGTCAAGAAGTGGCATATTCTACAACTGGCTTGAAGTACAAAGTGTACATCATAGACGAGGCACATATGCTTTCAACTAGTGCATTTAACGCATTGCTTAAAACTTTAGAAGAACCACCAGAGAATGTTATATTTATTCTAGCAACAACAGAAGAGCATAAGATTTTACCTACAATTCTATCTCGTTGTATAAGATTTGAATTTAAAAAGATAGGTAAGGCTGGTATAGTTCAAAGACTACAACACGTTCTTAAAGATTATGATGTTCATTACGATATGGAAGCATTAGAGCATATAGCTGAACTTGCTGACGGTGGAATGAGAGATGCTTTAAGTATTCTAGAAAGATGTATAACTTCTGGCGAAGGTGAAATAACAGAACAAAAAATAGAAGAAATAATTGGAACAGTTCCAAAGAAACTTATACAAGATATAGTTATAAGCGTTCTTGAATACAATATTACCAAAGTAGATGAACTAGTAAATACAATACTTTCATCAGGTAAAGATTTGAGAAATATATCTGCAAGTATAACACAAGAATTTTTAAAAGTATTAATTGCAGTGTCTTGTGGGGATAATGTGGATATGTCAGAAGAATTAAAACAAATTTGTGGAAATACAAGTGTAGTTAGAATACATGAAATTATTAAACACATGTCAAAACTTGATGATGATTTAAGACAATCTAACAATGTAGCAATGTTGTTTAAAGCAAAACTATTAGAACTTTCAACAAAGGTTGTAGGATTAGATGAAAGTGAACTTCTAGCAAAAATAAAAGAGCTTGAAATGAAAATAGAAAAGCTTGAAATGACAGGTATTAAAGTTCAAGTAGAATCTAAACCAAAGGTGCAAAAACAAGAGAAACAAGCAGTTGTTGAGAAAGAAGAAGTGCCAGTTGAAACAGTTCAAGTAGCAACTGAATCTAAAGAAGCAAAGGTGGCCGAAGTAAAACTTGGTAGAAAAAAAGTTAAAGAGTTAGATAAGATAATGAAAAAAGCAGTAGATTCAGATAACTTAAAACTTTATTCAGCACTTGCAGGAGCTCAGGCTTTTGAAGAAGAAGAAACAATTGTATTTGCTACGGCAAACGCATTTGCTTATGGAGTGTTAAATAAAGATAATACTCGTGAAGATTTAAGAAAAATAGTTAACGAAGAAATGAATAATGATTTTGGCGTCAGAATTGAATATATTAAAGAAACTAAAAAAGATGATGCTTGTGGTTTTGAAAATATGATGAAAGATTCAGGTGTCCCTTTTGAAGTTGTAGATTAATTTAGTAATTAAAAGTATATTAGGAGGAATTTAAAATGGCTAAATTTGGAGGATTCCCAGGCGGAATGGGGAATATGCAAAACTTAATGAGACAGGCACAAAAAATGCAAGCAGAAATGCAAAAGAAACAAGAGGAAGCAGCAAACACAGAGTTTGAAACTTCTGCTGGTGGCGGTGCCGTTGTAGTTAAAGCAACAGGTGCTAAAGAAATAAAAGAAATAATAATTAAAAAAGAAGTAGTAGACCCAGACGATGTAGAAATGTTACAAGACCTTGTTCTTACTGCTGTAAATGAAGCATTAAGAAAAGCAGACGATATGATGCAAGAAGGACTTGGAGGCTTAAATATTCCGGGGTTGATGTAGGTAGGTTATGTATTCAGAATCAGTAAAAAAATTAATAGGAGAATTTGAAAAGTTGCCAGGTATAGGGCATAAGACAGCTGTGCGTTTGGCATTTTATATATTAGAATCAGATACAGAAGTAGCTCGCACAATGTCTGAAGCTTTGCTTGAAGCAAAACAAAAAGTAAGATTTTGTTCTACTTGTTACAATTTATCAGAAGCAGACAAATGTGAGATTTGTAGTAATTCTAAAAGAGATAATAGCGTTATTTGCGTAGTGGAAAATGTAAAAGACGTTGTTGCTATGGAAAAAACACACGAGTACAAAGGGTTATACCATGTGCTTCATGGGGCAATTTCTCCTATGAACAATATATCTGCACAAGATATAAAAATTAAAGAACTAGTATCTAGACTTTCAGATGAAAATGTGAAAGAAGTAATTCTTGCAACAAACCCAACAATAGAAGGGGAAGCAACAGCAATGTATATATCTAGAATTATTAAAACAATACCAGGTATTAAGGTGTCAAGAATAGCGCACGGGATACCAGTAGGTGGAGATTTAGAATATACAGATGAAATTACTTTAATCAAGGCTATGGAAAATAGAAGGGAAATGTAATATGGATAAATTTAATGAATTAAGAGAAAAATATCCAATATTTGAATACAATTCTTATGATATTGTTGAAACAGAAAATAGATTCGAAGTATCATTTAGCTTTGTTGTGCCAGGTTTAACAGAGTTTAGACCAACTTGGAGTTTTCCTAAGCCTCAAGGCAGAGTATTAGATGAAAGTTTAAGAAAAGTTTTTGAAAATACAATATTTAATCTTGGTATGGTTGAGATTGTATCTTATCTTAAAGCAACGTGTTCACCTACACTTGTTGTAAAATGTGGAAACTTAAATGATGAGCAAATAGCTTGGTATAAAAAACTGTATATAAACGGTTTGGGAGAATTTTTCTACAGAAATAACATTGTAGAGGCAATGAACATAGACACGTTTCTAGATATTAAAGTAGAAAATACAGAAAGCCAAAAAGTAGAATTAACAGAGGAACTTACAGGAAATCTTGTACCAGTTGGTGGTGGTAAGGACTCATCTTTATCTTTAGAAGTATTAAAGAATATGGATAATATGTGTTATATAGTAAATCCAAGAGGAGCATCTAGAGATTCTGCTGTCGTTGGTGGATATGATGGTAAGATTTATGCTCCAAAGAGAACACTAGATACAAGATTATTAGAGTTAAATAAACAAGGTTTTTTAAATGGGCATACACCATTTTCTGCAATACTTGCGTTTTCTTCTTATGCATCAGCTATAATACTTGGCAGAAAACATATAGTATTATCTAACGAGGCAAGTGCAAATGAGGCAAATGTTAGTGGTACAAATATAAACCACCAATATTCTAAGAGTATAGAGTTTGAAAATGACTTTAGAGAATTTCTTACTAAACACATTTGTGAAAATGGACCAAATTATTTTAGTTTACTTAGACCTTTAAGTGAATGGCAAATAGTTAGAGCATTTGTTAAAACGGATAAATACTATGAAGTATTTAAAAGCTGTAATGTGGGCTCTAAACAAGACATTTGGTGTGAAAATTGTCCTAAGTGCCTATATGTATATATTATGGTTAAAGCATTTTTAAGTGATGAAGATATGGAGAGAATATTTAAAACTGATATGTTAGACAATGAAGAGCTAAGAACTATATTTAACGGACTTGTTTATCCAGATTACGACAAACCATTTGAATGTGTTGGGACTAAGGACGAAATAAACTTAAGCCTTAATATGATAATAGAAAAATATAATAAACACGGTAAAGAATTACCAGCGTTATTAAGAGACTTTAAGCCAAACATTTCAAATTTAGAACAATCAATAGAAGAGGCAAAAGCAGATTGGAATGTCGACAACAACTTGCCAGAAGAGTTTGAAATGGCATTAAGAGAATATATTGAGTAGGAGGAACTTTTGTGAAAGGAAAAATTAAACAAGAGTTGACAGGTAAACGTATACTAATTTTAGGTTTTGGCCGTGAGGGAAGAAGTACATATAGATTTATAAAAAACAACAATATAGATTGCGAAATAGGTATTGCAGATATTAAAGATATAACCGATGAAGAAATTTTGCAAGATGGAGTTATTCTTCATACTGGCGAAAATTATCTAGAGGCAATGAAAGACTATGATGTTATAATGAAAACACCAGGACAGTCTTTTAAAGATGTAGATTTAACGGGATTGAGAGACAAAGTTACATCTCAAACAGAACTTTTCTTGAAATATGGTAAGGATAAAATAATTGGGATTACAGGAACCAAAGGAAAGAGTACAACTTCTTCATTAATATATGCAATGCTTAAAGAAAAATACAATACACTTCTGGTTGGAAACATAGGACTTCCTGCTTTTGAAGAAATGGAAACATATAATACAACAGATTACTATGTGTATGAACTTTCGTCACATCAGTTGGAATTTGTAGATTGTAGCCCACATATTGCAGTACTTCTTAATATGTATGAAGACCACTTGGACCATTATAAAGGCTATGAGGAGTATAAAGAGGCAAAAAGAAATATTTATAAATACCAAGATGAAAATGATTATTACATATTTAATGAGGCTGAAAAAGAAGTATTAAATGGAAACAGAATATTAAAGCAACATCATATTGGAGTCGGTAAAGAAGAAACAGACGAACAAGAATCTTGCTGTTATTTTGATGACAAAGTTCGTATAAATATTCACGGAGATATAATGACAGTACGTGAGCCTAAAAACGAGAATATACGAGGTGCTCATAACTCATACAATATTGCAGTTGCTACAACTGTTGCAAAACTATTAGATGTAGAGGATGATAAAATAGCAAAAGCGATTGTAGAATTTAAACCATTAGCACATAGATTAGAAAATAT
Source organism: Clostridia bacterium (assembly GCA_045652705.1). GTDB lineage: Bacteria > Bacillota > Clostridia > TANB77 > CAG-465 > UMGS1649. The sequence goes on from JAZRUV010000039.1 coordinate 42,604, forward strand.
AGGTGTATATAATGGTGTAACATACATAGATGACTCTATTGCAACTATTCCGGAAGCTGTTATTTCGGCAGTACAAAGTATTCCAAATATAAACACTGTAATAATTGGTGGAATGGATAGAGGAATACATTATGCATCTTTAATAGAGTTTTTATCTCAAGGTAAAGTAGAAAATGTAATCCTTATGTACGATAGTGGCAAGAAAATATATGAAGCGTTAAAGAAAACAGGTACAAATTCTAATTATGTCCTTGCAGAAGATTTAGAGAAAGCAGTAGAACTTGCAACTCAAATTACTAAAAAAAGTACAATATGCTTAATGTCACCAGCAGCTGCAAGTTATGGAGTATTCAAAAACTTTGAAGAACGCGGGGATAAGTTTAAAGAATATGTAGAAAAATATACAAATAATTAAGGAATATAAAGAATAAAATAGCAGGAGAAATTAATCTCCTGCTAATAGTTTGTTCGCCATAGCGCTAAACATAGTTGCAACACTTGGATTTCTACTTCCACTTAAGCAAAAACAAATACCACAAGTTTTGTGGGCGGCAGCAATATAATTGTCTGGGTTTTGAAAAAATTCAACAATAAATTTATTTCTTTCCTTCGTAATTGTCATATGGTTGGATATTTCAGGTAAGCTTGCTTCGCAAAGCCAATTAAATACATTATCTTTAAGTTGTGGTTCTTGACGTATTTTCATAAATCTAAAAATAGTTTGCAAGCCTTCATAAAGTTTTTCGTGCTCTTTTGTTATTACAAATTTGTTGTTCTCGTGGTAATTTAGCATTACCCAATAGTGGTCTGAGCCAAAGTAGCTAATTATGAATTTGTCTTGCCCCTGTTTTACGGTAAATTGTTTATTTCCCATATAATAACCTCCATAATAGTAATCTAATTAGAACTATATTTACATATTTTTGCTAGAAATATTATAGCATAGATAGTGTAGAATTACAATTCACACAATGTTATAACATAATTGTAATATGATTAAAAATAAATGACAGTAAAATGACACAATTTTAACAAAAACACTTGTCAAAAGATATTTTTGTGATAAAATAATCTCGTAAAGAGGTGTCGATATGGAAAAGAAAATATTGATAGTTGACGATGAAAAGCCAATAGTAGATGTGTTAAAATTTAACCTTGAAAAAGATGGCTATAAAACAATCGAAGCATATGATGGAGAACAAGCAGTAGAAATGGCACTAACTGCAAAACCGGATTTAATAATCTTAGACGTAATGCTTCCTAAAATGGACGGGTTTACTGTATGTAAGAAGATAAGACAGAAACTTACTTGCCCAATAATAATGCTTACAGCTAAAGAGGAAGTTGTAGATAAAATAATTGGTCTTGAGCTTGGCGCTGATGACTACATGACAAAACCATTCAGCGTAAGAGAACTTACAGCACGTGTAAAAGCAAACCTAAGAAAACACGTGTTACCTGAAGAGGCTCAAAAAGAGAACGAGACAGATGAATTAAAGATTAAAGATTTAGTTTTAGACGTAGAAAAGTATGTAGTTGTTAAAAAAGGTAAAATAATAGATTTAACAATGAAAGAATTCGAAGTTATAAAACTACTTGCTACTCATTCAGGACAAGTATTTACTCGTGAACAAATACTTAAAAACGTGTGGGGATATGACTATTATGGTGATGTTAGAAGCGTTGACGTTACTATACGTAGAATAAGAGAGAAAATAGAAGATAATACTTCTGAACCAAAATATATAATAACAAAAAGAGGAATAGGATATTATGTTTAAATCTATAAAAACTAGTACAAAAGTATTAGTATTAGGATTTGTAATAGTTACATTTATAGTGATGAACTTTGTTATAAATTATTCTATTACAAAGAAATTTGGATTTGTATTTGACGCACCGATTGTAATATCAATTGGTGTGCTACTTTTATGTGCATTAATATTTGCGGCTATATATAACAATAAGATTTTATTACCGCTTAGACGTATAGAAAAATCTATGAAAAACATAAAAGATGGAAAAACTGTAGATTCTCGTATGCTAAACGGTTGTACAGAGCTTAAAGAACTAAATAGCGTAATTGATGTATATAGCGAAATAATGCAAAGTATTTCTAAAAACAACTTTGAAGTTACAAGTCAAGAAAGTAAAACAGGAAAGATAATAGAAAGAATGCCAGATGGAGTTATAGCATTTTCTATGCAAAGACAAATAATACAAATAAACTCAGCGGCTAAAGCTTTTGCAAACCTTAGCTCAGAAGATAACACATATGAAAAAGTTATGAAAAAGCTTAAGCTTAAAGTGGATTTTGATAAAGTACTTTATATGACAAACTACAAGAACGTGCAAGAAAAGACAACTGTAAATGATAATGTACTTGACGTTGTGTTAGTTCCTTTCCAAAACGAAAGATTAATGCCTATGGGTGTTATTGTGTTTATTAAAAACATAACTGAAAGTGAAAAGTTAGACAATATGAGAAAAGAATTTGTTGCTAATGTTTCTCATGAACTAAAAACGCCTTTATGTTCAATTAAAGGTTATTCTGAAACAATACTAGATAGAGAACTAGAAAAAGAAGAAATAGCAAAATTTGCTCAAGTTATAAATGATGAAGCAAATAGAATGGATAGAATAGTAGCAGATCTTTTACAACTTTCTCGTTTTGATTATAAGAAAAACGTATGGAATAAGACTAAACTTAACATTGATGACTTGGCAAAACAAGTTGTAGAAAATATGCAATATGTAGCTATGGAGAAAAAACACAATTTAAAATGTGTTGTTAATATGATACCAGGTCCGGTATTTGTAGATAAAGATGGAATACAACAGGTTATGATAAATATCTTAAGTAACAGTATAAAATATACGCCTGAAGGTGGAGAGATTACTGTATATATTGGAGCGGCTGGTGGTAAAGCGTATCTTAAGTTTGTAGATAATGGTATGGGAATACCTGAAAAAGATTTAAAACGTATATTTGAAAGATTTTATAGAGTAGACAAAGCTCGCTCAAGGCAGATGGGTGGAACAGGATTAGGGCTTTCTATAGTTAAAGAAATAGTGGAAGCCCATGATGGAACTATTGAAATGAAGAGTGAAGTAGGAATTGGAACAGAAGTAATAGTTACAATTCCAATAATGAAATAGGAGTAGACAGTTTAATATGAAAATAATTGATGTACACGCGCATTATGAAGACGAAAGATATAATGAAGATAGAGAAGAAACATTAAATAGACAATTTGAAAGTGGTGTAGAATATATAATAAATGCTGGTGCCGGAATAGAGTCTTCTAAAGGAGCACTTGCTATTGCAAATGGTCACGAAAAAATATATTGCACAATAGGAATTCACCCACAATATGTGGAAGATGGGGAAAACGTAGAAGATTTAAAAAGACTATATGTGGAAAACCCTAAAGATAAAATTGTTGCAATTGGAGAAATTGGACTAGATTATCATTATACAAAGGAATTTAAAGAGGAACAGAAGAAACTCTTTAGAGACCAATTGGAATTTGCTTATGAAGTAGGACTTCCTGTACAAATACATTCGCGAGATGCTAGTATAGATACAGTGGAAGTGCTAGAAAGTACAGATAAAAAACCAGAAAAAATAATGTTCCATTGTTTTGATTTGAATGAACAAACAGCAAAGTATATTAAAGAAGAAGGATATAAAATATCTGTTGGTGGAAATATAACATACAAAAGGACAGATACAGCAATTAGAGTAATAAAAGATATGCCAATAGAAAATATTATGACAGAAACAGACTCTCCATATCTTGCACCAGTACCACATAGGGGAGAAAGAAACGAGTCTTTAAATATAACATATGTTATAGAAAAAATAGCTGAGATTAAAGAAATGGATAAAGATGAAGTTGCCAGTGTTTTATACAATAATGCAATAGAATTTTATGGATTAAGTTAATTGCTTAATCCGTATTTTTGTGATATAATGTGCTTGCAAAATAAAAATTAGGGGGAGTCATAATGAATATTTATGATGTAAAGTTTTACGGGGTATATTTTCGGTATAAACTGGAGTTTTCAGGAGTAAATATATTTGCAAGAAAGGAAGATGTTCACGCAGTTCCGGGTTTTGATAATTCCTTTTTTGAAGTAACTGTTCTTGAGGAATACAAAGGGAAACAAGACGTATTAAAACTTATTTTTGAGAATGGCGAGGAAGCATACGAGACATTAAAATATCCGTATTTGTTCTGGGATATTGAAGACAATATATGGAGAGAATCTAAGGATACGTCTACACCAGAAGCATTTATGAAGGCGTATTTTGAAAGCGTTTCAAAGAAATAAAGAATAAAGAGGAGATTTAAATAAATCTCCTCTATAATTTGTATTAAATACCATAATTATGCGGACTAAAATATGTATAAATGCTGGTATATTGCAAACCGTAGAAGAATGTGATATAATTAAACCCTAAAATAAAACTAGGAGGAATCAAAATGACTATTTATGATTTGAAGTTATATGGAGTTTACTTCCCGCAACTAGTCGGTGGAGGACATGTACGTCTATCCACGGAACGGATAGAGGTGCGTGCAAGTAGGGGTTATGTCTATAAGTTTGAGGTAACAGCTTTGAAACAATATGGTACCAAGCAAGATGTCTTGGAGTTACAATTTGATGATGGACACACAGAATATATTACTTTGTATGAACCTTCGATGTATCTTAATGAAGGAGAATGGAAACTGGCAAAGGATAGAATTGTAGCAGCAAGTTTCTTGTCAAAGTACGAGGAATTGAAGGAGGAGGAAGCTATTGGTAGCACTCCTAGCATTTTTGACCTTACATTTTATGGATTATTGGAAGATGTTGGCTTAAAAATGCTTAAGACCAAAATTTTTCTTTCTCGGGCGAGTAGGGACAGAGAACTTACACAAAATAGTATACTGTTTACTGCTACTGTGTTGAAGGAATATAAAGGTAATAAGTATGTTATCAAAGTTGTGACAGTAGATAATGTAATCTGTTATATTCCGCTCTTTAAGGCGAATATGTGCTATGATAATGACAATAGAATTTGGGTTTCCTGCTCGGAAAGTCCTATCCCTGGAAAGATTCTGAAATGCTATGTTAAGCATTTGAATGGGTAATAGAAATTAAGAAATAATTAACAGGTGGTTCTAATGAACCACCTGTTATGTTATACTGATTTTATCAAGAATTATTTATTCTCTTCAATTTTTAATTGGTCGTCATTTTCTTCATGAACAAGTTTAGCAACATTTACGACTCTACCGCCTTCTGAAGTTCTCATTAAAGTTACACCTTGAGTATTTCTACCAAGTACAGATATATCGCTTACGTTAATTCTAATAATTACGCCACTTGCAGTAACTATCATAACATCGTCATCATCTGTAACAACTTTAACTCCTATAATATGTCCAGTTTTTTCAGTAGTTTTGTATGTTAATATTCCTTTACCTGCTCTGGATTGTGCGCGGTATTCTTCAACCTCAGTTCTCTTACCAAATCCGTTTTCTGTTATAGCTAAGATGTAGTTGTCCTTTTCAGATGTAATTGGTTCCATACCAACGACATAATCGCCTTTGCCAAGAGTAATACCTTTAACACCCATTGAAGTTCTACCTACAGGTCTTGCTTCTTCTTCCTTGAATCTAATAGATAGACCAGAATTTGTTACAAGGATTATATCACTGTTTCCGTCTGTGATTCTAACATCGATAATTTCATCATCATCTTTTAATGTTACAGCAAGAATACCAGTTTTTCTAATATTTGAATACTCAGAAAGAGGAGTCTTTTTAACAAGACCGTTCTTTGTAGCCATGAGAACATTTAACTTATCTTCAAAGTTCTTAACAGGTATAACGGCAGCAATCTTTTCACCTTGTGCAAGTTGAAGAAGGTTAACTATTGCCATTCCCTTAGCTACTCTTGATGCTTCTGGAAGATCATAAGCTTTAAGCTTAAATACTCTACCAGTTGTTGTAAAGAATAGTATGTAGTCGTGAGTAGAAGATACGAATAGATGTTCAACAAAGTCATCCTCCCTCGTTGCCATACCAGTAACACCTTTGCCGCCACGTCTTTGAGATTTGTATGCGTCTACAGAAATTCTCTTAACGTAACCAAAGTGAGTTATTGTAACAACATTATCTTCTTGTTTTATTAAGCTTTCTATTTCAATATCACTTTCCCCGTGAACCACTTTAGTTCTTCTTTCATCACCATATGTGTTTTTAATTTCAGTTAATTCTTCTTTTATGATATTGAGAACTAGGGCTTCGCTTTCTAGAATTTCTCTTAAATGTTTAATAGTTTCAAGTAAAGCTTTGTATTCTGATTCAATCTTATCACGAGATAGACCTGTTAAAGTTCTAAGTCTCATATCTAGAATTGCTTGAGCTTGTATTTCAGAAAGACCAAATCTTTCCATTAATGTTGCTTTGGCAGAATTGTCATCTTTTGCAGATTTAATTATCTTGATGATTTCATCAATATTGTCTATTGCAATTCTTAAACCTTCTAAAATATGAAGTCTAGCTTCAGCTTTCTTTAAGTCGTATTTAGTTCTTCTTACAATTATATCTTTTCTGTGTTCAATATAGTGGTAAAGAATTTCTTTTAATGTAAGAATCTTAGGTTCGCCGTTTACAAGGGCAAGTAGTATCATAGATTGAGTTGTTTGAAGCTCAGAATGTTTGTATAAAAGATTTAGTACAACGTTTGGATTAGCATCTTTCTTAAGGTCTATAACAATTCTTACACCTTCTCTGTCTGAGTGGTCATGTACGTCTGAAATTCCTTCAATAACTTTATCATTAACAAGTTTTGCTATGTTAGCACACATTGCTGCTTTGTTAACTTTATAAGGTACTTCTGTAACTATTATGTGATATCTGCCTCTTTGGTCTTCTTCGATTTCACACTTGGCACGTAGACATACTTTACCACGACCAGTTGTATATGCATTTTTGAAGCCTTCGTGACCAACTATAATACCTGCAGTTGGGAAGTCAGGTCCTTTAATATATTCCATTAACTGTTCGTCAGTTATATCTGGGTTGTCTATCATAGCGCAAGTTCCGTTTATAACTTCAGTTAAGTTGTGTGGTGGAATATTTGACGCCATACCAACTGCAATACCATAAGAACCATTGATTAAAAGGTTTGGTATCTTTGCAGGTAGTACTGTAGGCTCCATAAGTCTATCGTCATAGTTTGGTGAATAATCTACAGTTTCTTTGTCAATATCATCTAGCATTTCAACAGCCATTTTATATAATTTGGCCTCTGTATATCTCATTGCGGCTGGTGGGTCGTTATCTATTGAACCAAAGTTTCCATGTCCGTTAACTAACGGATAACGCAAAGAGAAATCTTGTGCAAGTCTTACTAGTGCATCATAAACTGCTGCATCACCGTGTGGGTGATAGTTACCTAAAACGTCACCAACAATACCGGCACATTTTCTATATGGTTTGTCTGGCCACAAAGCCAATTCGCTCATAACATACAATATTCTTCTGTGAACAGGTTTTAAACCATCACGAACATCTGGAAGCGCACGAGAAACTATAACACTCATGGCATAATCTATATATGAACGTCTCATTTCGTCCTCGATTTTAACAGGGACTATTTTTCCTTCGTCTAGCAAATTATTTTCTTCCATAATACCCTCCTATTGCTAAGTGTATTATATACGAAAAATGTCATAATTGCAACTAAAAAGGGTTGAAAATGCTATAAATTATGATATAATAATTTTGCGCTAAACGTAGCATTAAATATTGAAAAGAGGTCGCTATGAAACAAAAGGATTATTACCTATTACTTGGGGTAAATAAACGCTCAAGTAAGGAAGAAATAAAAGCTAATTACAGAAGATTGGCTAAAAAATATCATCCGGATGCAAATGTTGGAAGTCCTGAAGCAGAAGAGGTTTTTAAGGACTTAACGGTTGCTTATGATATATTAATGGATAAAGAAAAAAAGAAAAAATATGACAGACAAGTTGCTCGTTATGGTTATGGTATACCACCAAAGGCTAGTGTAAAAAAAGACGTGAAATACGGGGTTAAAAGTGCAGATGCAAAATCTGAACTCATTAATACACTTTTAGGTTTTGGTAAAGGGGCAAAAGAAATGTTTGAAACTGCTACAGCAGATATAAAAGATAGAATAAATGCTAATAAGCAACCTAAAAAGGGTGGTAATATAGAAGCAGCACTAGAAATAACTTTAGAAGAAGGTTTCTTTGGTGCGGAAAAGAAATTGTCGCTTAAAACTATTGGGGGCAAAGTAAACAATTATACTGTTCAGGTTCCAAGAGGAATAAAAGATGGTGAAAAAATTCGTTTGGCCGCTCTTGGACAACCGGGAAAAAATGGTGGGAAAAATGGCGATTTAATTATTACGGTAAAAATGAAGGAACACTCAAGTCTGAAACTAGAAGGCTTAGACATACATATGAATTTAGACATAACATACGCGCAAGCTGTAGTTGGAGACAAAATAAAAATTAAAGTTTTGGGTGAACAAGTTGAGGTAGATATTCCGACAGGTTCTAAGCAGCAAGACAAAATTAACATTACTGACAAAGGATATGCAAGTGCAGATAATGCTAGAGGAAACTTAGTTGTTCATCTTGGAATAAGGCAACCAGAGGAGATAACAGAAAGAGAGAAAAAAATATATGAACAACTTTTAAGAGTTGAAAAACAACAAGTAAAAGAAAAACAAAAGGGCTAACAGTGAAGTGAAGTTAGCTCTTTTGCTTATATGTTATATAAAATATGCTATGCACAAGAATTGTTTTTTAAGTACTTTTTAAATAACACTTTTATTTTATTTAATATGCTTTCAAAAACAAAAAACTTATCCTTTGATTTTTCTAGTGTAGGAAGTGCAGTGTTTTGCTCGAACCCATACCTTTGCATAATATTAGAAAAAGGGTCTGGCAATATATCAAGTTTAAATGGATAACTATTATTTAATTCATAATTCCCGTTATTATTTAAAAAACCAAAGTTTAGAGTGTGATACATATCCAAATCTATTGTTGCGCAATAACAGTCGCCGGCGCACTTTGTACATTTATGCAGTTTAATAGTTTTTTTGTCATTTTCTAGATTGTCAAAATAATAGAACATACTAAATACCGTCGAATTATCTTCTTCTTTGGCTGTAAGTATACCATGATATCTAATAACTATAGAATTTTTTTGATTTAAATTTCCAAAAATACTAAAAATGTTGTTTTCTATTGTCTTTTTTAATGCCCCTTTGTCATATCCTGTATTGCAAGCACATTCAAAATTAACAAATTCATTCATAAAATCACCTCTTGAAACATTGTTTGACATCATTTTACAGCACATGAAAAGACGGTGCAACAATTGTATTAAAACTAGACAAAAGTATATAAAAGTTGTGTACTTTTGACAAAAAGACACAAAATATATAAAAATGCGATAAAAATTATATAAATACAACATTAAAAATATTGCTAATATATTACGAATGTGATAATATATTGAATGTGAACATATGATGTTTTGGAGGTAGAACATTGGAAAACGAACAACAGATAAAAGAAAATGTAGAGAATAAAAGAGCAGGGAACATACAAGTGGAATCTAGAAAAAAAATAAATAAAGGACTAATTATAACAGCTGTTGTATTAAGTGTAATTGCAATAGCTATGGTTGTTTTTGCTCTTGTTAATAAACTTAATACAAAAGTTTATTCAAATGTATATATAAATGACATTAGTGTTGGTTCTATGACTGAAGAACAAGTAGTAGAAGTGGTTAAAAACTTAAACAAGCAATTTAAAGAGAAGGTTGTAACTGTAAAACACGAAGACGGCATTATAATGGAGCTTACACCAGACAGTATAGATATGACTATAGACGAGCAAGCTACTATTAAAAAAATAATGGAATACGGAAGAACAGAAAATATAGTTATGAACAATGTTAAAATATTAAAAACTATATTTGGGAAAGCTATTATAAAGCCAGAATATATCCATTCTGAAGCAAAGTTAACAAATATTTCTGCGGAAATAACTTCTGGTATTGAAGGAAGAGTGCAAGATGATTCATATAGATTGGACGAAGAAAACTATACTTTAGTAATAACTAAAGGCAAATCTGGGAAGGATATAGTAGTAGAAGAATTTAAAGCAGACGTTTTAGCAGCATTAACAGATAAAAACATGACAGAATATAAACTAGAACTTGAAGTGAGAAAACCAAGCACGTTAGATGTAGATGTTGTTTATGCTAACATATGTAGGGAAGCAAAAGATGCTTATGTTGATGAAACTGTAAAACCTATAGTGTATCATAAACATGAAATGGGGATATCTTTTAATAAGCAAGATTTAAAAGACATATTAGACAAAGTTGAAAATCAACAAGAAGGCAAAAAGATAAACTTTAAACTTATAACGACAGAGCCTAAAGTAAAAATTCAAGACATAACGAAGGATATATATAAAGATAAAATTGCATCTTATACATCATCTTATGAAAATTCTGATTCAAACAGGGCAAGTAATGTTGCACTAGGTGCTAAAATGTTAAATGGAACTATAGTAATGCCAGGAGAAACATTCTCGTTTAATAAAGTAATGGGAGATTGTGGGCTTAGTTCAAGAGGATTTAAACCAGCTGCTGTATTTAAAGGTGGAAAAACTGTACAAGAAGTGGGTGGAGGAATATGCCAAATATCTTCAACATTATATGTGTCAGTGCTATATGCTAACTTAGCAATTGTGTCAAGAAGTAATCATGCTCTTCCAGTAGGATACGTACCAGTAAGTTTGGACGCCACAGTATATTATCCATATCTGGACTTTAAATTTAAAAATACTAGAGAATACCCTATAAAAATAGTTGCAACAACTACTCCTTCAAGAAAATTAACAATTGCTATATATGGGACAAAAGAGGATAAAGAATATGATGTAGAACTAACATCTTGGGTTACATCAACTATTGCTTCTAAAGTACAAGAACAAAAAGATAGTAGTTTAGCTCAAGGCAAAACAAAAATAATACAAGCCGGAAAAGCAGGATATAAATCGGTTGCATATAAAACTGTAAAATATAATGGTAAGGTTATATCTAAAGTAATGTTATCACAAGATTCGTATGGCTCTACTCCTAAGATAATAGCGGTAGGAACAAAAGTGGTTAGTAAACCAAATGGTGGCAAGGAAGAAAGCGTTACACCAGGCGGAAGTATACCGGGGGGCGTAACTGGTGGAGAACAAACTGGAGAAGCAACAGGTGGCAATACTGGAGGTAACACATCCGGAGAGAATTCAGGTGGTGGAGATACAAATAGCCCAAATACACCAAACATAGATGTACCAACTGGAGAAACAACTACACCATAATAACGGTAGGAGAAAAAAGTGAAAAAAATTATAAAAACAATATCAATAATTGCAGTAATATTTCTAATATGTTTAGTTTTTAAACTAGACATATTAGATTTTTCTGTTTTTAAGGTAGATGAACAGAAACTTACTAATTATTCAGGATACTATTTTAATCAATTAGAACAATCTGAAAAAGAGATATACGTGAAAATGGATGATGCTGTAAAAAATATGCGAGAGACCGTATGGCTAGGTACAGTAGAAACAGATGGCTTGGCAGACAAGATAAATAGGGTAATAACTGCATATTTTTACGATAATCCAGATAAATTTTATATATCTAATGAGTACGTTATATCTACTAGCGATTTGAGATTTGTTAAATTGTCAACCTTGAAATTAAGTTATATAGTAAATAGTATGGAACAAGTAAAAGAAAAGACCCAAGAAATAGAAAATGAAATAGATAAAATTATAAACGAAAATATTACACAAGATATGACGGAATTTGAAAAAGAATTAGCCTTACATGACGCTCTAGTTAAACAAGTGAGTTATTACGAATATGAAAACATAAATGATATACCAGCTATTAAGCATACAGCTTATGGGGCGTTAGTGCAAAACGAGGCGGTTTGTGACGGGTATTCAAAAGCTTTTAAGTTGCTGTTAGAAAGAGTGGGTATAGAAAACATTATTATAAATGGAAGTTCGGATGGAGTAGCACATGCTTGGAACATTGTAAATATAGGTGGTGAGTACTATCATGTAGATGTCACATCGGATAAACTAAATGAACCAAAGAAATATCCAATACATGTATATTTTAATTTAAGTGATAAAGTAATATCTAAGACTCATGATATAGGTAAGGACTATAATATATCAAAGTGTAATTCTGAAAAATATGAATATTATAATAAGAAAGATTATTATATTTCCGAACAAGACAATTTATATAATAAGCTGAAGGAAATCGTAATAAAACAAAATAAATCAGAAATATTAGAAATAAAGGTAGATGAAAAATATACGGCTAGACATATTATAGATATGTTATACGAATTAGATTTTAATAACTGGTATTCAAGTAGAAAGAGCAAAGTTGAATATACCAACATACAAGATAAATATATTTTTGTAAAATAGAAAGCATAAATATGCTTTTCTTTTTTTTATACACAATTCATATAAATATATTATGAACAGCGTAAATAATGAGTATTGGTCAGATAACAGACCGTATTATATATTGTATCAGGATAAGACTTTTTTAAAAGATATTTTTGCTCAAATTTTTTCAGAATTACCTGATGTTGGGGAAATAGCATATATAGGAGCAAGCACGCATAAATTGTCTAAAGACTATTCGTTAGACCGGCGAATTGATAAATGCGGTAGATAGAAAGAAAGGTAATAAGGAGTGCGAACTGGAACGAAACAATAGAACAGATACAAGAAGAAGAGGGAGAATAAGTATTTGTGATGTCAATGAAGAAAGTCAAATAAGGGAATATGCAAATATACATGAAATAAAAGAAATGAATAATATGTTGTTTTATAAACGATTAATTAAGTTGTTAGTTAATGAACAAGTAAGTGGAAAATGTAATAATTTGTGCTGTATAAAAGACAAGGTGCTAATGTATGATGAATACAAAGAATCGCAAGACGTTTTTATTAAAATGGGACGGGTGTTGTGTATGGTTAAAGCGAAATTTTATGGATACAACAGCTATAAATATAGCAAATGTCATGGGGACAGTAAATTTATTGGGTTATGTGTTGGAAGAAGCAACAGAAGTTTCACCTAGAGTGATAAAAGCGTTAGCGATATACACGTGATTATTTACAATAATGTTCGTAAGTGATATAATAATGGCACTAGGAGATGATACAATGACACAAAAAGAACTTATTGAGCTATTAGATAGCAAAGTGGGTATTGTAAAAAGTAGTGTATATCGCGATAAATATGATACACCTATACAAGATATAACATATAATTCAAAAGCTTGTATAAAAGGTTCGGCGTTTTTTGTTAAAGGAGCTAATTTTAAAGAAGAGTATGTGATAGACGCTGTGAATAATGGAGCGTGTTTAGTAATTGCAGAGAAAGAATATGAAACACAAGATGCAGGGCTTATCATAGTAAAAGATATAAGGAAGGCAATGGTTGTAGTAGCGGAAGATTTTTTTGAAAGAGCATATGAAAAAATTAAAATGATAGGTTTAACGGGAACTAAAGGAAAAACTACAACGGCAACATATATTCATAATATACTTAACACATATTTAAAAAAGAGAACAGCACTTTTGTCTACTGTAGAAACTTATACAGGAACTAGATGTGAAGAGTCACACTTGTCTACCCCAGAAGCAATAGAGTTACAAAGATATATTAAAGAGGCTGAGACAAATGGGCTTCAGTATCTTACAATGGAAGTTTCATCTCAGGCATACAAAACAAACAGAATATTAAATATGCAGTTTGATATAGGACTGTTTTTAAATATATCTGAAGACCATATAAGTCCATCGGAACATCCTAATTTTACAGATTATTTAAATTGTAAATTGGAATTTATAAAAAATTGTAAAACGGTTGTAGTAAACAGAGAAACAGATTATTATGAAGTAGTAAAAGATGCGACTAAAAATGCAGAAAAGGTAATAATGTATGGTTCAGAGAAAGTTAAAGATGATGTAGATTATTATTTTACGAATATAAGGAAAGAGCATGACTATTTAACATTTGATGTTGCACATAATGCACATACAGAGACATATAGAACAAAAATGTTTGGAGATTTTAATGTGCAAAATGCTACAGCAGCAATAATTATGGCAAAAGAGTTAAAAATACCAGTAGAATTTATACAACAAGGCATCCAGGAAACAACAGTATCTGGTAGAATGAACGTATTTAAAAATAATAACAAAACTATAATTGTAGATTACGCACATAATAGACTTAGTTTTGAAAAGTTTTTTGAAGCAATAAAGAAAGATTATCCTAAAAGTGAAATTGTTGCCGTATTTGGTGCACCTGGTGGAAAGGCATATATACGCAGAAAAGATATGGCTGAAGTTGCAAGCAAATACTCAAATAAAATATATCTTACAGCAGATGACCCACAATTTGAAAATGTGAGAGACATATGTAATGAAATAGCTCAGTTTACAACTTGTGACTATGAAATAATAGAAGATAGAGTAACGGCTATAAGCAAAGCGTTCAATGAACTGAAATGTGGCGGAGTACTTTGTTTACTTGCTAAAGGTGAGGACAAGTATCAACAAGTAAGGGGCAAATTTGAAGAATATATTTCTGATGTGGGTATAGCTAAAAAATTAACAGAATGACTAAAGCGAGTTTAACTCGCTTTTTGCATGCAATAATATAAAATTAAAAGATAATACTTGACATAATTTGAAAGTTGAAGTAAAATATTTAATTGTGATTAAAAATTTATGAAAGAAGGAAAATAATATGAAAAACATAAGAAATGTAGCAATTATAGCTCATGTTGACCACGGTAAAACAACACTTGTAGATAGCTTGCTTAAACAAAGTGGAATATTTAGAGATAATGAAACTGTATCTGAAAGAGTAATGGACTCTGGTGATATAGAAAAAGAAAGAGGAATAACAATACTTTCTAAAAACACATCAGTTATGTTTGAAGATACAAAAATAAACATAGTAGATACTCCAGGACATGCGGATTTTGGTGGGGAAGTTGAACGTGTTTTAAAAATGGTAGATGGTGTCTTACTTATTGTTGATGCGTTTGAAGGTGCAATGCCTCAAACAAGATTTGTTTTGTCTAAAGCATTAGCATTAGATTTAGTACCTATAGTTGTAGTAAATAAAATAGACAGACCAGGCGCAAGACCATCAGAAGTATTAGATGAAGTATTAGAACTATTTATGGACCTTAATGCAAGTGATGAACAATTAGACTTCCCAGTTGTATATGCTTCAGGTAAAGGTGGATTTGCAAAATATAACGTAGAAGATGAATCGAACAATATGAAACCAATATTTGAGACAATTATTAAATATGTGCCGGAACCAAAAGGAAGTAAGGATGAACCATTACAGCTTTTAGTTTCTAATATAGATTATGATGAATATACGGGAAGAATTGGTGTAGGTAGAATAGAAAATGGTGTAATACACGCTGGTTCGCAAGTAGCTCTTTGCAAAAAAGATGGCACAGTACAAAATATGAAAATTGGTAAAGTATATACTTACGTTGGACTAAAAAGAACTGAAGTAGAAAGTGCAGAATGTGGCGAAATAGTTTCTGTAACAGGTGTTGAGGGAATAAACATTGGTGAAACTATAGCAGATATAAATAATCCGGTTGCGGTACCATTCGTAGACATAGATGAACCAACAGTTTGTATGACATTTAGTGTAAATAATGGACCTTTTGCGGGTAAAGAGGGCAAATTTATAACATCTCGTCATTTAAGAGATAGATTATTTAAAGAAGTTGAAACAAACGTATCTTTAAGAGTTGAAGAAACAGAAACTCCAGATGCATTTAAAGTATATGGACGTGGAGAACTACATCTTTCTATACTTATTGAAAATATGAGAAGAGAAGGATTTGAACTTTTAGTTTCTAAACCAACAGCTATAAGTAAAATTATAGATGGAGTAAAATGTGAACCTATGGAACTTGCAACAATAGATGTTCCAGAGGAATATGTTGGAGTTGTAATGGAAAAAATGGGTAACAGAAAAGGTGAAATGACAAATATGTGCCCATCTATAGCACAAGCGGGATACACAAGACTTGAGTTCAAAATCCCATCAAGAGGACTTATTGGATATAGAAGTGAGATACTTACAGATACTAAAGGTACAGGGGTACTTAATAGTATATTCGTAGGATTTGAGCCAGACAGAGGAGAAGTTGTAACAAGAACTCACGGAACAATAATTGCTTATGAGCAAGGAAAATCTACAACTTATGGTCTATATAACGCTCAAGAAAGAGCAACACTATTTATTGGTGCAGGAACTGAAGTATACATTGGTATGATAGTTGGTGAAAACTCAAGAAGCGAAGACATGATAGTTAATGTATGTAAAGAAAAACACTTAACTAACACAAGAGCAAGTGGAAGTGATGACGCATTGAAATTAACACCACATAAAGTATTATCTTTAGAACAATCATTAGAATTTATAGCAGATGATGAACTTGTAGAAATAACACCTCTAAACATCAGACTTAGAAAGAAAATATTAGACCCAACAAAGAGATTAAGAGGAATTACAACCTAGTAATAAACAATTAGTAATAAATAAAAAAGGAAACACCGTGCAAAATGCTGCACGGTGTTCTTTGAAATTTAAGTAAGATATTTATCTTGTAATTCTTTTTGCTTTTCAAGGATTTCGTTTATAGCGGTTTCTCCCACGCCTTTAAGGCTTTGTAAGGTTTGTATAGTTAACTTTGTAAACTGCCGTAAAGTAAATATGTTAGCGTTACATAAGGCGTTATATGTTTTGGTTGACAAATTAAGGGTACAAATATGGGTGTTGGCAAGAACAGCAGAAGGAGTATTCATGTGACGCTTTCTTGCAGCTAAGCTGTATTGCTTGGCTAAAGTGTCATTTTTGAGTTTGCCTATTGCGCTGGAGCATAGATGAGACACGCTGCTAGGAGTCATATATAATATGTTCCCAATCTCATCAAAAGTTAAGGGATCTTTGCCCGTTAAACCATATTTAGCAATTAATGCGAATTGTGAATTGTCTTTGAATTTTTTACATACTGCCATCAACTCGTGAAGCACAATGTCACAAACAGCATTTTGCATTTCATTGACAAAAATATCCTTTACAAGCCGACAATATCCTATAAGAATAGCGGGTTCATAGTTATGAGCGTCAAAAAATATCCTATAGGCATCAACCAACAGAATACTATTTTGTTGACGCAACTTTTGTTCGTTTGTCATAATAACCTCCAAAATTTTAAAGAGTAATATGTAAATATAGTGGAATTTACTAAAATATAACTAACAAAAACATTATATCACATTATGTAAACAAAGTCAAAAAAGGACAGATTTTAAAAATATAATTGCATTTACTGTCATATCTTGCAATAATGTTTTGTTCATGATACTATGTAAGTATAAATTTTAAGAAACGGAAATAGTATTAAACATAAGATAATTTTGGAGGAACAGATGACGGTAAAATATGAATGTGTTAGAAATATAGAAACACTAGAAAAAATGCTGGATAAAACAAAAAAAGCACAGCTAGAGTATGCTAAATATACACAAGAAAAAGTAGACGAAATATTTAAAGCAGCGGCACTTGCAGCAAATAATGCAAGAATTCCTTTGGCAAAAATGGCGGTAAGTGAAACGGGTATGGGAATAGTAGAGGATAAGGTCATTAAAAACCATTATGCTGCAGAATACATATATAACAAATATAAAGATGAGAAAACTTGTGGAATACTTGAAGAGGATGAGAAATTTGGTATAAAGAAAATAGCTGAGCCAATAGGAATTATAGGTGCAGTTATACCTACTACAAATCCCACATCTACGGCTATATTTAAAACATTGCTTGCTCTTAAAACTCGTAACGGTATTGTAATAAGTCCACATCCAAGGGCAAAAGAGGCCACTATAGCTGCTGCAAAGATAGTACTAGAGGCAGCTGTAAAAGCGGGCGCTCCTAAAAACATTATCTCTTGGATAGATGTGCCATCATTAGAGCTTACTAATGCTCTTATGCATTCGGTGGATTTAATACTAGCTACCGGTGGACCGGGTATGGTTAAGGCTGCTTATTCTAGTGGTAGGCCGGCTTTGGGGGTTGGCGCGGGAAATACACCAGCAGTTATAGATAAGAGTGCAGATGTAATTTTAGCAGTAAATTCTATCATTCATTCTAAAACTTTTGATAATGGTATGATATGCGCATCAGAACAATCTGTGATTGTGCATAAAGATATATATGAAAAAGCAAAAGATGAATTTGTAAAACGAGGCTGTTATGTTTTAAATAATGAAGAAATAGAAAAGGTCAGAAAAACAATTATAATTAATGGAGCACTAAATGCAAAAATTGTAGGACAGTCTGCATATACAATAGCAAATCTTGCAGGAGTACAAGTTCCGGAAAATACAAAGATATTAATTGGCGAAGTGGATAGCGTGGATTGTCACGAAGAATTTACACACGAAAAGTTATCTCCCGTACTTGCGATGTATAAAGCAAAAGACTTTAAACAAGCTGTAGCTATTGCATACCAGCTTATAGAAGATGGAGGACTTGGACATACATCTTCGTTATATATAAATACAGTTACAGAAAAAGAAAAAATAGAGAATTTCTATAATACAATGAAAACGTGTAGAGTTTTAATAAATACACCAGCCTCGCATGGAGGAATAGGCGATTTATATAACTTTAAACTTACACCATCACTAACACTTGGTTGTGGTTCGTGGGGTGGCAACTCAGTTTCAGAGAATGTTGGAATAAAACATTTATTAAACATTAAAACTGTAGCAGAGAGGAGAGAAAATATGCTTTGGTTTAGAGCTCCGGAAAAAGTATATATTAAAAGAGGATGTCTTCCAGTAGCACTTGATGAACTAAAGACAGTGCTTAATAAAAAGAGAGTATTTATAGTCACAGATACATTCCTTTATGAAAATGGTTATACAAAATGTATAACAGATAAATTAGATGAAATGAAAATAGAACATTCTACATTCTTTAATGTGGCCCCAGACCCAACTATAGCTTGTGCTAAAGAGGGGACAAAACTTATAGAAGCATTTAAGCCTGATTGTATAATTGCAGTGGGTGGTGGTTCAGCTATGGATGCTGCAAAGATTATGTGGGTTATGTATGAACATCCAGAACTAGATTTTATGGATATGGCAATGAGATTTATGGATATACGTAAACGTGTATATACTTTCCCTAAGATGGGAGAAAAAGCATATTTTATAGCTGTCCCTACTTCTGCGGGAACTGGTTCTGAAGTTACGCCTTTTGCGGTTATAACAGACGAAACAACGGGGGTTAAATATCCACTAGCGGATTATGAGCTTATGCCTAAAATGGCCATTGTAGATAGTAACATGATGATGAATGCACCAAAAGGACTTACATCAGCTTCGGGAATAGATGCACTAACTCACGCACTTGAAGCATATGCATCTATGATGGCTACTGAATATACAGATGGCCTTGCTAAAGAGGCGATAAAAATTATATTTGAGTATTTACCGGAGGCTTATGACAAAGGAGCCAAGTCGCCGGTGGCACGTGAAAAGATGGCTAATGCTGCAACGATAGCAGGTATGGCTTTTGCCAATGCCTTTCTTGGTGTGTGTCACTCTATGGCACATAAACTTGGAGCATTCTACCACTTGCCTCACGGAATTGCAAATGCCCTTATGATAAATGAGGTATTAAGATTTAATAGCTGTGAACAACCTACTAAAATGGGAACGTTCCCTCAATACGACCATCCACACACATTGAGTAGATATGCTGAAATAGCAGAAAGCTTAAATCTTAGTGGAAAAACTGACGAAGAAAAACTAGAAAAATTAATAGGAAGAATAGAAGAGCTTAAAGAAAAAATAGGCATTAAGAAAAGTATAAAAGAATACGGAATAGATGAAAAAGAATTCTTGGCTAGGCTTGATGAAATGACAGAGCAAGCTTTTGATGACCAATGTACAGGAGCAAATCCTAGATACCCACTAATGAGCGAGATAAAACAAATGTATCTAAATGCATATTATGGAGGTAACAAATAATGGATATAATTGCCGAAAGAAAAACAAAAACAGTATACAAAGATAATGATACTGTTGTAAAACTTTTTATAAAAGACTATTCAAAAGCAGATATTTTAAATGAAGCTTTGATACATTCAAGGGTAGAGGAAAATACTAAACTAAACATACCAAAACTATTAGAAGTAAAAAAGTATGGTTCCCGTTGGGCTCTAACTACAGAGTATGTTGAAGGAAAAACTTTAACAGCTCTTATGACAGAGCATCCTGAAAAACAAGACGAATATTTAGAATTATTTGTTAAGTTGCAGTTAGAAGTGTTGGGCAATACAGTCCCACTTTTAAACCGTGTAAAGGACAAGTTTAGAAGAAAGTTAACAGAGACAAACCTAATAGATGAAAATACAAAATATGAGTTGCTTCAAAGGTTAGAAGGAATGAAAAATCATACAAAACTTTGTCACGGGGATTTTAATCCAAGTAATATTATAGTAAAGCCAAATGGGGAATGCTACATATTGGATTGGTCGCACGCAACTGTTGGCAATGCATCAGCAGATGCTGCAAGAACATTTTTAATATTTTCTATGCATGCAAATGAACAGTTGGCTAGTAAATATTTAGATTTGTTCTATAAATTGAGTGAAATAGAAAAAAGCCACATTCAAAGATGGATACCAATTGTTGCGGCTACTCAACTTACAAAAGGTATTGAAGCAGAGCAAGAATTTTTAAGGAATTGGATAGATATTGTAGATTTTGAATAACTATTAAGCACATACAGTTGTATGTGCTTTTGACATGTTGGTATAAGTATGGTATAATGTTACCGTGTGTGTAATGAGTACTCTGCTAAAAATTTAGGAGTAAAAAATGGAGGACAAGATGATGGAACAACAAAAAAACGAAGCAAAAAGGCAAGAACTTTTGAAAGAAACTAATAGAATCTTTGCAGACTCTATTATGTATGAAGAGTTTGAGCGGTTAGGGTATTGCAGGCTAATTAAGGCGGCTTTTGAAAATCGTGAATTCGATAACAATTCGCTCTTAATAAGCGGTCTCAAAATGGTGTTGTCTGGTTTGGGGAAAGAAAAAGCTGAAGTTATTCGTATGCGTTACTGGGAGACACATACTGTTAGAGAAGTTGGAAATAGATTTGGAGTTAGTGACAGTTCGGTTTGTATAATGTGCAGAAGAGTGTTAGAAAAATTGAGAACAAGCAGAGAAGTTTTTGAAATTGATTTGCAAATTCAAAGCCACGAAATGGCCATAATTTATCTTAAGAAGCTTAAATCCGGAGAACGCTTTACAGAAGATGCGCCTATTGAAAAGTTAAATATTTCTGCCAGAGCATATAATTGTTTGAAACGTAATGGTATTAATACAGTAGAACAAGTTGCATCATTATCTGAAACTGAATTAATGCAAATCAGGACTGTTGGTCGAACAACCGCTTTAGAGATAATAAGGGCAGTTCGCCAAATAGAGCATGGCTGGGGAGTTCCATTAAAACCGATTGAAATGTTAGGGCTTTCTGAACGAACAATGATGGCACTCAAGAATCATGGTGTAACAACTATTGAACAACTTTTTGCTTTGCAAAAGGAAGAGCTAATTAAAATTAAAAATATTGGCGAGCAAGGTTTGCTTGAAATTTTAGACAAATATAATGCGTGACTAAACAATTGTTAATTAATAAAGATATCGTACGATTTTTCGTGCGATATCTTTGCTTTATGGGATAATATGTAAACCCTAAAAATGGTTGCATTTTTTTAGATTTAGTTGTAAAATATACTGAATAAAATATAGGGGAAAGTTTTTGCTTTCCTCGTTTGACTGTGAGAAAGGAGCAATATGAAAAGATATTTAAAATATTTAAAAGGGGTTAAGAAATATGCTATTCTAGCACCAATATTTATGATGGTTGATGCTATGTGTAGTGTAATATCTCCATATATAATTTCAAAGATTATAGACGTTGGAATTGCAAATGGAGACACGGGATACATTATTAAAATGGGTGGAATAATGTTTGCTTTAGCTCTTGGTGTTCTTGGCGGTGGATTCGGTTGTATGTATTTTTCTGCTAAAGCATCATATGGATTTGGAGCAAATTTAAGGAAAGATATTATTAGAAGAATACAATCATTCTCGTTTGCCAATATTAACAAGTTTACTACTGCATCAATAATTACAAGGGCGACAAATGATGTGGAAGTGTTAGTGCAACTTGTTCAAATGTGTTTAAGAATGCTAATACGTTCCCCATTTATGTTTGTTGGTGGAATTGTTATGGCAATTAGCTTAAACAAAGGCATGTCACTAATCCTTGTAGCACTAATACCATTGCTTGCGGTTTTAATTGCATTTGCAATTTTAAAAGCATTCCCGTTATTTACAAAAGTACAAGAAAAGATAGATAGAGTAAACAGCATACTTCGTGAAAATTTGGTTGGTTCTAGAGTTATAAAAGCATTTGTAAGAGAAAGACATGAAGAGCAAAGATTCAAAAATGCCAACCAAGAGCTAAGAGACTTGTCTGTTAAAAGTTTTGGTATTATGGTACTTTTAATGCCAGGTGTGACATTAATAATGAACCTAGGAATTGCAGCAGTATTATGGTTTGGAGGAAAACTAGCTTTAACTGGATCGATACAAGTTGGTCAAATAAGCTCATATGTTACATATATAACTATGGTGCTTTCTGCGTTAATTATGCTCATGATGATGTTTATGAATCTTTCTCGTTCAAAAGCGTCGGCTAAAAGAATATCAGAAATACTTACTGAACAACCGGACATTGCAAACAATGTGGATGGTATGGAAAAAGAACATAAGATTACAAAAGGAAAGGTAGAATACAATGTAGAAAAATTTGCGTTTGCAGATTCTGAAGGTGAAGCTATACTAGAGAATATTAAGTTTAAGGTTGGCCCCGGAGAAATGGTTGCAATAATTGGTTCTACTGGCACAGGTAAATCTACAATTGTAAATCTTATGCCTAGATTTTATGATGTAACAGAAGGCTATGTAAAAATAGACGATATTGATGTAAGGGATTATGACTTGAAGACTTTAAGAGATGGAATAGGTATGGTTTTACAAGAAAATAGACTGTTTTCTGGAACTGTAAGAAGTAATCTTTTGTGGGGGAAAAATGATGCTACTGATGAAGAGTTATATGAAGCATTAAGAATTGCTCAAATGGAAGAACATGTTAAGAATATGAAAGATGGCTTGGATTCTAGAGTTGAACAAAGGGGAACAAACTTCTCCGGTGGACAAAAGCAAAGATTTGCTATTGCAAGAGCATTAGTAAAACAACCTAAGATACTTATAATGGATGATAGCGTAAGTGCGCTTGATTCAACTACTGAAAAGAACTTAAGAGAAGCTTTAAGGCGCGAAATGAAAGATACTACAATATTTGTAATTACTCAAAGAATTAGTAGTTGTAAAGAAGCAGATAAAATACTTGTTGTTGACGATGGTACAATTGTGGGTCAGGGCACTCATGAGGAGCTTATAGCAAACAACAAAGTATACAAAGAAATTAGTGATTCGCAAAACCAGGAGGTGAGAGACGATGGCTAAAATGGGACCTCCTAATGCAAAGAAATTCGAAAAGCCAAAGGATACAAAACAAACAGTAAAAAGATTATGGGGTTATTTAAAACAAAGTAAATCTTTGCTTATAGCAGTAATAATTTTAGTTATAGCTGCAGCGGTTATAGATATGGCATCGATTTATGTGTTAGCCCCAATAATTGATGATTATATTATGCCTATGGTTGAAAACCGAGGCGCAAGTGAATACGTTTCGGGGTTTGCTAAGATGATAGGAATATTTTTAGGACTAGACATAGCATATGTAATATGCAATTATATATCTTCTAGGATAATGATAAAAGTTTCTCAAAATACTGTTATGTCAATGAGAAATGAATTAGTAGAAAAGATAGAAAAACTACCTATAAAGTATTTTGATACTCATCCTCATGGAGAGCTTATGAGCAGGATTACAAATGATATGGATAATTTAAGTAATACATTAAATAGTAGCGTAACTCAAATTGTATCAGGAATTTGTACACTTATACTTGCATTAATAGCAATGTTTAGTATAAATGTAACAATGTCGTTAATATCTATTGTAATAATACCGATTATAGCCGTAGTAGCTGTTAGTTTTTCGAAAATTACAAGGAGACAATTTATAAAACAACAAGAATGCCTTGCTAAAGTCAATGGGTATGTAGAAGAATATATATCTGGACAAAAGGTAATAAAAGCGTTTAATAAAGAAGATGATGTTATAGCTGGTTTTAATGAGGTTAATGAAACTTTAAGAAAAGAAGGATTTAAAGCACAGTTTACATCAGGTGCTATTATGCCAATAAGTGCTGCAATAAATCAAATAGGAACAGCGTTTACAATGGTGCTTGCTGGTATATTTGCAGTGCAAGGAAAAATTTCTATAGGAAATATAATATCTTTTAATAAGTTTTCAAACCACTTCGGTAGACCAATAAATGAAATAGCAAATCAGTTTAATGTAATACAATCCGGTCTTGCGGGCGCAGAAAGAATGTTTAATATTATAGATGAAGAGGAAGAGTACCCAGACAACCAAGGTAAACCGCTTCTTACACAGGTAAGAGGACATGTGGAATTTAGAAATGTTTCATTCGGATATAATGAAAATAAACTTGTAATAAAGAACTTTAATTTAGAAGCAAATCCTGGAGAAACTATAGCTTTAGTTGGGCCAACTGGTGCTGGTAAAACTACAATTATCAATTTGCTTACAAGGTTTTATGATGTAACAGAAGGAGAGATATTAATTGATGGAAAGAATATTAAAGAATTAGATAAGTATTCTTTAAGAGAAGCTCTAGGGATAGTTCTTCAAGACACTGTAATGTTTTCTGAAACAGTAAAAGAAAATATACGTTATGGAAAACTTGAAGCGAGTGACGAAGAGCTTAAAGATGCAGCCAAACTTGCTAATGCGCATCAGTTTATAAAACGTCTGCCACAAGGTTATGATACACTGCTTGCCGAAGATGGTGGGAATATTTCCGTTGGACAGAGACAACTCTTGAATATATCTAGAGTAATACTTAACGATCCTGATATATTGATACTCGACGAGGCCACTAGTAATGTAGATACTAGGACGGAAGTGCACGTGCAAGACGCTATGAACAAACTTCTTGCTGGAAGAACAAGTTTTGTTATTGCACACAGACTTTCTACAATACATAATGCAGATAAAATAATTGTAATAAATCATGGTGAGATTGTAGAACAAGGTAAACACGATGAATTGATTGGAAAACAAGGAATATACTACACTATGTATACAGGAATGTTTGATGCTATAGAAGAATAGGGAAAACGCTCTAGAGCCACTGCTCTAGAGCGTTTGTTGTTTAGTTCTTATAGATCGTCTTTTAAAATAAATATCCAGGAACTGTCGGAGTCCTCTAAAATATCTATTCTTAATGAAAGTGGCAACTTGTTTGAAAACAGCGCTCTAAAATCTTCTATGAATTTGCTGCGTTTACAGTGCAATGTAAACGTTTCGGCCTTAATTGTAGTGATTTGAAAATGATAGAGTTGATCCTCTTCAAACAATGACGCGCCCAAAGAATTCCGCACAATGCTTATATATTCACTAGTCAAATGACTGTGATCTGGTTTTACAGCAGACTTATTGAATATTGTAACAGGAACGTTTGAATCGTTCTCTTGAAAAAGAGAAGTTGCACTTTTCTTGTTAAACATAGTTAGACCTCTTTACTTGCTTTCGATTTGTAAATCACTGGCAAGTACAAAAAGCCATGTGAAAGTTGTGTTGTATTTTGTGATAAGCTCTAGACGGAATGTTTCGGGCGCGTCAAAACATTCTGTTATAAGGCTAATTACTTCTTCTGCAGAACTGACGGGATGCGGAAGGGTATGCCAGTCTTCGTTAAACATATGCAATGCGCATGTGTCGCCGGTGAAACAACAATTCCCCAATTTGAACTTAATAAAATCAAGCCAAGAATGATACAATTTATTCTTGCTTGTGGTTGAAGAATTGTTAAAACAGGAAAGCATTACATTTGCGTCATCAGTGCGGATAAGATTGATTACACGCTGGACATTTGCCATAGGTGTGTTCCTCCTTAAAAAGATAAAGAATTTCAGTAAAAAACATTGTAATTATACCATTAAATTTTAGATATGTCAATTTTATGTAAAATTGAAGCGAATATTATGAATAAATTCACTATAAAATATTGACTTTACACCTAATTAAATGGTATAATAATAACGCATTTGTGTGGTCTAAAACAAACACACGTAATCACGTGCGTAGGGAGGTGAAGTCAAGTGCCAACATTTGAACAATTGGTAAGAAAAGGAAGACAAGATAAAACTACTAAATCTAAATCACCAGCTTTACAAAGAGGATACAACTCTAGAAGAAAAAAAGTAACTAATGTATCTTCTCCACAAAAGAGAGGTGTTTGTACAGTAGTTAAAACTCAAACTCCTAAAAAGCCTAACTCAGCGTTAAGAAAAGTAGCCAGAGTTAAACTTACAAATGGTATGGAAGTTTCTGCATATATTCCAGGAATAGGCCATAACCTACAAGAACACAGCGTTGTTCTTATTAGAGGAGGAAGAGTAAAAGATCTTCCAGGTGTTAGATACCATATAGTTAGAGGTGTGTTAGATACAGCAGGTGTTGCTAACCGTGTACAATCTAAATCTAAGTATGGAGCTAAAAAGGCTAAAAAATAGTCTAACAACAAAGTTTGGTGCTTGATTTAATATAAAATCTGCACTGACAAAATTAATTAAAATTTTGAGTACCGTTAAAAGAAGGAGGGAAGGAAAGTGCCAAGAAAAGGACATTTAGTAAAAAGAGAAGTTATGCCAGACCCAGTTTATGGTTCTAAAGTTGTTACAAAACTTATAAACAAAGTTATGTGGGATGGTAAGAAAACTGTTGCTGAAAAACTAGTTTATTCTGCATTTGATATGGTTCAAGAAAAAACTGGAAGAAACGCATTAGAAGTGTTCGAACAAGCAATGGAAGCTGTTATGCCAGTTCTTGAAGTTAAAGCAAGACGTGTTGGTGGTGCTACATACCAAGTACCTATCGAAATTAGAGCAGATAGAAGACAAAGTCTAGGAATTAGATGGTTAGTAGAATACGCTAGAAAAAGAAACGAACACGGAATGGACGAAAAACTAGCAGCTGAAATAATGGATGCTATAAACTCACAAGGTGGAGCATTCAAAAAGAAAGAAGATACTCATCGTATGGCAGAAGCAAACAAAGCATTTGCTCACTACAGATGGTAAACCAAAGATAGGAGGTAATTTATGGCAGGTAGAGAATATCCTCTTGAGAGGACAAGAAATATCGGTATCATGGCTCACATCGATGCTGGTAAAACAACTACTACAGAAAGAATACTATTCTATACAGGTAAAACACACAAATTAGGAGAAACTCACGATGGTGGAGCTACAATGGACTGGATGGCTCAAGAACAAGAAAGAGGTATAACAATTACTTCTGCAGCAACAACTTGTTTTTGGAACAACAACAGAATAAACATTATAGATACTCCAGGACACGTTGACTTCACAATCGAAGTTGAAAGATCTCTAAGAGTACTTGACGGTTCAGTTACAGTACTATGTGCTAAAGGTGGTGTACAACCACAATCTGAAACTGTATGGAGACAAGCAAACAAATATCACGTACCAAGAATGATATACGTTAACAAAATGGATATCATGGGTGCAGATTTCTACAGATGTGTAGAACAATTGAGAAGCAGACTTAAAGCAAACGCAGTACCTATCCAATTACCAATAGGTAAAGAAGATAACTTTAAAGGTATTGTAGACTTGGTTGAAATGAAAGCTTACGTATATTATGATGAATTAGGTAAAGATATCAGATGTGAAGAAATTCCAGAAGATATGAAAGCTGATGCAGAAAAATATAGATCAGAAATGCTTGATCATATAGCTGAGTTCGATGAAGAAATCATGATGAAATATCTTGAAGGCGAAGAACTTACTATAGAAGAAATTAAGAAATGTATAAGACAATCAACAATTGAAAACAAGATGGTTGCAGTAACTTGTGGTACATCTTACAAAAACAAAGGTGTTCAAAAGTTACTAGATGCTATAGTTGACTATATGCCATCACCACTTGATGTTGAACAAATTAAAGGTGTGAATGAGAAAGGTGAAGAAGAAGAAAGACCTTCTTCAGACACAGAACCATTTGCAGCACTTGCATTTAAGATTGCGACAGATCCATTCGTTGGAAAACTTACATTGTTTAGAGTATACTCTGGAACACTAGAAGCTGGTTCATATGTATACAATGCAAACAAAGGCAAGAAAGAAAGAATTGGTAGAATTCTTCAAATGCACTCTAATGAAAGAAAAGATATAGATAAAGTTTACGCTGGAGATATAGCTGCAGCAGTTGGGCTTAAAGATGTATATACTGGAGATTCATTATGTGATGAAAAACACCCAGTAATACTTGAATCTATTGAATTCCCAGACCCAGTTATTTCTATCGCTATTGAACCTAAATCAAAAGCAGACCAAGAAAAAATGGGTATAGCATTATCTAAACTTGCTGAAGAAGATCCATCATTCAAAACATATACTGATGGTGAAACAGGACAAACAATTATCGCTGGTATGGGTGAACTTCACCTAGACATAATAGTTGACAGATTAAAACGTGAATTCCACGTTGAAGCAAATGTTGGTAAACCACAAGTTGCATATAAAGAAACTATTAAGAAAGCAGTAAGAGTAGAAGGAAAATTCATCAGACAATCTGGTGGTAAAGGTCAATACGGTCACGTATGGCTTGAAGTTGAACCACAAGAAGCTGGTAAGGGATATTCATTCGAATCTAAAATTGTTGGCGGTGTTGTTCCTAAGGAATACGTTAAACCAACTGATGAAGGTGTTAAAGACGCAATGAAGAGCGGTATACTTGCTGGTTACCCAGTTGTTGACGTTAAAGTTGCTCTTGTTGATGGTTCATACCACGATGTTGACTCATCAGAAGCAGCCTTCAAAGTAGCAGGTTCTATGGCATTCAAAGAAGCTTGCCGTCAAGGTGGAGCAGTACTTCTTGAACCAATCATGAAAGTTGATGTAATAGTTCCTGAAGAATATATGGGTGATGTTATAGGTGACATCAACTCAAGACGTGGAAGACTAGAAGGTATGGAAGCAGATGCTGGAACTCAAACTATCCACTCATTTGTACCATTATCTGAAATGTTCGGATACGCAACAGACCTTAGAAGTAAAACTCAAGGTAGAGGTGTTTACTCAATGGAACCAAGTCACTATGAAGAAGTTCCAAAATCTGTACATGAAGCAATTGTTGGCGCAAGAGCTAAGAAAGAAGACTAATTGTACATAAAATATTAAAAAAAGCGATTAATGACTTGCAAAATTTTGCATGTTGTAGTACAATACAAGCAAATAATGTGCAAGCATTAATCGTATAAAATATATTTTTAAATAAGGAGGAATTTAAAATGGCAAAAGCTAAGTTCGAAAGAACAAAACCACACTGTAATGTTGGTACTATAGGTCACGTTGACCATGGTAAAACTACATTAACAGCAGCTATTACTAAAGTAGCAGCTTTAAACAACGGAGCAGAATTTAAAGCATATGATCAAATAGATAACGCTCCAGAAGAAAGAGCAAGAGGAATCACAATTTCTACTTCTCACGTTGAATACGAAACAGCTAACAGACACTATGCACACGTTGACTGTCCAGGACACGCAGACTATGTTAAAAACATGATTACTGGTGCTGCACAAATGGATGGTGCAATACTTGTTGTTTCTGCAGCTGATGGTCCAATGCCACAAACTAAAGAACACATACTTCTTGCTAGACAAGTTGGTGTTCCTTACATAGTAGTATTTATGAACAAATGTGACCAAGTTGATGACGAAGAATTATTAGAATTAGTTGAAATGGATATTAGAGATCTATTATCTAAATACGAATTCCCTGGAGATGATACTCCAATCGTTAAAGGTTCAGCTCTTAAAGTTCTTGAATCTACATCAACAGATCCTAACGCTCCAGAATACGCTCCAATAAAAGAATTATTAGATGCAGTAGATAGCTTTATCCCAGATCCAGAAAGAGATACAGATAAACCTTTCTTAATGCCTATCGAAGATGTATTCACAATCACAGGTCGTGGAACAGTTGTTACTGGTAGAGTTGAAAGAGGAACATTAAAAGTTGGTGACGAAGTTGAAATAGTTGGTCTTCAAGACGAAGCTAAGAAAACAGTTGTTACTGGTATAGAAATGTTCAGAAAATCTCTAGATAGTGCAGAATGCGGAGATAACGCAGGTGTTCTTCTAAGAGGTATCCAAAGAACAGAAGTTGAAAGAGGTCAAGTTCTTGCTAAACCAGGTTCTATAACACCTCACACTGAATTTGAAGCTGAAGTTTATATCCTAACTAAAGAAGAAGGTGGAAGACATACTCCATTCTTCAATGGATACAGACCACAATTCTATTTCAGAACAACAGACGTTACAGGTATAATCGACCTTCCAAAAGATAAAGAAATGGTTATGCCAGGAGATAACGTAACAATGAAAATTAAGTTAATAACTCCAATAGCTATTGAAAAAGGACTTAAATTCGCTATCCGTGAAGGTGGTAGAACAGTTGGTTCTGGTTCAGTATCTAATATAATTGCTTAATTATAATATGTTATATTAACACACTAAGGAATATACCTTGGTGTGTTTTTGTGTTCAATAATAGAGTGATTATTAAATACGTGTAAATAAAAAATGGAACAATTTACATAATTTTACCGAAAACCATTTATTTTTATGTAAACATGTGGTATAATATAGTTGTGGTAACACAAAAATATTTTCCGACAATTGGAGGCAAAAGGATATGAAAACAAATATAACAAAGTGGGACTTGGAAAAGGCACGCCAGGATATGAACGATTTGTACAGACAGTATCGGACGTGTGTGATTCATTTCAATTATGACGAGCAGACTGCCAGAATGTCTTCTGACGGGAAAGATCAAGGTGTTATTATCTTTGGTACAACATTTAAAATGCTCGAAAAATTGGCGAGAGGTGCCAAGACCTGCACAGTAGAAAAGGCTTACGAAAGAATGAAAGAAATTCATCCCGCAAAGTAAACTAAGCAAGGTGCCCTATATATTAGGGCACCTTTGCTATTTATTTCTAATCGCAAAAAGAACTATAGGAGAAAGAAGAGGAATAACAATACTTAATATTAATAGAACAACAGCAAAATTTGGTGTTCTGGTTTGGTATACTCTATATAGCATAGCAAAATATGCTAGGATGAATAGTATTGTACCAATACATCCTACATATGGCATGCAAGAAGTAACTAACAATGCAGGAAGTAAGTATTCCGGATGGTCAATCTCAATACCATAAATTTTAGTTTTGCCTGTTATAAAACCATAGGTGAATAAGCAACCAAATGGGACAAAAGCAAGCCATGCAAAGTCATGGCCTTCGCGTTTAGCCATAGTGTAAAGCCCAATAGATTTTATTAAATACAAAGCTACTAGAAAAATTACAGTAAGTATTAATATTATAGATATCGTTCCAAGTATAGCAGTAATGCTAGACCAGTCTATTTTTTGTATTTCTACAGAATTAGGGGCGTTTAGTAATTCTGAAGTTTTGGATACTATTGTAGAAACTAGTTCGTTTAATTTAGTAGGTAACTTTTCAACGGAACTCATAATTTGTGAATTATCTGTATATATTCCCATAAAGCACATCCTTTCTTAAAAGTATTATGTGATAATACAAAAAATATATTCAATTTATATGAGATAAAAGTTTTTAAAAATAAAAAACATATGGTCAATTGAAAAAGTAAATTCTATTTAGAAAAAGTAACTTCTAGAGAACGATTAAAAGCTATATAAAAGCGATTAATTGAACTCTAGGAGTTGTTTTTTGCATAAAAATGGTGTAAAATTAAAGTGTAGATAGAATAAAA
>JAZRUV010000040.1:0-14521 GCA_045652705.1 Clostridia bacterium
ATATTAAGGGGGATTAAAAATGAGTGAAGTTACAATGCAAGATTTAGTTGCACTATGTAAAGCAAGAGGATTTGTATTTCCAGGTTCTGAAATATATGGAGGACTTTCTAATTCTTGGGATTATGGTCCTTTAGGAATTGAGCTTAAAAATAATATAAAGAAAGCTTGGTGGCAAAAATTTATTCAAGAAAATAGACACAATGTTGGTATTGAAGCTGCTATTTTAATGAATCCACAAGTTTGGGTTACAACTGGTCATGTTGGTGGTTTCTCAGATCCATTAATAGACTGTAAAGAATGTAAAACAAGACACAGAGCAGATAAGCTTATTGAAGAATGGGCTCACGAAAATGGAAAAAGCATTACAGTTGATGGTTGGAATGATGCTAAAATATTAGATTTTATGAAAGAAAACAGTATATCTTGTCCTAAATGTGGTAAATTTAATTTTACAGATATACGTAAATTTAACCTTATGTTTAAAACATTCCAAGGTGTAACAGAAGATGCTAAGTCTGAGTTATACTTAAGACCAGAAACTGCACAAGGTATGTTTACAAACTTTAAAAATGTTCAAAGAGCTACAAGAAGAAAACTACCACTGGGTATTGGTATGCAAGGTAAATCATTTAGAAATGAAATAACTCCAGGTAATTTCATATTCCGTACACGTGAATTTGAACAAATGGAACTTGAATTCTTCTGTAAGCCAGGAACAGACCTTGAATGGTATGAATACTGGAAAAACTTCTGTAAAGAATGGATTACAAACCTAGGTGTAAGAGAATCAAAATTAAGAATGAGAGAGCACAGTAAAGAGGAACTTTCTTTCTATTCTAAAGGAACAACAGATGTTGAATATGAATTCCCATTTGGTTGGGGAGAACTTTGGGGTATAGCAGATAGAACTGACTATGACCTAAAACGTCATATGGAAGCTACAAAAGAAGACTTAACATATACTGACCCTGAAACTAACGAAAAATATATACCATACTGCGTTGAACCAGCTGTTGGTGTAGATAGACTTTTACTTATGTTCTTATGTGATGCATATAATGAAGAAGTTGTAGGAGAAAATGATACAAGAGTAGTATTAAAATTACACCCATTCTTAGCTCCAGTAAAAGTAGCGGTATTACCACTTTCTAAAAAGTTATCTGACAAAGCATATGATGTATATCTAAAACTTATAAAGAAATATAACTGTGAATATGATGAATCTGGTAGTATTGGAAAGAGATATAGAAGGCAAGATGAAATAGGAACACCATATGCAATAACTATAGACTTTGATACACTAGAAGACAATACAGTAACAATAAGAGATAGAGATACAATGGAACAACAAAGAGTAAGTATTGATGAATTAGATAAATTCTTTGAAGATAAATTTGTAATTTAATATGTTAACAAGGCTGCATATAATGTGCAGTCTTTTAATATGTGTATTTAGTGAATTGTATAAATCGGTTATTATTGTCGAGTTATGTCGTACGATTTTTCTTGACATAGCAATACATACGTGTTATTTTATATACAACATATCGATATGTATTTTATTCTAGATTTTTATTTCTTTCAAGATAAATAATACTTCTGTATTATTTAACTTGGTATCCCATAAGAAATTAAATAAACAAATTTAAATTATAAAAATAAATTAAATATATACAGGGCCTTGTAAATAGCAAGGAGGTGCTTTTATGCGCGAAAATGAAATGATGTTGCTGAAACCAAAGATAGATGTAGTATTTCACGCATTGTTTGGAAGTAAGAGCAATACACTATTAGAAGCGATGTTAAGTGATATTTTAGGAACAAAAGTAAAAATAATAGAAAACTTAGATAGACATCTAGATATACAATCTGCAGATGAAAAACTAGGTGTAATGGATTTAAGAGTAAGATTTGAGGATGGAACATATTGTAATGTAGAGATACAGCTAAAACAATATAAATATGAAAATGAAAGATTTTTATACTATCTTGCAAATACATATTCAAGACAATTAGAAAGGGGTGATGAATACAAAGAAATAAGTAAAACAATAAGCATAGTTATAGTAGACCATGAAGTAGAGGCTTTAAAAGGAATAGAGGATTTGAATGTCAGATGGCAGATGAGAGACAACACAACGGGTGGTAAAATATTGACAGATAGATTTGAACTTGCTATAATAGAATTACCAAAAGCAAGAAGAATATATGAAAAGAATGAGAATAATATAATAAGCCAATGGATGATGTTTTTGGATAATCCAAATAGCAAGGAGGTCTATGAAATTATGGATAAGAATGAGAATATAAAAAATGCAAGGAACGAATTAAAACAAGTAAGTGGAGATTACGAGTTAAGAAGAATAGCAGAACTAAAGGAAAAGTATATAAGGGATGAAGCGGCAGCATTAGAATTTGCTTTAGAGAAAGGGCAAAAAGAGGGCGTTGAACGTGGAATTAAACAAGGAATTGAACAAGGAATTGAACAAGGAATTGAACAAGCCACGGAAAAGATAGTTAAGAAAATGCTAGAAAACAATATGGATAAACAAGTTATATCCAAAATTACAGGACTTTCAGTTGATGAAATTAATAAAATGGCTTAATTAAGAAATACGGGTTAGTTAATATGACTAATCCGTATTTAGTTCTTAAAATAATAAATAATTTATAAATATACTTCCATTTTAAAAAAATATGTAATATAATCATTATGAGGTTATGGAGGTTATCTATGGAAAATTATGAAGAACTAAAAAAATATGTGAATATATTATTAGTTGATGATGATTTAGATTATATACAGGTTACAGCATTCTTCTTAAAAAGTAAAGGATATAACGTTGATGTGGCAACAAGTGGAGCAGATGCTATAAATAAAGTTAGCAAAGGGGATGTACACGTTGTTCTATTAGACTATTATATGCCAGAACTTACAGGTGAAGATGTAGTAAATAAAATACGTGAATTTAATGATAGAATAATAATAATATTACAAACTGGATTTGCAGGGCAACAACCACCAGAGGAGACTTTAAAAAGACTTAATATACAAAACTATCATGATAAATCTGATGGAGTTGAAAAATTGTTATTGCAAGTTACCTCTGCAGTTAGAATATTTAACCAACAAAACTTAATAGAGCTTTCTAAATATAGAGTGAATGCTATAGGAAAACTTGTAAAAGGGATTGCTGAAGAATTAAAGGCACCACTTCTTTCTATAGAAGCTAGTATGGAAGCAACAAAGGTACTAGTTGAAAGTATTAAATCTAAAGCTGGTGACGATGCATATCAAAAAATGAATAATGCGTTTGTAAATAGTAAGTTTCAAATGGAAAGAATAAATAAGATATGTAAAACTATAATTCATCAAGTTGAGGATGATGGTAAAAAAGTTGGTATTACAGTTGCAGATATTGTAGATACATTGAAGTTAATGATAATGAATGAGTTAAAACTTTCAGGAGTAATGTTACAAGAAAATATAGCTGTAAATAAAGATTCATATATATATGGCAAAATAGATGATGTAATATTTATACTTTGTGAGTTAATCCATAAAATTTTAGAAGTATCTAGTAGTAAAGATGTCATAGAACTTGGTTTAAGGGAAAGTGATACGGCTTGGTATATTTCGTTAAGTAGTGATAAAATACATTTTATTGAAAAAACAAAAGTATTTTTAATTAAGAATATTATAAGTAGAATGGAAGATATAGAATTTGAAGAAATTTCTAATCAGTACGTTATAGAGGTTAAAAAAGATGGAGGTAAAAAATAATGGGAAATAATAAAACATTAGGAGTAATATTAATTATAATAGGAATAGCATTTATTGCTTTAGGAGTGTGGGCAGGTATGCCAAAGACAGCAGCTCAAACACCATCGATATATAATGAGCAAAACAATACTAATACTCAGGTAAATGAGGTGACAGATTCAATTTATTTAGAAGACATTAATGTATACACTGAATCAAATGAACAAGAATCAACAAGATACATATACTAAAAGCAAGGTGCATAAGCACTTTGTTTTTTTGCGCTGCAAAGCAAACTATCATAAAATTTAACATATATTTCTATTGGAATTAAATAAAAAATAGTGTATAATATATATGTATGGGGGTGTATTGGTTTCGACGACTTTCTTAAAGTACAGATAGCGAGTAGTGGATGGCTGCTTTGGCCACTTAAAAAAAGCAGATTTTAAAATTAAACGCTGATAATAGATTAGCAATGGCTGCTTAAGTTTAGCGCCTGTCTATATTACTTTTGCCGTAGGGGTTATATAGGCATCGATTATACGGCTAACAAAGTTATCCTTGCTATTAGGATAATGGGTATTTAAATAGCTACCAAGTATAAGTTTTGTATTTATTACGAGTATGAGGGAATGTTTAAATAAATACTGCACTCGGAGAAGTTTGTATGTATATAGATTTTCGGACACGAGTTCAATTCTCGTCACCTCCACCAACTTATTAGTAAACTCGAAAATATATTTCGGGTTTATGTTGTTTTTACAGCAAAAAATAATAAAACAAAACAATAATAATCATCATATATTATATAATGGAGGTAATAAAAATGAATTCAGATTATTGTTTTGGAAATACATTATATAATTACTATGGAAATTGTGGTATGAAGTCTATACAGTACAATATAGTTGCACCTGAACAGTCGCAAGACAAGCAACCGGGACTAGAATATTTAATGACACCACGTCCAATATTTAATAATCCTAATTACATAGGAACAGGAAAACTAATGAATAAAGTTGCTATTATAACAGGAGGAGATAGTGGCCTTGGAAGAGCTGCAGCAATTGCATTTGCAAAAGAAGGGGCAAAACTTGTAATACCATATTATGATGAACACGAAGATGCAGAAGAAACTAAAAAATATATAGAGTCTATAGGTAGTGAATGTTTATTACTTAGTGGAGATATAGCAGATGAAAAATTTAGTAAAAAAATAGTAGAAGAAACATTAATGAAATTTGGAAGAATAGACGTACTTGTAAATAACGCAGGTGTACAGTATCAACAAGATGATTTAACTTGTATAGAAAAAGAACAATTTGATAGAACTATGAAAGTAAATGTTTATGGAATGTTTTATTTAACTAAAGAAGTATTACCGCATTTAAAATCTGGATCAAGCATTATAAATTTAAGTTCAGTTACAGCATTTTATGGTGAGCCACAGCTTATAGACTATGTTACAACAAAAGCCGCGATAGTAGGCTTTACAAGGTCTTTGGCTAGAAATCTTGCTTTAAGAAATATTAGGGTAAATGCTATAGCACCCGGATACTTTTGGACACCACTTCAACCAGCGTGTTGGGTTAAAGAAAGAATACCATCACTTGGAGCTGATGCACCAATGGCAAGAATGGCGATGCCTTATGAACTTGCTCCAACGTTTGTATTTTTAGCATCAGATGATTCTAGCTATGTAACAGGGCAAGTTATTCACAACAACGGCGGACAGGTGACCGCTTAAATAATATGTCGACAAAGAGTAGAAAAATTATTCTACTCTTGTTTTTATATTTTTCTTAATGTATAATAGTGGTGTAAGTGAGGTTAAGAATATGAAAGGTGTATCTGTAAATTTTGAAGGATTAACATATTATGTAACAAATGAAGAATTAGAAAGTATAAAACCACAAGTGTTAGCGGCACATGATGCTATTGAAAATAGAAGTGGTGCAGGAAGAAGTATGCTTGGTTGGAAAGACTTGCCTGAAAATATTAAAGAAGAAGAAATAAAGAAAATAAATGAGGCTGCAGATAAGATAAGAGCTAATTCTCAAGTTTTAGTGGTTATTGGAACAGGTGGTTCATATCTTGGTGCGAGAGCTGTAATAGAAATGTTATCTGATTCTTTGTATAATCTTCAGTCAGATAGCAAAAGAAAAGGCCCACAAGTGTTATTCGTTGGTAATAACCTAAGTGGCAAATATATGAGAAGCATAATAGAATATTTAGAAGATAAAGATGTATCTGTAAATGTTATATCTAAATCTGGTACTACTTTAGAGCCAGCAATAGCGTTTAGAATATTAAAGCTATTTATGGAAGAAAAATATGGTATAAGTGGAGCGGCAGAAAGAATATTTGTAACAACAGATGCTGAAAAAGGTGTGCTAAAACAAATTGCAGATAAAGAAGGATATGAAACATTTGTAATTCCACACGATGTTGGTGGTAGATATTCAGTATTATCTCCAGTGGGACTCTTACCTATTGCGGTTGCAGGAATAGATATAGAAGATTTACTTGATGGAGCTCTTTTTGCAAGGCATATGTTTAATGTAAGAAAAGTAGAAGACAATGACTGTTATAAATATGCGGCAATGAGAAATATACTACATAGCAAAGGAAAAGATATAGAAATAATGTCATCATATGAGCCAAGTATGCAGTATTTTATAGAATGGTATAAGCAATTATTTGGAGAAAGTGAAGGTAAAGATGGTAAGGGAATATTCCCAGCAGGAGTTACATTTACAGCGGACCTTCATTCTATGGGACAATTAATTCAAGATGGAAAAAGAAATATATTTGAAACAGTTTTAAATGTAGAAGTAGATAAAAGCTTTATACGTGTACCGGAAGTTGTGGGAAGTATGGACGGTTTAGATTATATAGCAAATAAACCACTTGAAGATATAAACAAAGTTGCGGAAAAAGCAACTTGTATGGCTCATATGGAAGGTGGAGTACCAATAATAGAAATAAATATTAAAGAACTTACACCATACAATGTAGGTCAGTTAATATTCTTCTTTGAAAAAGCCTGTGCAATAAGTGGATATGTTTTAGGCGTAAATCCATTTGATCAACCGGGTGTGGAAGAATACAAGAAAAGAATGAAACAAATGCTAAATAAAGAGGAAGATTTATTGTAAAAAACTTCATGTATGATAAAATTAGTTTAACATATAATAGTAAAGAAAGTTTCTGAGGACGGAACAGGCAGCCGTCACCCGTAGTTAGGAGATGTGGAAAGGTCAACCCACCTAAACTTTCTTATGTTAGTGTATAGACTAGAGTTTATCTAGTCTATATTTCTATATAAATATAAATAAAAGGAAAAAATATGACAAACATTCTAAAACGTGGAATAAATTCAAATGTGTTAAAAACCATAGCAGTAATTGCTATGGTTATTGACCATATTGGCTTTTATTTTTCACCAGCTCTTCCAATAGCTGTTTATACAATATTTAGATATATTGGAAGAATTGCTATGCCAATATTTGTTTATTTACTTGTACAAGGCTTCTTTCATACTAAAAATTTCAAAAAGTACATAATTAGGATTAGTATATTTGCTGTTATAACACAAATACTAATTACAATACTTATGTTTGTTAATATAAAGCTTTTGCCAAGTTATACTGTAGCAAAACAGGTATACACAACAGGAAACATATTGTTTACTTTTGTTTTAAGCATGGCAGTTTTAAAATTGTTGTATGAAGATATATTAATTAAAAAATGGGACTATAATAGAAATTTATCTTTAAAAATAATAGCTGTAATTACTATAGTAATATCTAGCATCTTACTTCCTATAGATTACGGAGTACAAGTTGTTATATTAAGTATGTTGTTCTAT
Source organism: Clostridia bacterium (assembly GCA_045652705.1). Taxonomy (GTDB): domain Bacteria; phylum Bacillota; class Clostridia; order TANB77; family CAG-465; genus UMGS1649. The sequence goes on from JAZRUV010000040.1 coordinate 7,638, forward strand.
TATATTGAAAAATTTAAAATACAAGTATACTTGGATAAACAGAAAAGTAGCATATCTATAAAAAACGTATTACTAAATAATATAAACGATGACAAGATTAAAGTGGTATATATATCTTTATTATTATTATCATTACTTACATTGGTTATATGGTTTGCTGTTCATTGGACTACTTTGCTAGCTATTATTCCAATAGCGCTATATAACAATGAAAGGGGAAAAATACACTTAAAATATGTATATTATATTACATTCCCGTTACAGCACGTGATATTGTACCTAATTGCAATGTTAACGTTAACATAATTTCAAAACAATCTATTTACATTTAACCTTTTGTGTGATATAATTAAACATGTTAGGAATTATTTGTATCTAAGATACATAAGAATAGTATAAAGCACATAAGGAGGAAATGAAGTGGAAATATACAGCGAAAACAATTTTGTTAAATTAGGAGGAGTAGTTGCCTCAGGCTTAGAATTAAGTCACGAAATATATGGTGAAAAATTCTATAGATTCTATATTGAAATAGACAGACTTAGTGGTATGTCAGACAAGATACCTGTAATAATATCTGAAAGATTAATAGACACTGAAGATTTTGAACAAGGCAAATTAATTTTTATAGAAGGACAATATAGATCATATAACCAAGTTTTAGAAACTGGTAAATCTAAACTAATACTTTCAGTATTTGTTAAAGATATAGAAACTGAAAATCTAGATGAAAAGGTAAAGACAGTTAATGAGTTAACATTAGTTGGTTGTATATGTAAACCACCTATTTATAGAAAAACTCCACTTGGACGTGATATAGCAGATATATTAGTTGCAGTAAATAGAGCATACAATAAATCAGATTATATTCCATGTATCCTATGGGGAAGAAATGCTAAGTTCTGTCAAGGTTTAGGAATTGGAACAAACGTTAAACTAGAAGGTAGAATTCAAGCTAGAGAATATGAAAAGAAATATGAAGATGGAACTGTTGAAAAAAGAGTTGCATATGAAGTTTCTGTTTCTAAGTTTGAAGAATATAACAAGGAAGAAGTAGCTCATATAGAAGAGTAAAATAGATAAACAATAAATAGAGTCATAGCAAACATATGAAAGCTATGGCTCTATTTAACGTTATTATTCATTTATAATCCAATGTCCTTTTTTATTAGAACCACGTCTTTCTAAAATGTGTTTTTCTTTAAGGTTGGCGATGCATCTTTGAATTCTTCTCAATGGAACATTTAATTTGACAGACAAATCCACTTGAGTTATATTGGATGTAATTTTTATTAAATCTAGAATTTCTATTTCTATATCTGAGTCTGTTTTAATAATATTTATACCGCCATTTATACCGCCATTTATACCGTCATTTTTATTGTTGCTTGTCTTTAATAAGTTCAAATATAATTTAGACGGAGTGCATTTAATCATTATTCCTTGATTACCAATGTCTATTTCTGGCATTGGCGTTTTTGAAATTTTACATTCATCTTTTGTTTTTTCATAATAGCAATATTTTTAGACCAGCTAATTTCTCGCACTATTGGTGCGAGATTTTCTGAACATTTATAAGTTACAAAGAAGTTTCTCATTCTCCATATGTTACTTGCAGAAAATCCTTTTACATTAGGAAATTCAGTTTGTAATTCATTGGCTAAAATTTCTACTACAGATTTACCCCAGCCTTTTTCTTGTTGTTTTAAATAAATTTCTCTGCCAATTTCCCAATATAACGCAATTAATGTTTTGTTTACAACTTTTAATGCTTCATATTGAGAATTTCTAATTTTATTTTTTATTTCGGTAAAAAAATGCATATATTCTTCACTAGTTGATTTATTTATCATAAAAAACTCCTTTTCATTAAAATATTGCTAATAACGTTTGAATTAAATTTAATGTAAAATATAATTTACACTTAAAGGATTAATAAGTTTATTGTTATAATACAAAGTAAAGTGTAGATGTTGCCCTGTGGTAAAACCATTTAATTTCCCATTTGCTAGATATTTAGGACCGACATAGGCAACTAGCTCTTTTGCTTTTACACTTTGTCCAACAGCTACAATATACTTTGGTGAACAATGTCCGTATAATGATTTATACCCGTTGTTATATGTAATAATTACACTATGACCATAACCTGAAATAAAGTGTGCAGAACTAACAACCCCATCGCTTAGGGCGTAAAGAGGCGTACCTTCTACAAGAGGAATATCTATCCCGTTATGGAAATGATACGACCCCAATGTCCTATATTCAAAGTATGATGAGATATAATATTTTTTCTTTTTTATGGGAAAATATAAATTATTATCCAGCGTATTTGAACTAAAGAATAATGAAATAAAAGATAAAAAGATTGTTAGAATAAATAAATATTTTTTAAACATGGGATAATTATATAAATAAATAATTGGATGTCAAGCAAAGTATAATTAGCGAAATATGTAGAAAAAAGGAAACAAAATGCCAATATTACAAAAATATTACAATTGTAAAAAAATAAAAAAATATATTGCATAATTTAAAGTCGTGTGGTACAATTCGTGTATAACAAGTTAATTAAGGAGGAAAATTATGAAAAAATTAATGAAAATATTACCAGTAGTTATGGTTGTATGCTTAGTATTAACTTCTGTATTTGCAGATGGAACTGGAATTCAATTACCATCAGAGAAACCTATTGGTGGTGGCGCTGATTCAATTGACACATTTGATGACGCAGCAAATAGAGTGTGGAACACAGTTATTAACGTTGTTAGAATATTAGCTGTAGCAGCAGTAGTATTTGCAGGTTTAAGATATATGTTCGCATCAGCAGACCAAAAAGCAGATATAAAGAAGAGCATGGGAATACTTGCAGTGGGTGCAATACTTGTATTTGGAGCATCTTTTGTACTAGACCTACTTATGTCTGTTGCAGGAGAAGTTGCAGGACAATAATAGTAGTTTAAAAGAAATTAATTAAGGATAAGTATTTTTGGTTAAATATTTATCCTTTTTATATATTCGGAGGAATGATATGAAGAAGTATTTAATGGTTGGACTTTTAGTGTTGGTATTGTTTGTAAGCGTACAACCTGTTTTTGCAGATATTAATACAAATCAAACGCCAAGTAATCCTTATAATGAAAATAAGGTTGATAAAAACATGTCTAAAATGGCTAACAGAGTATGGAATACAGTAGCAAACATTGTAAGAATGGTTGCAGTTGGATGCATAGTATTTGCAGGTTTAAGATATATGTTTTCATCAGCAGATCAAAAAGCAGATATAAAACAAGGATTGATTTATCTTGCAATAGGGTCTGTTTTAGTATTTGGAGCATCATATGTATTGGAATTTGTTGTTAAAATGTTTGATGATGTAGTATAATAACAACAAATGTTACAAATATATTACAAAAAGATTAAGTTTATATAAATAACACGAATTAATGGTTGTTTATATGGACTTTTTTTGCATTAAATGATAAAATTTACTGAGTGATAGTATGTAAAAGAGGGGTATTGTATGAACAGAAAAATAGAAAAAATGTTGACGGTTGTATTTCTACTAGTTGTAATATTATTAAGTTCAAATGTTACATATGCTAGATATGACGATGCATTTACTGAAGGGAAACAAACTAATAATATTACAGGTCCTTCAACGGAATGGTGGGGACAAGCGCACAACTTCTTGAATGGTGCGAGCAGCTCTGTGGGTAAAGAAGCTATAGATGCTTTGTCACCTTTAGTAGAGATGATTAAATTCGTAGGTAACTTAATATTTGTGGCAGTGACTATTATACTAGGTGTCAAATATATTTGGGGTGGCGTTGAATCTAAAGCTAGCGTTAAAGATAGTTTAGTTACACTAATTGTTGCAGCAGTGGTATTTTATGGATGGAGTTCTATAAGTGCATTGTTTACTAATGGAAACAGATTGAATTTTGTAACGGGTGACTGGAAAGGTACAGCGTTAACTATATATAGCACAGTTTTATATATTGCTAATTTTTTAGCAATAGGTGGAATTATATATATAGGTATAAAATACTTAATGGCAGGTGCTGAAGGGAAATCACAACTAAAGGCAAAGGGTGTACCAATAGTACTTGGAATAGTGATGGTATACGCAACAATAACATTTTTAAATTTCATATTAGCCGGATTTAATGATGTAATTGCAAAATAAACGAAAGAGAGGATGAAATATATGGGTGGATCATATTATGTACCACGTAGCGTAAAGGGTGAAAGTAGAATATTATATATATTTACAATAAAATCTTTTGCTGCTACGTTAGCGTTTGGTTTAGTAGGAGTTTTTGTATATTTCTTACTAGCAAGTTTTATGGATATAGGTGTTATAGGTTCAATAATAATTGTAGCTATATTTGCAGCAATAGGTTATGCTTTATCTGCGGTAACAATACCAGATGTTCCTGCTATGGGACCACTTAGAAAAGCCGGTGGAGAAAACATAGGAGCAATGATTATACGTGCAATAATGTTTAGAAGCAAAAAGAAGATATATCTGTATAATCATAAAAGAGAAGTAACAAAAGGAGGAGAAAAGTAATGAACTTAAGTTTTGATGCGATTATGATAATAGTTATAGGGGTTGTATTTCTTATAATAGGATTAGTTTTATTTTTATTTAAAAACAAAATGGATAAGAAAAACCAAAAATCATCGGTTAATAATGTAAACAAAACAAATGGTAGTCACGCTAAAGCGGCTACAGAAAGCAATTATAAGAAAAATCCTAATGAGAATATACCAAAAGATGATGTATTTAATTTTATGGAATTTGAAAAAATTCAAGATAATATGATAATTCAACAAAAAGGTGAAAAATATACAGCTGTTATAAAATGTAAAGGAATAAATTATAACTTGATGTCAGAAGTAGAACAATTATCTGTTGAAGAAGGATTTATGACTTTCTTAAATACTTTAAAATTCCCTGTTCAATTGTATGTTCAAGCACAAACAGTTAATCTAAAATCTAATATAGCTTCATATAAAGAAAATATGAAATCTATGTATGAAGAATATGATGATGTAAATACAGAATACAATACAGTGCTTAATTCATTAGAATCAACTGATGAAGAAATAGAGCAAGTTGAAGATAAGAGAAACAGCATATTAAATGTGTTAGAATATGGTCAGGATATTGTAAGATATGTTGAAAAACTTGCTTTAAATAAGAGCATGCTACAAAGAAGTTTTTATGTTCTAGTTTCATATTATAAATCAGAATTATCTAATGCATCAAACTTTAATAAAGAAGAATTATTAGATATATGTTATTCTGAATTGTTCACTAGAGTTCAAAACATAATAAGTGGACTTTCAATGTGTTCAGTAAATGCAACCATTTTAAGTTCTAACGAAATAGCAGAATTACTATACTCTGCATACAATAGAGATGATAAAAACTATATGAGTGTTCAACAAGCTTTAGAAGCAGGATTCTATAGATTATATTCAACTTCTGAAGATGCAATAACTAAAAAGCATAAAAAATTAGTTGAAAGCATAAGACAAGAAGCAGAATACAAAGCAATAATGGCTTTAAACAGAGCAATAGATGAAGGAACTCTTACAACACAAAATGATATAGAAGATGAATTTGATCAGGAATCAAGTAAACAAGCTATAGAAATAGTAAAAAGGGAAAAAGTTCCTGAAAAAGTTAAGCAAGATGCAAAAAAAATTATAGTTGAAGAATATAAAAAAGCTAAAAAAGAAAGACTTGCAAAAGAAGAAGCTAGAATAAATGGAATTAGAGAAAAAATAGCTAAAATAAAAGGTGAAGAAGACGAACCAAATGTTGTAGAGGAAGTTGCTCAAGAATTAGAACAACAAGAATCTCAACCAATAGTACAAGAAAACACTATGGCACAAGAAAATAATTCTACAGGAGATGATAACGAATCAATTGTATAATTATGGCGGTACATCTAATGAAAAAAGAAAAGAACGATAAAGTTGTAGAAAACGAAAGTGTAAAAATGACAGATGAATTAATAGAACAAAACACAGATATGGATAATGTGTTGGGGCTTAACAAATCTAATTTAAAAGATTTGTTAGCACCATCAGGAATAGATGCATCTCATTTTGATTATCTAGAAATATTTTCTAAAGTATCAAGATTTGCAAGAACATTCTATGTAACAACATTGCCTAGACAAGCTACATTTCCATATTTCTTGTCTAATATATACGAGTTTGGGGATGTAAATACATCTGTATATATAAGCCCTATATCTGAAACAACATCTCAAAATGATTTGAACAAACAAATTGTTGAAATTCAATCAGAAAGATATGTTGCTCAAGATAGGGGAGATATAAACAGAGAAGCTACATTAAGTCAAAAACAAGCGGAAGCAGAACAGCTTCGTGACCAAATAGCAGCAGGTTATAATAAACTTTTTGAGGCAAGTATTATATGTACATTATTTGCTTATTCAAAAGACGAGTTAGATAAATTATCTGAACTACTTGCCATGGAAGCTTCTAAAAGCTTAGTTGGTCTTAAAACTGCATGGGCATTACAAGAAGAAGGCTTTAAGTCTAACTTGCCATTAAACAATAACAAAATAACAAGAAAACATACTTTTGATAGAGGTTCAATGGCTACAGTATTTCCATTTGTTACGGCTGATGTTGGACATCCAACAGGAGTGCCAATTGGAATAAATAAACAAACAGGCTTACCTGTAATTTTCGACAACTTCAATAGTTCGCTTACAAACTATAATATGATAATATTCGGTAAATCTGGTTCTGGTAAATCTGTTACTATTAAAACAATAATGGCAAGATCTGCGGTACTTATGGGGATAGAGAACCTTGTTCTTGACGCAGAAGGT
>JAZRUV010000041.1:0-2404 GCA_045652705.1 Clostridia bacterium
TTTCACGTACTTCATATAACAATGAATTATATACTTTCTCTATATGCCATCCCAACTCATTTATTATATTTAGCCCTTTCTCATTTAATTTTGTTATGTCCATCTTGAAAGTCAGCAACATTTAATCACCACCCTTCTTGATTTAGACATATTTTACATCTAGAACATACGTTTCGTCAAGACCTTTTGTTCCACTTTTCATCGCAAATTTCGACATTTTATATTCATTAATTTAACGATATTTCCTATACTATAAAAAAGTATAATATACTTTACACCAAAGTATATTATACCATATATTTTATATTGTTACTAGTAGTAATAATTGGAATTTATATTAATTGTTTGCGTTATATTTCAAATAGGCAGATATAAACTCATCAATTTCACCATCCATAACAGCTTGAACATTTCCCATCTCATAATTTGTTCTATGGTCTTTGACTAATGTATATGGGCAAAATACGTAGCTTCGTATTTGGTTTCCCCAACCATTTTCTGTAAGCTCTCCTTTTATTTCCTTTAGTCTTTCTTGAGTTTTATTCATTTCATATTGATATAGCTTTGCCCTAAGCATCTTCATACATGTTTCCCTGTTTTGTATTTGAGAACGTTCTGTTTGGCAAGCAACAATTATACCTGTAGGTATATGTTTAAGTCTTACTGCGGAGTCTGTTTTGTTAACATGTTGTCCTCCCGCACCGGAAGCTCTATATGTATCCATTTGTATATCTTCTGGCCTTATTTCAATATCTATATTATCTTCTATTTCCGGCATAACATCTAATGCCGCAAAAGACGTGTGCCTTCTTTTATTTGCATCAAAAGGAGAGATTCTAACAAGTCTGTGCACACCTTTTTCAGATTTAAGATATCCGTATGCGTAAAGTCCTTTTACACCAAAAGTAACACTTTTAATTCCTGCTTCTTCACCCTCTTGAATATCATAAAGTAAGTATTCAAAACCATTTTTTTCACACCATCTAGAATACATTCTGTTTAGCATCTCAGCCCAATCTTGTGATTCAGTTCCACCCGCGCCAGCATGTATTGTTACTATAGCATTTAATGTATCATACTCTTCTGAAAGCAGGGAGGCTGTCTCTAATTTTTCCACTTTAACCTCTAACGCTTTAATATCTTTTTCAATATCCTTTATTAGAGTATCGTCATATTCATCTTTTAAAAGCTCATATGCAAGTTCCACATTTTCATAAGCTACATTTGTTTTATCAAAAGAAGTAAGTTCTACTTTTAAATCTTTTATTTGCTTTAAAGTCTCACCGCTATTTTTGCTGTCATCCCAAAAACCTTGTTCCATAGTTTTTTGTTCTAATTCACTTAACACTTGTCTTTTATATTCTATTTTAAGAGTATTCTTTATTTCGTTTATTGTTTTTTCAAACTCTAGAAGCTTGTTTTTTATATCTACTAATTCCAATTTATATATCCCTCCATATACCAGTTTTATCTGGCATATATTCAAATTCCATATACTCATCTTTAGTTGGATGAATAAATTTTAAACTGCAAGCCACAAGTGCTAAATCTCCTTTTATTCCCCCATACTTTATATCTCCATATAGTGGATGTCCTATATGTGAAAATTGTACTCTTATTTGATGATGACGACCTGTATATAGCTTTACTCTTGCATAAGTATATTCTTTTTCATTATACTGTGTGTGACCTATTACTTTGTAATCTAACTGAGCTAACTTTGCATTCTTTTTGTTACTATCCACTACACTGCTTATATTAGTTCTTTCATCTTTCAAAAGATAGTTTTCTAATCTTCCCTCTTTTTCTACATTACCATTTAAAGCTGATACATATTCCTTTTTAAAGTCACCTTCACGAATACTATTAGATAATCTACTTGCTGCTTTTGATGTTCTTGCAAACACCATAAGACCTGATGTCATTCTATCTAATCTATGTACTAAACCAAGATACACTTCACCAGGTTTGTTATATTTTTCTTTTATATACGCCTTAACAAGTGTTAACATATCTATATCCCCGGACTTATCTGCTTGGCTAGGCACTCCACTTGGTTTTATTACTACTATTACGTGATTATCTTCATAAACAACATTTAATTTTTCCATTTACTCACCTAAAAACAAAACCTCACATACTCGTGAGGTCACCATTCTTATTTTTCTTCTTTTTTAGTCTTTATTTCAACTACTTGTCTTTTATTGTATTTACCACAAGCAGGGCATGCTTTATGTGGAAGTATAACTTCTCCACATGCTTCACAAGTTGCAAGTGATTTTTCTTCTAATTTCCATGTAGAACGACGAAGTGCTGTTCTAGCTTTTGACCATCTTCTTTTTGGTTGTGCCATTTTATTTCCCTCCTTTAAGTAAACAATAAATGTCTAGTTTTCTTCATTACC